>NZ_JBEYUY010000001.1:144006-684575 GCF_040643775.1 Streptomyces sp. NPDC047081 | reverse complement strand
AAGACAAACAAGCCCTCGATCAAGTAGACATGAACAAGGTCAGGACCTGGGGAATTACGTGACGCCGGGCCCGGGGAATTACGTGATCGTTCACACTGCCCATGCTGAAGAGCAGGAAGCCGAGCCAGCGGGCCACCTGCAGCGTCTGTCCATGATCTTCACCAAGCGAGCGGGACCAGGTCTCGTGAGCCGTCCGGGCCAGTTCCAGGCAGGAGGCGTAGTCGCCCCAGCGAAGCAGGTACTTGACCTCGTTGACCACGAGGTTGCGCACCCAGCTCTCGTCGGAGTGGACCGCTTCGGAGACCACGACGTGCGGATAGAGCGAGCCGTAACGCTCCCAGCGCAGCACATTGTCCGGGTCGTTGGGATCGCTCGCGGCCAGCAGCAGATGGGCCCCGCGCCGCATGGTTGACCGGTCCTCCTCGGTCATCCGGTACTGCAGTGCGGCCTGCACCAGGCGGTGCATCTGTAGGGAGTTGTTGCGGTGGTTGAAGCGGGCCAGTGAGTAGCGGCCGATCTCCCGGATCACCTGCCCGAGCCGGATCGGGTCCTCCAACGCCAGGTCCAGTTCCGGGGCGATGGAGCCGCGTGGCATGCGGGCGAAGAGTGTGCGGGCGATGGGCTCGGCAGCGTAGAACGAGCAGACCTGAAGCAGCTGGTAGGCAGCGGGGTTCTTGGTCTCCAACTGGTCCAGGGAGATGTTCCAGGCGGCGATCACCGGATGCTGGGTGTCCAGGGGTGCGGTCCCGCGCAACAGGTCGACGCGCTTGTCGGAAAGCAGCCGGAGGTACTCGTCGACCAGCATGCCGGTCTCCGCATGCCACGCGGCGGCCTGCTCGATGGCCAGTGGCAGGTCGCCGAGGGCCTCGGCGAGCCGGTCAGCGTCCTCGTCGCTGATCTCCGGACCACGCAGGCGCAGTAGTTGCTTGCTCTCTTCCCGCAGGAACACGTCCACCTCCAGCGGGCGGGCGATGGACGCCCACTGGGGATTGCGGGAGGTGATGAGGATGTTGCCGGGACCGCCGGCCGGGAAGAACGGCCGTACGGACTCCGGGCTTTCGGCGTTGTCGAACACCAGGAGCCAGTTCGAGAAGGGGCGCCCGACGCGGAGTGCCTCCATCACCGCGGCCACGGTGGAGGAGGCGTCGCTGCCCGGGGTGAGCCCCAGGCGCGAGGCGAGTTCCACCAGGGAAAGCGAGATCTGCGCCGTGCGCTCGGCGGGGATCCACCACACGACCTCGTACTCGGCCATCCGCCGGTACAGGTACTCAACGGCCAGCAGGCTCTTGCCGACGCCGCCCATGCCGTGCAGCGCGTGCGGCAGGACAGCCGTCGTCTTCTCCTTCAGCAGGCGCTGGTGGAGTGCTTCCAAGAGGTCCTTGCGGCCGGTGAAGTTCGGGTTCCTGGGCGGGATGTTCCCCCAGACGGTGGGGGTGTTTCTGGTGCGCTCGGTGCCCGCCGTGTTCGCCGGGGCCTGCTGCGTCATCGCCGGCCTCCTGTTCCCCTGATTCATCGGGTGGTCGGCGTCGCCCGGGGTGTGGGCGACGGGATGGCTAGGTTGGGGCGGTGCGGTGGTGCTGGTGCTGGTGCTGGTGCTGGTGCGGGGTGCGGATCGCGGCTGCTCCTCCCTCAGGCCCGCGACCAAGGTGTCCACTTCTCTGGCACGCTCCAGGAACGGGCCGGACAGGGCGTGCAGGACGGTGTTCTCCGCGAGCAGCCAAGGCCCGGACTCCACCGTCAGCGGCGGGAGTTGGGACACGGTGGCCCCGCGCAGCAGCCGGGGCAGTCGCCACAAGTGTTCCCCGTCAGCTCCCCGGCGATCCCCCACCAGTTCGACAACACGGATGAGGTCGGTACGCCGTCCGGCGGCCAGCAGCTCCTCGCGCACGCCGTACCCGAACTCGTACGCCGGCAACGCCTCGTCGCCGCGAAGGGAGTCCGCGCTCTTCACCGGCCGTACCAGCCCGTGCACCAGGAGCAGGGCGAAGTCCGTGAGCGAGCTGCCCGGCATGAGCGACTCCTGCACCTGCCGTACCAGGGCGTCGGTGAGGGGGATCGCGGCGAGCATGGTGGCCAGCGTGAACACCTGCTCGGGCACCGCCGACCGCATGCGGGCCACCAGCGTCGCGGCGCCCTGCCGCAGCGAATCCGGGTCGCGGGCCTCGGCCATCCGCGCGCGGGGGAAGGTCACCGTGAGCGGTAGCCACTCCGGTGGTGTACCGCCGAGCAGGCCGGACCAGGCGTCCAGCCAGCGGGCGGAGAGCTCGAGCACCGGGACCGGTACGGCAGGACAGCCGCCCGGGGGCAGGTCGTCCACGTCCGGGCCCAGGCCCCGGGCGCGCCAGCGCAGCCGGTGGTTGGCGGCGCCGGGCGCGGGGGAGCGCAGCAGCACCTGCCAGTGGCGCAGGCCCGTGGCTGGCCACATCGGGTGCGGAAGGAGTTGGATCACGGCGACCGGACCGGCCTGCGCCCAGCGCCGCAGCAAGCGCTCCGTCCCGTGGTCGCCCCAGCGCGGGCCGGCTCCGTCGGTGAGCAGCAGGGTCAGGCGGCCGGCCGTATCGTGCCGGGACAGCGACGCCGGGTCCCTGCCGGGCTCGTGCGGCAGCCGGTGTTCGGTGACGTGGCCGAAAGCGCCCGTGCGATGCAGTTCGCGAGCGAAGGCCCGTACCGTACCCTCCCAGATCCCCATCGTGGGACCGGAGTCGGCGACCACGGCCACGTCCCAGCGCCGTCCCGCGGGACGGGCCGCCGGCCGGCCGAGGACGGCTGCCGCCCGCCGCAGCGCCTCGGGCAGTCCCGGCGGCAGTTGCGCGGACCGGACAGGGACGGTGGTCACAACTCGCCCACCTCCGTCCACGCCCAGACCGCGTCCAGTGCCTCCTGCCAGCTGAGCCCTTCGGCGAGCGAGGCGGGCGCGCCCTGCGTCACCAGATGCAGAGCGTCGAGGAACCGGCGTACGACCGGCCCCTTGGCCGTCCGGGCACGGTCGAGCAGGGCGTCGAGCACGTCCGGCGCGAGGCCCTGCGGGAAGTGTGCCGCCGCGATGGCGCGCAACGTCTCCTGTGCCGGTGGCGGGAGGACCAGGGAAACGCACTGCTGTACGAGCGCGGGCGAGAGGTCACGTTCTCCCGTACTGGTGATCACCACGATCGGGAAGACGTGACAGCGCACGGCACCGCCGGGCAGCGCCACCGGCGTGACCGGGTCGTCGGCGGTCGTCACCTGCGAGGGGTCCCCGGGCACAGTGAAGCCCCCGGCCTCCAGCACGGTGCACAGGTCGTCCGGCAGCGAGATCTCGGCCCGGTCCAGCCGGTCGATCAGCAGTACCCGCGGCCTGCGGTGCGGCAGGAAGGCGGTGCCCAGCGGTCCCAGCCGGCCTGTCTCGTCGTACAGGCCCTCCCGCAGGCTGCTCACGCTGGTGATGCGCCAGCGCAGCACCCGCCCCAGGCCGAGTTCCCGGCTGATCCGGTACGCGAGTGTCGACTTGCCGGTGCCGGGCTCTCCGGTCACGAGCAGCGGACGGCACAGCGCCATCGCGGCGTTGACCCGCTCCACCTCGTCGGGAGCCACGGACGGCTGCGGCCCGTCGCCGAGCAGCGCCATCGCGGACGGGTCGTCCGGTGGCGGCGGCAGGTCGGGTCCCCCGTCGAACCGTCGCCAGGGCGGCGGCACCGGCCAGGACCGGGCCGTCGCGTCCCGGCCGGGCAGACCGGTTCCGCGGTACGCACCCCACGGTTCGGCGGTCGACGACATGAGCGGCTCCTTTCCGGAATCCGGACGCCTTGCGCGATCCGGTCGTACGGCTGTGCGGGCCCGCCGTCGGCGTCAGGCCGGGTCGGGATCCATGGGGTTGCGTTCGGCGTCGTCCCACAGGAGCGTCAGATGGTGGCCGATATGGGTGGCGGGGCCGGTGCCGCCGTTCTGGCCGGCGGCCTGGCGGCGATAGTCGTCGACCTTGGCCGGCAGTCGCTGCAGTCCGTCGGTGAGGAGTTCGTCCAGGACTTGCCGGAACACCGGCGTCGCCCGGTCGGCCCGATGCCAGATCACCACGGGCAACCCTTTGCTCAGGGCCGTCTGCAGTTCCTGTCCGCCGTTTCCGCCGCTGGTCACCGGCGGTTCGCTCAGCACCAGGGCGACCAGGTGCTCGTTGTCGAGGTACTGCTGCAGCGAGTGGCCGCGGTCTCGGGCGTCATTGGCGTAGCACACCGAGCGAGCGGAGGGCTCGTCCTTGCCGAGCTGCGTCCAGCGGACGTTCCAGAAGTCGTGCCACTGTCTGTTCTGCAACCGGTCCAGGCTCCGTATGACCACGGGGAAGGCGGCGGACGCCGACCCCGGTGGCGGTCCTCCGTCGGAGCCGTACGGCCACCATTCCACGGGTGCGTTGAGCAGCTGGAACGGCAGAACGAACTCCACTGAGAGAGAAGGGGCTTCGGTGCTCCCGGCCGCTCCGGCGTGTCTGCGCCGCTCGGCCCGGATAATCTCGCCGATCACCTCCTCCAGCCGCTCCGCCGGCACCTCGTACCGGGTCTGCCCCGGCACCCATCTGCGGCCCGGCCCCTCCGACATGAGCGACGGGAAGACGTCGTACTGGGTGTCGATCAGCGGATCCGGCACGATGCGGATCGCCAGATAGCGCTTGAACTGCCGGGCCACGCCGGCCACCGAGGACCGCTGCGCCAGGTTGCGCTCCTCGTCGAGCAGTTCCGCGAGGTCCAGACTCAGCGCCCATTTCCGGTTGCGGGCCAGCACTTCCTCGCGGAGTTCCCGGCTCATGTACTGGGTGCACTGGTCCAGGTGGCGCATCCACGGGGGCAGCCTGCCGGGCGCCGTGTTCTGTCCGGCCAGGTACAGGAAGTCGTGCCAGTGGTTCTCGGCGTGCGGCGGCGGTTCGGACAGCCGGTGATCGGTGGCGATCCAGATCAACGCGGCCCGCATGTCGTACGGGCGCGGCTGCGGCTTCAAGGGCATCAGCGCCTCGGCGAGGAACCTCCAGGAACCGATCACCGCCAACCCGTCCAGCGAGTCGACGGCGGTCCACTCGTCGGCGAGCCGGTGCATGGCCAGGACCTGGGGACAGTCCGGGTCGATGCTCTGCAACGCGCCCGCTAGCGCAGACAGTCCACCCGTGTCCTGGACACAGTGCCGGAACACGTGCAGGGCGCGCTCCCCGGCGGTGTGCTCCTGCCGCGGACGCAGCGGTCTGCCGGTCTCCCGGCCCACGGCGGCGGCCAGCAGAGCCCAGCCGTCGGAGGCGTTCAGTGCGCTCGTCCCGAGTAGCGTGGCTGCGGTCCGAGCACCGATGTGGCGCCGAATCCACGAGGAGGTGCGGCCCTCGCCGCTCGTCTCCGTCAACGCGGCTCTCCCGAGCGGGGGAAGGGCGGCGGTTCGGTGGGTTTGGAGCGGCCCGTACGCGCACCGCCGATACCGCCGAGGAGACGGCGGCGCGCCTCGTCGTCGGCCACCGCCGGGGTCAGGTCGATGTAGACGACCGAGCCCAACAGGCCCTGGGGTGTGCATCGTTCCACCATCACCGGCACGAGTCTGCGGGCCAGACCCGTGGGATCGTCGCTCTGGGCTACCTGCCACTCCAGGCGCCCGTACACGGAGTTCAGATACGCCGGGGAGAGGACCGCGATGGTGCGCTCGCACTGTGTCACCCCTTTGTCCATGTAGAACTGCCAGTTGGTGCCCGGTACGAAGTCCCACTCCTGCACCAGGACGCTGTAGCCCGCTTCCTCCAGCCGCCATGAGATCCAGGTGGCCCAGGAGCGGTCCGCCGCCGTGTAGGAGACGAAGAAGTCCCTGCGCGGATCGTCCTCGGTGCGTTCCGGTGCGGCTGATCCGTTGACCGCCGGGATCTGCGCCATGCGCTTTCTGACCAGCTCGCCGACGATGTGGGACGTCCAGCTGGCGCCCTCGATCTGCTCCACCGCGCTCACCAGGTCCGGCAGGCCGTGGGGCTGCTTCTCGCAGTGCCGCACCAGCCCCAGGAACTCACGCATGCGGCTCGCGGGCGGGTCCGAAGCCTTCGGCGGCTCGTCCGGCACCGATCCCACCAACTCGAACAGCAGCGCCCGGGCCAACTCGTCCGCCAGCTTGGGCGAGGCGAGCAGCGCCAGCACGACGTTCATCGGCCAGTACCGGCCCTCGTCCGCCGAGGCCGGAGGTCCGGGGTCGTCCGTGTCCACAACACCCCCCGAAAGGCTGTGTCCCGAAGCCCACCGAGTCCAGGATACGGACGAGTTGATAGCCCGTCAGGGCTTCGTCGGCCCGCTTGTGGGTCGTGACCAATGTGGGGTATGGCGACCGGGGGTCACAACGGCATGGGGTCGATGTCCTGGTCGGCGCGGTGCTCCTGGTCGGCGGCCTGGACGAACGCGGGGTGGCTCCGGCCGAGTTTGCGGCCGAGCCGTTCCTTGGTGTCGGTCCGGAGAATGTCGGCCTCTTCGGTGCGGCCGAGGGCGCGCAGGTCCATGGCGAGGTTGGCGGCGCAGGCCAGGGTGGAGGGGTGGTCGTCGTCCAGGACCTCGCGGGAGCGGCGGAGGGTCTCGGTGTCCAGGTCGAGGGCGGTGGCCGTGTCGCCGAGGGTGTAGTGGTCGCCGGCCAGATTGGTGCGGCAGGCCAGCGTCGACGGGTGTGTCTCACCGAGGGCCGTGACGAAGCCTCGTAGCGCGAGGGTGTCGACACGACGGGCGGCTGCCGGGTTGCCCATGGAGCGCAGGGCGACGGCCAGGCTCACGGCGGAGGACAACGTGTGAGGATGGGAGCGGCCGTAGGTCTGCTCGTAGAGGTGCCAGGTCTCCATACCGAGGGTGAGAGCGGGTTGCAGCCGGCCGGCGCAGCGTAGCTGAACACTCAACTCCAGTGCGGCGGCGAGGGATTCGGGGTGCAGGTCGCCGTAGCGGGCGATGAGATCGGCGCGAGCTTGCTCGGCGACCGCGAGGGCCTCACCGGATTCACCGGCCTTACGGAGCGTGGTGGCGAGGAGACGCAGGCCCGCAAGGCACATGGGGTTGTTCCGGCCCAGGGCGGTCCTGATGCGCTCCGTTGCCTCCCGGTGGTAGGTCAACGCGGCGCTGTACTGGCCGAGTTCGCGTACGTCCACGACATAGCCGATCCAGGTGCGCAACGAGGACACGTGGTCCTGGCCGTAGATCGTCGTGAAGCCCTGCCAGGTTTCCCGGTCGAGACCGCGGGCGCGGGTGAAGTCGCCGACGAGGCGGAGGCTCACGCCGAGGTTGTGCGCGGCGCGGAGGGTTTCGGGGTCCTCGGGGCCCAGGAGCCGTAAGTACTGCTGGTGGACGGACTCGGAGAGGGAGAGGGCTTCGTTGAAGTCGCCGCGAGCGCGGTGGTCGATGGCGACGTTGCCCAGGGCATCGATGGTGTCCTGGGCTTCGGGGCCGAGAGCGCGACGATACGTCTCCAGAACCGCAGCGTTGAGTTGGGCCGCCTCCTGGTAGCGGCCCATGTTGAAGTGCAGGAAGCCGAGCCAGCGCGCTACTTGGAGGGCTTGGGGGTGGTCTTCCCCGAGTGTCCGGGACCAGGCCTGGTGTGCGGCGCGGGCCAGTTCCAGGCAGGAGGCGTAGTCGCCCCAACGCAGCAGGTAGACGACTTCGTTGACGACCAGGTTGCGCACCCGGTGCTCGTCGGACGCGACCGCGTCGGACACCAGCACGTGCGGGTGGAGGGAACCGTAAAGCCCCCAGTGCTCCAGGTTGTCCGGGTCGTTGGGATCGTTCGCGGCCAACAGCAGATGGCCGGCCCGGAGCATGACCGCACGCTCCTGCTCCGACATGCGGGACGAGACCACGGCCTGCACCAGCCGGTGCATCTGCAGCGAACTGCCGTGGGGATCGACGCGGGCCAGCGAGAACCGGCCGATCTCCCGGATCACCTGCCCCAGCCGGATCGGATCGCCCAGCACCGGGTCCAGCTCCGGAGCGAGAGCAGTGCCGGGCGGGCTCTTGAAGAGGGCGCGGGGGATCGGCCCGGGAGCGTACAGGGAGCAGATCTGGAGGAGCCGGTATGCGGCCGGGTGCTCGGACTCCAGCCGGTCCAGCGAGATGTTCCAGGCCGCTGTGACTGGTTGGCGGCCGGGCGCCAGAGCGGTCTCACGCAGCAGGTGCACACGTTTCTCGGCGAGAAGACCGAGGTATTCGTCGACGGGCATGCCCGTCTCGGCGTGCCAGGCGGCAGCCTGCTCGATGGCGAGCGGAAGGTCACCGAGGGCCTCGGCGAGCCGATCGGCGTCGGCGTCCCCGACACCCGAACTCCGTCCGCGCAGCAGGCTCTTGCTCTCCGCCCGGGTGAAGACGTCGACTTCGAGCGGGCGGGCGATACCGGTCCAGTGCGGGTTCCGGGACGTGATCAGGACGGTGCCCGGACCGCCCGTGGGCAGAAACGGCCTTATCTCCTCGGGGCTTTCGGCGTTGTCCAGCACCAAAAGCCAGTTGGAGTACGGCCGTCCGAAGCGCAATGCCTCCAGGGTGGAACCGACTGTGGAGGCGACGTCCGGGCCGGCCGGCACTCCGAGGTGCGGGGCGAGTTCCGCCAAGGACGCCGAGATCTGCGCAGTCTGCTCGGCGGAGATCCACCACACCACGTCGTACTCGGTCATCCACCGATACAGATACTGGACGGCCAACGACGTCTTTCCGACACCACCGAGGCCGTACAGGCTCTGCGGAACCACTGCTGCTCCCCTGTCCCGCAGGAGCCGCCGGTGCAACTCCTCCAGCAAGTCCTCGCGGCCGGTGAAATCGGGGTTCCTCGGTGGCACACTGCCCCAGACGGCGGGGGTCACGGTGACCTTCGCGGGCCTACCGGTGCCGGGTTCCACTGCTTCGTGCGTCATCTCGGCCTCCCTCGCGCATCAGCCATCCGTTTGTGTCGTTCCCCGGCCGGACCCATCGGTCGAGGGTGGGAGCACCGTGGGATCGGCCGGGTAGCGCGGCGGCGCCACGGGCTTCGACCGCCCCATGCGTACGGTGTCCATCGCGTCCAGCAGCCGCGAGCGGGCCCGTTCCACGGGAAGTCCCACCAGGTCGACGGCGACGAGGGCTGCCAGCAGCCCGGACGGACGGCAGGGAATCACCCGTATCGGAACCAGGCGGCGCGCGAAACTGGTCGGGTCGCTGCCCTGTGCCACCTGCCACTCGATGCGCCCGTACACCGACTCGACGTAGGCCGGGGATAGGACGGCCACGACCCGCTCGCACTCGGACAGACCGCGCTCCATTCCGAGCTGCCAGTTGCTGCCGGGGACGAAGTCCCAGTCCTGCACCAAGACGCGGTAGCCCGCACCTTCCAGTTCCCAGGCGATCCACACGGCCCAGCGTTGGTCAGTGGATGCGTAGGAGAGGAAGAAGTCCCGGCGGGAGCTCCTCTGGTTCGTGTCCGTGACCGGTGGCAGGCCCGTCGGGGCTGACTGTGGTGCGCCTTGCGCGTGCCTGTCGGAGTCCCGCTCCTGCGCCAGCTCCGCGACTCGCTGCGCGGTCACGCTGCCCGGCTGCAACAGCTGTAACGAGGTGGCAAGGGCGTGGAGTCCGCCGGGGGCGTGGTCGCAGTGCCGCACCAGGGTTACGCATTGCAGCAGGGCGGCGGGGGCTGGTGGTCGGTGCTTTCCGGACAGGGCGGTGCCGGGGCCGAGGCGCCCGGAAGAGGTCCGGTTCTCCAGCTCGGCCTCGACCATCCAGGTCAGAAGGGCTCGGGCATGGGGGTCGCTGAACACCTCGGAGTGGAGGAGCGTGTCGACGATCTCCGTCTGCCAGTCGTGCTCCGGACGATCGGAATGGCTGGCGTCGCTCCGGCCCACGGAATCCCCCCGACGGTCGCTTCCTCCTCAGAGTACGACCGTGCTCACTATCTGTCAGAGTGCCCGTTTGCGTCTGCTCGGTGCCCGAACCTGTTTACTTTCCAGAAATCCGAGCGTAGCCTCCGAGTGAAACCACAAGTTCGGGCATCAGTCGGGAATGGTCGGACATCGAGGCGGAGGCGAACGGACATGTACGCACCGGAGCGGCAGCAGGAGATCCTCCGGCTCGCCCGTGACGGCGGCCGGGTGGACGTGGTGTCGCTGGCCGAGGAGTTCCAGGTGACGGCGGAGACGATCCGCCGCGACCTGAAGGCCCTCGACCGCGCCGGCCTGCTGCGCCGGGTGCACGGCGGTGCCATACCGGCCGGACGCCTCGACTTCGAACCGGACCTCGCCGAGCGCGAGGGCACCTCCGCCGACGAGAAGGACCGCATCGCCAAGGCGGCCGTCGCGGAACTGCCCACCGAGGGCACCCTCATCCTCGACGCCGGTACGACGGTGGCGAGGCTCGCGGCGGCCATCCCGCTGGAGTCCGCGCTCACCGTCGTCACCCACAGCCTGCCCATCGCGGCCCGCCTCGCGGACCACCCCGGCATCCAGCTCCACCTCGTCGGGGGGCGCGTGCGGCACCGTACGCGCGCCGCCGTGGACGCCTGGGCGCTGCGGGCGTACGGCGAGATCCGGGCGGACGTCCTGTTCGTCGCGGCCAACGGCTTCTCCGCCGACCACGGCCTGACCACCCCCGACCTCGCCGAGGCCGCGGTCAAGCGCGCGGCGGTGGCCGCGGCTCGCCGCGTCGTGCTGCTCGCCGACTCCTCCAAGCACGGCCAGGAGCACTTCGCCCGCTTCGGCGACCTGAGCGACGTGGACCTGCTGATCACCGACAGCGGGTTGAGCCCGGAAGACGCCACCGCCATCGAACGCGGCGGCACGGAAGTAGTGCGCGCATGATCCTCACCGTCACCCCGAACCCGTCCCTCGACCGCACCTACGAGATCCCCGCCCTGGAGCGCGGCGAGGTCATCCGCGCCACCGGCGAGCGCATGGACCCGGGCGGCAAGGGCGTGAACGTCTCGCGCGCCGTCTCGGCCGCCGGGCAGCGCACGGTCGCGGTCCTGCCCCTGGGTGGTGCGCCGGGGGCGCTCGTCGCCGACCTGCTCGACGCGCAGGGCATCGAGGTCGCGCCGGTCCCGGTCGCCGGCGCCACCCGCTCCAACATCGCGCTCGCGGAGTCCGACGGGGTGCTCACCAAGATCAACGCGCCGGGTCCGGAGCTGTCGTCGGAGGAGCAGGAGCTGCTGCTGGAGACGGTCCGCGCGCAGTCGCAGGACGCGGCGTGGATCGCGTGCTGCGGGAGCCTGCCGCGGGGGCTCGCGCCGGCGTGGTACGCCGATGTCGTCGCCCGGGCGCACGCCGGGGGCGTGCGGATCGCGCTGGACACCTCGGGGCGTGCGCTCCTGGAGGCGCTGCGGGAGCGGCCCGACGTGGTGAAGCCGAACGCCGAGGAGCTCGCGGAGGCCGTCGGGCGCCCCCTGGCGACGGTGGGCGACGCGGTGAAGGCGGCCGAGGAGTTGCGCGAGATGGGCGCGCGCGCCGTGCTCGCGAGCCTGGGCGCCGACGGGCAACTGCTCGTGGACGGCGCGGGCGCCTGGTTCGGCAGCGCACGCGTGGACGTGGTGCGCAGCAACGTCGGCGCCGGCGACTCCTCCCTCGCCGGCTTCCTGATCGCCGGCGGCAGCGGCCCCGAAGCCCTCGCCTCGGCGGTCGCCCACGGCGCGGCGGCGGTCCAACTGCCGGGCAGCGTGATGCCGACCCCGGCCGACCTGGATCCGGCGGCGGTGACGGTGACGGCGGACGTACCGGTGGACCGCGCGCTGAGGGAGCCGGTGTCATGAGCCTTTGTACGACGTCCAGGGCGGTGCGTGGTGAGGTTGTCAGCGCCGTGACAGGCGGCGCTGGGGCGCTCATTGGGGCGCGTGAGGCTGTGGCGCGCGCTGCTGAAGGGCACGGCGCTGTGGAGCGCGGCGCTGCGGCGCTCACCACGGCGCGCGAACCGGCCTCGCGCGCCGCCTATCCGATACTCGCGCCGCCCGCTGCGGCGAGCGCCGCGGCCTTCCCTGAACCGAACCCCAAACGGCGAGGCTCCCCCTTACTCGCCGCGGCCGACGGAAGGCAGGGCCACCTGAGCCGCCCTGCCGACCTCGGGAGGCGGGGTTTCCCCGGCCCCGCCTCCATCGGCCCCGATGTTCCCGCCACTCCCCATCTCACCCCCGTCCCCACCCTCGCCCACCCCACTCCCCGGGCGATACGCGTGCGAAGGAGCCCGCGATGAGCGACATGATCACCGCGGACCTGGTCGATCTCGACCTGTCCGCCGACACCAAGGAAGCGGCGGCGCGTGCCCTCGCCGAGCGCATGGTGGCCCTGGGCCGGGTGACCGACCTGGAGGGCTTCCTCGCCGACGTGGCCGCCCGCGAGGCACAGATGCCCACCGGCCTCGACGGCGGCATCGGCATCCCGCACTGCCGCAGCGAGCACGTCACCGAGCCGACGCTCGCCTTCGGCCGCAGCGCCGCCGGCATCGACTTCGGCGCGGCCGACGGCCCGGCCGACCTGATCTTCCTGATCGCCGCGCCCGCCGGTGCCGACGATGCCCACCTGACGATCCTGTCGTCGCTGGCCCGCCAGCTCATGAACGCCGAGTTCACCGGCGCGCTGCGTTCCGTGGGGGACGCGGCGGCGGCTGCGGCGCTGATCCGCGGGGACGAGGCGCCTGCGGCGGAGGGCGCGGCTGCCGAGGGGGCCGCGCACGGCGCTTCGAGCGGCGCGAAGACCGCTGCGAGCGCCTCTGAAGACTCCGCTGCGGCGCCGGGGGCGGCCTCCGCCGGCGCCGCAGCGGGTGGCACGGCCCCGGCGCCGGGCGCGAGCGTCGAGGACGCGTCCGCCCCGGTGCCGGGCGCCCCCTCCTCCGCCGAGCGCCCCTTCCGTATCGTCGCGGTCACCTCCTGCCCGACCGGCATCGCCCACACGTACATGGCGGCCGAGTCGCTGGAGAACGCCGGCCGCGACGCGGGCGTCGAAGTCGTCGTCGAGACGCAGGGCTCGGCCGGCTTCACCCGGCTCGACCCGGCCGTCATCGCGGCAGCGGACGGCGTGATCTTCGCGCACGACGTCCCCGTACGGGACAAGGACCGCTTCGCCGGCAAGCCGACCGTCGACGTCGGCGTGAAGGCGGGCATCAACCGCCCCGGCGAGCTGATCACCGAGGTGCGCGAGAAGGCGGCGCGCGGTGAAGTGACCGCGAGTGCCCCCGCGGGCGCCGGTACGCCTGTCGAGCGCGCCGGCGACTCCGGTGAGGGCTACGGCACCAAGCTGCGCAAGTGGCTGATGTCCGGCGTGAGTTACATGGTCCCGTTCGTCGCGGCCGGCGGTCTGCTGATCGCCCTCGGCTTCGCGATCGGCGGCTACAAGATCAACAAGGCGCCGTCGGTCATGGACCACTTCGTGTGGACCCAGGGCGACAGCTGGGCCGCGCTGCTCTTCCAGATCGGCGTCGTCTCCTTCGGCTTCCTCGTCCCGGTCCTCGCCGGCTACATCGCGTACGGCATGGCGGACCGGCCCGGTCTCGTCCCGGGCTTCGTCGGCGGCTCGATCGCCCTCACCATCAACGCGGGCTTCCTCGGCGGCCTGGTCGCCGGTCTGCTCGCCGGTGGGGTGGTGATGGCCATCCAGAAGGTGAAGATCCCACCGGCGGTGCGCGGCATCATGCCAGTGGTGGTGATCCCGCTGATCTCCTCGGCGGTCGTCGGATTCCTCATGTTCGTCGTGGTCGGCAAGCCCATCGCCTCCGCCCAGAAGGGCATGACCGACTGGCTGAACGGCCTCTCCGGCACCAACGCCGTCCTGCTCGGCGCCCTGCTCGGCCTGATGATGTGCTTCGACCTCGGCGGCCCCGTCAACAAGGTCGCGTACACCTTCGCCACCGCCGGCATCGCGGTCTCCAACCCGAGCGACTCCGCGATGAAGATCATGGCCGCGGTGATGGCCGCGGGCATGGTCCCGCCGCTCGCGATGGCGCTGGCCACCACGGTCCGCGGCAAGCTCTTCACCGAGACCGAGCGCGAGAACGGCAAGGCCGCCTGGGTCCTCGGCGCCTCCTTCATCTCCGAGGGGGCCATCCCGTTCGCCGCGGCCGACCCGCTGCGCGTCATCCCCTCCTCGATGGTGGGCGGCGCGATCACCGGTGCGCTGTCGATGGCCTTCGGCGCCACCCTGCGCGCCCCGCACGGCGGCATCTTCGTGGTCCCGCTGATCGGCAACCCGTTCCTCTACCTGATCGCCATCGCGGTCGGCACGTGCGTCACCACGGCGCTGGTGGTGGTCCTGAAGGGCATGCGCAAGCCGGCCCCGGGAGCCGCGACCGCCGGCACGGCCACGGCGGCGGCAGAGGCGAAGCAGCCGGTCGCGGCCTGACCGCCCGGCGCTGCGCGTGACGATCGGCCGCAGTCCCCCGCGGGAGGGGACTGCGGCCGACCGTATGTCTCTTTGATCTGTTGTGAGTTGTTCACGACACCTGAGGCAAGTGTCACACCTGCGAAGCATGCGAGATACGTCACGGTCCGGGACCAAAGTCCCGGACCGTGGTGTCTACTGGGCCCCATGCCTGATGAGCACGTCTCGATCCTCCAGTCGCTGGGCGTGGTGATACTCGCCCTCGCCGCCGCCATTTGGGTGTTCGGCCTTGTCAGCCTCGCGCGCCGGGGTCACTTCGGTGTGGTCGTGTGGCCCACGGGCCGAACTCTGCGCGCCCTGCCGCGCCAGCGCGAGTCCGCCCCGCAGCTGGAGTCCGTCGAGCTGTCTGCGGCGGAGCGGGACGCGTTCGCGGGCCTGGTACGACAGCTCAGCAACGGCCGCTGAGGCGCGCGACGCCCACCGGAGCCGGCGCCGGGGCGCGCGTCCAGCCGTACGCGCCCTGTCAGGAAACCTGCGCCGCCCGCCGCTCCATCGCGTCCCGGGCCGCGTCCTCGCTGACGTACACCTCGCACATGTGCCGCCCGTCGGGCGTCACCGTGTGCTCGACCTCCCAGAGGGCGATCTCCGCGCCGTCGCGCAGCAGGAACGCGTGCTCGTAGAGCGCGAAGCACAGCCCGGCGCGACCCGCGCGGCACGGGCGCCCGAAGGCCTGCGTGATCTGGTGCGCGAACGCCGTGGTGAGCAGTTCCGCCGTGTCCGCGCCCGGCCGGTCCGGGTTCTCCGCGCGGCGCAGGAGCCGGCGCGCGTGGTCCGCCGAGTCGTCCGGTACGTAGATGTGCCGGGGTTCGGGGATCGGCGACAGCTGCACCGTCACCGGCAGCTCGAAGTCCGGCGCGTCCGGCGGCAGCGGCAGGCGCGCGGTCGCGGCACGCAGCTCCTCCTCGTCGACGTACACCTCGTGCTGCGTCTCGCTGCCCGGCGCGGTGTTGTGCACGAGCTCCCACATGGTGAGCGCCGAGCCGTCGGCCAGCAGCCAGGTGTGCCGGTACGTCTCGCGGTGCAGCCCCGCGCTGTGGTGCGCGGAGTGCAGCGAACTGTCGTGCGCCAGCGCGCAGTCGAGGCGCCGTATCGTCTCGTCCGGCAACTCGAAGGAGTTCAGGGCACGGCCGAGGAGTCGCGCGAGGTGCTCCTCCGGAGACTCGGGCGACTCGGGTGGTTCGTACGCTGCCGTCTCGTACGGAACGCTCAAGGTTTCTCCCGGCGTTGCTGCATGTCACCTTGTGGGTGCATACCGTAGCCCCTCGGTCGGACATCATGTCCGGGAACCGAGAAAACGTGCGCACAGAAAACGCCCGGGCCGTGTGAGAAGTTCCCACACGGCCCGATGATCCGTCAGAACCCGCTGCTCAGGCAGTCCTTGACGCGATCAGGAAGGATTTCGGGGCGATCACGCGGCGCTTCCCGCCACCCACTCGCTCCACGACAGGTTCCATCCGTTGAGCCCGTTGTCGGGCGCCACCGTCTTGTCGGGGGAGTTCTTGACGATCACGACGTCCCCGATGAGCGAGTTGTCGTAGAACCACTTCGCGGGCGTCGCGCCCTGCGCGCCCTGGACGTCCGCGAGGCCGACGCAGCCGTGGCTGGTGCCCTCCCGGCCGAACGGCGGGTTGCCCTTGTTGTACCAGTAGTTGCCGTGGATGAAGGTCCCCGACTGGGTCAGGCGCATGGCGTGCGGCACGTCCGGGATGTCGTACTCGCCGCCCAGGCCGACGGTCTGGCTGTTCATGCGCGTCTGCACGAACTTCTCGGAGATCACCATCTGCCCGTTGTACGTCGTGTGCTCCGGGCTGCCCGACGAGATCGGGATCGTCTTGAGCGTCTTCCCATCGCGCACGACCGTCATGGTCTCCGTGTTCACATCGACCGTGGAGACCTGTGAACGCCCGATGGTGAAGGTGACGGTCTTCTTCTGCACCCCGTAGACGCCGTTCGCGCCCTCCACGCCGTCCAGGTCGATGTTCATCGTGACCTTGGAGCCGGCCTTCCAGTACGCCTCGGGCCGGAAGTCGAGCCGCTGCGCCCCGAACCAGTGCCCGACCACCTTCTGCCCGCTGCTGGAGGTGACCGTGATGTGCGACTGAACGGCCTTCTTGTCGCTGATCACCTTGTCGAAGTTGAACGACACGGGCATCCCGACGCCGACCGTGGTCCCGTTGTCCGGCGTGTACGTCCCGATGAAGCTGTTCGCCGAAGTCACCGTGGTGAAGATCGAGTTGGCGGCCGCCGTACGACCTTCCCCGTCCTTCGCGGTCGCCGAGATCTGGTACTTGGTCCCGCGCTCCAACTGCTCCTTCGGCTTCCAGACACCGCCGTTCGCGGACAACTCGCCCGCCACGGCCTGTCCGGTGCCCGCCACCGTCATCTTCACGTCGGTCAGCTTGCCGCCGCTGACCTTCACGCCGGTCGTGTTGATCGACGCGTTGGTCGAGCCGTCCTTCGCCGAGATGACGATCTTCGCGGTGGACGTCTTGGACGTCGTCCTGCCGTCCTTGCCCTCGCTCGAGGAGTTGGCATCGGCGTTGGCATTGCCGCCGCAGGCGGTGAGGGTGAGGGCGCCGACCATCAGGACGGCACAGGCCCCCAGCGCGCGCCGCGCTGCTATGTACGGCGTTGTCACGGGCTGCTCCAGGTTCGTATGTTGTGCGTGTTCCGCTCCAGTGCGTGGAGAAAGAGGGAACTGGCGCCTGATGAGGTTCCGCCGAATGGCCGTTGACGCCCTCACGTGACAGAACCGGGACAATCACGGGGTGGGGGTGGGGTGTCGGCGCAGGTGGGGGCGGGGGTTGGTGGCGCGGGTGCAGATGCGTGATGGGGGCGTGTACGTGACGCATCGCGCCCCTGACTAGGGCGTGCGGCGCCCGTCGCGCGCCGCACCATGCATGCCCGCACCTTTCCTCTCGCCGGCCGCGCCCCTCACCACGGCTCGCGCAACCCCCGCGCAAGCCCATCGCGCGCGCCCCTCACGCACAGCCCGCGCCCCGACCGCCCTGTGCTCTGCACCGTCCGCCCGCGCGCCCCCTGCCGCAGGCAGGTTCCGGTCGGCCACAGAACGCGCGCCTCCGTCGTGCGCCGACCGCGAGGGCCTCCTACGCCGGCACGGGGCGCACGTCCTGAGCCCCGATCGCGCGCCACCCGCTCCCGCCGAGTCACCGGCCCCCGTACAACTCCCCGTACGACGGCCAGACCCCACCCGGTCCGTCCACCGACTCCGCGGCGCGCACGGCGCGTACGATCGCGCGCGTCACGACATCCGCGCCCGCCGCGAGGATCTCGTTGAGCGCGAGCGGGTGCGCGGCGTCGAGCGGGCGCTCTCCCGTCGCCAGCGCGAACACCGTGTCCCCGTCGTTGAGCAGGTGCACCGGCCGCACGGCGCGCGCGATGCCGTCGTGCGCTGTGCCGGCCAGCTTCTGCGCCTGGGTCTTCGAGAGGTCCGCGTCCGTGGCGACCACGGCGAGCGTGGTGTTCAGCGGAGGGGGTGCGTTCTTCGACGCGATCTCGGCAAGGCGCCGGCGTGCGGCTTCATGGACGCGCGCCTCCGGGTAGTTCACGCGCCCCTGGAACAACTCCCCGTACAGAACGCCCGTTTCGGGGTCCGTCGCCGATCCCGCCGCGTTGGCCACGACCAGCGCCGCCACGGTGACCCCCGAGCCGAGGACGACGCTCGCGCTGCCGACCCCTCCCTTCAGCGCCCCCACGGCCGCTCCTGTGCCCGCGCCCACGCATCCTTCCGGCACGCGTGCGCCGTCCGCGCTCGCCGCGGCCGCCTCGACGGCGGCCCGTCCGATGGCGGCGTCGGGCCGGGCGCGGAAGTCACCGCCGCGCCCCAGATCGAAGACGCACGCCGCGGGGACGACCGGCACCACGTGCGCCGGATCCACTCCGACGCGCACTCCGCGCCCTTGCTCCTCCAGCCAGGCCATCACCCCGGACGCCGCGTCGAGCCCGTACGCGCTGCCGCCGGTCAGCACGATCGCTTCGACCTTCTGCACGAGGTTGCGTGGGTCGAGGGCGTCCGTCTCCTTGGTGCCGGGCCCGCCGCCGCGCACGTCCACGGCGGCGACGGCGCCTTCCTCGGGGGCGAGCACGACCGTGGTGCCGGTGAGCCAACCGTCGCCGGTGCGGGTCGCGTGGCCCACCCGCACGCCGGCGACGTCCGTCAGAGCGTCAACTGTCATGCCCCCAGTCTTGCCCGCCGGGGCACGGGGCGAGCATCAGGCGACCGGCGTCGTCGCGCGCTCCCCGCTCGCCCCGCGCTCCCGGGCGGCCATGCGCGCCGTGAGCGTCGTCCCGGTCACCACCGCCAGCCCGGACACGATCCCCGCCGCGAACACCGACCAGTCGCCCAGGAAGGTGCAGACGATCACCAGCAACGCCGTGGTCGGAAGCACCAGTTGCTGGGCGATGCCCACCTTGTAGAAGCGGGAGTGCAGCGCCCACACGGTGAGCAGGTACAGCGCCGTGGGCAGGGTCACCGCGGCCGACGCGGCCAGCGTGGAGATGTGCGCCTTGCCGACGGCCTGCTCCACCGCCACCTCCAGGCCCGCGCCGATCGCCGCCGCCGAGGCGAAGATCAGGTAGTGGCCGTAACCCCAGAGGAATGCCTGCCGGTTGGAGCGCAGGTGGCCGTGGATCGGTACGACGAAGTAGATCCACCAGGCGGCGAAGACGATCAGCAGCCCGCCGACGGCGATCGGCAGCAGGTCGCCCAGGGCGTCGTGCTCGTCGATGCCCGACTTCACCGCGACCGTGGCCGCGGCGATCGTCTCGCCGAGCACGATGATCGTGAACAGGCCGTACCGTTCCGAGATGTGGTGCGGGTGCCACGACGTGGGATGGCTCTTCTCCGCGAACGGCGGCACGCACATCTCTAGCAGCGCCATCACCAGGAAGACCCACGGCCGGGCGCCCTCGGGCAGGACGACCAGCCCCAGCCAGCCGACCATGCACAGCAGTACGCCGACGCTGTACCGCAGCGCCATGGTTCTCTCGGCGCCCTCGGTCGACAGCGCGACGCGGAACCACTGCGCGGACATGGCGAGCCGCATGATGAGGTAGCCCAGCCAGACGACCAGGAAGTCGTGGTCCTCGAACGCCCGGGACACTCCGGCCGCCAGGACGAGCACGCCGGCGATCTGGACCAGGGTGACGACTCGGTAGAGCGCGTCGTCGTTGTCGTACGCCGAGGCGAACCACGTGAAGTTCATCCACGCCCACCAGATGGCGAAGAACACCATCGCGTAGTTGAGGATGCCCTCGCCCGCGTGGTTCTCGGCGAGGGCGTGCACCAGTTGGACGCCCGCCTGGGCGATGGCCACGACGAAGCACAGGTCGAAGAAGAGCTCGAGCGGCGAGGCGACGCGGTGCTCCTCGTCGCGGCCGCGGGCCCTGAGCCTGCGCAGTGGTCTGTGACTCTGTGGCGCGCCGGAGTGGCCGGATGCGGGAGTCGGACTGGACGTCATGAGTCCAAGCACACCAGATAACCCGCCGAAATTCTTGTGAACGGATTCACAAGCGGACCGGAGTCGAGAGACCCGTCGAAAAGGCCAGTTCAGACGCCTTGATCGCAGCGCTCGCCGATCAGACCCGGGACCTTTGTCCCGCAACCCGGGACCAATGCAGCTCCCGGCGGCGCGTACGCGGGCGTGCAATGGATCTGTACTGACGAAGCGATGCGGAAGGTACCGGCCATGACTGCCACTCCTGCGGAAACCACCACCGTCCCTCCTGCCCGGGAGGCGTCGCACGAGCCGTCGCCACAGGAGGACGCCTGGACCGGCTTCCGGGGCGGCCTGTGGCGCGACACCATCGCCGTCCGCGACTTCATCCAGCACAACTACGTCCCCTACGAGGGCGACGCCTCCTTCCTCGCAGGCCCCACCGAACGCACCACCAAGGTCTGGAACAAGCTCCTCGCGATGTTCCCCACCGAGAACGAGCGCGGCATCCACGACGTCGACGTCAGGACACCCTCCCGCATCGACGCCTTCGCGCCCGGCTACATCGACCGCGACCTGGACATCGTCGTCGGCCTCCAGACCGATGCTCCGCTCAAGCGCGCCATCATGCCCAACGGCGGCTGGCGGATGGTCGAAAGCGCCCTGAACGCCTACGGGTACGAGGCCGACCCCGCCGTCCGGGAGATCTACACCAAGCTCCGCAAGACCCACAACGACGGCGTCTTCGACGCCTATACGCCCGAGATCCGCGCCTGCCGCTCCTCCGGCATCATCACCGGACTGCCCGACGCCTACGGCCGCGGCCGCATCATCGGCGACTACCGCCGCGTCGCCCTCTACGGCGTCGACCGGCTCATCGTCGCCAAGCGAGCGGATAAAAGCACAGTCGAAGTCCTCTGGCCGAGTGCTGAGGTGATCCAGGAACGCGAGGAAATCGCGGACCAGATCCGCGCCCTCGAAGAGCTCAAGGCCATGGCCCTCTCCTACGGCCACGACATCTCCGGCCCCGCCCGCACCGCCCGCGAGGCCGTCCAATGGCTCTACTTCGCCTACCTCGCCGCGGTCAAGGAACAGAACGGCGCCGCCATGTCCATCGGCCGCATCGACGCCTTCCTCGACATCTACCTCCAGCGGGACATCGAGCGCGGCCTGCTCACCGAGTCCGAGGCGCAGGAGATCATCGACGACTTCGTCATCAAGCTCCGCATCGTGCGCTTCCTGCGCACCCCCGAGTACAACGAGCTCTACTCCGGCGACCCCACCTGGGTCACCTGGTCCATGGCCGGCCTCGGCGAGGACGGGCGCCCGCTCGTCACGCGCACCACCTTCCGCGCCCTCAACACCCTCTACAACCTCGGCCCCGCCCCCGAACCCAACCTGACCGTCTTCTGGTCGCAGCGCCTCCCCGAAGCCTTCAAGCGGTACGCCGCCCAGGTCGCCGTCGACACCAGCGCCCTGCAGTTCGAGTCCGACGAGCTCATGCGCCCCAAGTACGGCGACGACACCGCCATCGCCTGCTGCGTCTCCGCGATGGCCATGGGCAGGCAGATGCAGTTCTTCGGCGCCCGCGTCAACGTCGCCAAGGCCCTGCTGTACGCCATCAACGGCGGCCGCGACGAGAAGACCGGCAAGAGGGTCGTCGAGGGCTTCGAGCCGATCACCGACGAGTACCTCGACCACGACACCGTGCTCGCCCGCTACGACGCCATGCTCGGCTGGCTCGCGAAGACCTACGTCCACGCCCTCAACGTCATCCACTACATGCACGACAAGTACGCCTACGAGCGCCTCGAAATGGCCCTGCACGACCGGGAGATCCTGCGCACCATGGCGTGCGGCATCGCCGGCCTGTCGGTCGCCGCCGACTCCCTGTCCGCGATCAAGCACGCGCGCGTGAAGGTCGTCCGGGACGAAACGGGCCTCGCCGTGGACTACGTCGTCGAGGGCGACTACCCGGCGTACGGCAACAACGACGACCGGGCCGACTCCCTCGCGCGCTGGATCGTCCACGAGTTCATGGAGAAGGTCCGCCGGCACCCGACGTACCGCGACGCCGTGCACACCCAGTCCGTCCTGACGATCACCTCGAACGTCGTCTACGGCAAGAAGACCGGCAACACGCCCGACGGCCGCCGCGCGGGCACCCCCTTCGCGCCCGGCGCCAACCCCATGAACGGGCGGGACGAGCACGGCTACATCGCCTCGGCGCTCTCCGTCGCCAAGCTCCCTTACGACGACGCGGAGGACGGCATCTCGCTGACCAACACGATCACCCCGGACGCGCTCGGCCGCACCCCGGAGGAGCGCGCCGCCAACCTCTCCGGTGTCCTGGACGGCTTCATGGCGAGCGACGGCTTCCACATGAATGTCAACGTGCTCGACAAGGCGACCCTCGAGGACGCGATGGAGCACCCCGAGAAGTACCCGCAGCTGACCATCCGGGTCTCCGGCTACGCGGTCAACTTCGTGCGCCTCACGCGCGAGCAGCAGCTCGACGTCATCAACCGCACCTTCCACGGCGCGCTTTGAGGGAGCAGGACGATGACCACGCTTCTTCCGTCCGCGGCGGCCACGCCGGCGCGGACGAGCGCTCCCGCCAGCGCGGCCGCCGCGGCGACTCGTCGCCCGGCCGTGGGGTCGGTCCACTCGTGGGACCTGTCGACCGGAGTCGACGGACCCGGCACCCGCTTCGTCACCTTCCTGTCGGGCTGCCCGCTGACCTGCCTGTACTGCCACAACCCCGACACCTGGCGCATGCGTGACGGCAGGCGCACCACAGCCGACGAGATCGTCACCGAAGCCGGCAAGTACACGCGTTTCATCGATGCCGCCGGCGGAGGTACGACGATCAGCGGGGGAGAGCCCCTGCTCCAGCCCGTGTTCACCGGCGAACTGCTGCACCGCTTCAAGCACGAGCTCGGCCTGCACACCGCCCTCGACACCTCGGGCTTCCTCGGCGCCCGAGCCACCGACGCGCTGCTGAGGGACACGGATTTCGTCCTGCTCGACATCAAGTCCTGGGACCGCACCACCTACCGCAAGGTCACCGGCCGCCCCCTGCAGCCCACCCTCGACTTCGCCCGGCGCCTGGCCGACCTCGGCAAGGAGGTTCACGTCCGCTTCGTGCTCGTGCCCGGCCTCACCGACGACCCGGCCAACATCGAGGGCGTCGCCGCCTTCGCCTCCTCGCTCGGCAACGTCGGCCGCGTCGACGTCCTGCCCTTCCACAAGCTCGGCGAGGCCAAGTGGCGGGCCCTCGGCCGAACCTTCGCCCTGCACGACACCCCCTGCCCCACCCCGGAGCAGACCGCCCTGGCCAGGAGCGTCTTCGCGGCGCACGGCCTGCACGCCGTCTGAGTCACCGGCGCCATCCGGCCGCCGCGCGCCCCCGGGGCCGTACCCTGGAGGCATGACCTCCGCCCCCGCACCCGAGCCGAGCGCCCCGAAGCCCGCGTTGATCTTCGACGACCCGCTGGACCAGCAGTCCTCGGACGACACGGACCGCGGGTGGGGCGAGCGGCCGGGCTCCGGCGGCGACTCCGCGGCGGACCTGAAGCGCTTCCTCGACGAGAAGCCGCCCCACCACCTCTGAGCCGCGCCGGCCGCCACCCGCCAGAGACGGCGGGCCGCTGTCGCTACCGCTCGTCGTGCCCGGAGCCGCGCTGCGCGACCAGTGCGTCGCGGATCTCCTTGAGCACCTCCAGCTCGGTCACCTCGATCACCTCGTGCGTGCCCTCCTTCGCCTTCCTGCGGGCCTCCTGCCGTGCCAGGTACTTCGACATCGGCAGCACCATCAGGAAGTAGACGACGGCCGCGGTGATCACGAAGGTGAGAGTGGCGCCGAGGACGGAACCCCACATGATCGGAATGCCGCTCTTCGCCGTGCCGTCGGCGTTCAGCACGCACGGGTCCTTCAGGCACGAGCTGTAGCTGTCGAGGTTCTTCGTGCCGATCGCCCCGACCAGCGGGTTGATAACCCCCTTCACCACCGAGTTCACGATGTTGGTGAAGGCGGCGCCGATGACCACCGCTACCGCCAGGTCGACGACGTTCCCGCGCATCAGGAACGCCTTGAAGCCGTCCCAGACGCTCGGTTCCTTCTTCTCGATCACCTCGTGGCCTCTTCTCGCATGCACAGGTTGTGGAACACGTTGCGGAACAAACAGCTCCGCAACCTACGTCAACGCGAGGCCACCCTGTCCAATTGGGTAGCTCCAACGAGGGACTTGACAGGAATTCGCGCAGGATGCGCATCGCGAAGCTCAACACAGTGTCACCGCCAGCCGCGCCGTCGCACCCGCGCCCGCGAGGCGCGCAGCGGTGGAACGAGGAACCGACAGCACGACCAGCGCACCGCTGTCGCCGGCACCGTCCAGGGGCTCCGGCACCTTGGTCACCCGCGCCCCGCGCGCGACCACACGCGCGTCGCCGCCGGTCGCCGTGTCCTGCGCGGCGATGACGTCCACCCGGTCGCCGGGCCGCAGCAGCCGGACCGTCGCCGCGTCGGCGATCCGCACCGGCGCGGACACGATGCGGACGGCGGGCTGCCTCTGGACGGGCTCCGCCACGGGATGCCCGCGTGCCCCGTCCCCGCCCCGTGGGCCCGCCGCCACCAACGCGGCCGCCGTGACGGCGAGGCCGGCCGCCACCGCCCGCCGTCGGTGCCGTACGAGCCGCGCCAGTTGGTACCGCCCGCCGCGCACCCGCACGGGAGCGAAGTGCGGAACCTCGCACGTGGCGGGGATGTCGGTGCCGGGCGGGTGCGGAACGGAAGGGGAGACGGGCAGCTGAGGAGGGAGGGACATGTGGATCACCACCTGCGTCGAGGAATCGGCTCGCAGGCCCACGATGAGGCTTCGCGCCGATTCCCGCCGAGACCGGTGGACGGCCGACGGGTTGTGGACAACTCCCTCACCCGAACGGGAAGTTCCGCACCCTGTGAGCCCTCCTCGCCACCGGATTACGGCAGTTCGAAGCCCGGATCCATGCCACCCAGCGCCGTTGTGCACAGGCAGTCCCGGTCCTCGTTCGAGGGCAGGCCGACGACCGCGTCGAACAGCACGCCCCGCAGCCGGTCCACGTTCGCCGCGAACACCCGCAGCACCTCGTCGTGCGAGACGCCCTCGCCGGTCTCGGCACCCGCGTCCAGGTCGGTGACCAGAGTCATCGACGTGTAGCAGAGCTCCAGTTCACGGGCGAGCGCCGCCTCGGGATGACCGGTCATCCCCACCACCGACCAGCCCTGCGCCTGGTGCCACAACGATTCGGCACGGGTCGAGAAGCGCGGCCCCTCGACCACGACCAGCGTGCCGCCGTCCACCGGCTCCCAGTCCTGGCCCCGCGCCGCCTTGAGGGCTGCCGCACGGCCGACGGGGCAGTACGGGTCGGCCAGGGACACGTGCACCACGTTCGGCACGCTGCCGCCGGGCAGCGGCAGCCCGTCGAAGTACGTCCCCACCCGGGACTTCGTACGGTCCACCAGCTGGTCCGGCACGAGCAGCGTGCCCGGCCCGTACTCGGGACGCAGACCGCCCACCGCGCACGGCCCGAGCACCTGGCGCACGCCGACCGAGCGCAGCGCCCACAGGTTGGCGCGGTAGTTGATCCGGTGCGGCGGCAGATGGTGGCCGCGGCCGTGGCGGGGCAGGAAGGCGACCCGCCGGCCGGCGACCTCGCCGAGGAAGAGGGAGTCGCTGGGCGGCCCGTACGGGGTGTCCACCTCGACCTCGGTCACGTCGTCGAGGAACGAGTAGAAGCCCGAGCCGCCGATTACACCGATCTCTGCGTTCGCCATGGCCAGCACAGTATCCGGCCCCGGCGACGCGAGGAGAGCCCCTCCGGAAACACCGAAGACCCCGCCGTCGTACGACGACAGGGTCCCGTGGGCGCGAGTGCTACGCGGCGCTGCTGGAGGAGGAGCCGGTGCTCGACGACTTCGAGTCCGAGGACGACGAAGTCGAAGAAGAAGAGGAGTCCGAGGACGACGAGGTGGACGTCGACGGCTTGGACGACGCCGGCGAGCTGCTCGACGAGGAGCCGCGGCTGTCGTTGCGGTAGAAGCCGGAGCCCTTGAAGACGATGCCGACGGCGGAGAACACCTTCTTCAGGCGGCCACCGCAGCTGGGGCACTCGGTCAGGGCGTCGTCGGTGAACTTCTGCACCGCCTCGAGGCCCTCGCCGCACTCGGTGCACTGGTACTGGTAGGTCGGCACTGTCTTCCTCCTGGCACTCTCACTCAATGAGTGCTAACGACGGTCCATAGTGACGTATTCCTGAGGATCAGTCCACCGTCACCGGCACGCGGTGACCGACGCCACGTGCGACGGTCCGGCTCCGGGGCCGTGTGGCCAGCCGCGACTTGAGGGTCACGAGGGTTGCCAGGGCGAGCACCGTACCGCCCATCGGCACCAGGAAACCGGCGCCGCCCCAGAAGCGGTCCTCCAGCTGTCCGGCGACGGTGACCGCGGCCGCCTGGCCGAGCGCCACGGCGCCGGTCAGCCAGGTGAACGCCTCGGTGCGGGCGCCGGCCGGGACCAGGCCCTCGACCAGCGTGTAACCGGTGATCAGCGCGGGCGCGATGCACATACCGACGAGCAGGCCGAGGCCGGCCAGGACGAGCACCGAGTGCGCGGCCCACAGGCCGGAGGCCGTCAGCGCGAGTGCGCCGTAGCCCACCACGAGGCGCTGCTGCGGAGCCGCCTTCCAGGCGACCGCCCCGCACACGATCCCGGAGAGCATGTTGCCCGCGGCGAAGACGCCGTACAGAACGCCGTTGAGGCCGGGTTCGCCGATCGACTCCGTGAACGCGGCCAGCGACACCTGCATGCCGCCGAAGACGGAGCCGATGCCCAGGAAGGCCACGGCCAGCACGCGCACACCGGGGACGCGCAGTGCGGAAGCGTGCTCCACGCGCGCGTGCCCGGCGACGGAGACGGCGGGCTGTGTGCTCTTCTGCGCCGCGAACAGCAGACCGCCGAACAGGGTCAGCGCGGCCTCCGTCATCAGGCCGGTGGCCGGGTCGATGCCGGTGCACAGCGCGGTGGCCAGCAGCGGACCGAAGACGAAGGTCAGCTCGTCCGTTACGGACTCGAAGGCCGCCGCGGTGGTCATCAGGGGCGTGTCCTGGAGCTTCACACCCCAGCGGGCGCGCACCATCGGCCCGACCTGCGGCACCGAGGCGCCCGTCGGCACGGCTGCCGCGAACAGTGCCCACAGGGGCGCGTGGGCGAGCGCGAGCGCCGTCAGCGTCAGGCCCGACAGCGTGTGCAGCAGCACGCCGGGGATCAGCACGGCGCGCTGACCGTAGCGGTCGGCGAGGCGGCCGCTGTAGGGCGCGAACAACGCCATGGAGACACCGGTCACGGCCGCGGCGGCGCCCGCCGCCCCGTACGAGCCGGTGGTGTGCTGCACGAGCAGCACGATGGAGATGGTGAGCATCGCGAACGGCTGGCGCGCCGCGAAACCCGGGAGCAGGAACGTCCAGGCGCCGCGTGTGCGTAGCAGCTGCCCGTATCCCGGGCGGGAGGAAGCCGACGTGTCCTTCGACGGCTCGGTGGAGACCGTGGACGCCACGGCCCGTGCCTTTCTGCCGCCTGGTAGCGCGCCCGTGCGGGGGCGCCGAGAGCTGTCCTCTTGCGCGGAACTGCGGTAGATGCCGGGGCCCACTGCGGAGGTGCTCCGACCGCCATACGGTCGCGCCAGCTCTGCGTCAGGCAGAGTTGGTTCGATCAGGGTGCGCCTTCATCGTACAGGGATCGACGGCTGCGACGCCTGTGAAAGCGAGCACCATGCGCCGCGTTTGCCTGCGAATGGCGGGGGTGTGAACCGTACGAAACGCGCCCTTAACGACATGGAGCGCCGCCTAGCGCCCCGCACCCGCCCCGTTCGCCCCCAGCCACCCGGCCAGCTTGCCCCCGTGCCCCACGGCCCGCAGCCGCTTCTCCGCCGCGTCCCGGACGGGGTCCGTGGCGACGACGAGGAGTTCGTCGCCGCGTCGCAGGACCGTCGTCGGCAGGGGGACAAACGATTTTCCGTCGCGGACGACGAGGGTGACGGCGGCGCCGGCCGGGAGGCGCAGCTCGTTGACCTCGACGCCGTGCATCCGCGAGCCCTCGGGGATCGCGACGGACAGCAGGTGCCCGCGCAGCCGTTCCAGCGGGGCGGACTCGATGCCGAGGTCGGCGGCCTCGGCGCCCTCGCCCAGGCGCAGCTTGCGGGCGAGCCAGGGGAGCGTCGGCCCTTGGACGAGCGTGTAGACGACGACCAGGACGAAGACGATGTTGAAGATGCGGCGGCTGGCGTCGACGCCCTGCACCATGGGGATCGTCGCCAGGATGATGGGGACCGCGCCGCGCAGCCCGGCCCAGGACATGAGGGTCTGCTCCTGCCACGGCACCCGGAAGGGCAGCAGGCACAGCACCACGCTCAGGGGGCGCGCGACCATGGTGAGCGCCAGGCCGATGACCAGCGCGGGCCACACGTCGTCGCCGAGCTCGTGCGGGGTGACCAGGAGGCCGAGCAGGACGAACATGCCGATCTGGGCGATCCAGCCGAGGCCGTCGGCGAACCCGCGCGTGGCGGGCCAGTGCGGCAGCTTCGCGTTGCCCATCACCATGGAGGCGAGGTAGACGCCGAGGAAGCCGCTGCCGTGCGCCAGCGCGCCCCCCGCGTACGCCGTGACGGCGATCGCCATGACGGCGATGGGGTACAGGCCGGAGGCGGGCAGCGCCACATGCCTGAGGCCCCAGGAGCCGAGCCAGCCCACCGCGAGCCCGATGGCCGCACCGATGGCGA
This sequence comes from Streptomyces sp. NPDC047081, assembly GCF_040643775.1. Classification (NCBI taxonomy): domain Bacteria; kingdom Bacillati; phylum Actinomycetota; class Actinomycetes; order Kitasatosporales; family Streptomycetaceae; genus Streptomyces; species Streptomyces sp. NPDC047081. The sequence goes on along the minus strand of NZ_JBEYUY010000001.1, from coordinate 655,979 downwards.
GCTCCAGCGCTATTTCGCCGATGAGCACGTACCAGTGCTCGACCGGGCCGGCCTTGGAGAAGGCGACCACCAGGATGACGACAGGGGCGTCGTTGAAGCCGGACTCCGCCTCCAATGTGCCCGTCACGCGCGCGGGGAGCGGGATTCTGCGCAGTACGGAGAAGACCGCGGCCGCGTCCGTCGAGGAGACGACCGCCCCGATGATGAGCGCCTGCCGCCACTCCAGCCCGATCAGGTAGTGCGCGGCCGCCGCCGTGACCCCGACGCTCACCGCGACCCCGCCCAGCGCCAGCGCGGAGGCGGCCGGCAGGGCCGGCTTGATCTCCTTCCACTTCGTGCCCAGTCCGCCCTCGGCCAGGATCACGACCAGGGCCGCGTATCCGATGACCTGGGTCATCTCGGCGTTGTCGAAGTGGATGTCACCGATGCCGTCCTGGCCCATGAGGACGCCGATCCCCAGGTAGACGAGCAGGCTGGGGAGCCCGCTGCGCGAGGAGATCCGGACCGCTGCCACGGCGACGAGCAGGACGAGCGAGCAGACGAGCAGAAGCTGGTTGAGGTGGTGGACAGTCAGCGGCCGTTCCCTTCCCTGACTCACACGCATCCCGCGCGGGAGCTCACGTACATAGGACACGAAGCCGAGAAACTCCGCACCCAAGTACTTCGTTACCTTACCTAACTCTTGACGATTTCTTGACGCTTCCGGAGGCAAGATCGAACGCGCTTCCGCGCCCGTTCCCGACTCCGCGTCAAGGGGCCGTGGGCCCTGCGCCTATGGTTGCTCCAGCGCTCATTCAACGTCACAGCCCGCCTGCCGCTCGCGTTAGGACAGCAAGGACAGCGATGCCCCCCAACACCACCGCCACAACGGGTGACAAGCCCGGCAAGTCCGGCAGGAAGAAGGGGCGCAAAGCCCGATTGGTCGTTCTGGTGCTGGTCCTGGCCATCATCGGAGGCGTCGCCTACGGGGCGTACTGGTCGATCAGCACCGTCCGCGCGTCGTTCCCGCAGACGAAGGGCTCGATCACCCTCGACGGTCTGTCAGGTCCCGTCGACGTGAAGCGCGACGGCTACGGCATCCCGCAGATCTACGCCAACTCCGACGAGGACCTGTTCATGGCGCAGGGCTACATCCAGGCGCAGGATCGGTTCTACGAGATGGACGTGCGCCGCCACATGACCTCCGGGCGCCTGTCGGAGATGTTCGGCAAGGGCCAGGTCAAGAACGACGAGTTCCTGCGCACCCTGGGCTGGGACCGCGTCGCCAAGGAGGAGTACGACGCCAAGCTGTCTGCCTCCACCAAGAAGTACCTCCAGGCCTACGCCAAGGGAGTCAACGCCTATCTCCAGGGCAAGGACGGCAAGGAGATCTCCCTCGAGTACGCCGCCCTGGGCTTCACCAACGACTACAAGCCCGCGAAGTGGACCCCCGTCGACTCGGTCTCGTGGCTGAAGGCGATGGCCTGGGACCTGCGCGGCAACATGCAGGACGAGATCGACCGCGCCCTGATGACCAGCCGCCTGGGCCCGAAGCAGATCAAGGACCTGTACCCGGACTACCCGTACGCCACCAACAAGGCGATCGTCCAGGAGGGCCAGTACGACGAACTGACCGAGACGTTCGAGCAGAACGGCTCCACGTCGACCGGCGGAACGTCCACAAGCGGTTCTACGGCCTCTTCGTCGACCTCGGCGGGCTCAGCCCTGACGAGCCAGCTCTCGGGGCTCTACGACGTCCTGGACGACGTTCCCACGGCCGTCGGCGTGAACGGCCAGGGCATCGGCTCCAACTCCTGGGTCGTCGCCGGGGATCACACCATCACCGGCCACCCCCTGCTGGCCAACGACCCGCACCTGTCGGCCTCGCTGCCGTCCGTCTGGTACCAGATGGGCCTGCACTGCCGCACGGTCTCCAGCAAGTGCCAGTACGACGTCACCGGCTACACCTTCGCGGGCATGCCCGGCGTGGTCATCGGCCACAACGGCGACATCGCCTGGGGCATGACCAACTCCGAGGTCGACGTCACCGACCTCTACCTGGAGAAGCTCAGCGGCGACGGCTACCTGTACGACGGCACGGTCAAGCCCTTCAAGACGCGCGAGGAGACCATCAAGGTCGCCGGCGGCGCCTCGAAGAAGATCATCGTCCGTGAGACTGCCGACGGCATGCCCCTGCTGTCCGACCGCGACGACGAGCTCGTGAAGGTCGGCAAGAAGGCCACCGTCGACACGGCCGCCCCGGACCGCGGCGACGGCTACGGCATCGCGTTGCGCTGGACCGCGCTCGACGCCGGCACGACCATGGACGCCGTCTTCGCCATGGACAAGGCCTCGGACTGGAGCGAATTCCGCTCCGCGGCAAAGCTGTTCGACGTCCCCTCGCAGAACCTGATCTACGCCGACAAGGACAACATCGGCTACACGCTGCCCGGAAAGATCCCCACGCGCGCGAAGAAGGACGACGGTTCGCTCCCCGCGCCGGGCTGGGACTCCAGCTACAAGTGGACCGGGTACATCCCGTCGGACGCGCTGCCCTACGAGTACAACCCGAAGCGCGGCTACATCGTGACCGCCAACCAGGCCGTCATCGATCCGGACAAGTACCCCTACACGCTTACCACGGACTGGGGCTACGGCACTCGCAGCCAGCGGATCACCGACCTGATCGAGCAGAAGATCAAGGGCGGCGGCAAGATCTCCACGGACGACATGCGCCAGATGCAGCTGGACGACACGAGCGTGATCGCCCAGAAGCTCGTGCCCGCGCTGCTGAAGATCGACGTCGGGGACAAGGACGTCCGCGAGGCGCAGAAGCTGCTGGAGGGCTGGGACTACACCCAGGACGCCGACTCGGCCGCGGCCGCCTACTTCAACGCGGTCTGGCGCAACATCCTCAAGCTCGCCTTCGGCAACAAGCTGCCCAAGGAACTGCGCGTCAAGGGCCAGTGCCTGTGGGTCGACCCGGTCAACACCACCGGGCCCGCGGACGACACCCAGAAGGTCCGCGAGTGCGGCGAGCGCGACGCCGACCAGGCGCAGCCGGACGGCGGCGACCGCTGGTTCGAGGTCGTGCGCAAGCTCATGGACGACCCGAAGAGCGACTGGTGGACCACGCCCAAGTCGCTCACCCGGCCGGGCGCCGAGAACAACCGTGACGACCTGTTCAAGCGCGCCATGATCGACGCCCGCTGGGAGCTGACCGCCAAGCTCGGCAAGGACATCGACACCTGGAGCTGGGGCCGGCTGCACCGCCTGTTCCTGAAGAACCAGACCCTCGGCACCGACGGCCCCGGCTTCCTGAAGTACGTCCTCAACCGCGGCCCCTGGAAGCTCAGCGGCGGCGAGGCCACGGTCAACGCCACCGGCTGGAACGCCGCCGGCGGCTACGGCGTCGTGTGGGTCCCGTCGATGCGCATGGTGGTCAACCTCGACGACCTCGACAAGTCGAAGTGGATCAACCTCACCGGAGCCTCCGGCCACGCCTACAGCTCCCACTACACCGACCAGACGAGCAAGTGGGCCGACGGCGAACTGCTCGACTGGAACTTCTCGGAGAAGGCCGTCGACAAGAGCACGAGCGACACGCTGGTGCTGAAGCCGTGAGCCTCCGGCGGTGAGCCGAGAGGCGCAGGTTGCGTCTGTGGGGCGCGTGGCGGTTGCCGCGCGCCCCGCGGCGTTTCACGCGCCGTTCTGGAAGCGGCGCACGCCCGACGGCGTCACCACCGCGCTCACCGGCCGGTCGTGCGCCTCCGCGGGAACGTGCTCGACGACCTCGGAGTCGTACAGGAGCACCACCAGTGCGGGGTGTGCGCCCGCGTGCTCCAGTCGCGCGAGCACGCGGTCGTACGATCCTCCGCCGCGCCCCAGCCGCATCCCGCGCCCGTCGACCGCCAGCCCCGGCAGCAGCACCACGTCGGCCCCGGTCACGGCGTCCGGGCCGAGGCGCTCGCCCGACGGCTCGAACAGCGCCATCTTTCCGCTGTGTTGGACGCGGGCGAGGGAGCCCTCGCCGGTGTACGCGCCCCAGTCCAGGTCGTTGTCGGGCAGGAGCGCCGGGAGCAGGACCCGCACGCCCCGCGCGTGCAGCGCGTCCAGGAGCGCGAGGGTGCCCGGTTCGCTCCCCACGGAGACGTACGCCGCCACCGAGCGCGCCCGCGCCAGCTCGGGTAGCTCCAGCGCGCGCTCCGCCAGCGCGCCCGCGGCTTCCCGCAGGTCATCCGCCGTCAACCTGTTCCTCACCGCGAGGAACTCTCGCCGCAACATTCGCTTGTCAGTCTCGGCTGCACGTCCGCTGTGACCCACAGGTCGTACCCGTACCCTTCCTAATGTGCTCATATGAGAGCCAATTAACCGGAGCCACAGATTCCCTACAAAGGCACCGGATAAGGTTGCGGGCATGACTCAGTCCCAGCCCAGGATCAGCAAGGCTGTCATTCCCGCAGCCGGCCTCGGTACCCGGTTCCTGCCGGCCACCAAGGCCACTCCCAAGGAGATGCTGCCGGTCGTCGACAAGCCGGCGATCCAGTATGTGGTCGAGGAGGCCGTGTCAGCGGGCCTCGACGACGTCCTCATGATCACAGGTCGCAACAAGCGCCCCCTCGAGGACCACTTCGACCGCAACTACGAACTCGAGTCGGCGCTCCAGAAGAAGGGCGACGCCGGGCGGCTGGCCAAGGTCCAGGAGTCCAGCGACCTCGCGACCATGCACTACGTGCGCCAGGGCGACCCCAAGGGGCTCGGTCACGCCGTGCTGTGCGCCGCCCCGCACGTGGGTCACGAGCCCTTCGCCGTCCTGCTCGGCGACGACCTGATCGACCCGCGCGACCCGCTGCTCGCGCGCATGGTCGAGGTCCAGGAGCGGCACGGCGGCAGCGTGATCGCGCTCATGGAGGTCGCGCCGGAGCAGATCCACCTCTACGGCTGCGCGGCCGTGGAGACCACCGAGGACGGCGACGTCGTCAAGGTGACCGGCATGGTCGAGAAGCCCGACGCGGCGGACGCCCCGTCGAACTACGCGATCATCGGCCGCTATGTCCTCGACCCGCACGTCTTCGACATACTGCGCAAGACCGAGCCCGGCCGCGGCGGCGAGATCCAGCTCACCGACGCCCTCCAGCAGCTCGCCCAGGACGAGAAGGTCGGCGGCCCCGTGCACGGCGTCGTCTTCAAGGGCCGCCGCTATGACACCGGGGACCGCGGCGACTATCTGCGTGCCATTGTCAGACTCGCGTGCGAACGTGAAGACCTGGGCCCGGACTTCCGGACCTGGCTTCGCAGTTACGTAGCCGAGGAGATGTAGCGATTTGAGCAGCGCCGCGCCCCGCACCGCCGGCCCGGACCACCTGTGGTCGGTGGACGAGCACCTGGAGGACATCCTCGCGACCGTTCGCCCCCTGGAACCCATCGAGCTGAACCTCCTGGACGCGCAGGGCTGCGTCCTGGTCGAGGACGTCACGGTGCCGGTCTCGCTGCCGCCGTTCGACAACAGCTCCATGGACGGGTACGCGGTACGGGTCGCGGATGTCGCGGGCGCGAGCGAGGAGTTCCCCGCCGTCCTGGACGTCGTCGGGGATGTCGCGGCGGGCCAGGCCGAGCTGATCCACGTGGGTCCCGGCCAGGCCGCCCGCATCATGACCGGCGCCCCGCTGCCGCCCGGTTCCGAGACCGTCGTCCCGGTCGAGTGGACCGACGGGGGCCTCGGCGAGGGTCCGGTGGCCGGGATGCGCGCCCGGGCCCTGGCGCCCGAGGGCGCCGAGGGGCACGTGCACGTGTACCGGCCGGCCGAGGCACGCGCGCACGTACGCGCGAAGGGCAGCGACGTGAAGGCCGGAGACCGCGCGCTCGACGCGGGCACGGTCCTCGGGCCGCCGCAGATCGCGCTGCTCGCCGCGATCGGGCGCGGCACAGTACGCGTGCGCCCGCGCCCGCGTGTGGTCGTCATGTCCACCGGCAGCGAACTCGTCCAGCCCGACGAGGACCTGGGCAACGGCCAGATCTACGACTCCAACAGCTTCGCCCTCACCGCCTGCGCCCGCGACGCCGGCGCCATCGCCTACCGCGTCGGCGCCGTCCCCGACGACGCCGAGACCCTCCGCTCCACCATCGAGGACCAGCTCGTCCGCGCCGACCTCCTGGTGACCACCGGGGGCGTGAGCGTCGGGGCGTACGACGTCGTCAAGGAGGCGCTGTCCCACGTAGGTGACGAGGACGAGGCGGGCAGCGGCATCGAGTTCCGCAAGCTCGCCATGCAGCCCGGCAAGCCCCAGGGCTTCGGTTCCATCGGCCCCGACCACACCCCGCTGCTGGCGCTCCCCGGCAACCCGGTGTCGTCGTACGTCTCCTTCGAGCTGTTCGTGCGGCCCGCGATCCGCACGCTCATGGGGCTCGACGACGTCCACCGGCCGCGCGCGCGCGCGACCCTCACCACCGGCAAGGCGCTGACCTCGCCGAAGGGTCGTCGGCAGTTCCTCCGGGGCACGTACGCCGACGGGGCCGTGACGCCGGTCGGTGGGGCCGGATCGCACCTGGTCGCGGCCCTCGCGCACGCCGACGCGCTGATCGTCGTACCCGAGGACGTGGAGTCCGTGGAACCCGGCACCGAGGTCGAGGTCGTCCTGCTCGGCTGAGCCCACGCGCGCGTGGCGGTCCGTGGGGCGGTCCTGGGCAGTTGTTTGCGCCGACTTGGGGGTACCGTGTCGCGCACAACAGGCCCATGCGCCGCACCGCGACGGGCCCGGACCGGGAGTGCCACACACCATGACTGTGCCTTCCCGGGGGGAGACCCCCGGATCCTCCGCGCAGGACCGCCTGACGCACATCGACGAGGCGGGCGCCGCCCGCATGGTCGACGTGTCCGAGAAGGACGTGACGGCGCGCACGGCGCGCGCCAGCGGGCGCGTCCTCGTCTCACCACGCGTGGTCGATCTGCTGCGCGGTGAGGGGATGCCCAAGGGCGACGCCCTCGCCACCGCGCGCATCGCGGGCATCATGGGCGCCAAGCGCACCCCGGACCTCATCCCGCTGTGCCACCCGTTGTCGGTGTCCGGTGTGAAACTGGATCTGTCGGTCGCGGACGACGCCGTGGAGATCCTCGCCACCGTGAAGACCACGGACCGTACGGGCGTCGAGATGGAGGCTCTCACCGCGGTCTCCGTCGCCGCACTCACCGTGATCGACATGGTCAAGGCGGTCGACAAGGGAGCGGTCATCACGGACGTGCGCGTGGAGGAGAAGACGGGCGGCAAGTCGGGCCACTGGAGCCGGACATGAGCGCCGTGCCCTATCGCGCGCTCGTCGTCACCGCCTCCAACCGCGCCGCCGCCGGGGTCTACGAGGACAAGGGCGGCCCGTTGATCGCCAAGGGCCTCGAAGGCTTCGGTTTCGCCGTCGACGGGCCGCGGGTCGTCCCCGACGGCGAGCCCGTGGAGGCGGCGCTGCGCGCGGGTGTGGAGGCCGGTTACGACGTCGTCGTCACCACCGGCGGCACCGGCATCTCGCCCACCGACCGCACGCCCGAGGCGACCCGCAAGGTGATCGACTACGAGGTGCCGGGCATCGCGGAGGCCATCCGGGCGTTCGGACGGGAGAAGGTGCCGACCGCCGCGCTCTCCCGGGGGCTGGCCGGAGTGGCGGCCGGGACCCTGATCGTCAACCTGCCGGGTTCCACCGGCGGGGTGAAGGACGGACTGGCCGTCCTGGAGCCCCTGCTGGTCCACGCCGTCGACCAGGTCCGCGGCGGCGACCACCCGAGACCCGGCGCCATCAGTGGGGGTGCGAGCTGAACAGCCCGTCCTGGCCCGTCGTGCTGGTGGACGGCGACATCGTCCTCCGGCCCATAAAGCTGCGCGACCAGCGGGCGTGGCGCGAGGTCAACCGGCGCAACCGGGACTGGCTGCGCCCCTGGGAGGCGACCATCCCGCCGCCCACGCCGAGCGGGCCCATCGCGCACCGGCCGACCTATCGGCAGATGGTCCGGCATCTGCGTTCCGAGGCGAACTCGGGCCGGATGCTGCCTTTCGTCATCGAGTACCAGGGGCGCCTCGTCGGGCAGTTGACGGTCGCGGGAATCACCTGGGGCTCCATGTGTTCGGGGCACATCGGTTACTGGGTCGACGAGTCGGTGGCCGGCCGCGGCGTGATGCCGACATCCGTGGCGCTCGTCGTGGACCACTGTTTCCGGACCGTTGGTCTGCACCGCATCGAGGTCTGCATTCGACCCGAGAACGGGCCCAGCCGCCGGGTCGTGGAGAAACTCGGATTCCGTGAGGAGGGGCTCAGGCCGCGTTATCTCCACATCGACGGCGCCTGGCGCGACCACCTGGTCTTCGCCCTCACCGCGGAAGAGGCCCCTGAGGGGTTGCTCAACCGCTGGCAGCGGGCACGCTCCCAGCAGACGTCGCACGACGCGTCCCGTAACACCCCGCGGAACCCGCAGAACACCCCGGGGAATCCCGCATAGCCCGCCCAAAGCACCGGCAAATTGAATGCTTGTTCGAAATTGATCGCTCGGTGACCGTCTCAAGGCATTAAATTCGCGCCCTCGGTGGGCTGCTGATCGCATCGGTCACAAAAAAAGTTCGAAATATCAGCCAGATCGTGCGACACACCGGCCCAATTGGCAGATGGCCTCACGCAAACCCCTCTACCGTGTGAGGCGTGAGCAGCAGCGGCCTCATCTACGCAGTCATTGTCGGGGCCTGGGCCGCCTACTTGGTGCCGATGTGGCTCCGTAGGCAGGACGAGCTGAACGAGGCCCGTCCGACGGAACGCTTCAGCACGGCCATCCGGTTGCTGTCCGGACGGGCGGGCATGGAGCGCCGGTACGCCAAGGACCTGCGCGCGCGTTCCACCGACGAGGGGGAGCCCAGCGCCGACGCTCCGGACGTCGTCACCGACTCGGTGGACGTCCGGGCCTTCGCCATGCCTCCGACCCGGCCGCAGGCGCGGGCGGAGGTCCGGGCAGAGGCGCCGGCGCCGGCTTCCGGGCGCGCGCAACCGGCGCGTGAACAGGCGGAAGCGCCGGCGCCCGGTTCCGGATCCGCGCCCGCGCGTCCTTCCGACTCCGCGCCCGCGCGCAAGCGCGTGCCCGCGGCCCGGCGCACGCCCGCCGAAGAGGCGGCCGCCGCGCGCGCCCGGCGCACGAAGGTGCTCGCGCGCCGTCGGCGCACAACCGTGGTGCTCTTCATCGCCTTCACGCTCGGCGCGATCGTCGCCGCGGTAGGTGGGCTCGCGTTCCTGTGGGCGCCCGGCGTGCCCGCCGTGCTGCTCAGCGGGTACATCGCCTACCTGCGCACCCAGGAGCGCCGCCGCTTCGCCTACCAGATGGACCGCCGCCGCGCCGAGGCCGCCGCCCAGCGCCTGCGGGAGCGGGCGCGGCAGCCGCGGCGCCGTACCGCCGGCGAGGCGGACGTCGACGAGCCGGAGGGAGTGCCAGAGCCCGCGACCGACCCCGGGCTGTCCGCGCTCGCCGCCGACCGGCGCGCGCTCGTCGAGCAGACCGACCACGCCGAGTGGGTCGATCAGCAGCGGGAGCGGCAGCGGCGGCCCGGGCACGGGGACAGCTGGGATCCGGTGCCGGTGCCGTTGCCGACGTACGTGACCGCGCCGGTCGCTCCGCGGGCGACCTCGGACGTGGACCTCGGGGCGCCGGACGCGTGGAGTTCGGCGCGGTCGAGTTCCGTCACGCCGGACCAGGAGGCGCAGGGCGGCTCCGGTGCCGAGCGGCGGGATGCCGCGGAAGCGTCGGAGACCGCGCCCGCGGAGGAGAGGGCCGACGACGACGGGCGTAGTGACGCCCGCCGGGCGGCTTCCGCACGGCGGGCACGGGAGCGGGGGCGTACGCCGTTGTTCGATCAGTACGAGGACGGCGAGCGGCCGCGGGCCGCCAACGAGTAGGCGGCTGCGCGCGGCCTCTCACCCGTCCCACCTGTACTGCTGCCGCCGTCCGCCGCCCGGGAACGGATTTCCAAGCACGCGGATCGGGGTGCTAGAGTTTCACTCGTTGCAAGGGCCTGTGGCGCAGTCCGGTAGCGCACCTCGTTCGCATCGAGGGGGCCAGGGGTTCAAATCCCCTCAGGTCCACGCAGCTCAAAGCCCCTACTGGTGATGACCAGTAGGGGCTTTGGCATGCCGTGCAGCAGTGGAGTGCAGGACCTATACCCTCGGCGAAACAGTTCCTCGCCGGGGGAGCAGGGTATGGACGCAGCCGCGCCGCGTGGTCCTGGAGGCTGGTCGGTCTTCGGTGTCGCGGTGACCGCCGCCGTCCTCACCACCGTGTGGTGGGGGCTCACTGCGCTGCTGTCCGTGAACTTCGAGAACGACTGCCTCTTCTACCTTGGTGCCACCGGACCGCGGGTCGAACACTGTTTGCTGGTCAACGACCGGGCGGAGACGTGGCTTCCCCGGCTGGTGCCCGCGGCGTGGACCAGTGCCGCGCTGGTTCCCTGCCTGCCACGCCGGTTTCTTCTGGGGCGGCGCACGGCCGCCGGCGTCGCCGTCGCCTGTCTGATCGTCTCTGTGGTGCTCGGGGCGCATGCCCTGGCCGTCTTCGGCCCATGAGGGGATGTGTGAGGCTTCGTCAGAGGGAGCGTCTTGGGGCGCGGCGCAGGGCGAGGGCCGTTGAGGGCAGGGCCGCGGTGGTGGCCAGGAGGGTGCATGCCGTTGTCGTGGTGGCCAGGGGCTGCCAGGGGAGAGTGAGGGATGGGCTCGCCGAGTGCAGGGTCAGGGCCGTCCAGATGGGGATCAGGTTCAAGGCCGTCACCAGGAGGCCCAGGATCGTGGCCAGGGCCACCGTTGTCAGGGACTCTGCGGTGGTGAGGCGCACCAGCTGGGCGCGGGTTGCGCCCGTCAGGCGCAGGGTTGCCAGGTCGCGCCGGCGGTCGGAGGCCGCCATGAGCTGGGTGTTGGCCACCGAGATGCCCGTATAGAGGAGCGCGATGCCCAGGACCAGGAGGAAGCCCAGGCGGGTGGTGCGGTCCGCGGGGGACCAGACGTCTGCGGGAGCTGTGCGCCGTAGCCACTCCTGACGGGTGAGGAGCTCGGCGCCCGAGCCCGCCGTCAGGCTGCGCAGGGTCGCCGCCGTCTTCGTCGGGTCCGTGTCGCCTCGTAGCGCTACGTCGATCCGGTTCACGGGGGCGCGCGGGGCGTTCGCCTGGGTGACGTACACGCCGTTGTCGCCCGTGCCCGTCGGCATGACGGCCGCGATGCGGAGGGACTTGCGGGTGCCGTCAGCGAGCCAGACGGTCACCCTGGTGCCCACGGTGTGGGTCTGCCACTCCTCGTTGACGATGATCGAGTCGTCGTCGAGGTCGGTGACGCGGCCGGCGGTGAGGGGGAGGCGGGTCGTTGCGGCGAGGGCGCGGGGGTCGGCCGCTCGGGCTTCGGAGCTTATGAGGGCCACGTCGTCCTCGATTGTGTAGATCGTGCTCGATGCGGTGGGGGAGATCACGGCGTCGGGGAACTCGCGCAGGTGGTTGAGGGTTGTGTTGGTAAAGGGGACGGGCGACGTGAGTACGAAGTCGGCGGTGGTGCGGGAGCGGGTCTCCGCCGATCTCGCGGCGTTCAGGGTTGCCGTCGTGCCGAGCAGGGAGCCCGTCAGGGCCACCGTGATCAGGATCGGGGCCGCCAGGGACGCGGTGCGGCGGGCGGCTGTCGCGGTGTTCTCGCGGACCAGCGTGCCGACGGCGCCCGGGAAGCGGGCGATCAGGCGGACGAGGGGGCGGATCAGCGCGGGGGAGAGCAGGGCGACCGCCGTGATCAGGAGCATCGGGCGGCTGACGTAGGTCTTGCGGTGGAGGAGGTCGCCAGGGTCGGTGAGGAGAGTCACGGTGAGGGTGGCGGCCGCCGTCAGCAGCAGGACCGTACCGGCGACGAGGCGGCCTCGGGTCAGGGGTGCGCCGTCCACCGACGCCTCGCGCAGGGCCTGGGTGGGCGGGGTTCGGCCTGCTCGCCAGGACGCGGTCGCCGCGCCGCACAGGGAGACCAGCAGGCCCGTCCAGAAGGCCAGGTGGTACGGCCATGTGGAGGCGCCGATCCGGAACCACGCCGGCGCCAGGCCGCCGTCGACCACCCGGGACGCAAGGTGTGGGGCGGCGTACCCGCCCAGCGCGCAGCCGGCCGCCGAGGCGAGCGTGCCGATCAGCAGCGCCTCCGCGCAGACCGTCCGCCGGATCTGACCCGGCGTGGCGCCCACGGTGCGCAGCAGCCCGAACTCCCGGCGCCGTTGCGCCACCGCGAAGGCGAACGTCGACGCCACGACGAACACCGATACGAAGCCGGTGACGCCGCCGGCCGTTCCGAACAGGGCGTTCAGCGCGGTGAGCGCCTCGCGGTCCCGGTCCGGATCGGCGTCGGCCAGGTGTCGCGAGTCGCGGGTCAGGACGCGAACGGGGTTGCTGGTGGCGTAGTCATCAGCGTGCTCGTCTTGAGTGCGCTTCGCGCCGCCCCCGTTCACCAACCGCCGCACCTCCGCCGCATCCGCCCGTACCACCAACTGCGTGCTCACCGGGGCGAGTCGGGCCGCTTGGGGGTCTGTGTAGAACAGGGCGTTCTCGAAGGGGAGTTCGCGGACGGTGCCGACCACCTTCAGGGTTCCCGAGGTGGTGTGCAGGTGTTGGCCCACGGAGGTCCAGGTGCCGGTCGCCACGACCTCGTTCGTGGTTCGGGGGGCTCGGCCCGTGGTCAGTTCGTACGGGGCGAAACGGGCCGTTGACCACGGGTGGCCCAGCAGGTCTCGCGGTGCGCCCTTTGCCCGTACGGCGAAGGAGCGGTCCTCGGTGACCGGGCCCAGCTTGCGCAGCGCGGCGATCGTGCGCGGCGGGATCGGGCGTGGGCTTGCGAGCTTCTTCGTGCGGATGCCAGACGGTGTGCGTACCCGGAGGGCGTCCTGGCCCTGGACCACCACCTCGGCCGCCGCGAAACGTTCCGGTCGGCGTTCGGGGGCCTCGAAGGACGATGCCAGAGCCAGGCCCATGACCGTGAGCAGGCAGACGCCGAGTGCCAGGGCGACGAAGCTGCCGGTGAAGGTCGCCCAGCGGGTGCGCAGGGTGCGCAGGGCAATGCTCAGCACGGGGCGGCCTCCAGGGTGGTCATGCGGTTCGCGATCTCGGCCGCGGACGCGCCGGTCAGTTCGCCGTTCACGGCTCCGTCGACCAGGAAGACGACCCGGTCCGCGTACGACGCCGCCAACGGGTCGTGCGTGACCATCACGATCGTGTGGTGCTCGGTGTCGGTCAGGGCGCGGAGGAGCGTGAGTACGTCCTTGCCGGTCCGGGTGTCGAGGGCGCCCGTCGGCTCGTCGGCGAACAGAACCTCGGGGCGGGTGATCAGGGCGCGGGCCAGGGCGACGCGTTGCTGCTGGCCGCCGGAGAGTTCGGTGGGGCGGTGGTGGGTGCGGGTGCCGAGGCCGACTCGGTGCAGGGCCTCGCGGACCTGCGCTTTCGGGACTCTGCGGCCGGCCAGGCGGAGGGGGAGGGCGACGTTCTGTTCCGTGGTCAGGGACGGGAGGAGGTTGAAGGCCTGGAAGACGAAGCCGATGCGTTCGCGGCGCAGGAGGGTGAGTCTGCGTTCGGTGAGGGTTGTGAGTTCCGTGCCGCCGAGGCGGACCGAGCCGGCGGTGGGGCGGTCCAGGCCGGCCGCGCACTGGAGCAGCGTGGACTTGCCGGAGCCGGAGGGGCCCATCACCGCCGTGAAGGTGCCGCGCGGGAAGGTGAGGGTGACGCCGTCCAGTGCGGTCACTTTGCCGGCGCCTGTGCCGAACTCCCGGCGGACGTCCCGTAGTTCGACCGCGTTGAGGGTTTCGAGTGGGTCGGCCGTGCCGCTGGTATGGGTTGTCATCTGCTCTCGGTCCCCGTGTCTCGTGGTGATTCGGCCGGCGGTGCGGTCGGTGGTTCGGTGACTGCGGGACTACGAAACCTCGGCGCGGGGGTCTGAATCAGTGCGGCAGGGGTGAGAGTTGGGGGTAGGGCCAGGCATACCCCGGAGCTCCACCGAGCCGTATGGTCCGGGCCGTGAGCCCCTTCTAACGTGATCGTCATGGAGATCTGGCGGGCGTTGGGCAGGCGCGGGTACCTGCGGTCGGCGTGGCCGTGGCGGGCGGTCGCCTATCTGGGTGGCGGGGCGGTGTTCGGGGCCGTCGTCCTTGTGGTGATCGTGTGCGGCGCCGTGGCCGGGGGTGCGCTGGCCGTCGTGCTCGTCGGACTGCCGCTGCTTCTGCTGACGGCGCTGATCGGGCTGCCGGTGGCCGCTGTTGAGCGGTGGCGGTTGCGGTGGGTTGGGGTGGGGGCGCGTTGGGCGCCGGAAGGCGCGCATTCGGCGCCGGGCGCCCCTGACCTGTCGGTGGGCGCCGCTCACCTAGCCCCGAGCGCGGCGCATCGGCCGCCACAAGGGGCGCACAAGATCCCGGGCGCGCCTGGGTTGCGCGCCTGGCTCGCGACGAGCTTGCGGGAGGCGGCCACCTGGCGCGAGCTGGCGTATGCCGTCCTGCTCGGGGTGGTGTTGTGGCCGCTCGACGCGCTCGCCGTCGTCCTGGGCGCCGGTGTTCCGTTGTCCATGGTGGGCGCGCCCGTGCTGGTCGGGGTGCAGGGTGAGGCGAAGGTGGTGAAGTTGTGGAGCGTGGAGAGTTGGGGCGGCGCGTGTGCCGTCTCCGCGCTCGGGCTCGCACTCCTCTGCGTGGGCGCGTATGCCCTGGGGGCCGCTGCCGGCGCGCGCGTTGAGCTCGCGCGCACGTTCCTCACCCCGGCGCGCACCACCGACAACGCGCGCCTCACCGAACTCGTGCGCTCCCGCGCACGCCTCGTCGACGCCTTCGAGGCCGAGCGCCGCCGCATCGAGCGCGACCTGCACGACGGCGCGCAACAACGGCTCGTCGCCCTCACCATGACGCTGGGCCTCGCCCGACTTGACGCGCCGCCAGGACCGTTCGCCGACCAGATCGCGAAGGCGCACGACGAAGCCGGGCAGGCGCTCGCCGAGATCCGTGAGCTGATCCAGGGCATCCACCCGAAGGTGCTCGCCGACTACGGCCTGGAGGCGGCCGTCACCGACGCGGCCGATCGCAGCCCGGTGCCGGTGGACGTCGAACTGGAGCTGCCGCGGCTGCCGCAAGCCGTGGAGTCCGCCGCGTACTTCGTCGTGCGCGAGGCGCTCGCGAACGTGGCCAGGCACAGCGGGGCGGGGCGGGCCGAGGTGAGTGGCGGGTACGAGGACGGGCGGCTCGTGCTGCGGATCGGGGACGACGGGCGCGGGGGTGCGGAGCCGGGCGCCGGGACGGGGCTCACCGGGCTCGCGGACCGGGTGTCAGTGCTCGATGGCAGACTCGCAGTGTCCAGCCCGCCCGGTGGACCGACCCTGCTCAGAGTGGAGATTCCTTGCCGGCCGATCACGCCCTGCGCATAGTCCTCGCCGAGGACAGCGTGCTGCTGCGCGAAGGGCTGATCGGGCTGCTCGGGCGTTTCGGGCACGAGGTCGTCGCGGCCGTCGGGGACGCCCAGGCCCTGGTCGACGCCGTCGCCGCGCACGGGCCGGACGTGGTCGTGACCGACGTACGCATGCCGCCCGGTTTTCAGGACGAGGGGCTGCACGCGGCGGTGCGGTTGCGGGCGGAGCGGCCCGGGTTGCCGGTGCTGGTGCTCAGCCAGTACGTGCAGCGGTCGTACGCCGCGGAGTTGCTGGACTCCGGGGACGGGACCGGCGTCGGCTATCTGCTCAAGGACCGGGTGGGGCAGGTGGAGCAGTTCGTGGACGCGCTGCGGGACGTCGCGGGCGGGGGCACGGTGGTCGATCCCGAGGTCGTACGGCAGCTGCTGCGCCGGCGCCGCGACCCGCTCGCGCGGCTCACCGCGCGGGAGCGGGAGGTGCTGGCGCTGGTCGCGGAGGGCAGGTCGAACGGCGCGATAGCCCGGGAACTGGTCGTCTCCGAGGCGGCCGTCGGCAAGCACATCGGCTCCATCCTCACCAAGCTGGACCTGCCCCCGGCGGACGACGTCCATAGGAGGGTGCTCGCCGTGCTGGCGTACCTCAGAGGCTGAGCGCCCGGCCCGCGAACCGAGTGCCGGCAGCCCTCACAGCGCCTTCGCGAAGCATCTGCTCGACTCGTACTCGCGGTAGTACCCGAACTTCTCGCACGGTTCGTAGCCGCTGGACGTGTACAGGGCGATGGCCTCCGGCTGCTTGGTGCCGGTTTCCAGGACCATGCGTGCGCGGCCCGCCGAGCGTGCGTCCTCTTCCAGGGCGGCCAGGATGCGGCGGGCCAGCCCGCGGCCGCGCATCCCTTCCACCACGTACATGCGCTTGAGCTCGGCGTCGCCGTCGGCGTAGCCCTCGTCGTTGGCGTCCTGGGCGCGCCAGCCGCCGGTGGCGACGGGGCTGTCGTCCTCGTCGTACGCGATGAAGTACACGCCGTTCGGGGGATCGAAGTGCGACGGGTCCAGCGGGGTCGCGTCTCCGCCGTCGCCGTAGCGGACGTGGTATTCGGCCTGGACCTGGTCGTTCAGCTTCACGGCGTCAGGGTGGTCGAAGGAGACGCGGCGTATAATCATGCTGGTTACCGTACACCTATGCGGATATCGAGGGGGCGGGCAATCTGGCTCCGTCCAGTGTGCCGGTATCGTTCGCGCGTGCTCACTGTGACCACCGCCAATGTGAACGGACTGCGCGCCGCCGCGAAGAAGGGCTTCGTGGAGTGGCTCGCCGGGACCTCCGCCGATGTGCTCTGCCTGCAGGAGGTGCGCGCGGAGCCGCAGCAGCTGCCCGAACACGTCCGCACGCCCGACGGCTGGCACGTCGTCCACGCGCCGGCCGCCGCCAAGGGCCGCGCCGGCGTCTCCCTCTATACGCGCCGCGAGCCCGACCGTATCCAGGTCGGCTTCGGGTCGACGGAGTTCGACGTCAGCGGGCGCTACGTCGAGGCCGACCTGCCCGGTGTCACCGTCGCCTCCCTCTACCTCCCGTCCGGCGAGGTCGGAACCGAGCGCCAGGACGAGAAGGTCCGCTTCATGGGCGAGTTCCTCGCGTACCTCAAGGAACTGCGCGAGCGGTCCGCCGCCGACGGGCGCGAGGTCGTCGTCTGCGGCGACTGGAACATCGCCCACCAGCCCGCCGACCTCAGGAACTGGCGCGCCAACCAGAAGAACTCCGGCTTCCTGCCGGAGGAGCGGGAGTGGCTGGGGCAGGTCCTCGACGCGGAGAACGGGGGTTACGTCGATGTCGTACGGGCCCTGCACCCCGAGGTCGAGGGGCCGTACTCCTGGTGGTCGTACCGCGGACGCGCCTTCGACAACGACAGCGGCTGGCGCATCGACTACCACGTCGCAACGCCGGGTCTAGCCGCCAAGGCGATCAAGGGTCATGTGGAGCGCGCGGCCACGCACGCCGAGCGCTGGTCGGACCACGCGCCGGTCACGGTCGTGTACGACCTCTAGACCCACATCCGGGTCTACGGCCGTCAGCTGCCCTCGCTCCGCTTGCGCAGGCGGCGGTCCAGTGCGAGCGACAGTTCCGCCTCGACCACGCTGCGGGCCAGGGGGCGCAGGCGCTGCAGGTCGTCCTCGGTGGCGTGGCGGAGGACTACCTCGGCGAACATCTCCGCCAGGTCGTCCACGTGTTCCCGGACCTTCTTGCCGGCCTCCAGGACCTCGGCCAGGGGGATGCCCTCGCGGACCAGAGCGGCGGAGACGTCCAGCAGGCGGCGGCTGATGTGGACGATCTCGTCGCCGTCGGTGCCGAGGTAGCCGAGGTCGAGGGCGGCCGCGAGGTTCTCCGGGGTGACCTGGCCCTCGAAGCGGGCGGCGAGTTCCTCGGGGGTGAGGCGGACCGGCTCCTCCTCGGTGGGGGCGACGCCGAGGACGTCGGCGACGTCGCGGCCGTGGTCGAGGGCCTCGGCGAGTTCCGCGATGCCGGTGAGGGTGTGGCCGCGTTCCAGAAGCGCCGCGATCGTGCGCAGACGGGCCAGGTGGTGGTCGTCGTACCAGGCGATACGGCCCTCTCGGCGGGGCGGCGGGATCAGCTTGCGTTCGCGGTAGAAGCGCAGGGTGCGGACTGTGATGCCGGCCAGCCGGGCCAGTTCCTCCATGCGGTACTCACGCTTCTCCGTCACGGGCGCAGCCTATGTTGTACCGCCGGTAACTTTCCCTTCCCCGCCCCCTACCCATCGGTACGGAGCTGCTCTACAGTCCCATTGCGCCAGTGTTCACTGGCGGAGTCGCGCAGGAGAGGCATCGGCATGGCTGAGCGGGAGCATGTGCGGGTGGCGGTGATCGGGTCCGGGTTCGGCGGGCTCGGGGCCGCCGTGCGGCTGCGGCGGGAAGGGATCACCGACTTCGTCGTCCTCGAACGGGCCGACAGCGTGGGCGGCACCTGGCGCGACAACAGTTATCCCGGGTGCGCGTGCGACGTGCCCTCGCATCTGTACTCCTTCTCCTTCGCGCCCAACCCCGACTGGCCCCGCACCTTCTCCGGCCAGGAGCACATCCGTGCCTACCTGGAGCACGTGACGGACGTCTTCCGGCTGCGGCCCCACATCCGCTTCGATTCCGAGGTCAAGATGATGACCTGGGACGGCGAGAAGCTGCGGTGGGAGATCGAGACCAGCAGCGGGCGGCTGAGCGCCGACATCGTGGTGTCGGCCACCGGGCCGCTGTCCGACCCCAAGATCCCCGAGATTCCGGGGCTGGAGTCCTTCCCCGGGCAGGTCTTCCACTCCGCGCGCTGGGACCACGACTACGACCTGCGCGGCAAGCGGGTCGCGATGGTCGGGACGGGCGCGTCGGCCATCCAGATCGTGCCGGCCATCCAGCCGGAGGTCGGGCGGCTCACCGTCTTCCAGCGCACGCCCCCCTGGGTCATGCCCCGCGTCGACCGGGCCATCAGCGGTGCGGAGCGGGCGCTGCACCGGGCGCTGCCGTTCACCACGCAGGCGCGGCGCGGGCTGCTGTGGGGGATCCGGGAGCTGCAGGTCCAGGCGTTCACCAAGCGGCCCAACGAACTGGGCCTGGTCGAGCAGCTCGCCAAGCGGAACATGGCGCGGGCCATCAAGGACCCCGCCCTGCGGGCCAAGCTCACGCCCGACTACCGCATCGGCTGCAAGCGGATCCTGCTGAGCAGCACGTACTATCCGGCGCTCGCCCAGCCGAACGTCGACGTCGTCGCGAGCGGGGTGAGCGAGATCCGCGGGTCGACCGTCGTCGCCGCGGACGGGAGCGAGGCGGAGGTCGACGCCATCGTCTTCGGTACGGGGTTCCATGTCACCGACATGCCGATCGCGGACCGGGTGGTGGGGGCCGAGGGCAAGACCCTCGCGGAGGCCTGGAAGGGCGGGATGGAGGCGCTGCGGGGTGCTTCCGCCGCCGGGTTCCCGAACTGGATGACCATCATCGGGCCCAACACCGGGCTCGGGAACTCCTCGATGATCCTGATGATCGAGTCGCAGCTCAACTACATGGCGGACTACGTACGGCAGCTCGACGTCCTCGGGGGGCGTGCGGCGCTCGACGCGCGCCCCGGCGCGGTCGCCGCGTGGAACCGGCGTGTGCAGGAGCGCATGAAGCGGACCGTGTGGAACACCGGCGGCTGCACCAGCTGGTACCTCGACGCGAACGGCCGCAACACCACGATCTGGCCGGGCACGACGACGGAGTTCCGCAGCGCGACACGGCGGGTGGATCTCGCGGAGTACGAACTCATCCGGGGGTCGGGAGGGGCGAGTACGGCGGCCGAGGGACGCGGGCCGGTGGAGGAGGGCACGCGGGACGCTGCGGGCACCCCCGGCAACGCGGACGCGTCCGTCAACTCGCAGGCGGAGGTGGATGCGTGAGCCGGCTGATGCATGTCGCCTCCGGGCCCTACGCCCCGCCCACCCCCGCCCGCGAGCTCGTCGCCGTGTCCGCCGACGGTGCGCGGTTGCATGTCGAGGTGCACGGGCCCGAGGGGGCGCCCCCTGTCGTTCTCGCGCACGGGTGGACCTGTTCGACGGCCTTCTGGGCGGCGCAGATACGGGATCTGGCCGTGGACCACCGGGTCATCGCCTACGACCAGAGGGGGCACGGGCGCAGTCCCGCGAGCCCCGCTTGCACCACCCGTGCGCTGGCGGACGATCTCGAGGCGGTGCTCGGCGAGACGCTCGCGCCCGGGGAGCGTGCGGTGATCGTGGGGCACTCCATGGGCGGGATGACCGTCATGGCCGCGTCCACGCGCCCCCGGTTCCGTGAACACGCCGCCGCCGTACTGCTGTGCAGCACCGGCAGTTCACGGCTGGTCGCGGAGTCGCTCGTCCTGCCGTTCCGCGCCGGGGGCGTGCGCACCTGGCTGACGGCGCGCGTGCTGGGGTCGCGCGCCCCGCTCGGGCCGGTCACGCCCCTCGCGCGGCGGATTCTCAAGTACGCCACGATGGGCGCCGGTTCCGCCCCGCACATGGTGGAGGCGTGCGCGCGGATCGTGCACGCCTGTCCACGCGCCGTGCGCCACGCCTGGTCGGAGGTGCTGGCGGGGCTCGACCTCGACCACGGCGTACGGGAGTTGAAGGTGCCGACCGCGGTGATCGCGGGTACGGCGGACCGGCTCACGCCGCCCGTACACGCGCGGGCGCTGGCCGCCGCGCTGCCGAACTGCGTGGGCAGCACCGAGTTGCCGGGGCTCGGCCATATGACCCCGGTCGAGGCGCCGGAGCTGGTCAGCGGCCGGATCCGGGAACTCGTGACGACGTACGCGAGCACCGACACCGCCGACACCGCCGGCACCGCCGATATCGCCGATATCGCCGACGCGGCCAACCGCACCGGCATCGACCGGACCGCCGAGTCCGTCGAGACGCTCAAGGAGGGCGCATGAGCAAGGTCAGTCTCGAAGGACAGGTGGCCGTCGTCACGGGCGCCGCGCGCGGTGTCGGTGAGCTGCTCGCGCGGAAGCTGTCGGCGCGCGGCGCCAAGGTCGCGCTGGTCGGCCTCGAACCCGATGCCCTCAAGCAGGTCTCCGAGCGGCTGCACAGCGAAAGCGACCACTGGTACGCCGACGTGACCGACCACGAGGCGATGGCCCGGGTGGCGCGGGAGGTCAAGGAGCGGTTCGGGAAGGTCGACATCGTGGTCGCCAACGCCGGTGTCGCGACCGGCGGGCCCTTCGTCGACTCGGATCCCGAGGCCTGGCGGCGGGTGATCGAGGTCAATCTCATCGGCTCGGCGGTGACCGCACGGGCCTTCCTGCCGGTGCTGATGGAGAGCCGCGGGTACCTGCTGCAGATCGCCTCGCTGGCCGCGATCACACCGGCGCCGATGATGACCGCGTACTGCGCGTCCAAGTCCGGCGTGGAGGCGTACGCGCACAGTCTGCGCGCCGAGGTCGGCTACAAGGGCGTACGCGTCGGGGTCGGGTACCTGTCCTGGACCGACACCGACATGGTGCGCGGGGCCGACCAGGACGAGGTCATGCGGGAGCTGAGGCAGCGGCTGCCGTGGCCGTCCAACAAGACGTATCCGCTGGGTCCGGCGGTGGACCGGATCGTGGCCGGGATCGAGCGGCGGTCGAGCCATGTGTACGGGCAGTGGTGGCTGCGCGGGATGCAGGGGGTGCGCGGGTATCTGCCGGGGCTCATCGGGACCGTCGGGCAGCGGGAGATGAAGCGGTTCGGTACCCGGTTGGAGGGCATGCGGTCGGGGCTCGTCGGTGCAGGTGGGGCGGCCGACGAGGAGGCTCGCGCTACTCGCCGTAACTGATCGAAATGCGCGGTTTGTCCGGGCGTGTGAATCTGGTCGAGGTCCCGGCTCGGGACCGTTCCCCTCACTCACGGGAGTGAACCCACATGGGTATGAAGGACCAGTTCCAGGACAAGTCGGAGCAGTGGCAGGAGCAGGCCAAGCAGAAGGCCCAGCAGGCGCGTGAGCAGGGCCAGCAGCGCGGTCGGCAGAGCCAGGAGCCTGGCCGTGAGGGCCAGGAGCGCGGCCGGCAGGGCCAGGAGCGCATGCGTGACGAGGAGACGGAGCGGATGCAGCGCGAGGAGCAGGACCGCCTCGACCAGGACTACGACGCGTAGCCGCTGCGCTTGGCTTCGGCCGACTTGAGGTGGGGCACCCTGTGTTCTGGGGTGCCCCGCTTCTGTGCTGGTCGCGCCCACGCGGCGGAGCCGCACATCGATACAGCCCCGCGCCCCTAAAAGCAAAAGCACAAAGCGCGCGCCCTTACGGCGTTGTACGCGGCGGCAGCTTCGGGCGGGAGCGGTCCGGTACGTCCGAGTAAGTGGGGGGCGTTGCCGGGGGGTTGGTCTCCAGCAGGTCCAGGGCCAGTTTGATCGCGTCGTCCAGTTGGGCGTGGCGGCCCTCTGCCCAGTCCAGCGGTGTGCGGAGGATTTCCAGGTCCGGGGTCACGCCCTTGTTCTCCACGCCCCAGCCGTACGCGTCGAACCACGCCGCGTTCATCGGGACCGTGATCACCGTGCCGTCGCCCAGCTGGTGGCGGCCCGTCATGCCGACCACTCCGCCCCAGGTGCGCTGGCCGATCACCGGGCCGAGCTTCAGCAGCTTGAACGCCGCCGTGATCATGTCGCCGTCCGACGACGTCGCCTCGTCCGCCAGGGCGACCACCGGGCCGCGCGGGGCGTTGGAGGCGTACGACACCGGCTGGGCGTTGCGGGTGAGGTCCCAGCCGAGGATCGTGCGGGTCAGTTTCTCGATGACCAGTTCGCTGATGTTGCCGCCCGCGTTGCCGCGCACGTCCACGATCAGCGCGGGCCGCGAGACCTCCATCCGCAGGTCCCTGTTGAACTGGGCCCAGCCCGAGCCGCCCAGGTCGGGGATGTGCAGATAGCCGCAGCGACCGCCGCTCAACTCCCGTACCACCGCCCGGCGTTTGGCCACCCAGTCCTGGTAGCGCAGCGGGCGTTCGTCGAGCAGCGGGACCACCGCGACCCGGCGGGAGCGGCCCGCCTCGCCCTCCGCCGGGGTGAAGGTGAGTTCCACGGTCGTGCCGCCCGCGCCCGCCAACAGGGGATACGGGCCGGTCAGCGGGTCCACCGGGCGGCCGTCGACGTGCGTCAGCACCGCGCCCTCCCGGATGCCCGTACCGGCCAGCGGCGAACGGGCCTTGGAGTCCGAGGATTCGCCGGGCAGGATGCGCTTGACCACCCAACCCTCTTCCCTGCGCACGAAGTTGGCGCCCAGCAACCCCTGCCAGCGCTGGTAGTGCGGTGGGCCCTCGTTGCGGCGGGCGGCCGTCACATAGGCGTGCGACGTGCCCAGTTCGCCCAGCACCTCCCGCAGCAGGTCCGCGAACTCGTCCGGCGACGCCACCCGTTCGACCAGCGGGCGGTACTGGTCGAGGACCCCCTGCCAGTCGATGCCGCACATCCCCGGGTCCCAGAAGTAGGCCGGGATCAGCCGGCCCGCCTCCTCGTACGCCTGGCGCCACTCGGCGGCCGGGTCGACCTCGTGCAGGATGCGGCGCAGGTCGATCCACACCGTCGTATCGCCGTCTCCCGATTCGGACGACGGGACGGCCCGCAGGTCGCCCTCGTCGACCACCACCAGGCGGGTGCCGTCGCCGCTGACCGCGAACCAGTCGAGGTGGTCGACGAGTTCGGACTTCTTGGCTTTGCTGATGTTGAAGTACTCGAGGGTCGGGCGGCCGCTGGTGTCGTCCGGGTTGGCGAAGGTCTCGCCGAGGGCGCCCGAGATCGGCCAGCGCAGCCAGACCAGGCCGCCGCCCGCGACCGGGTACAGCGCCGAGTACTTGGAGGCCGGGACCGGGAAGGGTGTGACCCGGTTCTCCAGGCCCTCGACCTCGACGGTCACCGCTCCGTCGCCCTCGTCCTCGTCGACGGGGTCCAGTCCGCCGGCCGCCGGACGGCCCTCGGGGGTCAGCGCGAAGGGGGAGGGGGTGGCCGAGGAGAGGGGGACCAGGTACGGGCGGCAGCCGAGCGGGAAGGACAGGTCGCCGGTGTGGACGTCGTACACCGGGTCGAAGCCGCGCCAGGAGAGGAAGGCCAGATAGCGGCCGTCGCGCGTGAAGACCGGGTTCTCGTCCTCGAAGCGGCCGTTCGTCACGTCGACGATCAGGCGGTCGCCGCCACCCTTCGGGGAGATACGGGCCATCTTGATCTGGCGGAGAGAGCGGCCGATGCCGGGATGGGACCACGTCAGCCACGCGCCGTCCGGCGAGAACGCCAGGTCCCGTACCGGCCCGTTGATCGAGTGGATCAGCTCGGTGACCTCACCGTTCGAGTCCTCGGTCGCGTCGATCAGCAGCAGCCGCCCGTCGTGCGCGGCGATCGCGAGCCGCTCGCCCTGCGGATCGGAGACCAGCTCCAGGACCCGGCCCACCTCGCCGGAGGCCAGCCGGCGGGGCTCGCGGTCGCCGGTCGCGCGGGGCAGGTAGGCGATCTCGACCGCGTCCTCGCCCTCCGCGTCCGTCACGTACGCGACCTGGCCGCTCGAGCCCAGCATCTCCGGGAGCCGGACCCGTACCCCCGGAGTGTCGGTGATCGTGCGGGCCGGGCCGTCGCGGTGGGTCAGCCAGTACAGGCTGCCGCGTACGACGACGGCGCTCGCGCGGCCCGTCTCGTCCACCGAGATGCCGTCCACGTGCTGGGCGGCCGGCACCTGGTAGGGGCGCCGTCCCGCGCGCGGACCGCTCAGCCGGATGTCCAGTTTGCGGGGTTCGGCGGCGAGGTCGTCGACGATCCACAGGTCGCCCGCGCACTGGTACACCACCCGGGTGCCGTCGCTGGAGGCGTGCCGGGCGTAGAAGGCGTCGTGGTCGGTGTGGCGGCGCAGGTCGGAGCCGTCGTACGCGCAGGAGTAGAGGTTGCCGATGCCCTCGTGGTCGGAGAGGAAGGCGATCCGGCCGCCGACGAACATGGGGGAGTGCAGATGCCCGTCGAGGTCGGCCAGCAGCCGCTCGCCGTGCAGCCAGAGCCGGCCCGTGGCACCGCCCCGGTAGCGCTTCCAGGCGGCCGGCTCGTGGGGCGGGGTGCCGGTCAGCAGCAGCGTGCGGCGCTCGCCGTCGATCTCCGCGACCTGGATGTCGGAGACCGGCCCCCAGGGGAGTTTGCGGCCGGGAGCGCCGTCGGGGGAGACCTTGTAGGCCCAGGTGAAGTACGAGAACGGCTCGCCGTGGGAGGCGACCGCGAGGATCGTGCCCTGGGGCGTCCAGCCGCAGACCTGGGTGTCCGGTGAGCCCCAGTAACTGAGCTGTCTGCCCGGACCGCCCTCCACCGGCACGACGTAGATCTCCGGAACGAGACTGCGCCAGCTCGTGTACGCGATCGTCGTCCCGTCGGGCGAGAAGCGGGGGTGGCCCGTCTTCGTACGGTCCACCGTGAGGCGCCAGGCGCGGCCCGGGCCGTCGAGGGGGGCCAGCCAGAGGTCGTCCTCGGCCACGAAGCACAACAGGTCACCGTTGAGGTGGGGCAGGCGCAGATAGGTCACCTCCCCATGCTTTTCCGGGGGATGGACCGGAGCAACTTGTGAAAATTCCCCTGACTTGGCTGTCGCGTGACTGAGGACACGTACGAAACGGTTTCGTTTCTCAAGGGCTTGCGCTACATTCGACACGTACGAAGACGAAACCGTGTCGTACGGAGTGGGAAGGGTGAGTGTCATGACTGAGGTCGCAACGGCGCGTCGCAGTCGGATCACGCCCGAGCGTGAGGCCGAGTTGTACGGTGCCGTGCTCGACCTGCTCCGGGAAGTCGGCTACGACGCCCTCACCATGGACGCCGTGGCGGCCCGCACCAAGTCCAGCAAGGCCACGCTCTACCGCCAGTGGGGCGGCAAGGCCGAGCTCGTCGCGAAGGCGGTACGGAGCAACAAGCCGGGTGGCATGGGGCTCGCCGACATCGACACCGGGTCGCTGAGGGGTGATCTGCACGCCCTCACGATGCGTTCGGACGACTGCGAGATGGAGCAGAACTCCGCGCTGATGCGGGGTCTGGCCATGGCCGTGCACAGCAATCCGGAGCTCCTGAAAGCGTTCAAGGAGTTCCTGATCGAGCCGGAGCTGGCGGAGTTCCGCCGGGTGCTCCAGCGGGCGGTCGACCGGGGCGAGGTCCGTGCGGACAACCCGGCGATCGGCTACATGATGCACATGATGCTCGGCGGGTTCGCCGCCCGCACGATGATCGACGAGCTGCCGCCGACGCAGGCCTTCCTCACTTCGTACATCGACGCCGTGGTGCTCCCCGCACTCGGCGCCGAGTAGGTCTCCCCACTCCCCGAAGTACATCTCCGGAGTACTGCTCCGAAGTACTTCTCCCGAGTACCTCTCCACCTGACGTCACCGCTCAAGTCGTCGGGACGATCACCCCTGCCTCCCCGCCGGGCTGATCACCCCTGCCCGTCAACACCACGACCTGACCGGGAGTACGCCTTCGTGGCCACGTTCCTCTACAGACTCGGCCGGTTCGCCTTCAGGCGACGCCACTTCGTCGCCCTCTTCTGGGTGGCCCTGCTGACCCTCGCGGGGGTCGCGGCGGCCAGTGCGCCCGCCGCCGGCTCCACCTCCTTCTCGATACCCGGCACGGAGGCCCAGAAGGCCTTCGACCTGCTCGACCAGCGCTTCCCCGGCTCCAGCTCCGACGGCGCCACCGCGCGCGTCGTCTTCAAGGCCCCGGCCGGCGAGAAGATGACCGACGCCGGCAACAAGGCGACCGTCGAGAAGACGGTGAAGGAGCTGGCCGACGGCTCCGAGGTCACCTCCGTCGCCGACCCCTTCACGTCGAACGCCGTCAGCAAGGACGGCACGGTCGCCTACGCGTCCGTCCGCTACGAGGTCTCCGGCATGGAGCTCAAGGACGCCTCGCGGGAGGCCCTGGAGGCGGCCGGGCACGACGCGCAGAAGGCCGGGCTGACCGTCGAGATCGGCGGTGACGCGCTCCAGTCGGGCGCCGAACCGGGCGCGGCCGGCGAGGTCGTCGGCCTCGCGATCGCCGCGGTCGTCCTCGTCATCACCCTGGGCTCGCTGGTCGCGGCGGGGCTTCCGCTGCTGACCGCGATCATCGGCGTCGGCATCGGCGTCTCCACCATCACCACCCTCGCGAAGACGCTCGACCTCGGCGATACGACGTCCACGCTCGCGCTGATGATCGGCCTCGCGGTCGGCATCGACTACGCGCTGTTCATCGTCTCGCGGTATCGGGGCGAGCTGGCGGAGGGGCGCAGCCGTGAGGAGGCGGTGGGCCGGGCGACCGGTACGGCCGGTTCGGCGGTGGTCTTCGCGGGCCTCACGGTCGTGATCGCGCTGGCGGGGCTGTCCGTCGTCGGCGTCCCGATGCTGACGAAGATGGGGCTCGCGGCGGCCGGGACGGTCCTGGTGGCCGTCCTCATCGCGCTGACCATGATTCCGGCGATGCTGGGATATGCGGGGCGGCGGGTCAGGGCGGCCGGGGAGAAGAAGCGGGGGAAGGGCGCGAGGGCCGGGGCGGGTGCGGGTGCGGCTTCTGTAGCGGCCGCTGCTTCCTTGGCGGGCGTCACTCCTGCAGCGGGCGCGGCCTCTGGAGCCGGCGGCGCTTCTGGCGAAGGCTCGGCTTCTGGAGGGGGCGCCACATCTGGCGCGGGCCTCGCCAGGCCCGGGCTCGCCACCCGCTGGGCCAGTTTCGTCACCCGGCGTCCCGCCGCCGTGCTGCTGCTCGGTGTCGTCGGCCTCGGCACGATCGCCGTACCGGCCACGCAGCTGGAACTCGGCCTGCCCGACGACGGCTCGCAGCCCACGTCGACCACTCAGCGCCGCGCCTACGACCTGCTCTCCGACGGCTTCGGCCCGGGCTTCAACGGCCCCCTGATGATCGTGGTCGACGCGAAGAACAGCGACGACCCCAAGGCCGCCGCAGCCAAGGTCGGCGACGACATCAAGGGTCTCAAGGACGTCGCCACGGTCACCCCGGCGATGTTCAACAAGGCCGGCGACACCGCGACGATCACCGTGATCCCGTCCTCCAAGCCGTCCTCCGTGCAGACGGAGGACCTGGTGCACGCGATCCGGGACAAGGGCGTCGAGGTGAAGGCCGACACGGACGCGAAGGTCCTGGTCACCGGCACCACCGCGATGAACATCGACTTCTCGCAGAAGCTCAACGACGCGCTCATCCCGTACCTGGGCCTGGTGGTCGGTCTCGCCTTCCTCCTCCTGATCGCGGTCTTCCGCTCCATCCTGGTCCCGCTGAAGGCGGCCCTCGGCTTCCTGCTCAGCGTGCTCGCCGCGCTCGGCGCCGTCGTCGCGGTCTTCCAGTGGGGCTGGCTCGGCGGACTGCTGGGCGTGGAGCAGACCGGCCCGATCATGTCGATGATGCCGATCTTCATGGTCGGCGTGGTCTTCGGCCTGGCGATGGACTACGAGGTGTTCCTCGTGACACGGATGCGGGAGGCGTACGTCCACGGGGAGACCCCCGGCCAGGCGATCGTGACCGGGTTCCGGCACAGCGCCCGGGTCGTGGCCGCCGCCGCGGTCATCATGATGGCCGTCTTCGGAGGCTTCATCACCTCCAGCGAGTCCATGATCAAGATGATCGGCTTCGGCCTCG
Organism: Streptomyces sp. NPDC047081; assembly: GCF_040643775.1. NCBI lineage: Bacteria > Bacillati > Actinomycetota > Actinomycetes > Kitasatosporales > Streptomycetaceae > Streptomyces > Streptomyces sp. NPDC047081. The sequence continues at coordinate 627,484 of NZ_JBEYUY010000001.1, read as the reverse complement.
CGATCGCGGTCTTCTTCGACGCGTTCGTCGTACGGATGGCGATCGTCCCGGCGGTACTGGCGCTGCTCGGACGGCGTGCCTGGTGGCTGCCGAAGTGGCTGGACCGCGCCCTGCCGAACGTGGACGTCGAGGGCGAGGGCCTGAAGGACATGGCCGACGGCGGCCCGAGGGACACGGACGCCGACGAGGACCGGGAGCTGGTACGGGCCTGACGCCCCCTGCCCGTGCATCTCCCCGGCGGCCTTCCGAACCGCGGCATGGTGTAGTCCGCTACACCATGGGTTCGGGAGGCCGCTCCCTCGTTGTGGCGGGCGCCGGACGGGATCGTAGAGGACAGATCGAAGAGATCCGAAATCACCGAATCCCCCTGGTCAGGAAGGCCGTCCCATGTCCCGCGCCCGCGCCGCCCGCTCGCCCTTCGCCGCCGTCAAGAAGTTCGTCGCCGACCTGCTGCTGTGGAGCTTCTTCGTCGCTGGCCTCGGTATGAGCGCCGGTGGCGCCGGGGTCTTCTTCGACGGCACGGCCAAGACCGCCGCCACCATCGCCGGAGGCGTCGTCGCGCTGATCGCCGGCTCCCGCATCACGAAGAAGCCGAAGATCAAGGCGTTCCTGGGCCGCCCCGGCACCCTGTGGTTCCTGTTCCTCTTCAACGGCGCCACCGCCGCGGCCCTGTACTTCAGCATGGACGGCGCGAAGGGCATCATCGGCGCGGCCTGCATGGGCCTGGTGTCGCTGGGCGCCGCGGGCGGTCTGGTCGCTGGGCGCCGGGCTCGCCGGGAGGCGGCTCAGGCGGCGGCCGCTCCGCAGGCGCCGGTTTCGCAGGGACCCTGGGCCTGACCCACAGCCGCTGTCAGTGGCTGCGGCTAGCTTGAAGTCATGACCACGCTTCCGGAACGACCCAAGACCGCCCTGCTGGTGATCGACGTCCAGCGGGGCGTCGTGGCGTCCGCACACGAACGGGACGCCGTCGTAGCGAACATCGCCACGCTCGTCGACAAGGCCCGCGCGCAGGAGGTCCCGGTCGTCTGGGTCCAGCACTCCGACGAAGGCCTGGTGAAGGGGAGCGACGACTGGCATTACGTCCCCGAACTGCCCCACCGCGCCTCGGAACCCGTCGTCCACAAGAACTACGGCGACTCCTTCGAGGCGACGGACCTGGAGACGATCCTCGCGGCCGCCGGTGTCGGCCACCTCGTGGTGACGGGCGCGGAGACCGACGCGTGCATACGCTCCACGATCCACGGCGCCTTCACCCGGGGTTACGACGTCACCCTGGTCGCCGACGCGCACACGACGAACGACAACAGCGAGTGGGGAGCACCGACGCCGGACCAGGTCATCGCGCACACGAACCTGTACTGGCGGTACCACTCGGCGCCGGGGCGGAGGGCGGCGGTGACGGAGGCGGAGGACGTGGAGTTCTCCTGAGCCGTCAGGTGTCGTACACCGTGGAGCGGTGGCCGATGTGAACGACCCAGACCACCAGTTCTCCGTTGTCGATCGTGTAGATGACGCGGTAGTCCCCGACGCGGAGTCGGCGTCGGTCGGGCTGTGAGACAAGTGCGGTGGTGTTGAAGCCGGTCGGGTCGGTCTCGAGTTCCGTGAGCTTGACCAGGATACGGAGCGCCATGTCCCGCGGGATCTTTCGCAGCTCTGCCTGAGCCTCCGGCCGGAAGACGGTGCGGTACTTACTCACTGCGCTCCAGCGTCTCCCTCATGACATCCTCGATCGGGATCCCGGCCGCCGGATTCGCCATGCGTTCGTCGATGATCCGGTTGATCTCGCGCTCTTCCCATTCCTGGTACTTGCGCAGGACCTCGATCGAGACGACCGCGGCGACCTGCTTGCCCCGGCGAGTGATGACCGTGGGCGTGTCATCGCGGTCGGCTCGCTCGACCACCTCCGCCAGGTGGGCGCGCACGTCACGGATGGACTCTATGGGCATCTGACTCATGGACCAAGGGTACATGTTGACGCATGTGTACACCTAGGCCCACTTCTGCCCACACCGTCTTCCGCGGATACGGCCCCGTCGCCACGCCCCACCGGTGCGCGAGCGCCTCCACCAGCAGCAGGCCCCGGCCCGACTCGGTGTCGGGGGCGCCTTGCGGGAGCTTGGGCATGTGGTCGCCTCTCGTGTCCGTCACCTCGATACGGAGGGTGTTGCCGACGACGTACAGAGTCAGGCGGAAGTCCCTGCCCGGGACGCGGCCGTGCGTCGCCGCGTTCGCCGCCAGCTCCGCCACGATGTGCTCCGCCGGGTCCAACGGGAGCCCCCAGGTGCGGAGTTGGTCCGCGGTGAGGAGGCGGGCCAGGCGGGCGCCCAGGGGGGTGGGGGAGAGGAGGACCGTGAAGTTGCGGATGGCGGTTTCTTGATTCATGTCACTCAGCGTGGCCGGTTCTGCCTACCGTGGGTGTTCACGGGGCGTGTGTGTTCGGTGACTGTCCGGCGTTTGTCTCGGGTTGTCTCGGCTGTCCGCGGTGCCGCTCGGGTACGGGGCGCGTTGGAGGTGGTTATGAACGAGGGTGTGGACGAGGCCGGTTGGGATGTGGAACCGGGCGATGAGATCGAGCCGATCGTGCAGGCCGTCGGACACCTGCTGAAGGTGTGCCGCGAGGGGGCGGGCATGGGGACGGCCGACTTCGCCGAGATCATGGGCTACGGCGAGGACATGATCCGCAAGATGGAGCGGGGGCAGCGGATTCCCAGGCCGGAGTTCCTGGACAGGGCGGACACGGTGCTGAAGGCGCAGGGGCATCTGAGGGCCTTCATGGAGGACATGCGGAAGGCCCGATACCCGAAGAAGATCCGAGAGCTGGCGGATTTGGAGGCGCGGGCGGTTGAGCTCCTCATGTACGGCAACCACAACATTCACGGCTTGCTGCAGACGCCGGAGTACGCGACGGCGCTGTTCGAGATGACGCAGCCTCCGCTCTCCCCGCAGGTGATCGAGCGGGAGGTGGCCGCACGTATGGCTCGCAAGTCCATCTTCGAGCGGGACCCCGCTCCTGCACTCAGCTTCGTCATGGAGCAGGTGACGCTGGAGCGCCCCTACGGCGGGGATGACGTGCTGCGTCGACAGCTCGAACACCTGCTGGAGATGGGGCAGTTGAGGAGCGTGACGATTCAGGTCATGCCGACCCGGCGCCGGGAGCATGCCGGCACCCAGGGGCTGATCCAGATGCTGAAGTTCGCCGACGGCTCGGCAATTGGACGCTCCGACGGAGCATTCAATGGGCGCCCGGTATCAAGTCCCCGAGATCTTCGTATCCTTGAACTGCGATACGGGATGATTCGGGCCCAGGCTCTCCCGCCGGGAGAGTCGTCGGCCTTTATCGAGGAAGTGCTGGGGAGACTATGAGCGCCACCGAACTCCACTGGTTCAAGAGCAGCTACAGCGACAGCGGCGAACCCGGAGAGTGCGTCGAGGTGGCCACCACCCCCACCACCATCCACATCCGCGACTCCAAGACCCCCGACACCCCCCACCTCACCGTCACCCCCACCACTTGGACCGCCTTCCTCACCGGCGTCCCCACACGCTGACGCTGCGCAGCTTCTCGCACGTTTCCTCGTGCTCCCGCTCCGGGCGTGACTGGCGTACCACCCCCGCCCCCGCCTGGAGCCAGCACTCGCCCTCGCGTTCGTACACCGTGCGCAGCACGAGCGCCGCGTCCAGTGCGCCGGAGGCGTCGCAGGTCAGAACCGCCCCTGAATACATGCCCCTTGGGCGGCCTTCCAGCGCGCGGATCAGAGGGTAGGCCGGAGCCTTCGGGATGCCCGTCGCCGTCACCGACGGGAACATCGCCGCGAAGGCGTGCCAGGGGCCGAGGTCGGGGCGGAGGCGGCCCGTGACGCGGGACGCCAAGTGCTGGACCGTGCCGCGTTGTTCGACCGTCATGTATTCGCTGACGTACGTGTCGTCGCAGACCGTGGACATCTCGTCCAGGGCAAGGCGTACCGACACCGCGTGCTCGTGGATCTCCTTCGGGTCGCTGAGCAGGTCCGCGCGCAGGCGGGCGTCCTCCGCCGCCGAACCCGTACGCGCGCGCGTGCCTGCCAGGGGGTGCGTACGGACATGGCCGTCGGCCGACACCTCCACCACCGTCTCCGGGCTGAACCCCGCCGCCCGGATCCCGCCAAGGTTCAGGAGGAACGAGCGCGCCGGAGTGTTGGCGCGGCGGCCCAGCGCGTACGTCGTCACGAGGTCGACCGAGTCCGGGACGGGCACCCGGCGCGACAGGATGACCTTCTCCAGCGGGCCGGGGCCGTTCAGTTCCAACAGGGCCGCCGAGACCGCGGCGCGGTAGTTGCCCGTGTCGGCGAGGGGGAGGTCGAGCGGGGGCGACACCGAGACGCCCGTCTCCGTCGCCGGGGTGTCGATCAGGGCCACGATGCGGTCCAGGCGGGCCGGGTTTACGCAGCGGACCAGCACGTCGTCGCCGTATACGCGGATCTCGTCGGCCGGGACGATCAGGTGGAGGAGGTCGCCGTCGGTCTCGGGGGCGAGGCCCGCCAGTGCCGGGCCCAGTTCGAACGCCGCCCAGCCGTACGCCCGCCAGCCCGCGACCGGCATCGTCGCGAACCGCTCCTCGACCTCGCCGAGGTCGCGGGCGTCGGGGCCCAGGCGGACCGAGGCGAGCGCGCCGCCCGCGAGGGACCAGGCGCCGTCGCGCTCGTAGACGACGTACGGGTCGAAGAGGCCGCTGCGGACGAGCCGGACGATGAGGGTGAGGGGGTCCTCGGTGCGGGGGAGGCGGGTCTCGCGGTAGCGCAGGTGTGTGGTCGTCATCGGGTCACCGCTTTCCGGATCGGGCGCCGGCCCGTCACGCTGATCAGCGGGAGCGAGTTCACCGTGAACGCCGGGTCCGCCAACAGGGCGTGGTAGCGGGACAGTTCGTCGTCCGTGATGCCCTCCGCGCGGAGTCCGTCGGCGACCTGGCGGGCGTTCGCCTGGTGCAGGCCCACTCCCGTGCCGCCGCCCGTCCAGGATTCGGCGTACGTCGTCGCGGTCAGGTCTCTCAGGCCCGCGTCGGCCATCGCGCCGAAGACGTTGCGGCCCCACATGCCGTCCGCGCCCCGCTTCTCCAACTGGGCCATCAGGGCCGCCTGGACGCGCTCGTAGAGGGCGGCCGAGGCGGGGTCGGGGGCGGTCAGCACCGGCTGCCAGGTGCAGTCGAACTCCTCCAGGACCAGCAGGCCGCCGGGGCGCAGCGCCGCGACCAGGCGGTCCAGGACGTCGAGGCGCTCGGGGAGGTGGAGGAGGACCAGGCGGGCGTGGACGAGGTCGTAGCCGTCCGCGGGGAGCGGCTCCTGGACGATGTCGTGGCGCAGGACGCGGACGTGCGGCGGGCGGTCGCGGGTCGTCCAGCGGGGGTCCAGGTCGGTGATGGTGACCTCGCCGCCGGGGCCCACCCGCTCGCCGAGCCAGTCGCCCAGGGAGCCGCCGCCCCCGCCGACTTCGAGGCATCTCCAGCCCGGCGCCAGGCCGGTCCGGGCCAACTGGCGGCGGGAGAAGGGGTCGTAGCACGCTTCGAGGGCCTGGAAACGGTTCTCGGTCTGGATGCCGGTGTTGTCGAAGAGGTAGCGCGTCATGGTGACCATTGTCACGGCGCGTCACAGCGCAGTCACAGGTGGTGAGGGGTGCATGGGTAACTCGGTCGCCTGCTCCGTACACGTACCGCTAGCGTGCCGTTCATGACGCCTTCGGAATCTGGAGCCCATCCTCTCTTCGCCGCCGCACTGGAGGAGCTGGGCCTCGGCGGCCTGCACGCTCAGGTCCGGCGCTTCCCGGACGCGACGCGCACCGCGGCCGAGGCCGCCGCCGCGATCGGGTGCGAACTGAGCGAGATCTGCAAGTCGCTGATCTTCGCCGCCGACGGGGTCCCGGTGCTGGTGCTGATGGACGGGGCGTCCCGGGTGGACGTGGAGCTGGTGCGCGAGGCACTCGGCGCCGAGAAGGTCACGCGGGCCAAGGCGGACGTCGTACGCGAGACGACCGGGTACGCCATCGGGGGCGTGCCGCCCTTCGGGCACCGGACGAGGACGCGGGTGCTCGCCGACCGGTCGCTGCTGGAGCACGAGGTGGTGTGGGCCGCGGCCGGCAACCCGCACGCCGTGTTCCCGATGGAGCCCAAGGAACTCGTCGCGCACGCCGGCGCCACCCTCGTGGACGTGCGCGAGCGCACCCCGTGACCCCTCTGGCCGCCTCGGCCGTCCTGCTCGCCGCCGTCACCCACGCCGGCTGGAACGCGATCGCCCACCAGATCACCGACAAGCTGGTCGGGTTCACGCTGATCGCGGGCGGCGGGATGGTCATCGGGCTGGCGATGATGCCGTTCGTCGCTGTGCCCGCGGCCGCCGCATGGCCGTACCTCCTCGTCTCCGCACTCATCCACATCGCCTATTTCGCGCTGCTGATGCGGTCGTTCCGGCTCGGTGACTTCGGGCAGGCGTACCCGATCGCGCGCGGCACCGCGCCGCTCGTCGTCACCCTCCTCGCCGCCGTCTTCGCGCACGAGGTGCCCGACGGGTGGGCGGCGGCCGGGATCGCCCTGTCCTGCGCGGGCCTGACCGGCGTCGCCCTGTGGGGCCTGCGCGGCAGCCGCCCCAACTGGCCGGCGATCGGCGCGGCCCTCGCGACCGGCCTGACCATCGCCGCGTACACGGTCGTCGACGGTCTCGGGGTGCGGGCCTCCGGGTCCTCCCTCGGGTACATCGCCTGGCTGATGGCGGTGGAGGGCATCGCGATCCCGTCGTACGCGCTGTGGCACTGGCGCGGTGAAACCCTGGCCCTGCTACGGCCGTTCGCCTCCGTGGGCCTGCTCGGTGCCGCGCTCTCCTTCCTGGCGTACGCGCTGGTCCTGTGGGCCCAGACGAAGGCGGAACTCGCGCCGATCGCGGCCCTGCGCGAGTCGTCGATCATCGTGGGCGCGGCCATCGGGGCGGTGTTCTTCAAGGAGCGGTTCGGCGCGCCGAGGATCGCGGCGGCGGCGCTGCTGGTGTGCGGGATCGGGCTGATGCTGCGGGCGGGGTAGGCGGTACGGGGCATGACGGCGAGCGGGTCGCTCAGCCGCGCCGGCCGGGGAGCAGCCTTGCCACCACGGCCAGTACCAGAGCCGCCGCGATGAGGTAGAGGCCGAGGTGGTCTTCCGGTACGGCCGGTGACCACACCCGCCAGGCCGACGGGGTGTAGGCATCGGCTGCCAGGAAGTCCCCGTAGGAGGTGGAGTGGAGTGTGGGAGTGCCGGCCCGGCTGCGCGCCCACAGGAGGACGCCTATGGCGGCACAGGTCGCGGACATCGCGTAGAGCACTGCCGCGCGGCGTGGGACCGGTCTGCTCACGGGTTCTCCCTCGGTTCGGTCGACGTGACGAGCTGATTCTCCCCGCCCACCCATCCGTGGCTTGAAGTTGGCTGTCCCTTGGCCGACTTGCCGTTGCCTTGACGAACCGTTCGGCGGGCGTTCAGTCAAACGCCTGTGTGAGGGTTGTGCGTCGTCCATAAGGTCCCTTGGGGTTGCGGAAGAAGGGACTCATGGGACTCATGGACACACTCCACGCAGTCCGGGCCCGAGGGATCACCAAGTGCTTCGGCGAGGTCGTCGCACTCGACGGCGTCGACTTGGACGTGGCACGGGGTCAGATCCACGGCCTGGTGGGACCGAACGGCGCGGGCAAGACGACTTTGCTCGGGCTGCTGCTGGGCCTCGCGGTTCCGGACGGGGGCCGGCTGGAGATTCTCGGTACGCCCGTCGAGCGGGCCCTCGCCGTTCCCGACGGCGTCGCCGGCTTCGTGGACGCGCCCGGTCTCTACCCCCAGCTCACCGCCCGCCAGAACCTCGCCGCGCTCGCCGAACTCCGCGGCCTCGACGCCGGGTCGGCCGGCGTCGACGACGCGCTCGCCCAGGTCGGGCTCACCGACGTCGCCGACGACAAGACCCGCGGCTTCTCCCTCGGCATGCGGCAACGGCTCGGCCTCGCCGCCGCCCTGCTCACCAAGCCGCGGCTGCTCGTCCTCGACGAGCCCTCCAACGGCCTCGACCCGGCCGGCAAGAGACACGTCCACCGGGTCCTGACCCGGCTCGCGGCGGACGGCACGGCCGTCGTCCTTTCCAGCCACCGCATGGACGACCTGGAGGCGCTCTGCGCCGAGGTCACCATTCTGGCCACCGGCCGGGTCGTCTTCTCCGGCCCTCCCAACAAACTCGCCGCCGAGAACCGCGAACTCGACTACCGGCTGCGCACGTCGGACACGGCCGCCGCGCGCCGCCTGGCCGACGGGACGACCGGGATACGGCTGGTCGACGACTCCGGCGCGGCGGGGCAGGACGACCAGTTGATCGTCGTACGAGGACTGGTACCGGCTCTCGACGAGCTGGTCGCGACCCTCGTGCGCGCGGGGGTCGCGGTGCGTGAACTGGCGCCGGTGGTCTCGCCGTTGGAGGCGGCCTTCCTGGCCCTGACCGAACAGCAGGACGCCGAGAGCACCGAGCCGCAGGAAACCGGCCGCACTGAGCAGCAGCAGGAGGCCGGTCGATGACCGCGACCGTCGTCGAAGACAGCGTTGCCATCACCCCCCGCGTCTCCGTCTCCCGCGGCTACCGCTTCGAGCTCGTCAAGCTCGTCTCCCAGTGGCGGGTCCGGCTCCTCGTGCTGGCCTGCTGGATCGCGCCCGCCCTCTTCGTCGCGGGCGTCAGCCAGCAGAGCACCCTCCCCTCCGACACCCTCTTCGGCCGCTGGATGCACGCCACCGGCTGGGCCGGGCCCCTCGTGATGCTCGGATTCGCCGGCACCTGGGCGCTCCCGCTGCTGACCTCCGTCGTCGCCGGTGACGTGTTCGCCTGCGAGGACCGGCTCGGCACCTGGCGCCACCTCCTGGTCGCCGTCCGCTCGCCCCGCCGTATCTTCGCCGCGAAGTCCCTCGCGGGACTCACCGTGATCCTGCTGCTGGTCGCCGGGCTCGCCGTGTCCAGCACGGTCGGCGGGCTCCTGGCGGTCGGCAACCAGCCGCTCGTCGGCCTCGACGGGCATCTCCTCGCGCCCGGCGACACCGCCGTACGCGTCCTGCTCGCGTGGTTCGCCGCACTCGCCCCCACCCTCGCGCTCGCCGCGATCGGCCTGCTCGGCTCGGTCGCGCTGGGCCGCTCCCCGATGGGCCTGCTGCTGCCCGCGCTGGTCGCGCTCGCGATGCAGGTCGCGCAGATGCTGCCGCTGCCCGTCGCCGTACGGCTGGCGCTGCCCGGGTACGCCTTCATCTCCTGGAACGGCCTGTTCACCAGCCCCATGCAGCTCGGCCCGCTGCTGATCGGCGTCGCGGTGAGCCTGGTGTGGGCCGTGCTCGCGACCGCGCTGGCGTATCTGCTGTTCCTGCGGCGGGACTTCACCAACCCGGCGTACGACGGGGCCGGGCGCCGCGCGCTCACCGTCGGCCTGCTGCCGCTGGCCGCCCTGACCGCCGTAACCGTCGCAGCGGTCGCCGTGGCGACCCCCTCGCTCGGTTCCGGGATCAAGCAGGACAAGGTCCAGCGGTCCCTCGCCACCGCCTTCGGCCACCTCTACCGGCTGCAGACCGAGCAGCTGCACCGGCCCGCCGTCACCGAGGCCCAGCTGCGCGCCTCGGCCGCGTGCACCAAGAGCGACGGCCAGGACGCCCAGGAGGGCGCGGGCAACGACTGGCGGTGTGTCGTGACCTGGCACCTGCCGGGCGTCGCCGTCGCGGGGACGGCGATCTACCAGCTCGACATCGGATCCGACGGGCGGTTCGTCGCCGACGGCGACGGGCCGAAGGAAGTCAACGGCTACTTCCTGGTGCGCACTTCGACAGGGGACGCGCCCAACCCGCTGTGGCAGTTCGACGGCAACGTCGAGCTGCTCGACACCACCTCGAAGGGATAGTTCCATGCAGGTAACACGGCAGCGCCGGGTTAGCGAGAAGGAGCAGTTCACCCTCTTCGGCAGACGCGTCGGCCGCCGGGCCCTGCTGGTGACGGCGGGCATCACCGTCGCCCTCGGCGTCACGGGCACCGCGGTCGCCTCGACATGGCAGTTCGGCACCCAGCAGGTCGCCCAGGAGACCGCCAACGGGCAGGTCATCTCCAGCGACCAGTACATCAAGCCGTACGGCACCCGCACGGTCGTCAACGACGGCAAGATCATGTCGTCCACGGTCAGCCCCGACGGCAGCCACCTCGCGGCCTCGGTCGCCGACGGCGACGCCTCCCTGGTCATCATGGACCTGGCCACCGGCCAGGTGAAGCAGAAGATCGGCACGAACGCGGCCGACGACCTGCGCATCAAGAGCGGCGCGGTCGGCCAGGAGGGCCCGACCTACTCGCCCGACGGCACCCAGCTGTGGCTCGGCCAGGCCGACGGCTACACCAGGTTCACCGTCGCCGCCGACGGCACCCTCTCCAACCCGGTGGCCGTCACCATCCCGGTCGACGGCACCAAGCACGCCCTGGTCGGCGCGGCCGTCTTCTCGGCCGACGGCTCCACCGTCTACTCCGCGGTCAACGGCCAGAACAAGGTCGTCGCCATCGACGCCGCCACCGGAACCATCAAGCAGACCTGGGCAGTCGGCAACGCGCCGCGCGGTCTGGCGCTGGTCGGCGGCAAGCTCTACGTCAGCAACGAGGGCGGACGCCCGGCCAAGGCCGGCGACACCACCATCAACTCGTACGGCACCGACGTCGTCGCCGACCCCGACACCGGCGCCGCCACCACCGGTACCGTCAGCGTCATCGACACGGCGAACCCGTCGGCCGCCGTCAACAGCATCGACGTCGGTCTGCACCCGACCGCCGTGTACGCGAGCAAGGGCGCGGTGTTCGTCACCAACACCGCCGACAACAGCGTCTCGGTCATCAACTCGGCCAAGGACAAGGTCGTCCAGACCATCGCCACCCAGCCCTGGCCCGAGGCCTCGGTCGGCTACGAGCCCAACGCCGTGACGCTCACCGACGACGGCCGCCTGCTCGTCACTCTCGGCCGCGCCAACGCCGTCGCCGTCTACCGCTACACCTCCCCGCAGCAGCCCGCCCGCTACGTCGGCCTGCTCCCCACGGACTACTTCCCCTCGGGCATCGCCACCGTCGGCAAGAACATCGTCGTCTCCAACACCCGTGGCATCGACGCCCGCCGCCCCACCACCGCGGCCGGCCACAACACCCACGACACGACGTCGAGCCTGACGCAGTTCACGCTGCCCGACGACCGCACCATCCGGTCGCAGACGGCCAAGGTCTTCAAGATGAACGGCTGGACGTCCGGCTCGGTCCTCACGGCGGCGAAGAGCAAGAGCCACCCGAAGGCACTGCCGGTCCCGGTCCGCCTCGGCGACCCGTCGACGATCAAGCACGTCTTCCTGCTCGTCAAGGAGAACCGCACCTACGACCAGGTCTTCGGCGACCTGCCGCAGGGCAACGGCGACCCCTCGGTCACCACCTTCGGCGAGAACGTCACGCCCAACCAGCACGCCCTGGCCGAGCAGTTCGGGCTCTACGACAACTTCTACGACGTCGGCACGAACTCCGCCGAGGGCCACAACTGGCTGATGCAGTCGGACAACCCGGAGTACACCGAGTCCTCCGCCGGCGAGTACACGCGCAGTTACGACACCGAGAACGACGCCCTCGGCCACCAGAAGACCGGCTTCATCTGGACCGGCGCGCAGGCGGCCGGCCAGTCGGTCAAGGACTTCGGCGAGTTCCAGTCCCTGGAGACCAAGCCGGCCGGGGCGACCTGGCAGAACCTGTACTGCGACACCAAGAACATGGAGTCGACGGGCGCGCAGACGCAGTACCCCATCCAGACGGGTTCGGCGATCCCCTCGCTCAACAAGGTGTCGGTGCAGGGCTTCCCGCTCTTCGACCTGGACGTCCCGGACATCTACAAAGAGCAGATCTGGAAGCAGGACTTCGAGAAGAACGGCCCGGCGAACCTGAACATGTTCTGGTTCTCCAACGACCACACCGGCGGCCCGGCCAACGCCTCCGCCGAGGTCGCCGACAACGACCTCGCCGTCGGCCGCATGGTCGACGAGATCTCGCACAGCAAGTACTGGAAGGACTCGGCGATCTTCGTCGTCGAGGACGACTCCCAGAACGGCCTCGACCACGTCGACGGCCACCGGGCGCCGGTCCAGGTCATCAGCCCGTACGCCAAGCACGGCACGGTCGACAGCCACTACTACTCGCAGATCACGATGATCCGCACGATCGAGCAGATCCTCGGCATCCACCCGATGAACCAGCTCGACAGCGCCGCCACGCCGATGTACGGCGCCTTCACCCCGAAGGCGGACACCACGCCGTTCACGGCGGTCCCGAACCGGACCTCCCTGACCCTCGGCGTGAGCCCGCAGCCGACCTGCGGCTCGGACAACCCGGCGCCCCAGGACACCAAGGCGGCCGCCGCGCCGACGACCACCGCGGTCCCGGAGGCCCAGCAGGCCCTCGCGGCCGAGTGGCAGGCGTGGGCCAAGCACCAGCGCCTGACCGGCCCGAACGCCGTGCCCGACTACGCCAACCCGACCCAGATGAACCGCTACACCTGGTACCAGACCCACAACTGGACCAAGCCGTACCCCGGCGACAAGAAGGTCTACGCCCCGAACGACGTACCGGGCGCGTACCTCCCGTCCTCGGAGAACGACGGCTGACCGATCCCGCTGCCGCCAAGGGGCCCTGGACCGGAGTCAGTTCCGGCCCGGGGCCCCTGGTGCATGTATGTCATGGGCCGGCTTTCTGGCCCGGAACGCGAACTGGCCGCAGTACGTGAGCTTGCGCAGGTTCGCCAGCGCCGCCTGCCGGCCGGACTTCTTCGCCCAGCGGTCGATCTCGGTGTTGAGCGGCGACTCCTTGTGCCAGAACTGCCCGAACTCGGCCCGCCGCCCGGTGTAGCTCCGCATGATCAGCGCGACCCCGTCCAGCGAGGGCCGCACCTCCTCCATCGCGAGTCCGCCCTGCTCGACGAGGGTCCGGAAGCCGTAGGGGGTGTAGTTCCACAGACTGAAGGAGTGATACGGCTCGAACTGCGACGTACTCCCGATGAACAGCCCGCCCGGCCGCAGCACCCGCCCCACCTCGGCGAGCAGCTCCCGCGGATGCGATACGTGCTCGAAGACCTGGTGCGAGTAGACCAGCGGCACCGAGCCGGACCGGAAGGGCAGCCGGACACCGTCGTAATGCACGACCGACCCCTGTCCGTCCTTCCGCTGCCCGGCCTCCGGCGAGTCACGGATGTCGACGCCGACCCACCGCACCTCGGGATCGTGCTTCCGGAACAGCTTCGCCGAGGTGCCCCGCCCGCACCCCAGATCCACCACCAGCTCCGGCGGCCCGGGCGAACTCATGGCCTCGTCGAGGTAGTAGCGCGAGGTCACCTGGCGGGCGTGGTCGTCGGGAATGCAGTCACGCATGAGCTCCCACAGGGTCGCCATGCCCCCGATGCTACGGACGCGACGGGGATCCGCCAGTGGATGCGCCCGAGGGGTCGGGAGGAGCACTCTGGAAGGAGGTGTTCCGGAGGTGATCGTCATGACGCACAGCACAGTCGGATGGCATGTCGAGCTGGAGTTCCAGGAGGACGAGGAACACACCGAAGCGGTCGCGCTGGTACGGCTGCCGGACGGGACCGAGATACGGACCCGCGGCCACGCCAGCCGCCACCACACCGACTCCAATCAGCCGCGGGTGGGGGAGGAGATCGCCGGCGCCCGCGCCCTCAACGAGATCGCGATGCAGCTGCTGACCAAGGCCCACGGCGAGATCGACTCGGCGTCCGGGCGGACGTCGCATCCCATCAACGTATGACCTACGGCAGTACGACGTCTCGTACCGCCCTGACCAGCGCCTGCGCCCGTGGGTCCGCCGTCACGCTCTTCCTGAAACCGTTGGTCACGTAGCCGAAGGCGATGCCCGACTCGGGGTCGGCGAAGCCGAGGGCGCCGCCGCGGCCGGGGTGGCCGAAGGAGGTCGGGGCGAGGAGCGGCGAGGCCGCGCCGTGCAGCATGTAGCCGAGGCCGAACCGGGTGTGCACGACGAGGATCCGGTCCGGCCCGGCGCTGCGCTCGGCGCGCGCCAGCTCCACCGTCTCCGGCGTGAACAGCCGTGTCCCGCCGTCCACTTCGCCGATCAGCGAGGCGTAGAAACGCGCGAGCCCGTCCGCCGTGGCGATGCCGTTGGAGGCGGGGAGGGCGGCGGCGCGGTAGCCGGGGTCGTTCTCGTCGGGGAGGGGGCTGATGGCGGCGAAGGCGCGGCGGGTGAGGGACCGGGGGTCGGCATAGGCCTCGGAGACGGCTCGCTTGGGCCGCGTCCGGAGCCCGTGCGGGTCGGCCGGCGGATCGACCTGCGCCACCCGGCCCACGCGCGCCTGCTCGCCCTCCGGCAGCCCGAGCCACAGCTCGGCCCCCACCGGCCCGGCGATCTCGTCCGCGATCCACTCGCCGATCCCGCGCCCGGTGACCCGCCGCACCAGCTCACCGGTCAGCCAGCTGTACGTCTGCGCGTGATACCCGTGCTCCGCCCCCGGCTCCCACACCGGCGCCTGCGCGGCCACGGCCTCCGCGCCGAGCGCGGGATCCGCGGCCTCGGCGGGCGTCAACGGCCGGTCCAGCACCGGCACCCCGGCCCGGTGCGCGAGCACCTGCCACACCCGCGTCCGCTCTTTCCCGGCCGCCTTGAACTGCGGCCAGTACTCCCCGACCGGCGCGTCCAGGTCCAGCTCCCCACGCTGCGCCAGCAGCAGGAGTACGGCGGCGGCGACGCCCTTGGTCGCCGAGCGCACGATCTGCGCGGTGCCGTGCTCCCACGGCTCCGTCCCGTCGACGTCCTTGGTCCCGCCCCACAGGTCGACGACCTTGTGCCCGTCCCGGTAGACGGCGACCGCGGCGCCCCGGTCCCCGAGCACCTGGAAGTTCCGCGCGAACGCCTCCCGGACCGGCTCGAAGCCCCCGGCGACTGTGCCGTTCACGTCCACGCCCGCACTTCCTTCCGGCCAACCTGCGACTGTGGGGGCAACACCCCCTGACAGCCTGCGATTCCCCGGTGTCGCTACCCCAACAGGATCGTTACGTCGATGTTGCCGCGGGTCGCATTGGAGTACGGGCAGACCTCGTGGGCCGCGTCCACCAGCTTGGCCGCGATGTCCTGGTCGAGGACCGGCAGCGAGACGCTGAGGGCGACCGCGAGGCCGTAACCCTTCTGTGTGTTCGGGCCGATGCCGACCTTCGCGGCGACCGTGGAGCCGGTCAGGTCGAAGCCGGAGCGGCGGCCGACCAGCACCAGCGCGTTGTGGAAGCAGGAGCTGTAACCGGCCGCGAAGAGCTGTTCCGGGTTGGTGCCGTTGCCGTCCCCGCCCAGCTCCGGCGGCATCGCGACCTTCAGCTCGATCTGCCCGTCCTGACTGGTGACGTAGCCGTCCCGGCCGCCGTGTGCGGTTGCCTCGGCGACGTACATGATCTTCGTCGGGCGGGTGTCGACAGGGTGGGTGTCGACACCGAGGTCGTCACTCATGGCGCTCATGGTTGGCCCCCCAAAACGAGTGCGCGCAAGTACATCGTGCACAAGGTACCGGCCGGTAGGGAGGGGGTCGGCTACCAGGGGGTAATAACCTCGGGTAACCCGAGGTGGGGCGACGGGCGGTGTCCTCGTGCTCGTCTCACGCCCGGCGCTCGGACGCCTCGTGCGCCCTCTCCGCGAGCCTCCACAACTCCTCGCGCAACTTCGCCACCTCCGGGGCGCCCAGGCCCGTCGCCGAGAGGAGTGCGCCGGGGACGCGCGCCGCGCGCTCCCTCAGTTCCTCCCCGCGCCCCGTGCACGCGACGAGCACCGAGCGCTCGTCGTGCGCCGCGCGCTCCCGGCGTACAACCCCCGCGCTCTCCAGCCGCTTGAGCAACGGCGACACCGTGCCGTAGTCCAGCCGCAGCGCCGCCGCCAGCTCCTTGACCGTGGTCTCGCCGCGCTCCCACAGGACGAGCAGGACGAGGTACTGCGGGTAGGTGAGCCCGAGTTCGTCCAGGACCGGACGGTACGCGGCCGTCACCGCGCGCTGGGCGGCGTACAGCGCGAAGCAGAGTTGGTCGTCGAGCAGCAGCGAGCCCTCGGGCGCCGTACGGTCCTCGTTCGTCACGCGCCCATTGTCACGGACGGTCCCGCCCGGCCGACGCGGAACCGGCCGACGCGGAACGCGGGTCGAAGCCGAAGGGCAGCTCCAGGCGGTGGGTGCGCATCAGGGCGTCGTCGGAGAGCAGCTCCGCCGTCTTGCCGTCCGCCGCGATGACGCCCTCGCTGAGGATCAGGGAGCGGGGGCAGAGTTCGAGGGCGTACGGGAGGTCGTGGGTGACCATGAGGACCGTGACGTCCAGGGAGCGCAGGATGTCGGCCAGTTCGCGGCGGGAGGCCGGGTCCAGGTTGGAGGAGGGCTCGTCCAGGACGAGGATCTCCGGCTCCATCGCGAGGACGGTCGCGACGGCGACCCGGCGGCGCTGGCCGAAGGAGAGGTGGTGCGGCGGGCGGTCCGCGAAGTCCCGCATGCCGACCCGCTCCAGCGCGGTACGCACGCGTGCCTCCAGCTCGGCGCCCCTGATCCCGGCCGCCGCCGGCCCGAACGCCACGTCCTCGCGGACCGTCGGCATGAAGAGCTGGTCGTCCGGGTCCTGGAAGACGATGCCGACCCTGCGCCGGATCTCCGCCATGTGCTTCTTGCCGACGGGCAGCCCGGCGACCGCCACCGAGCCCGCGCCGCCGGTCAGGATGCCGTTGAGGTGGAGCACGAGGGTGGTCTTGCCGGCGCCGTTCGGGCCGAGCAGCGCGACCCGCTCGCCGCGCGCGACGGAGAAGTCCACGCCGAACAGCGCCTGGTGGCCGTCGGGGTAGGCGAAGGCGAGGCCGGAGACCTCCAGGGAGGCGGGGGAAGCGGTACTCACAGGGTCCATCCCAGCAGGCAGACGACGAGGGCGGCAGCGGGGAGCGCGAGGGCGTACGACCACTGCGCCCGGGACGCGGTCACCTCGTCGATGGCCGGCATCGAACCGGCGTAGCCACGGCTGACCATGGCCAGGTGCACGCGCTCCCCGCGCTCGTAGGAGCGGATGAAGAGGGCGCCCGCGCTCTTGGCGAGCACCCCCCAGTGCTTCACGCCCCGCGCCTCGAAACCGCGCGACTCCCGCGCGATCCGCATGCGCCGCATCTCGTCCGTGATGACGTCGCCGTAACGGATCATGAAGGACGCGATCTGCACGAGCAGCGGCGGGAGCTTCAACCGCTGGAGGCCGAGGAGCAGTTCGCGCAGCTCGGTGGTGGAGGCGAGGAGGACGGACGCGGCGACGCCGAGGGTGCCCTTGGCGAGGACGTTCCAGGCGCCCCACAGGCCGTTCACGCTCAGGGACAGCCCGAGGACGTCCACCTTGTCGCCCTCCGCGACGAACGGCATCAGCACCGCGAACGCCACGAACGGCACCTCGATCAGCAGCCGCTTCAGCAGGAAGCCGGCCGGCACGCGCGCGTGGTGCGCGACGACGCCCAGGAGGACGGCGTACAGGCCGAACGCCCACATCGCCTCCCGCGGCGTCGACACCACGACCACCACGAAGGCGAAGGCGGCGGCCAGCTTGGTGTGCGGCGGCAGGGCGTGCACGGGGGAGTGCCCGTGCCGGTAGAGCCTGTGCGCGTGCCCGGCGCCCATGTCAGACGGCGCTCGTGCTGCTCGGCGAGACGTCCGGCGTACGCCTGCGGCGCACGGTCCAGAAGACCGCGCTCCCCGCGACCACGGTCACACCGACGCCGATCACGCCCGCCAGCCCCCCGGACAGGCGGGCGTTCTCGACGTCCTCGACCCCGTAGTCGGCGAGCGGGGAGTCCGCCGACGCGTGCTTCTCGGCCTTGCTGTCGATGCCCTTGTCGTGGGCGACCTTCTCCAGGCCGTCGGGGTTCGAGGAGGCGTAGAAGCTGACGAAGCCCGCGAGGACGAGGGAGGTGACGAGGCCCGTGATCCACAGCGCGCGGCGGGAGGTGCGCGCCGCGACGGGCGCCGTGCGCGCCCCATGGGGGGCGGGCGCGTCCACGAGCACGCCGTTCACACGCAACTTGAGCCGCTGCTCCAGCCCGCGCGCCCCGTGCACGAGATCCGGGCGCACGGCGATCACCGCACCCACCGTCAGCGCCGTGATCGCCGCCTCCCCGATCCCGATCAGGACGTGCACGCCGATCATCGCGGTCGCGACCTTGCCGATGGAGACGTCGGTGGTCCCGCCGACGGCGTAGATCAGCGTGAAGGCGACCGCGGCGGCCGGCACCGACAGGAGCGCGGCGACGAAGGAGGCGACGGTGACCGAGCGCCGTCCGCGCGGCAGCAGCTTCACCAGGACGCGGAAGACGGCGTACGAGACGACGGTGGTGACGATCGCCATGTCCGTGATGTTCACGCCGAGCGCGGTCAGCCCGCCGTCCGCGAAGAGGATGCCCTGCATGAGCAGCACGACGGAGACGCAGAGGACCCCGGTGTAGGGCCCGACCAGGATCGCCGCCAGCGCGCCGCCCAGCAGGTGCCCGCTTGTTCCGGCGGCGACGGGGAAGTTGAGCATCTGTACGGCAAAGATGAACGCCGCCACCAGACCCGCGAGTGGCGCGGTGCGTTCGTCCAGTTCACGGCGTGCGCCGCGCAGGCTCACGGCGATGGCACCCGCGGCGACGACACCGGTCACGGCGGAGGTGGGCGCGTTGATGAATCCGTCAGGCACATGCACCGTTCGATGATAGTGGCTTATTGCGAGTGATTTGCAAGAGCCAGTCGGTCGTCACCGGGCATGTGAGATGTCCGTCGTCGGGAAGCGGTGACCGGAAAATATGCGACATTGGAGAGGAAGCGGATGCACAGCTTTCGCCTAGGTCACTCAGCGTCAAGGGGTCGTCCGATGTCTGTAGTCGAACAGTACGCGCGAGCCCATATCGTCACGGACGCGGACGAAAAGGTGCAGGAAGAGCGAGGGGCCGTACCGGTGGTGCTGCGGTACGACCCCGAGGCGGACCCGCGTTCGGTGCGGGTCGGGCTGCCCGGCACCGACGAGTGGACCTTCGCCCGCTCCCTGCTGGAACAGGGGCTGCGGGCCCCGGCCGGCAGCGGAGAGGTCCGAGTTTGGCCGTGCGGCCGGGTACAGGCCGTGGTCGAGTTCCACTCCGCGCACGGCGTCTCGGTCGTGCAGTTCGAGACGAAGACCCTCATGAGGTTCCTGCGGCGGACCTATCTGGCCACCGCGGAACCCGTACGGCGCTAGGGCCTGTCCGGCGGATCATGCCGCGGACGCGGGGCTTGGCACGCCCTCCCCCAGAGGGGGTACCCCCAGCGGCGTTGTCGTCGGTTGCCGACGTCCCCCAGCCTTCGGCCGGGAGGTGCCCCCACCGCGTCGACGCCCTCCTCCGCCTTGCAGCTTGGGGGTACCTCCCACGCCCTTAAGGCAGTGGGGGAGCACCAAGCCCCGCTCAGCTGCGCCGATGAGTCACCGTCGCTTTCCCGCGGCCTGATCCGCCGGACAGGCCCTAGCTCAGCCGCCCAGCTTCAGCAGGGCCGCCACGATCGGTCCGGCCGTGTCGCCGCCGTGTCCGCCCGCCTGGACCACGCCCGCCGCGGTGAGGTCGCCGCAGTACGCGGTGAACCAGCCGTTCGGCTTCTTCTGCCCGTCGACCTCGGCCGAGCCCGTCTTGGCGCCGCAGCCCGACATGCCGGCCATCGCCTTGGCGGCCGTACCGTACGAGGCCGTGTAGGACATGACCTCCTTCAGCTCGGC
Organism: Streptomyces sp. NPDC047081; assembly: GCF_040643775.1. Taxonomy (NCBI): domain Bacteria; kingdom Bacillati; phylum Actinomycetota; class Actinomycetes; order Kitasatosporales; family Streptomycetaceae; genus Streptomyces; species Streptomyces sp. NPDC047081. The sequence continues at coordinate 607,701 of NZ_JBEYUY010000001.1, read as the reverse complement.
CTGGGTCTGCGAGGACATCGTGCGGGAGGCCTTCGCCAGCGTGCGGTGGTCCACCGACGGGTCGACCAGGTACGGCTGGTGGAAGGCGCCCGAGGCCACCGTCGCCGACACCGACGCCATGTTCAGCGGGTTCATGCGCACCCCGCCCTGGCCGATCAGCGAGGCGCCCATCTGCGCGCCGCTCTGCACCGGGATGGAGCCGTCGAAGGTCGGCACGCCGATGGCCCAGTTGTTCATGCCCAGGCCGTAGACCTGCTGGGCCTCCTCGGTGAGGTCGCTGTCGGACAGCTTCGGCGCGAAGTTGATGAAGGCGTTGTTGCAGGACGCCCCGAACGCCACCTTGAAGGTGCCCTGCTTGATCTCGGAGTCGTCGTCGTTGTGGAAGGTCCAGCCCGCGAGCTTGTACGTCTTGGGGCAGGGGTGCGACTCGTCGGGGTGGATCAGGTCCTTCTCGAACAGCATCGTCGAGGTCACGACCTTCATCGTGGAGCCGGGGGCGAGGGAGCCCTGGAAGGCCACGTTGAAGCTGGGGTTGTGGTTGGCGACGGCCAGGATCTCGCCGGTCGAGGCGCGCATCATGACGACCGACGACTTGTCCTGCGCGGCGACCTGCTTCTCGGCCGCGGCCTGGTAGACCGGGCTCAGGGTCGTGTTCACCTTGCCGGGCGTGCCCTTGGTCAGCGTCAGCAGCGTCTTGTCGGACAGCTTCGCCTTCTGCGAGGCCTTTCCTCGTACGACGTCCAGCTCGACGCCCGCCTTGCCGCCGGCGATCTTGCCGTACTTCTCGCGCAGACCGTCCAGCACGGGCCCCAGCGAGGGGTACTTGGCGGCCGTCAGCTCGCCGCCGTGACGGTCGTACGCCTTGATGGGCGGGGTGCCGGACTCGCCGGTGACCAGGGTGTCGCCGTCCTTGAGGTCCGGGTGGACGACGGCGGAGTGCCAGTCGACGAGCGGCTTGCCGTCGGCCTTGTTGCGCACGACCGTCAGCGAACTCTCGTACGCGATGGGCTTCTTGGTGCCCTTGTAGGAGACCGTGCCCTTGACGGAGAAGGGGACCTTGTCGCCGGTGCGGGTGCCGGGCGTGACCGTGACGCCCGTGATGTGGGCGTCCTTGGTGTAGCCGGTGAGCAGGGCGGTGGCCGCCGTCGTGTCGTTCGTGACGGCGGCGGCCTGCGCGACCTTGCCGGTCTGCCAGCCGGTGAGGAACTTCGTGGCCGTCGTCTGCACCTCGGCCGCCGACAGCGGCCCGGTCTTGACGGCCTTGTGGTCGGCCGAGGCGGACGAGCCCGTCGCCCGGTCGTCCGCCGCGGCCCCGCCGCCCCACAGCGCGTAGACGCCGATACCGGCCCCGCCGACGACCACGGCGATCATCCCGCCGATCACGGCGGGCTTGGTCTTCCGTCGCTCGGCGACGCGCCTTCTGTTGCCCACGGCTTCCGTTCCTTTACGAATTCCCCAGGGTCCCCGTCGCCCTCATGCATCCCAACGACGGCAACAGCCTAGAGTCCCGTCCTGTACGGGTGACTTCAGGAGCCACTCCGTAGCACAGCTGCGACAATCGGACCCGCCGCGTCCACACCGTGGCCGCCGTCCTGGGTCATGGCGGCCGCCGCGATGTCGTTGCGGTATCCGGTGAACCAGCTGTTGGACTTGGCCTGACCGTCGACCTCCGCGGAACCAGTCTTCGCGCCGATGCTGCCGCTCAGCCCGGCCATCACCCCGGCCGCGGTGCCGCTGGTGGCGGTGCGGTTCATCATGGCGCGCAGCTGCGCGACCGTCCCCGAGGACAGGCCCCGGGCGGTGGCGAGCGCGCGGTCGTCGAGCTTCGGGGAGACGATGACCGGCTGCCGGAAGGTGCCGGTGATCGCGGTCGCCGTCACCGACGCCATGTTCAGCGGGCTCATCTGCACCTGGCCCTGGCCGATCAGGTTGGCCGCGGTGTCCGGGCCGCCGGAGGCCGGGACCGAGCCGTCGAAGGACGGGATGCCGGTCTTCCAGTTGTCCCGCCCGAGCCCGAAGCGGTCCTCGGCCTCCTTGGTCAGGGAGTCGACCTTGACCTCGTCGGCGTACTTCACGAAGGCCGTGTTGCAGGAGCGCGCGAAGCTGTCGGCGAGGGTCGCGTTCTCGTTCGGCTCCAGGCCCTTGAGGTTGGTGAAGGTCTGGCTCTGCCACACCGCGCTCGGCGGGCAGGGCGCGGGGCCGTTCATGCTGATGATGCCGTTGTCGATGAACGTGGCCGCGCTGAGGATCTTCATCGTGGAGCCGGGCGCGAGGCGGCCCAGGAAGGCCGCGTTGAAGGCGTCCGCGCGGTGGTTGGCGACGGCCAGGACCTCGCCGGTGCTGGGCTTGACGGCGACCACGGACGACTCGGCGTACTTCTTCACCGCGGTCTCGGCCGCCGCCTGCGCGCTCGCGCTCAGCGTGGTCCGCAGCTTGCCGGCCTTCCCCTCGGCGAGCGTCAGCAGCGAGGTGTCGGCCACCCCCTCCGCCTCGTGCCGGATCGACAGCTCGACCCCGGGCGTACCGCCCGCGGAATCGCCGTACTTGGCGCGCAGCTCGTCCAGGATCGGGCCCAGCGACGGGTACTTGTCCTTGGTCAGTACGACGCCGTTGCGATCGACGGCCTCGATCGGCGGGTCCGCCGCCTCACCCGTGACCAGGGTGTCGCCCGTCTTCAGCTGCGGATGGACGACCGAGGGCTGCCAGTCGACCAGCGCCCGCCCGGTGGTCTTCCCGCGCACCACGGTCAGTTCGCTCTTGTAGGACAGGGGCTTGGACGTCCCCTCGTACGACACCGTCGCCTTGACCGTGAACGGCACGGTCGCGCCGGTGGCCGCGCCCGGCGTGATCCTCACGTCCTTGATGTGCGCGCTCTCGCCGTAGGCCGTCAGCAGCGGCTCGGCGCCGGCGTCGTTGTTCGTGTACGTCGCCGCCTCGGCCGCGTCCCCCTTGGCCCAGGCCGTCAGGAACTTCGTCGACGCCTGCTCGATCTCGTCCTTGCTCGGCGGCCCGGTCTTCACGGACGCCGAGCCGCCCGCCCCCGAGCCCCCGTCGTCGTTCAGCGCGGACACGATGTTGAAGGCGCCGTACCCCGCGCCCCCCACCATCACGGCGAACACACTGCCTATGACGGCGGCCTTGACCCCCTTGCCCATGAAGGGCCCCCTCCCCGTTCCCCTGTCGGTCCTCGCACTGTATGTGGCCCGAGGGGGAGCTGTGAGGGGTGTTTCCTTTTACTGTCCGCTATACCCAGGTATCCAGCCACATACGTGAACGCCAGTCATCGATCGGGATCGCGGTGCCGGTGTACAGCGGCCAGAAGTAGATGAAGTTCCAGGCGATCAGGAGGACCAGGACGCCCGCGCCCGTCGCGCCGGCCACCCGGCGGGTGTCGCTCGCGCCCGGGGGGCCGATGATCGCGCCGAGCAGCATCGCGACCGCCAGGCACAGGAACGGCACGAAGACGACGGCGTAGAAGAAGAAGATCGTGCGCTCCTGGTACATGAACCAGGGGAGGTAGCCGGCCGCGACGCCGCAGGCGATGGCGCCGGCCCGCCAGTCGCGGCGGAACAGCCACCGCCACAGCACGTACAGGATCGCGAAGCAGGCCGCCCACCACAGCAGCGGCGTGCCGATCGCGAGAACCTCGCGGGCGCACTTGCCGCCGGCGTTCGCGGGGCAGCCGTCCGTGCCGGGCGAGGGGGACTCGTAGAAGTACGAGACCGGGCGGCCGTCGACGATCCAGCTCCACGGGTTGGACATGTACGTGTGCGGCGAGGACAGGCCGACGTGGAACTTGTAGACCTCGTGCTCGTAGTGCCACAGGCTGCGCACCCAGTCCGGCAGGAAGGTCCAGTCGCCGCCCTTGCCGTCGGTCACCGCCCAGTTGCGGAAGTAGCCGCCGGAGCCGTCGGTCGGCGAGAGGATCCAGCCGATCCAGGAGACGAGATACGTGACGATCGCGACCGGGACCATGGCCAGGAAGGCGATCCCCGTGTCCCGCTTGAGGACCGCGCTGTACGGGTGCCGCGCGCCCGCCACCCTGCGGGAGCCGACGTCCCAGAGGACGGCCATCACGCAGAACGCGGCCAGGATGTACAGGCCGTTCCACTTGGTGCCGATCGCGAGGCCGAGCATGAGGCCCGCCAGCCAGCGCCAGGGGCGCCGGCCGAGGCGCGTCTCCTCCGCCGCGTACGGATCCGGGCGCACCTGCCCGTCCGGGCCGACCGGGAGCGCGGCGGCGAGTTTCTCGCGCGCCCTGTCCCGGTCGACGACCAGGCAGCCGAACGCGGCCAGCACGAAGAACATCAGCACCCCGTCGAGCAGCGAGGTGCGGCTCATCACGAACTCCAGCCCGTCCACCGCCATCAGCGCGCCCGCGAGACAGCCGAGGAACGTGGAGCGGAACAGGCGGCGGCCGATCCGGCACAGCAGCAGCACCGACAGCGTGCCGAGCAGCGCGGTCATGAACCGCCAGCCGAACGGGTTGAACCCGAACATCAGCTCGCCGAGCCCGATCACGTACTTGCCCACCGGCGGGTGCACGACGTACGCCGCGTCCGCCGGGATCGTGACGTGCCCGTTCGTGGACAGGATCAGGTCGTTGGCGTTCTTGTCCCAGTTGACCTCGAAGCCGCGGTGGACGAGCGCCCAGGCGTCCTTGGCGTAGTACGTCTCGTCGAATATCACCGCCTTCGGGCTGCCCAGATGCCAGAACCGCATCACGCCCGCCATCAGCGTCACCAGCAGCGGACCGCCCCAGCCGGACCAGCGCGTGATCCGCTCGGCCAGCGCCCGCGGCACGCCCAGCACCTGCCACAGCCGCGGGCTGGGCTGCACGAACGGCGGCACCAGGCGCTCACGGACGTCGCTTCTGGGCTCGGCCGCGTATCCGAAACGGCGCAGCCGCTGCTGCCACGACGGCCGCTGGTCTTCGGGTGCCTGGCCTTGCCGGGTGTCCGGGGAGGACGCGGTACTGGTCACCGCGCCATCGTAGGGAACCGTTCTGTGTGAGTCCCGTGCATGCGCGGTAAGGGTTCGAATGCGTTCACCCCTGTCGGCCCCTGGGAGGATGGGGGCGTGACCGGAACCCTCGTGCTCGCAGGCACCCCCATCGGCGACATCGCGGACGCGCCGCCCCGGCTGGCCCAGGAGCTGGCCGCGGCGGACGTCGTGGCCGCCGAGGACACCCGCCGCCTCAGGCGCCTGACGCAGGCGCTCGGGGTCACCCCCAAGGGGCGCGTGGTGTCGTACTTCGAGGGGAACGAGGCCGCCCGTACGCCCGAGCTCGTCGAGGAACTCGTCGGCGGCGCGCGCGTGCTGCTCGTCACCGACGCCGGCATGCCGTCCGTCTCCGACCCCGGCTACCGGCTGGTCGCCGCCGCCGTCGAGAAGGACGTCCGCGTCACCGCCGTACCCGGACCGTCCGCCGTGCTGACCGCGCTCGCGCTGTCCGGGCTGCCCGTCGACCGGTTCTGCTTCGAGGGGTTCCTGCCGCGCAAGGCGGGCGAGCGGCTGACCCGGCTGCGCGAGGTCGCCGAGGAGCGGCGCACGCTCGTCTACTTCGAGGCCCCGCACCGGCTCGACGACACCCTCGCCGCGATGGCCGAGGTGTTCGGCGGCGACCGGCGCGCGGCCGTCTGCCGCGAGCTGACCAAGACGTACGAGGAGGTCAGGCGCGGTCCGCTGGAGGAGCTCGCGGCGTGGGCGGCGGAGGGTGTGCGCGGGGAGATCACGGTGGTCGTGGAGGGGGCGCCCGAGAGGGGCGCGCACGCCGTGAGTGCGGAGGAGCTCGTGCGCCGTGTGCGCGTGCGCGAGGAGGCGGGCGAGCGCCGCAAGGAGGCCATCGCGGCGGTCGCGGCGGATGCCGGGCTGCCCAAGAGGGAGGTTTTCGACGCGGTTGTGGCCGCGAAGAACGCCGCTTCCGCGAGCGGTTCCTGAGGTCTTCGTGAACTCCGCCACACCCCCTCTGAGCAGGGCGCATCTCTGCTGAGCGCGCGCCCCACGGGCAGGCAAAGGGCTGTCGTGAAAAGCAAAGCCCTGACCGATGCGGAGGGCCGGTATGGCAAGGAAAGTCCAAATCGGCTCCAACAGTCGACAGACCTGATGCATCAGCCCCCGCTCGCGCGTCTTACTGGGTGAAGGGACGCACCCGTCCCTTGGTCCAGCAGATCAGAGGAGCTGGCATGAGCGAGATCGCAGGGCAGCAGACCGGCCTCCGCAGTGCGGCGACCGCAGTCGTGCACGAGTCGTATTCCTTCGCCTGCATGCGCTGCGGGCACGGCTGGGAGCAGTCGTACGAGATTGAGCACCACACGGACGCCGAGGGCCACGAGTTCGTGATGTACGTCGCGGGCGGCCAGGTCGTCCCCTCCCCGCTGTCCAAGCCGACGTGCCAGAACTGCGACGCCCATGTCGTACGGATCATGCGGCCCGGGCAGGTCTCGTCGGTCCGCGAGGCCGCGCACCGCCACCAGCACAAGGCGCCGAAGGCCGGGCCCGTCGAGGTGCCGCAGCCGGCGGCCGAGGGCGCCGGGGCCGGTGCCGACGGTTCGGTCGGGGAAGTCGTGGAGCGCCACCACTGGCACCTCTCCGACCTCCTGCACCCCTTCCAGTCCCACCGCAAGGCCAGCTGACGGCTTCGGCTGCATGCCCCTTTCGTAGGATCGGGGCATGCCTTCGAAAGAGTCCGAGAAGAACGCGGCACCGCCGCTCCCGGAGCCCCTCCGGGTGCCCGTCGCCGACTCCCACACCCACCTCGACATGCAGTCCGGCACGGTGGAGGAGGGACTCGCGAAGGCCGCGTCCGTGGGTGTGACCACGGTCGTGCAGGTCGGCTGCGACATACGCGGCTCGCGCTGGGCCGCCGAGACGGCCGCCGCCTTCGAGAGCGTCCACGCGACCGTCGCCCTGCACCCGAACGAGGCCCCGCGCATCGTCCACGGCGATCCCGATGGCTGGTCCCGGCAGGGCGCGCGGGAACCAGGGGGCGCGGGGGCGCTCGACGAGGCGCTCGCCGAGATCGACCTCCTCGCCGCACTCCCGCAGGTCAAGGGCGTCGGCGAGACCGGCCTCGACTACTTCCGCACCGGACCCGAGGGCAAGGAGGCGCAGGAGGCCTCCTTCCGCGCCCACATCGAGATGGCCAAACGGCACGGCAAGGCGCTCGTCATCCACGACCGCGACGCCCACGCCGACGTGCTGCGCGTGCTGAAGGAGGAGGGCGCCCCCGAGCGCACCGTCTTCCACTGCTACTCCGGCGACGCCGAGATGGCCGAGCTCTGCGCCCGCGCCGGATACTTCATGTCCTTCGCCGGCAACGTCACCTTCAAGAACGCCCAGAACCTCCGGGACGCCGTCGCCGTGGCCCCTCTGGAGCTGCTCCTGGTGGAGACCGACGCGCCCTTCCTGACGCCCGCGCCGTACCGCGGACGGCCCAACGCCCCGTATCTCGTTCCGGTCACGGTGCGTGCGATGGCCGCCGTGCGCGGCATCGACGAGGACGCGCTGGCGACGGCCCTTGCCTCGAACACCGCCCGCGCCTTCGATTACTGACCCATAACGCACGACTGTGCGTAGCCGTGCCGCTTTGGAGAGTGACGGCCGCTCCGCTAGGTTCTGGGACCCGATCCGGACCCCTCTGGACCCCACGGCCCCTGGAGCGTGTCGGCGTGAGCAGTTCCCAGTACGAGACGTACGAGGCGTACGGCCCGAACGCGTACCCGCCACCACCGGCCCCCGACGGCTTCGACGTGCACAGCGCGCAGACGCTGGTGTCGGGGGAGCTGGGGGGCACGGGGGCGTACGGCGACACCTACGCGCCCGCATATGAGGCGCGCGGCGCTGTTGAGGGGGCGCTTCCTCGGCAGGCGGGGCGTGAAGTGGGGGAGGGGGCGCGTGAGGAAGGTGTGGGCGCCGGAGTGGGGCGGCGGGGTGCGCGCCGGCGGCGTGCGCGATACGCCGAGCGCTCGGACAGCACCGTGCGCCGCCTGCTGCCCCAGGCGCTGGTCGTCGCCTTCCTGGCCGGCGGCACCACCGCGTTCGTCGCCAAGGACAAGGCCGTCGAGCTGAGCGTCGACGGCAAGCCGCGCACCCTGCACACCTTCGCCGACGACGTGACCGAGCTGCTCGCGCAGCAGGGCATCGACGTGGGGGCGCACGACGTGGTCGCGCCCGCCCCCGGCACGGCGCTCGCCAGCGGCGACGAGGTCGCGGTGCGGTACGGGCGCCCCGTGCGGCTCACGCTGGACGGCACCCGGCGCGAGGTGTGGACGACGGCGCACACCGTGCAGGGGGCGCTCGATCAGCTGGGGGTGCGTGCGGAGGGCGCGTACATGTCCGTCTCGCGCTCCCAGCCCATCGGACGCGCCGGGCTCGCGCTCGACGTGCGCACCGAGCGGGCGGTGACGGTCATGGCCGACGGGCGGGCCAGCACCGTGCGGACGAACGCGGCGACGGTCCGGGAAGTCGTAGAGGAGGCCGGCGTGACCCTGCGCGGCGAGGACACGACGTCCGTGCCCGGCGACAGCTTCCCCCGGGACGGGCAGACGGTGACCGTGCTGCGCGTGACCGGGTCCGAGGAGGTCCGGGAGGAGGCGATCCCGTTCAGGGTGGAGCGCAGGGACGACCCCTCGCTCTTCAAGGGCACGGAGGTCGTCGAGCAGGCCGGGCAGCCGGGGGTGCGGCGAGTGACGTACGCGCTGCGCACCGTGAACGGCGTCAAGCAGAAGCCGCGGAAGACCGACTCCGAGGTGGTGCGGGAGCCGCGCACGCAGGTGGTGCGGGTGGGGACGAAGCCGCTCCCGACCTCGGTCCAGGGCGCGGACGGCCTGAACTGGCACGGGCTCGCGGCGTGCGAGTCGGGCGGCCGTCCGAACGCGGTCGACCCGTCGGGGACGTACGGCGGCCTCTACCAGTTCGACACCCGCACCTGGCACAGCCTCGGCGGCAGCGGCCGCCCACAGGACGCGACTGCGGCGGAACAGACGTTCCGAGCGAAGAAGCTGTACGTGCGACGCGGGGCCAGTCCCTGGCCGCACTGCGGGGCGCGGCTGCACGGGTGAGGGGCACCCGGCCACGGGTGAGAGGCGCGCGACCGCACGGGTGAGGGGCGCCGACCAGGGCCCCGTACCCTTGTCCCGTGAGCAGCAGCCCCGTCCCAGACGCCCTTCTCGGGCCCGCCGACGTCCGTGAACTCGCGGCCGTGCTCGGTGTGCGCCCCACCAAGCAGCGTGGTCAGAACTTCGTGATCGACGCCAACACGGTCCGGCGGATCGTGCGGACCGCCGAGGTCCGGTCGGACGACGTGGTCGTGGAGGTCGGGCCGGGGCTCGGGTCGCTCACCCTCGCGCTCCTGGAGGCCGCCGACCGCGTCACCGCCGTGGAGATCGACGACGTGCTGGCCGGCGCGCTGCCCGCGACCATCGCGGCGCGGATGCCCGAGCGGGCCGGGCGTTTCGCGCTGGTGCACTCCGACGCGATGCACGTCACCGAGCTGCCGGGCCCGCCCCCGACCGCGCTCGTCGCGAACCTGCCGTACAACGTCGCCGTACCCGTCCTGCTCCACATGCTCGACACCTTCCCGAGCATCGAGCGCACCCTCGTCATGGTCCAGGCCGAGGTCGCCGACCGGCTCGCCGCGGCGCCCGGTTCGAAGGTGTACGGCGTCCCGTCCGTGAAGGCCAACTGGTACGCCGAGGTCAAGCGGGCCGGCGCGATCGGGCGCAACGTGTTCTGGCCCGCGCCGAACGTCGACAGCGGGCTCGTCGCGCTCACCCGCCGGGCCGAGCCGATCAAGACCACCGCGTCGAAGCGTGAGGTGTTCGCCGTGGTCGACGCGGCCTTCGCCCAGCGCCGCAAGACCCTGCGCGCCGCCCTGTCCGGCTGGGCCGGCTCGGCCGCGGCGGCGGAGCAGGCGCTGGTCGCGGCCGGGGTGTCCCCGCAGGCGCGCGGGGAGTCGCTCACGGTCGAGGAGTTCGCCCGCATCGCGGAGTGCGCCAAGTCCCAGGACACCGACACCGACACCGACACCGACACCAAGGAGCCCGGTCACCAGTGAGCGTCACCGTTCGCGTTCCCGCCAAGGTCAATGTCCAGCTCGCGGTGGGTGCCGCGCGGGCCGACGGGTTCCACGACCTGGCCAATGTCTTTCTCGCGGTGGGTCTTTACGACGAGGTGACGGTGACGCCCGCCGAGGAGCTCCGTGTCACCTGCGAGGGCCCGGACGCGGCCGAGGTGCCGCTGGACCGTACGAACCTCGCCGCCCGGGCCGCCGTCGCGCTCGCCGAGCGGCGCGGCATCGAACCCGCCGTGCACATCCACATCGCCAAGGACATCCCGGTCGCCGGCGGTATGGCGGGCGGCAGCGCGGACGGCGCGGGCGCGCTGCTGGCCTGCAACACGCTGTGGCAGGCCGGTGCCTCCCGGGCCGAACTGCTCGCGATCTGCGCCGAGTTGGGCAGCGACGTGCCGTTCAGCCTGGTCGGCGGCGCGGCACTCGGCACCGGCCGGGGCGAGAGGCTGACGGCGCTGGAGGTCGGCGGCACCTTCCACTGGGTGTTCGCGATGGCGGACCGCGGACTGTCCACGCCGGCCGTGTTCCGCGAGTTCGACCGGCTGGCGGAGGGGCTCGACATCCCCGAGCCCGTCGCCTCGCAGGAGTTGCTGGGGGCCCTCGCGAAGGGCGACCCCGACGCGCTCGCCGCCGCCGTCTCCAACGACCTGCAGCCCGCGGCCCTTTCGCTCTTCCCCGAACTCGCCGACACCCTCGCCGCGGGCCGCACCGCCGGCGCCCTCGCCGCGCTGGTCTCCGGCTCGGGCCCGACGACCGCGTTCCTGGTGCGGGACGCCGAGTCGGCGGTCAAGGTCGCGGAGGCGCTGGGGAGTTCGGGTACGTGCCGGAAGGTCCGTACGGCGGCGGCGCCGGCGCCCGGTGCGACGGTCATGGTGGGCTGACAGTTCCCTGACAGGCTCCTGACCTGCATAAATATGCAGAAGAGGTGTTACCCACGCCACAGTGATTTAATGTTCAGCATTCTGCCGCATGATCCCTTTCGCCCTCTCTTGTTCCAGAGGAACGGCTGGCATGATCAGCCGACCCCGGCCCCCCTGTTACCGGTGGTACCTCCGAGAGGAATCCCCCCATGGGACACATGGATCACTTCAGCGCGGGATGGGTCACTCCCGTCCTGTCCTATGTGATGGCCTGCGTCGGCTCGGCGCTCGGCCTGCGCTGCACCGTCAGGGCACTCGAGGCGGACGGCGCCTCCAAACGGAACTGGCTGACCCTCGCCTCCGTCGCCATCGGCTCCGGCATCTGGACCATGCACTTCATCGCCATGATGGGCTTCAGCGTCGAGGGCACGCCCATCCGTTACGACGTCCCGCTCACCGTGGTCAGCCTGCTGATGTCCGTCGGCGTGGTCGCGGCCGGCGTCTTCGTCGCCGGGTACGGGCGCTCGCGCGTGACCTCGGTCGTGTTCGGCGGGCTCGGTACAGGAGTCGGCGTCGCGGCGATGCACTACACCGGCATGGCCGCGCTGAATCTGCACGGCGAGGTCAACTACGACCCGGCTCTTGTCACCGCCTCCGTCGTCATCGCGGTCGTCGCCGCGACCGCCGCGCTGACGCTCACGCTGATCGTTCGCGGGCCTGTGCTCGCTGCTGCCGCCGCGCTGGTGATGGGGCTCGCGGTGAGCAGCATGCACTACACGGCGATGTATGCGGTGAGCATCGTGATCTCGCCCAGCAGTGCGGGGTTGCCGGGGGCGACGCCGACTGAGTTCATCTTTCCGTTGGCCGTCGTGCTGGGGTCGTTCCTGTTCCTGGCTGCCGCGTACGTCGCGCTTTCGCCTACTGGTAAGCGTCATGAGTCGGCTGTCGCTGCGGAGTTGCTGCGCGAAGTCGAGCTGACGACCGCGTAGCGCTCCCATGTGAGTGCCGCGTCATGTCTTTCGGCGGCTGCGGGCCTGTTGTGGCTGGTCGCGCAGTTCCCCGCGCCCCTGAAGGGGCGCTTCTGTCCCGCCCCTTGAAGAGGTTCCCCCATGCGTGTTCTGCGCGCGTCCGGTCGGCTGCGGCCCAGATCGGTTCGAGCCAAGATCGTGTCCCTGCTCATGCTGCCCATCGTGTCCCTCATGGCACTGTGGGGATTCGCCGCCGTGACCACCGCCTCCAGCATCGGTGACACCGAGCGGGCCAAGGACGTCAACTCCGAACTCCTCACCCCGGTCGGCGACTTCGTCACCGCCATGCAGGCCGAGCGGACCGCCGCCCTGCGGCATGCCGCCGCGCCGGGCGCCTTCGCGACGGCCCGGAAGGCCACCGACAAGGCCGCCGCCGCGCTTCTCGACGGCATCAACTCCACCAGTTCCGACGCCGCTCTCATCAACGGGAGCCTGCCGAAACGTATCGCCAAGCTGAAGGCGGGCGCGGAAGGGCTGGCGCAGCTGCGGGCCGAGGTGACCGCGAAGAACGCGGCGCCGGCGACGGCGTACTCCGACTACTCGACGGTCGTCGAGGACGCCTTCCTGGTGACCGGCGGGCTCAGCGGGGACCGCGGGACCGACGCGGCCTCCGAGGCGCGCGTGGTGCTGGAGCTCGCGCGGGCGCGTGAGGCGCTCGCACAGGAGCAGGCGCTTCTGGGGGGCGCGCAGGCGCGCGGGACCTTGTCACAGGCGCAGTACGCGCAGTTCGTGGGCGCCGTCGCGACCCAGCGTGAGCTGCTGGAGCCGGCGGTCGCCGATCTCAAGTCCGCGCACCGGGCGGCGTACCGGGAGGTCCTGGACGGTGCCGGGTACGCGCGCGTGCAGGCCGTGGAGAACCGGGTGCGCAGTGCCGGGCCGGGGGCCTCGGCCGTCTCCGCCGGTTTCCTGACGGGCTGGGACAAGGCGGTCTCCGAGGTCGTCGACCGGCTGACGGTGGCCGAGACCCAGGCCGGTACGGGTGCCACGGCCAAGGCGAATCCTTTCGGCTGGGACACGCTGGGCGCGTCCGGCATCGCCGTCGTGCTCGGTCTGGTCGGTGTGCTGCTCTCGCTGCTGGTCTCCGTCCTCGTCGGGCGCGGGCTCATCGTCGAGCTGCTCGACCTGCGCAACGACGCCCTGGAGGTGGCCGGGCGCCGGCTCCCGCAGGCCATGCGCAAGCTGCACGCCGGACAGGGCGTCGACATCGACGCCGAAGCGCCCATGCGCCGGCTCGTCGGCGACGAACTCGCCCAGGTGGGCACCGCGTTGACCGCCGTCCAGCGGGCCGCGCTCAAGGCCGCCTCCGAGCGCGCGGAGCTGCTCAGCGGCATCTCCGGGGTGTACGTCAGCCTCGCGCGCCGCAGCCAGGTGCTGCTGCACCGCCAGCTCGACCTCCTGGAGGGCATGCAGCAGCGCCAGCAGGACCCGGCCGAGCTGCACGACCTGTACCGCGTCGACTACCTCGCGACCCGGATGCGCCGTCACTCCGAGAGCCTGCTCATCCTGTCCGGCATCGCGCCCGGCCGCGGCTGGCGCGACCCGATCGCGCTCGCCGACGTGCTGCGGGCCGCCGTCGCCGAGATCGAGAACGCGCCGCGCGTGCAGATCTGGGCGGTGCCGAAGGTGTCCGTGGTCGGCGGGTCCGTCGCCGATGTGATCCATCTCCTTGCCGAACTGGTGGAGAACGCGGCCGCGTTCTCCCCGCCGAGCACCAAGGTGCAGCTGCGGGCGGCCCGGATGCGCGACGGCGTGCTCATCGAGGTGGAGGACAGCGGCTTCGGCATGAACGAGGACGCCCTCGCCGAGGCCAACCGCAAGATCCAGTCCGACAAGGTCGACCTCCTGGACGCCAAGCAGATCGGCCTGTTCGTGGTCAACCGGCTGCGCGAGCGGCAGGGGCTGCGCGTCGAGCTGCGGTCGTCCCCGAACGGCGGTGTCACCGCGGCGGTGCTGATCCCGGAGAACCTCACGCGCGACGACATGCCGGTGGGCGAAGGGGCTGTCGGCGGACGGGGCTTGGCGCCCGCGGCCGCGCTGATCCCGCAGCAGCGCTACGGCGGGGCCGGGGCGTGACGGCGTAGTCGATCTTCGCCCGATCTCCACACGGATGTACTGCGACGGCAGTACGGACGGGGCGGGTGGGGCGGATAGGGTCCGTTGATACTTCAAGCGCCTGCTGTCGCGCGGATGTCTCGCTGTTGTCTCCGCGCACGCGCGCGTACGTCCTCTGCACTGCCGAAGGATCAACCCGTGTCCGAACCCCCCACCCCCACCCACCGCAGGAAGCGGTCCCTGTCCCGTCGTGGCGTGATCGGTGCCGCCGCGGCCGTGGCCGGCGCGGCCGCCGTGACCCCGGCGGTCTTCGCGGCCACCGACTCCGGCACGTCGGACTCCGCGGACTCCGGTACGAAGCCGGAGCAGTTCCCCACCACCCGCACCGACGCCGCGACCGGCGCCGGCACGGCCACCACCTCCTTCGCGGCCTCCTATGTCGGCGTCCGCTGGAGCGGCGCGGCCGACGGCGCCGGGATCCGCTTCCCGTCCGACACCTCCTGGCGGTCGCTGGGCGGCGGCTGCGCGAGCGTGGACGGCGGCGGTACGGCACTGGTCGCGGCCGGTTCCGCGACGGCGTACGAGCTGAAGGCGCCGGACGGGGCGACGGCCGTGCGCTCGCTGGCGATCGACACCACCGGCGGCCCGGACCGCACCTTCAAGGTGCCGAGCGAGCCCACGCGCGTGCGTGGCGTGCGTTATCTGTCCCGGCCGGCCTGGGGCGCCGACGAGTCGAAGCGGTACAAGGACGGCCAGGTCAACTCGCCGGAGAAGTACTACGCGTTGCAGTCGATCACCGTCCACCACACGGACACGCCCAACGGCGACCCGGACCCGGCGGCGACCGTCCGCGCGATCTACGAGTACCACGCGGTCACCCTGGACTGGGGCGACATCGGCTACCACTTCCTGATCGACGAGGCCGGCAACGTCTACGAGGGCCGCTACTCCGGCGACGACGGCATCCCCGCCTTCGACCCCGACGGCAACCTGGTCACCGCCTTCCACACCGCCGGCTTCAACTCCGGCAACCTCGGCATCGCCCTGATCGGGACCCTCGTCGACCAGGCCCCGACCGACGCGGCCAAGGCCTCGCTCACCCGCCTCATCAAGGTCATCGCCCGCTTCAATGGCCTCGACCCGCAGGCGAAGATCACCTACACCAACCCCGTCAACGGCGTCACCAAGGACGTCACCACGGTCGGCGGCCACCGCGACTGGCTCCAGACCGACTGCCCCGGCCAGACGATGTACGACCTCCTGACCGAGGTCCGGGCAGCCGCTTCCAGCTGACCTTTTCCAGTTGTCCACAGGCCTGACCTGCACGGGATCGGTCACCGACCGGCGCGCATTACGCTGGGAGGCTGATCGATCCCCCTGGGCAGGAGAGAAATGGCCGTCAACCTGGTCAATGTCGAGAACGTCAGCAAGGTGTACGGCACCCGTGCGCTGCTGGACGGTGTCTCGCTCGGCGTCTCCGAGGGCGATCGCATCGGCGTCGTGGGCCGTAACGGCGACGGCAAGACCACCCTCATCCGGATGCTGGCCAAGCAGGAGGAGACCGACACCGGCCGGGTCACCCACTCCGGCGGACTGCGCCTCGGCGTCCTCACCCAGCACGACTCCCTTGACCCGACGGCGACCGTGCGCCACGAGGTCATCCGGGACATGGCCGACCACGAGTGGGCGGGCAACGCCAAGGTCCGCGATGTGCTGACGGGACTGTTCGGCGGTCTCGACCTGCCCGGCTTCCCGCAGGGCCTCGACACGGTCATCGCGCCCCTCTCCGGCGGCGAACGGCGCCGTATCGCGCTCGCCAAGCTGCTCATCGAGGAGCAGGACCTGATCGTCCTCGACGAGCCGACGAACCACCTCGACGTCGAGGGCATCGCCTGGCTGGCCGGGCATCTGCGCGAGCGCCGCTCCGCGCTCGTCTGCGTGACGCACGACCGCTGGTTCCTCGACCAGGTGTGCACGCGCATGTGGGACGTGCAGAAGGGCGCCGTCTACGAGTACGAGGGCGGCTACTCCGACTACGTCTTCGCGCGTGCCGAGCGCGAGCGGATCGCCGCGACCGAGGAGGTCAAGCGGCAGAACCTCGTCCGCAAGGAGCTGGCCTGGCTGCGCCGCGGCGCACCCGCGCGTACCTCGAAGCCGCGCTTCCGGGTCGAGGCCGCCAACGAGCTGATCAAGGACGTACCGCCGCCCCGGGACAGCAGCGAGCTGATGAAGTTCGCCTCCTCGCGGCTCGGCAAGACGGTCTTCGACCTGGAGGACGTCACCGTCCAGGCCGGCCCCAAGGTGCTGCTCAAGCACGTCACCTGGCAGCTCGGCCCCGGCGACCGCATCGGCCTGGTCGGTGTGAACGGCGCGGGCAAGACCTCCCTGCTGCGGGCGATGGCCGAGGCTGCGCGCACCGAGGGCGAGACCCAGCCCGTCGGCGGCCGGGTCAACGTCGGCAAGACCGTCAAGCTCGCCTACCTCTCCCAGGAGGTCGCCGAGCTGAACCCGAACACGCGCGTGCTGGAAGCCGTCCAGCAGGTGCGCGAGCGCGTCGACCTCGGCAAGGGGCGGGAGATGACCGCCGGGCAGCTGTGCGAGACGTTCGGCTTCAACAAGGAGAAGCAGTGGACGCCGGTCGGTGACCTCTCGGGTGGTGAGCGCCGCCGCCTCCAGCTGCTGCGCCTCCTCATGGACGAGCCCAACGTGCTCTTCCTCGACGAGCCCACCAACGACCTCGACATCGAGACCCTGACCCAGCTGGAGGACGTCCTCGACGGCTGGCCCGGCTCGATGATCGTCATCTCCCACGACCGGTTCTTCGTCGAGCGCACCACGGACCGGGTGTTCGCGCTCCTGGGCGACGCCACGCTGCGGATGCTGCCGCGCGGGATCGACGAGTACCTGGAGCGGCGCAAGCGCATGGAGGAGGCGGTGGCGGCCTCGGCGCCCGTCGCGGAGAAGGCCGCCGCCGACACCTCACAGCGCAGCGCCGCCGACCAGCGTGCCGCGAAGAAGGAACTGCAGAAGATCGAGCGGCAGTTGGACAAGGTCTCCGAGCGGGAGACCAAGCTGCACGCGCAGATCGCCGAGAACGCCACGGACTTCGCGAAGGTGGCCGAACTGGACGCCGAGCTGCGGGACTTGGCAGGTCAGCGGGACGAGCTGGAGCTGCGCTGGCTGGAGTTGGCCGAAGACGCGTGAAGGACGCGTGAGCGCGCGTAACGAGGGCATCACGGGCCGGTCGTCCCTTGGGAACAGGGGACGAACCGGCCCCCTGCGTTGTCAGTGACAGGTGATACAAAGGTCCGTCTGATGGCTAGAAATCAGTGACTGAACGGGGGAACGCGCTGATGACCCAGCCGCCCAACCAGCCGCCGCAGGGCGGCTTCGGACCACCACCGGACCAGCCACAACAGGGTGCATTCGGCGCCCCGCCGCCACCCCCGTACGCCCCGCAGCCCGGCCAACAGCCCGGCCGGCCAGGTCAGTACGGCCAACAACCGGGTCCGTACGGCCAGCAGCCAGGCCCCTACGCCCAGCCCGGCCCGTACGGGCAGCCGCAGCAGCCGGGGCCCTACGGCGCCCAGCCCGGCTACGCCTACCCGCCGCAGCCCCAGTACCCCGGCGCGCCCGGCACCCCGCCGCCCGGCGGCTCCAGGAAGAAGCCGGTCCTGATCGTCGCCGCGGTCGTCGCCGCGCTGGCCGTCATCGGCGGCACCGTCTTCGCCCTGAGCAGCGGGGGAGACGGCGACAAGAAGCCGGTCGCCGGGCAGAGCGACGACGCGAAGGACTCGGCATCCCCCGACCCGACCGGCTCCACCGACGGGAACGGCGGCGGTACCGACCCGGACGGCTACAACGACGGCCGCCAGAGCGGCGAGGACAAGGTCCTCTGGTACAAGTCGCCGCCGGACGCGCCCGGTTCCGGCGCCGACGCGCCCGGCATGTGGATCACCGACAAGACGGCGGTGAAGGCGGCGTACAAGCAGGTCTTCGCCTACGCCGTGGGCGACGGCGAGACGGCCTGGGGCCCGATCGCCTTCCCGCAGAAGATCTGCGCGGTCACCCCGCAGAAGTCGGCCGACGACAAGGTCGTGGTGGCGTACGAGAGCGGCACCAGCAGCCGCGCCCGCTGCAACAAGCTCCAGCAGCTCGACCTGAACACCGGCGCGAAGGGCTGGAGCGGCACGCTCCCCGAGGGCGCGCTGTTCGACGGCACCGTCACGCTCTCGCTGTCCATCACCGGCAAGACCGTGATGGCGGGCCGCGCGCAGTCCGGCGTGGCCTATGACGTCGACAGCGGCAAGAAGCTGTTCGAGAAGACGAAGTACGGCGACGCCTGCTTCCCGACCGCGTTCGCGGGCGGCGGCCGGCTGATCTCCGTCGCGTCCTGCCAGGCAGGCGAGGCGAGCGCGCACGACGAGATCCAGGAGCTCGACCCCACGACCGGCAGGACCAAGTGGACGCAGAAGTTCGACAAGGGCTGGTCCGTCGCGCGGACCTTCTCCGTCGACCCGCTCGTCGTCTACAGCACGAACGAGGACAAGAAGGCCTGGAACATCTCCGCCTTCACCGCCACCGGGAAGTTCCGCTCGCAGGTCTCCTTCGACGAGGACTTCGCGCCCGAGTGCGGCTGGGCGATCCTCTCGCGCGACCTGCAGGGCTGCGAGGGCGTGGCCGCCGACTCCACGACCCTCTACCTGCCGACGAAGGCCACCACCGGGCCGAACGAGATCGTCGCGATCAACCTCGCCAACGGCAAGGAGAAGTGGCGCGTCAAGTCACCGGCGGACGAGTCGATGCTGCCGATGCGGGTCGAGGGCGGCAAGCTCGTCGCCTACGTCGAGCCGTCGTACGACGCGGGCGGCCAGGTCGTCTCCATCGCGACCGGCGGCTCGACGCACAAGCCCGTGACGCTGCTGCGGAATCCGCAGTCCACCGCGAGCCTGGAGAGCGGCTTCTACTCCAAGGCCTTCGACTGGGTCGACGGACGCTTCTTCATCTCCTCCACCCGGCTGAGCGGCAGCGACGACTCCAAGGCGAAGCTGATCCTCGCCTACGGCAAGTAGCCCCTCCCCACCCCCGCGCCCGCTCACAGAGGTACCCACACCATGACCCAGCCCCCACCCCCACCACCCAACCAGCCTCCGCAGCAAGGGGGTTTCGGCCCGCCGCAGCCACCCGCCCCCCAGCCGGGCTACGGCGCCCCCCAGCCGCCCGCACAGCCGGGCTACGGCTACCCGCAGGCACCCCAGCCGTCCCAGGCTCCCCAAGCTCCCCCGGGGCCGCCGCAGGCCCCGCAGCAGCCGTACGGGCAGCCGGGTGCGTACGGCCAGCCCGTGCCGCCCCCCGCCCCGCCCTACGGTCAGCCCACGCCCCCGTACGGCCAGCCGCCCAACCCCTATGCCCAGCAGCCGGGTTACGGCTACCCGCCGGGTGCCGTCACACCGCCGTACCCGCAGCCCGGTCAGCCCACCGGCCGCAAGGTCAACACACCGCTGATCGTCGCCCTCTCCGCGATCGTCGCCGTAGCACTCGTCGTCGGCGGCATCTGGTACGCCAAGTCCGGTGACGGGGACGGGAACAAGAAGGACGACACCGCGAGCACCACCGGCGGTACCGGCGGCACGGAGGACGCCGGAGGCAGTGGCGGCGTCGACGGCAAGGGCCAGGAGAAGGTGCCCGCCGACACCAACGCCCAGCTGTCGTTCACGCTCCCCGTGCCCAAGGTCACCGACACCACCGTGGTCGACGGCTCTTGGCTCACCGACAAGGCGTACATCAAGAGCGGTGTCGCCGAGATCAACGCGTACGACCCCGACAAGGGCACCAAGCTGTGGACGATCAAGCTGCCCGGCCCGGTCTGCACGGTCAGTGAGCACACCACCGACGACGGGAAGGCCGCGGTCGTCTTCCAGCCGAAGATGCCCCCCAAGGGCAGTTCGGCGGGCTGCAGCCAGGTCGCCGCGATCGACCTGGACGCCGGAAAGAAGCTGTGGACCAAGTCGGTCGACTCCGACGGCAGCCTGCTGACGTATGGCAATGTCACCGTCAGCGCGAACACGGTCGCCGCCGGCGGCACCAGCGGAGGCGTCGCCTTCGACCTGACCAGCGGCAAGCAGCTGTGGGCGCCGAAGCCCAGCGACAGCTGCTACGACGCCGGTTACGCGGGCGGCGAGAAGCTGGTCGCCGTCCTCAAGTGCGGCGACTACGGCGAGCGCGTGCTGCACATCCAGACCATCGACCCGGAGTCCGGCGAGGTGATCTCGGAGTACAAGATGACCCAGGGCATCGAGTACGCCGCCATCGTGTCGACGGACCCGCTGGTCGTCGCCGCCGACGCGGGCGACAGCGCGGGCGACGGCAGCGAGATCTCGGACTTCTACTCCGTCGACAACAAGACCGGCAAGCTGATCACCCGCATCTCGGCGCCCGGCAAGCAGTACGCGGCCCGCTGCGACGCGATCTCCAGGATCGAGTACTGCACGGGCGTCGCGGTCGGCAACGGCCGCCTGTACGTGCCGACCGAGGAGCACGACGGCTCCAAGTCGTACAGCCGGACCAACGAGATCGTCGCCTTCGACCTCGCCACCGGCAAGCAGACCGGCCAGCGCGCCGACGCGGGCGACGGCTACACGATCACCCCGCTGCGCATGGACGCCGGCAACGTGATCGCGTACAAGCGGCCGCCGTACGACAAGGGCGGCCAGATCGTCAGCATCGACGGCGGCTCCTTCAAGGAGACCAAGCTGCTGGAGAACCCGGCCTCGGGCACCGCGCGCGAGGCGGAGACCTCGATGTCGCCGGACTACTCGGAGATCCTCTACGCGCAGGGCCACCTGTACATGGCGGGGGAGTTCGCCGACAAGGGCTCCACCTACGGGAAGAAGTACCTGGCACTGGCGTTCGGTACCGGCGACTGAACCACTGCGCGCCGTCCGCGGCCCCGCCCCTGCTCAGGGGCGGGGCCGTGCGCGTACCACCCATCAAACTCGAATGCGAGGAAACCAAGATATGCAAGATATTCCGCCGATCCGGGGCACTTCTCACCGGTAGGGGGAGCGCAACGTCGAACAAGCGTGTAGCTTCCGGGGGCATGAAGAGCGGGGGAGCCGGGAGGGGGCTCCTGTCCGCGCGGACCAGTGGGCATCCATAGTGGGGCATCCGTGGGGATCCATTGGGGGGACTGGGGGGTTGCTCGATGGGAGTTCGGCTCATGGTGGTCGACGACCACCGACTGCTCGCCGAGGCGCTGGCCTCGGCGTTGAAGCTGCGCGGGCACCGGGTGCTCGCCGCGGCCGCGCCCGCCGCGGGCGCGGCGGAGCTGGTGATCACCCGTGCGCCGGAGGTGTGCCTGCTGGGTACGGCGACACCGGCCGAGCCGGGCATCTTCGACCCGGTGGTGAAGATCAAGCGGGAGCGTCCGCAGGTGGCGGTCCTGGTGCTTGGCCCGGTGCCGAGCCCCCGGGGCATCGCGGCGGCCTTCGCGGCGGGCGCCTCCGGCTATGTACGCCATGACGAGCGCATCGAGGGCGTGGAACGAGCGATCATGAAGGCGAGGGCCGGAGAGGCGGCGGTGGCCCCCCAGCTCCTCCAGGGCGCCTTCAGCGAACTCCTCAACCCCGCCGCCCAGCCCGACGACGAGGGCCAGCGCCTCCTCCAGATGCTCACCCCGAGGGAAGTGGAGGTCCTGGTCAGAGTCGCGGACGGCGAGGACACCCGCCTGATAGCAGCAGGCATGGGCATCGCCCCCAGCACGGCCCGCACGCACGTCCAGAGGGTCCTGATGAAGCTGGGGGTGGGTTCCCGCCTGGAGGCAGCGGCCTTGGCGGCGAGGACAGGCCTGCTGGACAGGGCGGGCCCGGTGAATTCCGCCCCGGAGTAACGCCCCAGGGGCGCGGGGCTGTACCGATATGCGGCTCCGCCGCGTGGGCGCGACCAGCCCCCACGACCCGCACCCGGCACACGACCGAAAACCAACGGCGCTACTCCGCCCCCTCCTCCTCCACCGGAGGAAGCGGCGGCGGAGTAGGCCGGAGCTTCAGCCACACCAGGAAGAAGATGCCCAGCAACAGCATCCCCAGCCCGGTCCACAGATTGATGTTGACGCCCTGCGCCTTGTCGATCGCCGCCTGGTCGTCCACCAGCCCCGTGATCCCGACGATCAACCCGTACAGCACGAACAGCCCGCCGATGATGCGCCGCAGATCGAAGATGCGCGCGGCGGTCGCGGACTTCTGCTGGAGTTCGCTGACCTCACGCTGGACATCGCGCTCGGAATAGTCGGACATGGTCTCGTCACCTCTCTTTCAGTGTGCGATCAGAACGAGAACGGGATGTAGCAGGCCGCCGCGATGACCACCGCGCCCCAACCCAGCAGCGCCGGCCTGCGGTACCACGCGTCGTCGCCCTCCCCGGGCGGCTCCTCCATGCCGGGTGACCGGGTGCCGTACACCAGGCCCTGCAGTTCCTCCGCCGGCTTCGGCTTGGTGAAGAGGGAGACGATCACCATGACCACCGCGCCCGCCACGAACCCGGCGATCGCGGAGACGAAGTTCGCGCCCTGGTCGGAGGGGATGCTGATGATGTCCTTCTTGTAGAGGACGAAGTAGTTGACCATCGCCGTGACCGTGCCGGCGAGCAGCCCCCAGAAGCCGGACTTCGTGGACGCCCGCTTCCAGAACATGCCGACGATGAAGACCACGAACATCGGCACGTTGAAGAAGGAGAACAGCGTCTGGAGGTAGCTCATGATGTTCGAGAAGGACGAGGCGAGGAACGCCGTGCCGACCGACGCCGCGACGCCGATCACCGTGATCAGGCGCCCGAAGCGGACGTAGTACTCGTCCTCCCGCCCCTTCACCACGTACCGGCCCCAGATGTCGTTCGTGAACACCGTGTTGAAGGACGAGACGTTGGCCGCCATACCGGCCATGAAGGCCGCGAGCAGGCCGGTCACCGCGATGCCCAGCACGCCGTTCGGCAGCAGCTGTTCCATCAGGTAGGGAATCGCGTCGTTGTACTGCAGGTCGGACCCGGAGGTCCCGATCTTCGGCACCAGCGCGGCCGCGACCAGCCCCGGGATCATCACCAGGAAGACGATGAAGATCTTCGGGTACGCGGCGATCAGCGGCGTCCGCTGCCCGGCCGAGAGGTTCTTCGCGGACAGCGCCCGCTGCACCTCGGCGAAGTTCGTCGTCCAGTACCCGAAGGACAGCACGAAGCCGAGCCCCAGCACGATGGTCAGCCAGTTCGCGCCCAGCGGGTTGTCGCTGCCGATGCCGGTGCCGCCCCACGCGGTGGTGAAGTTGGAGCCGTGGGTCGCGGTGAGCTTGTCGGTCAGGCCGCCCCAGCCGCCCACCTTCTTCAGGCCCAGCACGACGATCGGGATGAGGGCGGCCAGGATCACGAAGAACTGGAGCACCTCGTTGTAGATCGCCGAGGAGAGACCGCCGAGGGTGATGTACGCGAGCACGAAGGCGCCGGCGACCAGGATCGCCACCCACTGCGGCCAGCCGAGCAGCGCCTCGACCACGATGGCGAGGGCGTACAGGTTCACACCGGCGATCAGAACAGCCGCGAAGGCGAACAGGATCGAACTCAGCAGGTGTGCCCACTTGTCGAAGCGCAGCAGCAGCATCTCGGGCACCGAGCGCACCTTGCTGCCGTAGTAGAACGGCATCATCACCAGGCCGAGGAAGACCATGGCCGGGATGGCGCCGATCCAGTACCAGTGCACGGTGTACGCGCCGTACTGCGCGCTGTTGGCCGCCATGCCCAGGATCTCGGTGGCGGCCAGGTTGGCGGAGATGAACGCCAGACCGGTGATCCAGGCGGGCAGTGAGCGCCCGGAGAGGAAGAAGTCGAGGCTCGTCTTCACGGATCTGCGGGCGGCGAAGCCGATGCCCAGGACGACGGCGAAGTAGATGCCGAGGATCGTGTAGTCGAGCCCGTTCGTGGGGAGGCGGAGCTCGGCGGCCAGGTATGGGGGGATATGCACCTGGTTATTCAACACGTCAGCTGGTGTCCTTTGTTTGATTGCGACGTTGACGCTGGTGGTGCGTTGTGTTTCGATGTGTTCGGTTCTGTTTGATGATTGAGTGGCTCGAATAGGGAGTCGCAGTGAAGAAGACCTCGACCCGGCTGGCCGACGGTCGCGAGCTCATCTACTACGACCTGCGCGACGACAACGTGCGGGACGCGGTGGACCGGCGTCCGCTGGAGCGGACCGTCACGACCTCCGAGATCCGCCTCGACCCGCTGCTCGGCGACTCGGTGGCGATCGCCTCGCACCGCCAGGGCCGCACCTACCACCCGCCGGCCGACGAGTGTCCGCTGTGCCCCTCCGAGGGCGACCGGCTCAGCGAGATCCCGGACTCGTCGTACGACGTCGTGGTCTTCGAGAACCGTTTCCCCTCGCTGGCCGGCGACTCCGGCCGCTGTGAGGTGGTCTGCTTCACCTCCGACCACAACGCCTCCTTCGCCGACCTCACCGAGGAGCAGGCCGCGCTGGTCCTGGAGGCGTGGACGGACCGCACCTCGGAGCTGTCGCATCTCTCCTCCGTGGAACAGGTGTTCTGCTTCGAGAACCGCGGCGAGGAGATCGGCGTGACGCTCGGTCACCCGCACGGCCAGATCTACGCGTACCCGTTCACCACCCCGCGCACCGCCCTGATGCTGCGTTCACTCGCAACTCATAAGGAGGCGACGGGAGGTGAGAACCTCTTCGACGCCGTTCTCGACAGCGAACTCGCCGGTGAGCGGGTCGTCCTGGAGGGTGAACACTGGGTCGCCTTCGTGCCGTACTCCGCGCACTGGCCGTACGAGGTCCACCTGTACCCGAAGCGCCGGGTGCCGGACCTGCTCGGGCTCGACGAGGAGGCGCGCACAGAGTTCCCCAAGGTCTATCTGGAACTCTTGAGGCGCTTCGACCGGATCTTCGGCGAGGGTGAGCCCAAGACGCCGTACATCGCGGCCTGGCATCAGGCCCCGTTCGGCGCGCTGGAGGAGTTCGAGGGCGTCAACCGTGACGACTTCGCGCTCCACCTCGAGCTTTTCACCATCCGCCGGACCTCCGGCAAGCTGAAGTTCCTCGCGGGTTCCGAGTCCGGCATGAGCGTGTTCATCAACGACATCCGGCCGGAGGCCGCGGCCGAGCGACTGCGAGAGGTAGCGAGTTGATGAAGTACCTGGTGACGGGTGGCGCGGGTTACGTCGGCAGTGTCGTGGCCCAGCACCTGCTGGAGGCCGGCCACGAGGTCGTCGTCCTCGACAACCTCTCGACCGGCTTCCGCGAGGGCGTCCCGTCCGGCGCGACGTTCGTCGAGGGCGACATCCGGGACGCCGCCAAGTGGCTGGACCCCTCCTTCGAGGCGGTGCTGCACTTCGCCGCCTCGTCCCAGGTCGGCGAGTCCGTCGTCAAGCCCGAGAAGTACTGGGAGAACAACGTCGGCGGCACCATGGCGCTGCTCGGCGCGATGCGCGAGGCCGGCGTCCGCAAGCTGGTCTTCTCCTCCACGGCCGCCACGTACGGCGAGCCGAAGGAGGTCCCGATCGTCGAGACCGCCGAGACGGCCCCCACCAACCCGTACGGCGCCACCAAGCTCGCCGTCGACCACATGATCACCGGCGAGGCGGCCGCCCACGGCCTGGGCGCGGTCTCCCTGCGCTACTTCAACGTGGCGGGCGCGTACGGGCGGTACGGCGAGCGGCACGACCCCGAGTCCCACCTGATCCCGCTGGTCCTCCAGGTCGCCCAGGGCAGGCGCGAGGCCATCTCGGTCTTCGGCGACGACTACCCGACCCCGGACGGCACCTGCGTCCGCGACTACATCCACGTCGCGGACCTGGCCGAGGCCCACCTGCTCGCCGTACGGCACGCCACGCCCGGCGAGCACCTGATCTGCAACCTCGGCAACGGCGAGGGCTTCTCGGTGCGCGAGGTCGTCGAGACGGTCCGCAAGGTCACGGGCCACCCGATCCCGGAGGTCGTGGCCCCGCGCCGCGGCGGCGACCCGGCGGTCCTGGTGGCCTCCGCGCAGGCCGCCCACGAGAAGCTCGGCTGGAACCCGTCCCGCGCGGACCTCGCGGGCATCGTCGCGGACGCGTGGGAGTTCGCGCAGAAGATCGCAAGGGAGCAGTAGTGGAGCAGGTGCAGCGCGGTTTCGTGGAGCTCTACGGGACCGAGCCCGAGGGCGTCTGGTCGGCGCCTGGCCGCGTCAACCTCATCGGTGAGCACACCGACTACAACGACGGCTTCGTGATGCCCTTCGCGCTGCCGCACACCGCCGTCGCGGCCGTCTCCCGGCGTGAGGACGGCGTACTGCGCCTGCACTCGGCGGACGTCGAGGGCGGCGTCGTCGAGCTGCGCCTGGACGACCTGGCCCCCGAGTCCGACCGGAACTGGACGGCGTACCCCGCGGGCGTGGTCTGGGCGCTGCGCGAGGCCGGCCACGCGGTGACCGGCGCCGACGTCCACCTCGCCTCGACGGTCCCGTCGGGCGCGGGCCTGTCGTCCTCGGCGGCCCTGGAGGTCGTCATCGCGCTCGCCCTCAACGACCTGTACGAACTCGGCCTGCAGCGCTGGCAGCTGGCCCGGCTGTGCCAGCGCGCCGAGAACGTCTACGTGGGCGCGCCGACCGGGATCATGGACCAGACGGCCTCCGCGTGCTGCGAGGAGGGCCACGCCCTGTTCCTCGACACCCGGGACCTCTCCCAGAAGCAGATCCCCTTCGACCTGGCCGCCGAGGGCATGCGCCTGCTGGTGGTCGACACCCAGGTCAAGCACGCCCACAGCGACGGCGAGTACGGCAAGCGCCGGGCGGGCTGCGAGCGGGGCGCGGCGCTGCTGGGCGTGGACGCGCTGCGGGATGTCCCGTACGACGGTCTCGACGACGCCCTGGCCCAACTCGGGGACGACGAGGAGGCGGTCCGGCTGGTCCGGCACGTCGTCACCGAGGACGAGCGGGTGGAGCGGGTGGTCGCGCTGCTGGAGTCGGGCGAGACCCGCGCGATCGGCCCGGTCCTGGTGGCCGGCCACGCCTCCCTCCGCGACGACTTCCGCATCTCCTGCCCGGAGCTGGACCTGGTCGTCGACACGGCCCTCGCCTCCGGCGCCCTGGGCGCCCGCATGACCGGCGGCGGCTTCGGCGGCTCGGCGATCGTCCTGGCGGAGGCGAGCGAGGTGGACACGATCTCGAAGGCGGTCGAGGAGGCGTTCGCGGCGGCGGGCTTCACCGCGCCGCGCGTCTTCGAGGCGGTGCCCGCGGCGGGCGCGCGCCGACTCAGTTGAGTCGCTTCGTCAGCGTGTACTCCGTGATCCCCGGCGGATAGTCGGGGATCACGCACACCACCTCGTACCCCTGCTTCCTGTAGAACCCCGGGGCCTGGAAGTCCCACGTCTCCACCCGGGAGCGGTCGCAGCCGCGTTCGCCGCTCGCGATCCGTTCCGCCTCCGCGAGCAGTTGCGAACCCAGGCGGGTGCCGCGGTGGGTCTCGTCGACCCACAGGTAGGTGATGTGCAGCCAGCTCGTCCAGGTGTGGCCGACGAGTCCGCCGGCGAGTTCGCCTCCTTCCGCCAACGCCCAGACGTGGAGCGGAAGTTCGCGTTCACCTGGGGTTCCGCGCAGGGCGCGGAGCACGGGGGAGGCCGCCGTGTTGGTGTCCCGCAGCCGCATTCGGAGAAGATCGCGCCGGGCCTTGTCGACTTCTGTCTCAAGACGAAACATGCGGCTCACCATAAACGCGTCGGTCGGCCAGTTCTGCAAATTACCTTCCGCTCCCGGCCCCCGGCCGTACCCTGATGAACAGCACCGGTGGGGGCCGGTGCTGATCAGGGGGCGAGACAGTCGGGTACGACACCCGAAGTGGGGGTAGCAGTTTCCGCACGGCGGCGGCCGTGGTGGGCCATCGCGCTTCGGGCGTCGTACCTGCGCCCGTACCGTCTCCCGACAAAGGGGTATCCCCTGCTCTTCAAGGAGCTTGGGGAAGGGGGTTTCGTGGTTCGCATCCGAGTGCTGGTCGTCGACGACCACCGCATCTTCGCCGAGTCGCTCGCCGCCGCCCTGGCGGCCGAGCCCGACGTCGACGTCTCCGCCGCGGGCAGCGGTCCCGCCGCGCTGCGCAGCCTGGAGCGCGCGGCCGCCGAGGGGCGCCGTTTCGACGTACTGCTGGTCGACTCCGATCTGGGCGGCAACGTACAGGGCATACGCCCCGCCGTGCCGGTCCAGGACAACAACGAGGACGGGCTCGTCGACGGGATCTCGCTGGTCGCCGGGGTGCGCACCGCGCAGCCGGGCGTACGGATCGTCGTGCTCGCCGAGAAGGACGATCCCCGGCGGGCGGCGCTCGCCCTGCAGGCCGGGGCCTCCGGCTGGGTCGCCAAGGACTGCTCGCTGTCCCGGCTGCTCAATGTCATACGAGGGGTACTGCGCGACGAGACCCATCTGCCGCCGGCCCTGCTCACGGGCGTCCTGCGGGAGCTGACGGCGGCGCGCAAACACCGCACCGAGAGCGAACGGCTCGTGGAGTCGCTGACCCCGCGGGAGCGGGAGGTGCTCCGGTGCATGGTCGCGGGCCTCGGCCGCAAGGCCGTCGCCGAGCGGCTCTTCCTCTCCCCGCACACGGTCCGCACCCACATGCAGAACGTCCTCGGCAAACTGGGCGTCCACTCCACCCTCGCCGCGGTCGCGCTGGCGCGCCGGGCGGGTGTGGGGCCGGTCGACCTAGCCGGGGATGTCGTCGAACGGGGCGGTCAGTTGGCGTAGGGAAGCAACAGCGCCTGACCAACACCGCTGGGCGGCAACGCCTGAGGGGCGCGGGGAACTGCGCGACCAGCCACAACGGCGCCGCAGTCGAACAACGACCTGGCGCGGCACTACCCAAACGGCTCTCCCAGCGGAGCGCCTAGCCGGGGATGTTGTCGAACGGGGCGGTCAGCTGGCGCAGGAGGCCCGCGAGTTCGCCTCGCTGGGCCCGGGAGAGCTCGGCCAGGATCGCGCGCTCCTGGTCGAGCAGTCCGGCCAGGGCCTGGTCCGCGCGGTCCTGGCCCTCTTCGGTCAGGCGCACCAGCACCCCGCGCCGGTCGCTGGGGTCGGGCAGCCGCTCCACCAGGCCCTTCTTGGCCAGCCGGTCGATGCGGTTCGTCATCGTGCCCGAGGTGACCAGGGTCTGCGTCAGCAGCTGTCCGGGCGAGAGCTGATACGGCGTCCCGGCGCGCCTGAGCGCGGTCAGCACGTCGAACTCCCAGGGCTCCAGGCTGTGCTCGGCGAAGGCCAGCCGGCGCGCCCGGTCCAGGTGCCGGGCCAGTCTGCTCACCCGGCTGAGCACCTCGAGCGGTTCCACGTCGAGGTCCGGGCGCTCCCGGCGCCATGCTGCGACCAGCCGATCGACCTCGTCCTCCATGGCGATCAGTGTAGTGGTTGTGTCGATGTGAAGTCTCTTGAAGTCGAGTCTCTTGACATCGAGATAAATTTCCCGGGAAGGTGGATGGTATGAAGACGCCCACCTGGGACCCGGCCCAGTACCTCCGCCACGCCGGCCACCGCGCCCGCCCCTTCGTCGACCTGCTCGCCCGCGTCCCCGACCTGCCCTCGGCGCAGCCCGCCGTCGCCGACCTGGGCTGCGGCCCCGGCAACGTCACGGTGCTGCTCGCCGACCGCTGGCCCACCGCGCACATCACCGGGTACGACAACTCGCCCGAGATGCTCGACCAGGCGCTGGTGGAGCACGAGGGGCCGACGCCGGGCGGCGGACGCCTCGACTTCTCCCACGCCGACGTCCGCACCTGGGCGCCCCCGCGGCCGTACGACCTGATCGTGTCCAATGCCACGCTGCAGTGGGTGCCGGGGCACGCGGAGCGCTTCGCCGACTGGATCGCCGGGCTCGTCCCCGGCGGGACCTTCGCCTTCCAGGTGCCCGGCAACTTCTCCGCCCCCAGCCACCAGCTGATGCGCGAACTCGCCCACTCCGCCCGCTGGAAGGACCGCCTCGCCGAGACCCTCCGGCACGACGACGCGGTGCTCGCGCCGGAGACCTACCTGGAGAAGCTGACCGCGCTCGGCTGCGAGGCGGACGTCTGGGAGACCACGTACGTCCATCTCCTGGGCGGGGAGGACCCGGTCCTCGACTGGGTGAAGGGGACGGGGCTGCGGCCGGTCCTCACCGCCCTCGCCGATGATCCGGCGGCCCGGGAGGAGTTCGTCGCCGAGTACCGTGCGGCGCTGCGGGAGGCCTATCCGGCGACCGCGCACGGCACCCCGTTCCCGTTCCGCCGTATCTTCGCCGTGGCCCGCAAGGAGGCCTGATGCTGACGGCCGTCGACCATGTGCAGCTGGCGGCACCGGTGGGGTGCGAGGACCTTCTGCGCGCGTACTACGCCGACGTCCTGGGCATGGAGGAGATCCCGAAGCCGCCGGTGCTCGCGGCGCGGGGCGGGTGCTGGTTCCGGGCAGGGGCGGTGCAGCTGCACCTGGGGATCGAGGCCGACTTCAGGCCTGCCAAGAAGGCGCATCCGGGGCTGCTGGTCAAGGACATCGAGGCGTATGCGGAACGGCTCGCGGCGGGTGGCGCCCCGGTCGTCTGGGACCACGGGCTGCCCGGTCACCGGCGCTTCTACTCCGAGGATCCGGTGGGCAACCGGCTGGAGTTCCTGGAACCGGTTTGTCCGACCTCGTGAGGGTTACCCGCCGTGGCGTAAGGCGAGTCCCGTGTCACTGGGAGTGATCCGCGATGGCAGGCGAACAGAAGGCCAAGGGCAAGAAGGAACAGGCCAAGGGCAAGGCCGAGGAGACCATCGGCCGCGCCGTCGGCAACGAGAGCATGGAGGCCAAGGGGCGGCTGCGGCAGTCGAAGGGCGACGCCCGCCAGGCCAAGGAGAAGGCCAAGGACGCCTTCAAGCACTGACAAGTACTGACAGGCAGCTCAGCTCTTGCGGCGCCCTATCAGGTGCGGCTTCGCCTCCAGGCCGTCCAGGCCGTGCCAGGCCAGGTTCACCAGATGGGCGGCGACCTCCGCCTTCTTCGGGCGCCGCACGTCCAGCCACCACTGGCCGGTCAGCGCGACCATGCCGACCAGGGCCTGGGCGTAGAGGGGCGCCAGCTTGGGGTCGAAGCCGCGGCTCTTGAACTCGCGGCCCAGGATGTCCTCCACCTGGGTCGCGATGTCCGAGATCAGCGACGCGAAGGACCCCGTCGACTGGGGGATGGGGGAGTCACGGACCAGGATGCGGAAGCCGTCCGTGTACTCCTCGATGTAGTCCAGGAGGGCGAAGGCCGCCTGCTCGCAGAGCTCACGGGGATGACCGGCGGTCAGCGAGCTGGTCACCATGTCCAGCAGGCGCCGCATCTCGCGGTCCACCACCACCGCGTACAGGCCCTCCTTGCCGCCGAAGTGCTCGTACACCACCGGCTTGGAGACCCCGGCCTTCGCCGCGATCTCCTCGACCGACGTGGCCTCGAAGCCCTTCGCGGCGAAGAGGGTGCGACCGATCTCCAGCAGCTGGGCCCGGCGCTCGGCGCCCGTCATCCGGGTGCGACGCGCTCGCCGCGGCTTCTCTGGACTCGGGGTGCTGCTCGGATCGGTCGCCACGGCGTCAATCATGCCGCCTCGGCCGTCTCCTTCCGGCGCCGAGAGCCCTCTTGGCCGGTGTTACGGCGTGAATCGATACGGGAGCGTGACGGCCAGCGCACGTCGTAGGCCCAGCCGAGCTGCTCGCACCAGCGAATGATCCGCGCCGAGGAGTCCACCTGCCGGCGCTCCACACCGTGCCGCGCGGAGGTCGGGTCGGCGTGGTGCAGGTTGTGCCAGGACTCGCCGCAGGACAGCACGGCCAGCCACCACACGTTGCCCGAACGGTCGCGCGACTTGAACGGCCGCTTGCCGACCGCGTGGCAGATCGAGTTGATCGACCAGGTCACGTGGTGCAGCAAGGCCACCCGAACGAGCGACCCCCAGAAGAACCCGGTGAACGCGCCCCACCAGGACATCGTCGCCAGACCGCCGATCAGCGGGGGCAGCGCGAGGGACAGCATCGTCCAGTAGATGAACTGCCGGGAGATCGTCCGGATCGCCGGGTCCTTGATCAGGTCCGGGGCGTACTTGTCCTGCGGCGTCTGCTCCTCGTCGAACATCCAGCCGATGTGCGCCCACCACAGGCCCTTCATCAGCGCAGGCAGCGTCTCGCCGAAGCGCCACGGGGAGTGCGGGTCGCCCTCGGCGTCGGAGAACTTGTGGTGCTTGCGGTGGTCGGCGACCCAGCGCACCAGCGGACCCTCCACCGCCATCGAACCGGCGATCGCCAGCGCGATCCGCAGCGGCCGCTTCGCCTTGAAGGAACCGTGGGTGAAGTAGCGGTGGTAACCGATCGTCACGCCGTGGCAGCCGAGGTAGTAGAAGAACACCAGCAGGCCGAGGTCCAGCCAGCTCACTCCCCAGCCCCAGGCCAGCGGCACCGCGGCGATCAGGGCCAGGAAGGGGACGACGATGAAGAGGAGAAGAGCGATCTGCTCGATCGACCCCTTCTTGTCGCCGCCGAGAGTTCCCGAAGGGACAGGGGTGTCGTTGTTCGCCTTCGGGGCGTCATCGATCACATCGGAACTTGTGGTCATGGGGCGTCCCCTGTGGGGTCGAGGGTTGAGGCAGTGCCGGGTCGGCTAGAGGGACCGTGCCCGGGTTCCGTTACAACGATCCCTACGGTTCCGTAACCTACGGCGTCGTAAGTATGGCAGTGCGCCGCCCGGCGGCAAGAGCCCGAGAGTCTGCGCGTCCGCATGGACACCTATCCTTGGAGTCGGTCGGACAGCGCGGTCCGCTCTGATTCCTTCCCGGAAGTCAGGGCCGTATGCGGCACCCGCCGCGCGGCCCCGGCCAGCCGGGTTCCCCTGCCGGACGAGCTTCAACACTGCAAGGAGCCGCACCTGTGAGCAGTGCCGACGACCAGACCGTGTCCCGGGCGACCACCAGCCCCGAGCTACGCGCCGACATCCGCCGGCTGGGTGACCTCCTGGGCGAGGCCCTCGTCCGGCAGGAGGGTCCCGAGCTGCTGGAACTCGTCGAGAAGGTCCGCCGCCTGACCCGCGAGGACGGCGAGGCCGCCGCCGAGCTGCTGCGCGGCACCGAACTGGAGACCGCCGCCAAGCTGGTGCGCGCCTTCTCGACCTACTTCCACCTGGCCAACGTGACCGAGCAGGTGCACCGCGGCCGCGAGCTGCGCGCCCGGCGTGCCGCCGAGGGCGGCCTGCTGGCCCGCACGGCCGACCGCCTCAAGGACGCCGACCCCGAGCACCTGCGCCAGACCGTCGCCAACCTGAACGTCCGGCCGGTGTTCACCGCGCACCCCACCGAGGCCGCGCGCCGCTCGGTCCTCAACAAGCTCCGGCGCATCGCGGCGCTTCTGGAGACCCCGGTCATCGAGTCCGACCGGCGCCGCTACGACACCCGTCTGGCCGAGAACATCGACCTCGTCTGGCAGACGGACGAGCTGCGTGTCGTACGTCCGGAGCCCGCCGACGAGGCCCGCAACGCCATCTACTACCTGGACGAGCTGCACGCGGGCGCGGTCGGCGACGTCCTGGAGGACCTCACGGCCGAGCTGGAGCGGGTCGGCGTGAAGCTCCCGGACGACACCCGTCCGCTGACCTTCGGCACCTGGATCGGCGGCGACCGCGACGGCAACCCGAACGTCACCCCCCAGGTCACCTGGGACGTCCTGATCCTCCAGCACGAGCACGGCATCAACGACGCCCTGGAGATGGTCGACGAGCTGCGCGGCTTCCTCTCCAACTCCATCCGCTACACGGGCGCCACCCAGGAGCTCCTCGACTCCCTCCAGGCCGACCTGGAGCGCCTCCCGGAGATCAGCCCCCGCTACAAGCGCCTCAACGCCGAGGAGCCCTACCGCCTCAAGGCCACCTGCATCCGGCAGAAGCTGGAGAACACCAAGCAGCGCCTGGCCCGGGGCATCCCGCACCAGGAGGGCCACGACTACCTCGGCACCTCCGAACTGCTGGCCGACCTCACCCTCATCCAGTCCTCCCTGCGCGAGCACCGCGGCGGCCTCTTCGCCGACGGCCGCCTGGACCGTACGATCCGCACGCTCGCCGCCTTCGGCCTCCAGCTCGCCACCATGGACGTACGGGAGCACGCGGACGCCCACCACCACGCGCTCGGCCAGCTCTTCGACCGGCTCGGCGAGGAGTCCTGGCGGTACGCCGACATGCCTCGCGAGTACCGGTCGCGGCTGCTCGCGAAGGAGCTGCGGTCCCGCCGTCCGCTGGCCCCGACCCCGGCGCCCGTGGACGCGGCCGGCGCCAAGACCCTCGGCGTGTTCGAGACGGTCAAGAAGGCCCTGGAGGTCTTCGGGCCCGAGGTCATCGAGTCGTACATCATCTCGATGTGCCAGGGCGCCGACGACGTCTTCGCCGCGGCCGTGCTCGCCCGCGAGGCGGGCCTGATCGACCTGCACGCCGGCTGGGCGAAGATCGGCATCGTGCCGCTCCTGGAGACCACGGACGAGCTCAAGGCCGCCGACACCATCCTGGAGGACATGCTCGCCGACCCGTCCTACCGGCGCCTGGTCGCGCTCCGGGGCGACGTCCAGGAGGTCATGCTCGGCTACTCCGACTCCTCCAAGTTCGGCGGCATCACCACCTCGCAGTGGGAGATCCACCGGGCGCAGCGCCGCTTGCGTGACGTGGCCCACCGGTACGGCGTACGCCTGCGCCTCTTCCACGGCCGCGGCGGCACCGTCGGCCGCGGTGGGGGTCCCTCGCACGACGCGATCCTCGCCCAGCCCTGGGGCACCCTGGAGGGCGAGATCAAGGTGACCGAGCAGGGCGAGGTCATCTCCGACAAGTACCTCGTGCCGTCGCTGGCCCGCGAGAACCTCGAACTGACCGTCGCCGCCACGCTCCAGGCCTCCGCCCTGCACACCGCCCCGCGCCAGTCCGACGAGGCGCTGGCCCGCTGGGACGCCGCGATGGACGTCGTGTCGGACGCCGCGCACGCCGCCTACCGCAGGCTCGTCGAGGACCCGGACCTGCCGACGTACTTCCTCGCGTCGACGCCGGTGGACCAGCTCGCTGACCTGCACCTCGGCTCGCGGCCCTCCCGCCGCCCCGGCTCGGGCGTCTCGCTCGACGGACTGCGCGCCATCCCGTGGGTGTTCGGCTGGACCCAGTCCCGGCAGATCGTCCCGGGTTGGTTCGGCGTCGGCTCCGGTCTGAAGGCGCTGCGCGAGGCGGGCCTGGACACCGTGCTCGACGAGATGCACGAACAGTGGCACTTCTTCCGCAACTTCATCTCCAACGTCGAGATGACCCTCGCCAAGACGGACCTGCGGATCGCCGCCCACTACGTCGACACCCTCGTCCCGGACGAGCTGAAGCACGTCTTCGACACCATCCGCGCCGAGCACGAACTGACCGTGCGCGAGGTGCTCCGGGTCACCGGCGAGGCCGAACTCCTCGACGCCGCCCCGGTGTTGAAGCAGACCTTCAGCATCCGCGACGCCTACCTGGACCCGATCTCCTACCTCCAGGTGACCCTCCTCAAGCGCCAGCGCGACGCGGTGGCCGCCGGCGAGGAGCCCGACCCGCTGCTGTCCCGCGCCCTGCTCCTCACGGTCAACGGCGTGGCGGCGGGCCTGCGCAACACCGGCTGACGACTGTGCAATTGGGAGTGCCCCCGAGCCTCGTACCGGCTCGGGGGCACTTCCGTCTCTTCTTCTACGTCAGACCCGGCGCCGCCTGGCCAGGAGGTAGCCGCCCGCCGCGACCAGCGCCGCAGAGAGGCCGGCGAGCAGGCCGACGGGGGCGCCGTTGCCGGTCTCGGCGAGGTCCCCGGAGTCGCCGCCCTGCGCGGAGGGGGAGGCGGAGGCGGCCGCGCCGGCGGCCGGACTCGCGGACGACTCGGGCGAGGCGGACGCGGAGACCGACGCGGACGGCGTCGAGGTGGACGTCGTACCGCCGCCGCCCTTCGAGTCGTCCGGCGCGCAGTCGGTCCAGAACACCTTGTGCTTGGCGGCGCCCTTCTCGCCGGCGAAGTTCCAGAACAGCTTGTAGTGGCCGTCGGGCAGCGACAGGTCCTCCGTGCGGCCGTGGCCCTGGGCGTCCAGGACGATGTCGCCGGACTTCACGGTCTCGCCCTTGGTGTGGGCGGTCGGGGCCCAGGCCTCGATGTGCCAGCCGACCTGCTGGCCGCCGTCGAAGCCGAAGGCGTCCAGGTAGAAGGTGCAGACGTGCGGCTCGTTGCGCCTGAGCTCTTCGCCCGTCTTGGCGTCGTGGATCTTCACGGTCCCGTTGTCACCGGGAGCGGTGGCGTGGGCGGCGACCGGGGCGGCGAACAGCGTGGCCGCGGCGACGGCGGACAGGGCGCCGGCGCGGGTGAGGGTACGCATGGGGCAAGTCCATCTTCGAGTTACGGACGGGAAGATGTGGAGGGGGCGGCTCAGCTTCCAGCCGTGACTGACCCAGGGTCAATCACGAACAGGCAACACACAGACTCTCCACATACGGGAGAACGGGGAAAGCCGTCAGATCGTCACGAAAGCTGCCGTGAGCAGCGCGATCCCGGTCCCGGCCATGACCCACGCGGCCCGCGTCCGGCGCAGCCCGCCGGCCACGACCACCGACGCCAGCAGCAGCGCGCCGCCCATCGGGACCCAGGAGTACAGGATGCCGGCCGGCCCCGAGCGGACCACCTCGTCGCTGCCGGGCATGACGACCACGGTGTAGGTCCGCCCCTTCTTCACCGCGACGGTCCTGTCGATGACGACCCGCTCCCGGGCCGTCGACCCCTGCGAGACCGGCGTGTAGGGACCCGTGCAGGTGTCCGCCCCGCACCGCGTCACCTCGATCGTGCCGGTCTCCCGCCCCTTGGTGAGCATCACGTACGGCGCGGTCCGCCACGAGGCCCACACCCCGGCGATCAGGATCAGCGCCGCGACGGTACCCATCGCCGCGAGCCGCCCGAACCGCAGCGCGGCGGCGGAGGCCTGTCGAGGGGCCTGACGGGAGGCGGTGGCTGCGGGCATGGCCGGGATCATTGGCCATGCCCGCACGATCGGTCAACTCGGATGGGGGACAAGTCAGGAGTTGTACGTGCTTTGCGCGCGCTCCAGCCCCTCGATCACCAGGCACTCCACCGCGTCCGCCGCCCGGTCCACGAAGTAGTCCAGCTCCTTGCGCTCCGCCGAGGAGAAGTCCTTCAGCACGAAGTCGGCGACCTGCATCCGGCCGGGCGGGCGCCCGATGCCGAACCGCACCCGGTGGTACTCCGCCGAGAACGCCTTCGTCATCGACTTCAGCCCGTTGTGCCCGTTGTCGCCGCCGCCGAGCTTGAGACGCAGGACGCCGTAGTCGATGTCCAACTCGTCGTGCACGGCCACGATGTTGGAGACCGGGACCTTGTAGAAGTCCTTGAGCGCGTTCACCGGCCCGCCGGACAGGTTCATGTACGACATCGGCTTGGCCAGGATCACCCGCCGGTTCAGCGGCCCCGGCGGCCCGATCCGGCCCTCCACGACCTGCGCCTGGGCCTTGCCGGCCCGCTTGAACCTCCCCCCGATCCGCTCGGCCAGCAGATCGGCCACCATGAACCCGACGTTGTGCCGGTTCATGGCGTACTCGGGACCGGGGTTGCCGAGGCCGACGATCAGCCAGGGGGCATTGGCGGGGGTGGTCACGTCCATGTCTCCTCGATACACGCCAGCCGCTGCCCCGTACGGGAACAGCGGCTGACAGAAAAGTGAGCGTCAGGCTCAGGCCTCGGCGACCTCTTCGGCCGCGGCCTCCTCGCCCTCGACGGCCTCCTCGGCCTGCGCGGCCAGGACCTGCAGGACGACCGCGTCCTCCTCGACGGCCAGCGTGGTGCCGTTCGGGAGGGTGATGTCCTTGGCGAGAACGGAGGCGCCGGCCTCCAGGCCCTCGATGGAGACCGTGACGGCCTCGGGGATGTGGGTGGCCTCGGCCTCGACCGGCAGCGCGTTCAGGACGTGCTCCAGCAGGTAGCCGCCCGGGGCCAGCTCGCCCTCGGTGTGCACCGGGACCTCGACCGTGACCTTCTCGCCGCGCTTGACCAGCAGCAGGTCGACGTGCTCCAGGTAGCCCTTGATGGCGTCACGCTGGACGGCCTTCGGGATCGCCAGCTCGCTGGACTTGCCGTCGATGTCCAGGGAGATCAGGACGTTCGGCGTACGCAGGGCGAGCAGCAGGTCGTGGCCCGGAAGGGTCAGGTGCAGCGGGTCGGCACCGTGGCCGTACAGCACACCGGGGACCTTGGAGTCACGGCGGATGCGGCGGGCGGCGCCCTTGCCGAACTCGGTACGGGTCTGGGCGGAGATCTTGACCTCGGACATGATCACTCCTCGTAGTAACAGAACGGACGTGGTCACCCGGCCACGAACGGCCTGCTACGAAGAGCGCGTCGATAACGGAGGCGTGGCCTCCCTCGCCGAGCAACTGGAGCAGTCTACTCGGAGGGGGAGGCCGTACCCAAAAGGATCTTTACTGCTCGTCGAACAGGCTCGTCACCGAGCCGTCCTCGAAGACCTCGCGGACCGCGCTCGCGATCGTCGGCGCGATCGACAGGACCGTGATCTTGTCGAGGGCC
Organism: Streptomyces sp. NPDC047081; assembly: GCF_040643775.1. NCBI lineage: Bacteria > Bacillati > Actinomycetota > Actinomycetes > Kitasatosporales > Streptomycetaceae > Streptomyces > Streptomyces sp. NPDC047081. The sequence goes on along the minus strand of NZ_JBEYUY010000001.1, from coordinate 569,080 downwards.
AGCTCGCTCGGCGTCGGCAGCGTGTTCGTCAGGACGAACTCGCTCACCTTGGAGTTCTTCAGACGGTCGGCCGCCGGGCCGGACAGCACGCCGTGCGTCGCCGTCACGATGACGTCCTCCGCGCCGTGCGCGAACAGCGCGTCCGCCGCGGCGCAGATCGTGCCGCCAGTGTCGATCATGTCGTCGACGAGCACGCACACGCGGCCCTCGACCTCACCCACGACCTCGTGCACGGTGACCTGGTTCGCCACGTCCTTGTCGCGCCGCTTGTGCACGATCGCCAGGGGCGCGCCGAGCCGGTCGCACCAGCGGTCGGCCACCCGGACGCGACCGGCGTCCGGCGACACGACGGTCAGCTTGTTCCGGTCGACCTTCTGCCCCACGTAGTCCGCGAGCAGCGGCAGCGCGAACAGGTGGTCCACCGGGCCGTCGAAGAAGCCCTGGATCTGGTCCGTGTGCAGATCCACGGTCAGCAGCCGGTCCGCGCCCGCCGTCTTCATCAGGTCCGCGATCAGCCGCGCCGAGATGGGCTCGCGCCCGCGGTGCTTCTTGTCCTGACGGGCATAGCCGTAGAACGGCACGATGACGGTGATGGAGCGCGCCGAAGCCCTCTTCAGGGCGTCGATCATGATGAGCTGCTCCATGATCCACTGATTGATCGGAGCCGTGTGGCTCTGGATCACGAAGCAGTCCGCACCGCGCGCCGACTCCTGGTAGCGGACGTAGATCTCGCCGTTCGCGAAGTCGAAGGCCTTCGTCGGGACGACCCCGACCCCCAGCTGCTGGGCGACCTCCTCGGCAAGCTCGGGGTGGGCGCGGCCGGAGAAGAACATCATCTTCTTCTCGCCGGTCGTCTTGATCCCGGTCACAGCTGTCTCCTCAGAGGTGTCTCAACTGGGTGTGCACTTATCACGGTACGCCGAGTCCGGCGCGCCCGTTTCCGGTCAGTCTTCGCTCTCGACCTGCCGGGATGCCGCCTCCGCAGCCTTCGCGGCGGCGCTTCCCGGACGCTTGCGGGCGACCCAACCCTCGATATTCCGCTGCTGACCACGGGCCACGGCCAGCGAACCGGGCGGCACGTCCTTCGTGATCACGGACCCGGCGGCGGTGTACGAGCCGTCCCCGACCGTGACAGGAGCCACAAACATATTGTCCGAGCCGGTACGGCAGTGCGACCCGACGGTGGTGTGGTGCTTCTCCTGCCCGTCGTAGTTCACGAACACGCTGGCGGCGCCGATGTTGGTGTACTCGCCGATGGTCGCGTCACCGACGTAGGAGAGGTGCGGGATCTTGGTGCCCTCGCCGATCGAGGCGTTCTTGGTCTCGACGTACGTACCGATCTTGCCCTTCGTCCCCAGCCGCGTCCCGGGACGCAGATAGGCGTACGGCCCCACGCTCGCGCCCGCGCCGACCTCGGAGCTGTAGGCCACCGTGTTGTCCACGCGCGCGCCCGCGCCCACCGCGGTGTCCGTGAGGCGGCAGTTGGGGCCGACCTCGGCGCCCTCGGCGAGGTGCGTCGAGCCGTGCAGCTGGGTGCCCGGGTGGACGACGGCGTCCTGCTCGAAGGTGACGGTGACGTCGACCCAGGTGGTCGCGGGGTCGACGACCGTCACCCCGGCGAGCATCGCCTCGGTCAGGAGGCGGTCGTTGAGGATCCGCCGGGCCTCGCTCAGCTGCACCCGGTTGTTGATGCCGGCGATCTCGCGGTGGTCGCCGGCGACGGACGCCCCGACCCGGTGCCCGGCCTCGCGCAGGATCCCCAGCACATCGGTGAGGTACTCCTCGCCCTGGCTGTTGTCGGTCCGCACCTTCTTCAGCGCCTCGGCGAGCAGCTGCCCGTCGAAGGCGAACACACCGGAGTTGATCTCGCGGATGGCCCGCTGGGCGTCGGTCGCGTCCTTGTGCTCGACGATCTCGGTGACGGCGCCGGTGGCCCCGTCGCGCACGATGCGGCCGTAACCGGTGGCGTCCGGGACCTCGGCGGTCAGCACGGTCACGGCGTTCGAGTCGCCGGTGTGGGTGGTGGCGAGCTGCCGGAGGGTGGCGCCGGTGAGCAGCGGGGTGTCGCCGCAGACGACCACGACGGTGCCGTCGATGTTGCCGCCGAGCTGCTCCAGGGCGATCCGGACGGCGTGCCCGGTGCCGTTCTGCTCCTCCTGTACGGCGGTGCGTACGCCGGGGTCGATCTCGCCGAGATGCGCGCCGACCTTCTCCCGCGCGTGCCCGACCACGACGACCAGGTTCTCGGGGTCCAACTCACGGGCGGCGGCCAGTACATGGCCCACGAGGCTGCGGCCACAGATCTCGTGCAGGACCTTGGGTGTGGCCGACTTCATACGGGTGCCCTCACCCGCTGCGAGAACGACGACGGCTGCCGGGCGAATGGCGCTCACGGGGTTGCCCTTCGGCTTTTGGGATGGGTGGGGACATCCGCAGGATACCGGGGCGTTTCGTGAGGGACATGAGAGCGGGCCCTGACAGTGCTGTCAGGGCCCGAACCGGCTAGCTCCCGGGGCAGGAGTCGAACCTGCGTCTTACCTGGATTCAAAGTCCAGTCGCCCCTACCGACAGAGCAACCCGGGAATGCCGGGGTCAGCCTACGGGGTTCGCTGTTCGGCTGCCACCACCATCCCGGACCACCAGCCCTCGATGCGGCGGTACAGGTCCGCGCTCTTGAGGACTTTGATCACCAGGCAACCTCGGTAGGTCTCGCCGGTGTTCTTGCGGGTGGTCTTGGGGTTGTGCTTCTTGAGGGTCGTCTTGTTGAACGCAGAGCTGTCGGCGCCGACGAACTGGGCCCAGTAGCCTTCGGCGCCCGGGATGTCTGCCAGCTCGTGGATCATGACGCAATAGCGAAGGTGCTCACGTGCGACGCCTAGCAGGTCGAGCCAGGCCAGGAAGACCCGGATCATGCCAGGGTCACTGTTGACGAACGTGACCCTCTCGCGGCGGGCGTATGACTTGTCCTTGCTGCCCTCGGCCCAGTACAGGCCCACGCCGACCAGGAACAGTTCGCGATCGGTCAGCTTGCCGATGTCCTCTGCGGCTACCTGCTTGGTATGCGTGCGCTCCTCCTCTCTGATCTGCAGCTTGGCTTCCCAGCCCCGCCTCGCAATCGCTGAGGCTTCCTCTGTCGTCCGCTTCTTCCGCTCCGGCGTTGGCAGATCCCGTACCCACAACGAGATCGAACTCTTCGAGCACCCCAGCTCCACCTGGATCTGGTCGTACGTCCAGCCCTGGAGCCGTAGCTCCCGTGCCCTGTCTCTCAGGTCGTCCTTGGCGTTCGGGCGCTTCGTCCATTCCGGAGGCGGCTCGCCCTCCAAGAGGCGGTTGAGGATGTCGTTGTTGTCGACGTGGAGCCGGTCGCGGATCTGGCGTCGGCTGAGCCCCGCCCGCCGCAACGCGATCGCCCGCTCCCTCAGCCCCTCGAAGTCGGCGTACTTGCCGCATGTGTTCGCCATAGGCATACCCGTCCGGGCGGAACCCGATCTTCCGGGGTCGAACGGTGAGCGATTCAGCAGTTCGAGGTATTTCGGGGCGTTCCGCTTACGCTCCGTCACGCTGTGTGGTGTAGGCCAGTCACGGAAACTCACCGGAAAACGGGGCGCGGACGCCCGTAGGCTGGAGGCATGACCACGACGGGGGAAGTCCACGCCGCGGCCCGGGGAGGGCCGTGGTGGTGGGAGCGGTGGCGCAGTGCGGCGTTGGACGTGGGGCTCGCGGTCGCGTCCGCCGTGGAGTGTGCGTTCGAGGGGATCCGGTTCGCGCACGACGCGGGGATCCCCCTGGCCGCGGGGATCGTCTTCGGCGTGCTCGCCGGTTCCGCGCTGCTCGTGCGCCGGCAGTGGCCCATCGCCGTCGTACTGGTGTCGATCGCGATCACCCCGGCCCAGATGGGCTACCTCATGGGCATGGTCGGCCTCTACACCCTCGCCGCCTCGGAGCTGCCCCGCCGGATCATCGGCTCGCTCGCCGGCATGTCGCTGGTCGGGATGCTGATCGTGATGTTCGTGCGGGTGCAGCAGGACATGGCGCACGGGGACTGGAAACTCGGCGACTGGTTCGTGCCGTTCGCCGCGATCACCATCGCCATCGGGATGACCGCGCCTCCGCTGCTGCTGGGCCTGTACGTGGGGGCCCGGCGCCGGCTGATGGAGAGCCTGCGGGAGCGGGCGGACAGCCTGGAGCGGGAGTTGCAGCTGCTCGCCGAGCGCGCGGAGGAGCGCGCCGAGTGGGCGCGGGGCGAGGAACGGACGCGGATCGCGCGGGAGATGCACGACGTCGTCGCCCACCGGGTGAGCCTGATGGTCGTGCACGCGGCCGCCCTGCAGGCGGTGGCCCGCAAGGATCCGGAGAAGGCCGTGAAGAACGCCGCGCTCGTGGGCGACATGGGCCGGCAGGCGCTGACCGAGCTGCGGCAGATGCTCGGGGTGCTCAGGAGCGGGGACGGCGGGGTACGGCGGTCCGCGCAGGCCGCGGTTCCGCTCGCGGCGGTCGGGGTCGCCGCTGCCGTGGCGGCGTCCAGGGCCGCCGACGAGGGTGAGGGGCCCTGCCTCTCCGAACTGGACGAGCTGATCGGGCAGTCGGCGGCGGCCGGGATGGTCGTGGACCTGTCCGTCGAGGGCGAGACGCGGGTGTACGCCGCGCAGATCGAGCAGACCGCGTACCGCGTCGTCCAGGAGGCGCTGACGAACGTCCACAAGCACGCGGCCGGGGCGAAGACGCATGTACGGGTGGCGCACCGGGTCTCGGAGATCGCGATGCAGGTGGAGAACGAGCCGCCGCCGGAGGTCGCCTCGGCCTCGTCGGCACGGCTGCCGTCCGGCGGCAACGGCCTGGTGGGAATGAAGGAACGTGTCACCGGCCTGGGCGGCGTGTTCGTGTCGGGCCCGACGGACGCGGGGGGTTTCCGGGTGTCGGCGGTGATTCCGGCGGCGTAGGGGGTGTGACGCCGGGCGCCTGTATCGCCGTGACTCCGGGTGGCTGTGCGGCCGTGCCGGTTCGGCCCGCTGCCGGCCCTGCCGGCTCAGCCCGCTGTCAGGCGTACCGGTTCGATGCCCGTGACGAGGCCGGCCAGGGCCTGGTCGATGTCGGGGCCGAGGTACCAGTCGCCGGTGTGGTCCAGGGCGTAGACGCGGCCCTCGGCGTCGATGGCCAGGAGGGCCTGGGTGTCGGTCTCGGCGCCGAGCGGGCTGACCTCGGTGTCGAGGGCGCGGCCGAGGTCGCCGAGGGTGCGGGCCAGGTGCAGGCCGTGCAGCGGGTCGAGATGGACCGCGGCGGGGGCGACCTGGCGGCCGGGACCGGTGGGCGCGATGTGCAGACCGCCGAACTCGGCCCACGCCTCCACCGCGGCGGGGAAGACGGCGTGCCGGTGACCCGCGGGCGACGCGTGGTCGCGCAGCGCGTCGGCCCAGTACTCGGCCTGTTTTATGTCCCAGCGCCCGGGCTGCCAGCCGGCGGCGCGCAGGGCGGCGTCGACGGGCACGGGGAAGCGGGTGGTGGAGGTGCGGTCGGGGTGCATCTGCCCTTCGATCGTCGAGGTCATGGGGCGGCGCCGGGGCCGTATAGCGGGTGTTGCCTTGTTCTTGTTCTTGTTGCGGTGCTGGGGGTGGGGGGCTAGTCGTCCGCCGCCGCGGGGTCGACGACACGTACGCCGAAGTGGGCGCTGAGGGCGGCACAGGCGCGGCAGGGCGCGGCGAAGCTGCCGTGCAGCGGGTCGCCGTCCTCGCGGATGCGGCGGGCGGTGAGCTTGGCCTGCTTGAGGGCCTTGCGGGCCTCGCCGTTGGTCATGGGCCTGCGGGCGGCGCGCTTGCTGCGGGCGTCGTCCGCGGCGGCTATGTGCCGCGAGATGAGGATCGTCTCGGCGCAGCGGCCGGTGAAACGGTCGCGCTGGGCGCTGGTGAGCGTGTCGAGGAAGTCCTGGACGAGCGGGTGCAGCGGCGGCGGCTGGTCGCCGCGGGCGGCCGTGCCGGTGAGGGTGGCGCCGCGGACGGAGAGGGCGGCGGCGACGGTGGGGAGTATGCCGTCGCGACGGTGCAGCAGGGCGGGCGCGTGCGGTGCCTCGGTGCTGCTCCAGCCGATGCGCGGGTCGCCGGACATACCGGTGTCGCGGGCGTCCGTGTGCGGTCCCGTCTGCGTGGCGTTCATGATCGTCATCCCCTCCCGAGCATCCCCCGGAGGTCACAGAGTGCCAAATCCCGTGGCGGGTGCGGAAGCTGGGGCGGTGCGACACGCCCGGGTTTGGGCGGGCTGTCACGAGGGGGTGACGGCTGGTCACGGAAGCGGAGGGGGTCATGGCCGGTGCCGGTGACCGGTGTCGTCGTACCGCATAGGCTGTCGTTGCCGCGATTCGCGCGGGCGACGCATGTCGTGCGCGCGAAGGCGCGTGGTGGGACGCGCGGGTGCGCGTGGTCAACACGCTTGGGTGACGGTCGAGACGGAAGTCGAGACGGACGAGACAGTCGATACGGTGCGTAGCGGGCGGTGGGAGCCGGTCGTTGCGGGTCGTACCAGAGTGCCGCAGGGGGCAACCGCCATGACGACAGGTCGGCTCGGGCAGAAGGCCGCGCCGCCGAACGCGGCCTATGCCGGGCAGGTCGTGCACTTCCCGGATCCGGTCCGGGCGGCGCGTCACCCGAGAGGGGTACGCGTGGACGAGCACGGTTACCCCGACTTCTCGCCCTACGCGCGTGCGGCCGCGGAGATCGCGGAGCCGCCGGAGGGCTTCGGCGTGGACGAACTGCGCCTCACGGACTACGTCTCGGCGAACGCGGCGCTCGCGGCGACCGGTCACGATCTGTGGGACACGGTGCCGGCGGTGGCGACGCCGCACGGCTGGACCTGGCACCACGTGGTGGGCACGCGCCGGCTCGAACTGATCCCCGTCGACGTGAAGGCGCTGCTGCGGCATCACGGCGGCATCGCGACCTCGGCCGTCGACCAGAACAAGAGGGGCACACGGCCGTTGCAGGAGACGCGTCCGGCGCACTTCGGGCTGCCGAAGTCCGGGGTCGCGGTGACGGAGGGCCAGGTGCAGGGCGTCGAGGAGGACCTCGGCTACCGCCTGCCGGGCGGCTACCGGACGTTCCTGAAGGCGGCGGGCGGAAGCGCGCCGGTGGGCACGGCCCTCGACGCCGAACTGGGCCTGCTGATCGACCAGCCCTTCTTCACGGTCCGCGACGAGGCCGCGGTCAACGACCTCGTCTACGTCAACAAGTGCCTGCGCGACCATCTGACCAAGGACTACCTGGGCGTCGGCTTCGTCCAGGGCGGCCTGCTCGCGGTGAAGGTGAAGGGCGACCGGATCGGTTCGGTGTGGTTCTGCGCGTACGACGACGCGCGGGACGTCGACCCTTCGTGGGCGCCGGCGGAGCGTGTCGAACGCCTGCTGCTGCCGTGCGGCGAGGACTTCGACGCGTTCCTGTCCCGACTCGCGGGTTCTCCGCCGGAGTTGGAGACGGTGGCGAACTTGATGGTGGACGGCGGCTTCGCGAGGTCGGTGGCGCTGTCGTCGGCTTCGGCTTCGGCGTCGTCGGTGGGGGAGTGAACTGAACGATGGTGACTTTCGCGCAGGCGCAGGAGCGCGCCGAGGAGTGGATCAACGGTGAGGTGCCGTCGTACCAGCACCGCGAGGTGCGGGTACGGGAGTTCGAGCTCGGGTTCGTGGTCTGGGCGGAGGACCGCGCGGACGGACCGCGTTCGGACGGCGGCGCGCAGCGGCTGGTGATCGCCCGCGACAGCGGGGAGGCCACGCTGTGGCCCGCGCTGCCGGTGGGCGAGGTGATCCGCCGCTACGAGGAGGAGTACGGCCGCCCGGACACCCCTGCCGACTCGGCCCCGGCGCCGGCGGCACCGGCCCGGGTGGACCTGAACCAGACGTCCTTCCTGCTGACGCCACCGGAGTGGCTGCAGGAGGCGGCGGACAAGCTGGGGGTCTCCGACCGGCGGGGTGGGGGCGCTGGGGAGGACGGGGGTGTTGGTGCGGGCGCCGGGGGCGTCGGTGCCGGGGCTTCGCGGGGTGCGCTTCCGGAGACTCAGGCCGGGGTGCCTGGGGGAGGAGGCGTCGGTTCGGGGGCTGGTGCCTCTGACTCGTCCGTGGGGTCCGGTGGTTCGGGCGGTCCGGTGGCGGATGTGCCTGCCGGGGCGACGCCTTGGGCCGGGACCGACACCAACGCCGATGCGGGGGAGGACCGTTCCGTACCGCTCCCGGCGACGGTGTTCGCACCGCCACTGAACGAGCCGGAGGACACACCGCCGGACGCGCAGACCGAGTTGATGCCCGGGGGGAGCCGACTTCCGCGTACGGCGGTGGAGCCGGCGTTGGATGAGCCGGGTGGGCCCGGGGCGTCGGGGGCACATGGGGGGCCTGGGGCGCAGGGCGTGAGTGGTGTGCCGGGGGCGCACGGTGCTGGCGGGGCGCTGGGTGGTGTGCCCGGGGCGCACGGAGGGCCGAGTGCGCCGGGGGCGCCTCTTGGTTCGGGTGCGCCGGGGAGTGTGCCGCCGCCTACGCCGGGGGCCGGTGTGTCGGCGTACGGGTATCCGCAGGGCGCGGGTGGTGTGCCGGGGGCGCCTGTTGGTTCGGGTGCGCCGGGCAGCGCGCCGCCGCCTCCGCCGCCGGTGCCTGATGGGTCGGCGTATGGCTATCCGCAGGGTGCGGGTGGTGCGGGGATGCCGGGGGCGCCCGGGGCCGGGGCCACGCCTCCTCCGCCGCCTCCCCCTCCTCCGTACGCCCGTCCGCCGGAGCCCGGTACGTCAGGGCCGGGTATGCCTCCGCCGCCTCCGCCCTCCTACGGTTACCCGCAGGGGCCGGGCGGAGCGCCGCAGCCGCCGGCCGCTCCGGGCGTGCCGGGTGCGCCGAACGCCGGCGACATCGCGGACGCCGCCACCAGCAAGGCCGGACCTCCGCCGCGCCGGGGTTCGACGACTCCGCCTCCGCCGAGTGCGCCTGGGGCTCCGGGCGCGCGGCCCGGGGGCACGCCTCCGTCCCCGCCGCCTGCTGGGCCGGGTGCGGGTGGGTACGTACCGACGCAACTGGTGTCGGCCCTCGGCCCCGATGGTCCTGAGGGCGCGGGCGGGGCTCCCGGTATCCCGGGCGCGCCGCAGCCACCCGGCGCACCGAACCCGCCGGGCGCCCCCAACCCGCCCGGCGCGCCGAACGCCCCCGGCGGCACGCCTCCGGGCGTCCACCAAGCCGCCACGATGTTCGCCGACCCCGGCCGGACGGGCCCGGGTGGGGGCGCGCCGCAGCCTCCGGGCCCCCCGGGTGTTCCGGGCGCGCCCGGCGCGCAAAGTATCCCGAGTGCCCCTGGCATGCCGAACGCGCCCGGCGCCCCCGGCATCCCGGGCGCCCCGGGTGTGCCCGGCACGCCTGGCGCACCCCAGCCACCTGGCGCCCCTGGCGCACCCGGTTTCCCCGGCGCACCCGGCATTCCGAGCGCCCCGGGTATGCCGGGCGCGCCCGGCGCGCCGCAACCTCCGGGCGCCCCCGGTGCACTGGGCACGCCCGGCGCCTCTCATGCACCGGGCGCCCCGGGTATGCCCGGTGACCCCGGCGCGCCGCAGCCCCCGAGCGCCCCGGGTGCACTGAACGCGCCCGGCGCCCCCCAGCCCCCAGGCGCCCCCGGCGCTCCAGGCGGCGCTCAAAGTGCCGTTCACCACGCGGAGACCGTGCTGTCCGCGCCCCCGGTGAGCGGTCCCGGCGCGCCTCCGATGGGTCCGCCCGGCACGCCCCAGCCGCATCCAGCCCCCGGCGCACTCGGCGCCCCGGGTGCCCCCGGTATGCCGCCGGGCGCCCCGCAGTCGCCGATGCCGTCCGCTCCCGGCGCGATGCCCCCGCCCCCTGGCCCCACGCAGCAGCCGGCCTACGGATATCCGCCGCAGCCGCAGGGGCAGCCGACCGTGGGTCCCGGTTATCAGGCCGTGCTTCGGTATCGGGCGCAGGACGGGTCGGAGCAGCAGCTGATCCGGCGTTCCGCGCCGGGGACGCCGCATCCGGAGTGGCAGATCTTCCATGAGCTGCGTGGCATGAACGTGCCGCCGGACCAGGTCCTGGAGCTGCACACCGAGTTGGAGTCCTGCGAACTGCCGGGTGCCTACTGCGCCCGGATGATCCGCGAGCAGTGGCCGCAGGCGCGGATCACGAGCATCGCGCCGTACGGCACGGACCACGCGAGCCGGCAGCAGGGCATGCAGCAACTGCTCGTACACCAGGGCGAGTTGCACCAGGTTGCGGACGGCCCGGCGCGACCCGCGCCGGTGCGCGCGCCGTTGCCGCCGGTGCAGGCCGCGCCGCCGATTCCGCCGGAGGCGGTCGCGCAGGAGATGGCCGGTGCCTTCGGGCCGGGGATCTTCCGGTTCGAGCAGGCTGCCGTGTCCCGGCAGGGCGTTCCGCCGGTCGTGGCGCAGTCGCTGGTCGTGGCCGGACTTCCGTTGGACATGGGGCCGTTCTTCTGGGCGCAGGCCCAGCCGGGGCGGCCGGTGCCGACGCTCGCCGAACTCGCGCAGGAGCGTGGCGTCCAGCCGTCCTCCGACGCGGGCTCGTACCTCGTCATGGGCAGCGACTTCGGCAAGGCGATCTGCGTGCAGTACGGCACGGCGAACATCGTCGCCGTGCCGGTGGAGGCCGGGCCCGGCGGGGTGTCCGTACCGCCGCAGTTCGTGAACACGGGGCTGCCGGAGTTCCAGCGGTGCCTCGCGCTGCTCGGCCGGATGTGGCGGCTCCGGTTCGGCCTGAACCAGGAGCAGGCGGGCCGCTGGACCGTCGACTTCCAGGCCCAACTGGCCTCCCTCGACCCGGCGGCGCTCGGCTCGCCGGAGAGCTGGTGGTCGGTACTGCTGGAGCAGATGTGGGACGGGCTGCTGTAGCACCGCGCTGACTCCCTGCTGACACCTCGCGCACAGCACTTCGGGCCGGGCCCGGTCATCGCGACCGGGCCCGGCCCCTTCCATGAGCACCTCGGCGATCACCCTGAACCGCCACGACGCCCGCCAGACGTCCCCTCCTCCTCTCCCCTCCTCCCCTCCTCCGCACTGACCGTGACTCCCGCGCGGAGTGTCGCGTTATGAACACTTACGCCCTATACGTCAACATGTGGCGCGAAATCATCATTTCGTGTTCGTTCGGCGGAGAGGGGTTCCAGGATGAGCGGCGCAGTGGTCTCGCCCCACGGCTTCGGGACCGTACGGGGGCGCGGTTACCGTCCCGAACAGGTCGACGCTTTCGCCGCCGCGCTCTCCCGTGACCGGGACGCCGCGTGGGAGCGGGCCGCGCGTCTCACCGTGCTCGCCCGGGAGATGGAGGAGGAGGCCGCGCGGTTGCGCGAGACGGTGGCACGGCTCGCGCCGCAGTCGTACGAGACGCTCGGGGGGCGTGCGAGCCATCTCTTCGCGCTGGTCCAGGAGGAGGCGACGGCCGTGCGGGAGGGCGCGCGGCAGGAGGCGCAGCGACTTGTGGACGCGGCGCAGGCGCGCGCGGACGGCGTGCGAAGCGCGGCACAGGCGCACGCCGACGAAGTGCGCGCCGAGGCCGAGGAACGCGCCCGGCAGCGCCTGCTCGCCGCGCAGGCCGAGGCCGACGAGATCCGCGTCGGGGCTCGGCGGGAGGTCAAGGAGGGGCGCGGGGAGGCCCTCGCGGCGCTGCGGGAGGTGCGGCAGCGGACCTCCGCGATGCTTGCCGAGCAGGCCAAGGAGTTCGCCGATCGGTGGGCCGAGGTGGAGCGGGAGGAGGCCGAACGGGTCGCGGCGGTTGAGGCGCGGGAGGCCGAGCGGGTGGCTCTTGCCGAGGCCGCGCTGTCCGAGGCCAAGCGGTCGTTCGTGGAGGCGGAGGAGTCCGGCCGGAGATGCCTGGAGGAGGCCCGGGTGCGGGCCGGGGAGATTGTCGCGGGGGCGCGGATCCGGGAGGAGGGGATCGCTCGGGAGACGGAGCGGGTGCTTCGGGAGCACGGGGAGCGATGGGACGACGTGCAGGCCCAGATGGATTACGTACGGAGCAGCCTTACGGCGCTGACGGGGTCGGCGTCCGGGGAGTGACGGGGGAGTGGGCGGCGTGTGGGGTGGCTTGAGGACGCCCGGCGTTCGCTGCACGCCCCCGGCTGACGCCGGCGCCGGGGGCGGGCACGCTCACCCGCGCTGGCGGGGTGCCACCTGCGCCCACCCGTGCCGCCCCAGCGGTACGACTGCCCGCAGGCTGCGTGCGCAGGGCGCGTGGGTAGGGCGGCACGCACAGCCGCCCGCAGGCTGCACGCGTGCACCGTGCCGCCAGCCCCCGTAGGGCTGCGCCCCGCATCGGGCGCCCCCCCGCTTACGTCCCCCTCCGCACCGCCCCCGCCAATATCCACCCCTCCACCGCCTCGTACTGATGCCGCTGTTCCTCCGACACCCGGCGCCCCGACACCACCGTGCCCAGCCACCCGAACAGGAAGCCCAGGGGGATGGAGACCAGGCCCGTCGTCGTGAACGGGAACCAGTTGAAGTCGGCGTCGGGGAAGGCTGCGATGGGGGAGCCGGAGACCAGGTTGGTGCCTGGCATGAGGAGGAGGACCGTCAGGGTGCCGCCGATCAGGGTGCACAGGAGGCCCGTTCGGGTGTAGCGGCGCCAGAAGAGGCTGTAGATGAGCGCGGGGGCGATGGCTGAGGCGCCCAGGCAGAAGGACAGGGTCACCAGGGGCTGCAGGCTGCGGTGCTGGACCAGGGTCGCCAGGAGGATCGCCGGGATGCCGACCGCCAGGGCCGAGAGACGGGCCAGCGTCATCTCCCGCCGCGCCGACATCTCCCGGACGCGGGCCGCGAACACGTCGTGGGCCAGGGAGTTGGCGCAGGCGAGGATCATGCCGGCGACCGAGGCGAGGAGGGTGAGGAAGATCGCCGTCGTGACCGTGGTGAAGAGGAAGGTTTCGCCTGTCGAGACGTCGGGGCCGAACGCCGCGCGCGAGCCCAGCAGGTACGCCGTGTTGCCCTGCGGGTCCGCCTGGGCGATCACCGCGCGGCCGATCAGAGCCGTCGCACCGAAGCCGACCACCGTCATGATGACGACGAAGACCCCGACCGAGGACACCGCCCAGGACATCGACCGGCGTACCTGACGGGCGTTGGACGCCGTGTACATGCGCATCGTGACGTGCGGGAGACAGGCGCCGCCGATGACGACCGTGAGCTGCGAAGCGATCATGTCCAGACGGGGGTTGGAGCTGCCCGCGAACTCCACGCCCGAGTGGAGGAAGGCGGAGCCGACCCCGCTCTGCGCGGCGGCCGCGCTGAACAGCGCACCCGGGTCCCAGTCGAAGCGCCGCAGGATCAGTACGGCGACCACCGCGCCCGACCCGAGCAGCATCACCATCTTCAGCATCTGGATCAGCGCCGTGCCCTTCATGCCGCCGATCGCCGCGTAACTGATCATCAGCGCGCCGAGCCCGATGATGCAGCCGGTCTTCAGGGAGTCGCCGGAGAAGCCGAGGATGAAGGCCAGCAGCTGCCCGGTACCGGCGAGTTGGACCAGCATCAGCGGCAGCAGCGCGGCGATGGTCACCGCGCACGCCGTCATCCGCACCGCGCGCCCCGGCATGCGCCGTGCGAGCGCGTCGCCCATCGTGAACCGGCCCGCGTTGCGCAGGGGTTCGGCCAGCAGGAACATCAGCAGCAGGAGGGAGAGCGTGGTGCTCAGCGCCAGCACGATGCCGTCGTAACCGCAGAGCGCGATGACGCCGCCCGTGCCGAGCACGCTCGCCGCCGAGATGTAGTCGCCCGCGATCGCGAGGCCGTTGCGCATGGGGGAGAGCGAGCCGTAGCCCGTGTAGAACTCGTCGAGGTCGTCGCGGTCGGGGCCCGTCATCACGCACAGCAGCAGCGTGATCGTGGCGATCGCGGAGAACGCGACGAGGGACATGGCCTGCGCGTTGCCGCTGAAGCCGTTGGTCATCGGGTCGCCTCCCGCTTGGCGTCGAGCTCGGACTGCTTGCGGATGCGGTCGGCGATCGGGTCGACGTAACGGCGCGCGGTGTGCTCGTACAGGACGATCGCCAGCCAGGTGACGGGGATCTGGAGGACCGCCAGGAGCAGGCCGGTGGGCAGGCCGTCGGTGACCGTGCTCGTCATGAACGCCGGCGCGAAGGCCGACAGGAGGAGGAAGAGCGTGAAGTAGCCGAGCGCGGTGAGCGAGGCGGTGCGCCGCTGCCAGCGGTAGGCGCTGCGCAGGATCCGCAGATCGCTGTGGTGGCCGAGCGGGGCGCGCGGCGGACGGCGCCGGGGCGCCGGTGGTTCGGGCGGGTCGAGCGGAGGCTGCCAGGGGTAGGTCGTCTCGTGCTGTGGATGCTGCCAGGGGTAGGTCGTCTCGTGCTGTGGATGCTGCGGTTGCTGCTGTGGATATCGGTACGGGTACGACGCGGACGGGTCGTAGGACATCCCGGTACTCCTTGCGTGGCTCGGGTCCTGGCGGGGACCGCAGGGAGGTGGGGGGCGTGCGGAGCCACGCACGTTACTCGTCGGTCACCAGGTGCGCGAGCTTTTCGCCAAACTGATCGGTCGGTATGCGCTTACTTCGCTGACCTGCGGTGTTACCCCCGTTAACTCAGACTTTTGGCCGTCCGGTTGGGGTGGATACGGGAAGCGCCGGCCACGCTTCCTTCGGTCCGGTCACTCTTCCTTCAGCACCGGGAAGCGGCGCGGCGCCAGCACCAGCAGCACCAGGAAGGCCAGCGCCGCCGCACAGGCCGCGCCCACGTACACCGCGTGCACCGCGTCCGCGATCGCCCGCCGCGTCGCCTCCGGGACGGCCCCCGTGCCCAGGCCCCGCGTCACCGAGTCGAGGTCGCTCGCGCCGCCCAGCCGCGAGGACAGCACGCCGTTGGCGACGGCGCCGAAGACCGACGCCCCGATCGTCTGGCCGGCCTGGCGGCAGAAGAGCACCGACGCCGTGGTCGTACCGCGCTCCGCCCAGCCCACCGACGACTGCACCCCGATGAGCAGCGGCAGTTGGAACAGCCCCAGCACCGCGCCCAGCGCCAGCATCAGCAGCATCGGCTGCCACCAGGATCCGGGATACGGCAGCAACGGGAACGCCAGCAGGATCAGCGCGCCCGCCCCGATGCCGATCAGCGCGGTGTCGCGGAAGCCGATGCGCCCGTACACGTGCTGGCTGAGCGCCGCCGAGGACGACCAGGTCAGCGTCCACACGGACAGCACCAGACCGGCGGCCGCGGGGCCGAGCCCGAGCACCGACTGCGCGTACGTCGGCAGGAACACCGACGGCGCCACCATCAGCAGCCCGAGCGCGCCCAGCGCGAGGTTGACGGCCGCGATCGTACGGCGGCGCCACACCCAGCCGGGGATGATCGGCTCGGCCGCCCGGCGCTCCACCCACACCACGAGCGCCACCAGCGCGAGCCCGGTGGTGAACAGCGCGCACGACGGCGCGGACAACCACGGCCACGCAACCCCGCCCTGCACGAGCGCCGTCAGCAGCACGCCCCCGCACGCGAAGACCGCGAGCGCCCCCGCCCAGTCCACACGCGGGGGCGTGCGCGGCGCGCGCTCCGGCTCGTGCAGATGACGCACTATCAGCCAGAGCGCCGCCGCGCCGATCGGCAGGTTGACGAGGAAGATCCACCGCCAGCCGGCGTACGCGGCCAGCACCCCGCCGAACCCCGGCCCGGCCACCGCCGACACCGCCCACACCGTGGACAACTTGGCCTGGATCTTGGGGCGTTCCTTGAGCGGGTAGAGGTCCGCGGCCAGCGTCTGGACCGTGCCCTGCAGCGCGCCGCCGCCCAGGCCCTGCACGATCCGGAACGCGATCAGCGCCCCCATGTTCCACGCGGCCGCGCACAGCAGCGAGCCCAGCAGGAACACGACGGCGCCCGCGACGAGGACCGGCTTGCGGCCGAAGGTGTCGGACAGCTTGCCGTACACCGGGAGCGTCACCGTCACGGCGAGCAGGTAGCCGGAGAAGAGCCAGGAGAAGACCGAGAAGCCGCCGAGGTCGCCGACGATCTGCGGTACGGCGGTGGCGACGATGGTGGCGTCCAGTGCGGACAGCGCCATCGCGAGCATCAGGGCGGCGACGACGGCGCCGCGTCTGCGGGTGCCCTGCGTGCGCCTGTCGGCGACCGACGCCTGTATCTCCGTATCCCCCTGGTCCACAGGATTCCTTCCCCTTGCATCTATCTGCCGCCGAACAGCTTCCCACTTGACCCTCACGTCGCGGCAGGGTGAAAGCTGACTGGACCGATGGGTGGACCGAACCCCTGGATCGGCTCCACCCGGCGGTGGAGTGCCCCTAGGGGTTCCTCCGTACCAAGGCCCGGGACGGGTTCGTCCCGCCGGAGGACGAGACGGGGACGGGGGCGTCCTTAACCTGGCTTTACGCCGCCGGGGGGTGGTCGGAGAACCATCGACGGGTGGTTCACCGAACCGGCGGGGGTGGGGTTTTCCCCCGTAGAAGAGGGTGCCGAGCACCAGCGCGCCGGACCCCTTCGCGGCACCAGACTCATCGACGTACCAGTTCGAGCGACTCACTTCTTGACCGACATAGGAGAAATACCATGACTTCGGCCGTGACCATTCCCAGGCACGGGGGCACTGGAGGGCGTACGGCCGTAGCCGCGCGGGCGCGGCAGGTCGTCAAGGCGTACGGGTCCGGGGAGACCCGTGTCGTCGCCCTCGACCACGTCGACGTGGACATCGCCCGCGGGCAGTTCACCGCGATCATGGGCCCCTCGGGCTCCGGCAAGTCCACCCTGATGCACTGCCTCGCCGGCCTCGACACCGTGACCTCCGGTCAGATCTACCTGGACGACACCGAGATCACCGGGCTCAAGGACAAGAAGCTCACGCAGCTGCGCCGGGACCGGATCGGTTTCATCTTCCAGGCGTTCAACCTGCTGCCGACGCTGAACGCGATCGAGAACATCACGCTGCCCATGGACATCGCGGGCCGCAAGCCGGACAAGCAGTGGCTGGCGCGGGTCGTGGACACGGTGGGGCTCTCCGACCGGCTCAAGCACCGGCCCACCCAGCTCTCCGGCGGTCAGCAGCAGCGCGTCGCCGTGGCCCGTGCCCTGGCCGCCCGCCCCGAGATCATCTTCGGCGACGAGCCGACCGGAAACCTCGACTCACGCGCGGGTGCCGAGGTGCTCGGCTTCCTGCGGCGCTCGGTCGACGAGCTCGGCCAGACCATCGTGATGGTCACGCACGACCCGGTGGCCGCCTCGTACGCGGACCGAGTGCTGTACCTCGCCGACGGCCGGATCGTCGACGAGATGTTCAAGCCGACCGCGGACGCCGTCCTGGACCGCATGAAGGACTTCGACGCCCGGGGGCGTACGTCATGACCGTCCTGAAGACCTCGATGCGCAACTTCTTCGCGCACAAGGGGCGCATGGCGCTCTCGGCCATAGCCGTGCTCCTGTCGGTGGCGTTCGTCTGCGGGACGCTCGTCTTCACCGACACCATGAACACCACCTTCGACAAGCTGTTCGCGGCCACCTCCTCGGACGTGACGGTCAGCGCCAAGAGCGCCACCGACACCGGCGAGACCACCTCCGACAACGGCAAGCCGCCGGTCATGCCGGCCTCCGTGGTCGCCAAGGCGCGCGCGGCACAGGGCGTGAAGTCGGCGGAGGGGACCGTCTTCTCGACCTCCGTGACCGTCGTCGACGCCAAGAAGGACAACCTGTCGCCCTCCAGCGGCGCCCCGACCATCGTCGGCAGCTGGAACGGCAACGACGCCCGCACCATGAAGATCACCTCCGGTACGGCGCCCAGGGGCCCCGACCAGGTGATGGTGGACGCCGACACGGTCGACAAGCACCACCTCAAGCTCGGTGACGAGCTCGCGGTGATCAGCGCGGTCGGCACGCACAAGGCGCGGATCTCCGGCATCGCCGACTTCCAGGTCACCAACCCCGGCGCGGCGATCTTCTACCTCGACACCAAGACGGCACAGCAGACGCTGGTCGGCGAGACGGGTGTGTACACGAACGTCAACGTCACGGCCGCCGCCGGGACGACCGACGCCCAGCTCAAGAAGAACGTGATCGCCTCGACGGGCGGCGCCTACAAGGTGCAGACGGCCAAGGAGACCGCCGACGCCAACCAGAAGGACGTCGAGTCCTTCATGAACGTCATGAAGTACGCGATGCTCGGCTTCGCCGGGATCGCCTTCCTCGTCGGCATCTTCCTGATCATCAACACCTTCTCGATGCTGGTCGCCCAGCGGACCCGCGAGATCGGCCTGATGCGGGCCATCGGTTCGTCCCGCAAGCAGGTCAACCGGTCGGTGCTGGTCGAGGCGCTGCTGCTCGGCTTCTTCGGCTCGGTGCTGGGTGTCGGCGCCGGCGTCGGCCTCGCGGTCGGCCTGATGAAGCTCATGAGCTCCATGGGCATGCACCTGTCCACCGCCGACCTGACCGTCGCCTGGACCACCCCGGTCGTCGGTCTCCTGCTCGGTGTCGTCGTCACCGTCCTCGCCGCCTACCTGCCCGCCCGCCGGGCCGGCAAGGTCTCCCCGATGGCCGCGCTGCGCGACGCCGGGGCCCCGGCCGACGCGAAGGCGGGCCGCATCCGGGCCCTGCTCGGCCTGGTGCTGACCGGCGCCGGCGGCTACTGCCTCTACCTCGCCGCGGGCGTCAGCAAGGCCGCCGACGGCTCGCTGTGGCTGGGCCTGGGCGTCGTACTGTCGCTCATCGGGTTCGTGGTGATCGGCCCGCTGCTCGCGGCCGGTGTCGTCCGGGTCCTGGGCGCCGTACTGCTGCGGATGTTCGGCCCCGTCGGCCGCATGGCCGAGCGCAACGCGCTGCGCAACCCGCGCCGCACCGGCGCCACCGGCGCCGCCCTGATGATCGGCCTCGCGCTGGTCGCTTGCCTCTCGGTGGTCGGCTCCTCCATGGTCGCCTCGGCGACGGACCAGCTGGACAAGACCGTCGGCACGGACTTCATCATCCAGTCGGACAGCGGGCAGATGATCACCCCGCAGGCCGTCAAGGCCGTGAAGTCGACGCCGGGGCTGTCCCGGGTCACCGAGTACAAGACGACCAAGGGTGACTGGACGACGCCCGACGGCAAGACGCTGAAGGACACCGACGTCACGGCGGCCGACCCGACGTACGCCACCGACCTGCGGGTCAAGACCGTCGCCGGGAACCTCAAGGACGCCTACCTGCCGGACTCGATGTCGGTCCACGAGAAGTTCGCCAAGGCGCACGACGTCCACCTCGGCTCGAAGATCAGGATCGCGTTCAGGGACGGTTCCACCGCGAACCTCACGGTCCGGGCCATCACCAGCAACGACGGGCTGATCGACGCGGGTTCGATGTACATCTCGATCGCCACGCTGGCGAAGTACGTGCCGGCCGACAGGATGCCGCTCGACCAGCTGGTCTTCGCGACGGCCAAGGACGGGCAGACGGATGCCGCGTACAAGGCCCTGAAGTCGTCCATGCACGACTACCCGCAGTACAAGGTGCGCGACCAGACCGACTACAAGCAGGCGCTGAAGGACCAGATCGGCCAGCTGCTGAACATGATCTACGGCCTCCTCGCGCTGGCGATCGTGGTGGCGATCCTGGGCGTGGTCAACACCCTGGCGCTCTCGGTGGTCGAGCGGACCCGTGAGATCGGCCTGATGCGGGCGATCGGCCTCTCGCGCCGGCAGCTGCGCCGCATGATCCGCATGGAGTCCGTGGTCATCGCCCTCTTCGGCGCCCTGCTGGGCCTCGGCCTGGGCATGGGCTGGGGCGCGACGGCCCAGAAGCTGCTCGCCCTGGAGGGCCTGAAGGTCCTGGAGATCCCGTGGGGCACGATCACCGCGGTGTTCATCGGGTCGGCGTTCGTGGGGCTGTTCGCGGCACTGATCCCGGCGTTCCGGGCGGGCCGGATGAACGTGCTGAACGCGATCGCGACCGAGTAGGGGACCAGGGGGTACGGCCACCGCACACGGGGGTTGCGGGGGAGGGCCCGGCGCCGGGGAGTCTTGGGGGACTCGTCGGCGCCGGGCCGTTTTCGGCGGTCCGGTGTCCACCCCGCACCCTGCGTTGTCCACAGCCCCCGGCACCCGGGCGGGCGTCGTCGTACGCTGGAGGTACCCCCGGTCCGCAGCGCGCGCCGGGCGCTTCGTGTTGCCCACCCCCTGCCGCCCCCGGACGAAAGCCGCCCCGAATGAGCCTGCACGGTCTGCTCGACGCCGTCGTCAAGGACACCGCCCTCGCGGAAGCCGTCACGGCGGCCACGGACGGTCACCGTATGCACGTCGACCTGGTCGGCCCGCCCGCGGCCCGCCCCTTCGCGGTCGCCGCGCTGGCCCGGGAGACGGGCCGCACGGTGCTGGCGGTGACGGCGACCGGACGCGAGGCGGAGGACCTGGCCGCCGCCCTCAGGTCGCTGCTCCCGCCGGACGGCGTCGTCGAGTACCCCTCCTGGGAGACGCTCCCGCACGAGCGGCTGAGCCCCCGCAGCGACACCGTGGGCCGCCGGCTCGCCGTCCTGCGCCGCCTCGCCCACCCGACTCCCGACGACCCCGAGACCGGCCCGGTCTCCGTCGTCGTCGCCCCCGTGCGCTCCGTGCTGCAACCGCAGGTCAAGGGCCTCGGCGACCTGGAGCCGGTGGCGCTGAGGACCGGGCAGACCGCCGACCTCAACGCCATCGTCGACGCCCTGGGCGCCGCCGCGTACGCGCGCGTGGAACTCGTCGAGAAGCGCGGCGAGTTCGCCGTACGAGGCGGGATCCTGGACGTCTTCCCGCCCACCGAGGAGCACCCCCTCCGCGTCGAGTTCTGGGGCGACGACGTCGAGGAGATCCGCTACTTCAAGGTCGCCGACCAGCGGTCCCTGGAGGTCGCCGAGCACGGCCTGTGGGCG
Organism: Streptomyces sp. NPDC047081; assembly: GCF_040643775.1. Taxonomy (NCBI): domain Bacteria; kingdom Bacillati; phylum Actinomycetota; class Actinomycetes; order Kitasatosporales; family Streptomycetaceae; genus Streptomyces; species Streptomyces sp. NPDC047081. The sequence goes on along the minus strand of NZ_JBEYUY010000001.1, from coordinate 548,236 downwards.
CCCCCCTGCCGGGAACTCCTGCTGACGGAGGACGTCCGTACGCGCGCGCGTACCCTCGCCGAACAGCACCCCGAGCTCGGCGAGCTGCTCGGCAAGATCGCCGAGGGCATCGCGGTCGAGGGCATGGAGTCCCTCGCCCCGGTCCTGGTCGACGACATGGAGCTGCTGCTCGACGTACTGCCCAAGGGCGCCATGGCCGTCGTATGCGATCCGGAGCGGGTACGCACGCGTGCGGCCGATCTCGTGGCGACCTCGCAGGAGTTCCTGCAGGCCTCCTGGGCGGCGACGGCGGGCGGCGGCGAGGCGCCCATCGACGTCGGCGCGGCCTCCCTGTGGTCCATCGCGGACGTCCGGGACCGGGCCCGCGAGCTGGACATGATGTGGTGGTCGGTCTCGCCCTTCGCCGCCGACGAGGACCTTGACGCGGACACCCTCAAGCTCGGCATGCACGCCCCCGAGACCTACCGCGGCGACACCGCCAAGGCCCTCGCCGACACCAAGGGCTGGCTCGCCGACGGCTGGCGCACGGTGTTCGTCACCGAGGGCCACGGCCCGGCCGCCCGCACGGTCGAGGTCCTCGGCGGCGAGGGCATCGCGGCCCGCCTCGACGCCGAACTCGGCGAGATCTCCCCGTCCGTCGTGCACGTGGCGTGCGGCTCGATCGACTACGGCTTCGTCGATACGACGCTGAAGCTGGCGGTGCTGACCGAGACCGACCTCTCCGGCCAGAAGGCGGCCGGCAAGGACGGCGCCCGGATGCCGGCCCGGCGCCGCAAGACCATCGACCCGCTGACCCTGGAGGCGGGCGACTACATCGTCCACGAGCAGCACGGCGTGGGCCGGTACATCGAGATGGTGCAGCGGACCGTGCAGGGCGCGACGCGCGAGTACCTGGTCGTCGAGTACGCGCCCGCCAAGCGCGGCCAGCCCGGGGACCGCCTGTACATCCCCACCGACCAGCTGGAGCAGATCACCAAATACGTCGGCGGCGAGGCCCCGACCCTCCACCGCCTCGGCGGCGCCGACTGGACGAAGACCAAGGCACGCGCGAAGAAGGCCGTCAAGGAGATCGCGGCGGACCTCATCAAGCTCTACAGCGCGCGCATGGCGGCCCCCGGCCACTCCTTCGGCCCGGACACCCCCTGGCAGCGCGAGCTGGAGGACGCGTTCCCGTACGCGGAGACCCCCGACCAGCTGACCACCATCGCCGAGGTCAAGGAGGACATGGAGAAGACCGTCCCCATGGACCGCCTGATCTGCGGCGACGTCGGCTATGGCAAGACGGAGATCGCGGTGCGCGCCGCCTTCAAGGCGGTCCAGGACGGCAAGCAGGTGGCGGTCCTCGTACCGACGACGTTGCTGGTGCAGCAGCACTTCGGCACGTTCAGCGAGCGCTACTCGCAATTCCCGGTCAACGTACGGGCGTTGTCGCGCTTCCAGACGGACACCGAGGCGAAGGCGGTCCTGGAGGGCCTGCGCGAGGGCTCGGTGGACGTCGTCATCGGCACCCACCGTCTGTTCTCCTCGGAGACGAAGTTCAAGGACCTGGGCCTGGTCATCGTCGACGAGGAGCAGCGCTTCGGCGTCGAGCACAAGGAGCAGCTGAAGAAGCTGCGCGCGAACGTCGACGTACTGACGATGTCCGCGACCCCGATCCCGCGCACGCTCGAAATGGCCGTGACCGGCATCCGGGAGATGTCGACGATCACCACCCCGCCCGAGGAACGCCACCCGGTGCTGACCTTCGTCGGCCCGTACGAGGAGAAGCAGATCGGCGCGGCCATCCGCCGTGAACTCCTGCGCGAGGGCCAGGTCTTCTACATCCACAACCGCGTCGAGTCGATCGACCGAGCCGCCTCCCGCCTGCGCGAGATCGTCCCCGAGGCGAGGATCGCGACGGCCCACGGCCAGATGTCGGAGTCGACGCTGGAGCAAGTGGTCGTCGACTTCTGGGAGAAGAAGTACGACGTCCTCGTCTCGACGACGATCGTGGAATCGGGCATCGACATCTCCAACGCCAACACGCTCATCGTCGAGCGGGGCGACAACTTCGGCCTGTCCCAACTCCACCAGCTGCGCGGCCGGGTGGGGCGTGGCCGCGAGCGCGGCTACGCGTACTTCCTGTACCCCCCGGAGAAGCCGCTCACGGAAACGGCCCACGAGCGCCTCGCGACGATCGCCCAGCACACGGAGATGGGCGCGGGCATGTACGTGGCGATGAAGGACCTGGAGATCCGCGGCGCGGGCAACCTCCTCGGCGGCGAACAGTCCGGCCACATCGCGGGCGTCGGCTTCGACCTGTACGTCCGCATGGTCGGCGAGGCGGTCGCGGACTACCGCGCGTCCCTGGAGGGCGGCGTGGAGGAGGAGCCGCCCCTGGAGGTCAAGATCGAGCTCCCGGTCGACGCGCACGTCCCGCACGACTACGCCCCCGGCGAGCGCCTGCGCCTGCAGGCCTACCGGGCCATCGCCTCCGCCAACACGGAGGAGGACATCAAGGCGGTACGCGAGGAACTCGTCGACCGCTACGGCAAGTTGCCCGAACCGGTGGAGAACCTGCTGCTGGTGGCGGGCCTGCGCATGCTGGCCCGCGCGTGCGGGGTCGGCGAGATCGTCCTCCAGGGCAACAACATCCGCTTCGCGCCAGTGGAGTTGCGCGAATCCCAGGAACTCCGCCTCAAGCGTCTGTACCCGGGCACGGTCATCAAGCCGGCGGTGCACCAGGTGCTGGTGCCGCGGCCGAAGACGGCGAAGGTGGGCGGCAAGCCGCTGGTCGGACGGGAACTGCTGGGCTGGGTGGGGGAGTTCCTGACGTCGATTCTGGGGTCGTGATCCCGCGGCCTCCGGCACCATGTGTTCATGGCTGTCGGGGGAGGCGGGCACCGGCTCGCATGGGCGGGGGCGACCTGCGCGCTGGTCGCGGGGGCGCTGGCGTACGCGCTGGCCGGGGAGCACGGCCCGCTGGGTGTCTCCGACCGCAGCGGGCTGGTCTCCATGGCCGTGGGACTGCCCGCGCTCGTGCTGGCCGCGGTTGCCGCGCTGTGGGCCCGGCCCGGCGCGTACGAGGACGAGACCGCGGCGGTCGCGCGGCTGGTGCGGGAGGTGCGGTCGGTCGGCGAGCCCCAGTGGATGCTCAGCCTCGGCGGCGACCTGACGGCCATCGACGTGACGTTCGCCTTCCGTCCGTACGCCAACGCGCGTGCCGCGACTCTCCCGCCCACGCCGGCGGGGCAGCTCGAACGGGTGGTGGAGGACTATCGCGCCCTGCGTCCGCGCAGGCTGGTGATCACCGGCGAGCCGGGCGCGGGCAAGACGGTCCTGGCCTGGAAGCTCGTCATGGAGCTGAACCGCACACGCACGGAGCGCGAACCGGTACCGGTCCTGATGGCACTGGCCGACTGGGACGAGGAAGAGCCGGTGGACCGCTGGATCGCCCGCCACCTGGAGCGCGACTACGGGCTGCCGAGCCGGTCCGCCCGACGCCTCGTCGCCGCCCGGATGGTGCTTCCCGTACTCGACGGACTGGACGAGATGGACGCGGCGGACACCCCCGCGGACGAGTCACGCGCACGGGTCGCGCTCGACGCACTGGCCCGCTACCAGGACGGCACGGAGCCGGCACCCTTGGTGCTGACCTGCCGCACCCGCCAGTACGACGACCTGGAGGCGGACGCCGAACACATCCTCGACGCGGCCCGCATCGAGATCGATCCGGTGACCCCCGGTCAGGCCGTGCGCTTCCTCGAACAGCGGGGTGCCGCCCGAAGACCGGCCGTCTGGCGACCGCTCCTGGACGAGCTGCACGCCGCACCGGACGGGGTGGTCAGCCGGACGCTGTCCACGCCCTGGCGGTTGACCCTGGTGGCGACCGTCTACGAACGGGAAGGCGACCCGGGGGAGTTGCTGACCGCGACGACCGCGACGGAGGCGGCGGATCTGCTGCTGCGCCGGTACATACCGGCGGCGGTACGGCAGGCGGCCGGTCTGCCCGGAGGATGCGGGGCCGACCGGGCGCACCGGCGGCTGGCCCTGCTCGCACGGGCGCTGGAGGCCGGCGGCGGGGCGCAGGCGGATCTCCGGCTGCGGGAGCTGAGCGGAAAACTGGGCGGGCGCCGGCCCAGGAACCTGCTGGCCGGGCTGGTCACCGGGCTCGGCGCGGTGACGGTCTGGGGCCTGGCCGTTGCGGGATCGACCGTCTTCAATCAGGTCATGATCACCGCCATGGCGGTGATCTCGCCCCTGCTGGTGCTGTCCGAGCGTCTGAGGCAACGTCTCGCGGTCGTCTACTACACGCCACGGCTCGGCAGTTCGCTGTGGCGGGTGGGTGTGAGGCTGGCGTTCACGGCACGTGGCCGCAGGCGTTGGTCGTTGCTCAGGTTCGTCGCCGTGGTGATCGTGTATGCCGTCATGGTGTGTTCGCCACCGCTCGACGGATGGGGCGGGTGGCGGGAAGCGCTGCCGCTCGCACCGCTGGTCCTCGCCATGGCGGTCAGCCTGGCGGTCCAGTGGATCGACGTGGCCGCCATCGGACCGTCGGGGTGGGCGCGCGGGGGTGTCTTCTGGGTCGCCGGGATCGGCAGTGCCGTCTTCCTGATACCCGTCGTCTGGCAGCCGGTCGACGCCTCCTTGGCCTTCGCCTTCACGATGGCGTTCCTGGCCCTCGGCGTCGGCTGCGAATGGGCGGAGTACGCCCTCTTCCTCCTGACCACCCCCGAACTCCCCATGCGCCTGGCCCGGTTCCTGGACTGGTCCGTCTCCGCCGGTCTGCTGCGCACCTCCGGCATCGCCTACCAGTTCCGCCATCGCGAGTTCCAGGAGTGGCTCGCGCGGAACCCGCTGCCGATCCCGGCAGCCCGAAGCCGTCCGCCGGAGAGGGATCTTCGCGGACGGCCTCAGCGCTGAAGGCAGTTCAGAGGGAGAGCCTTCGAAGGGCCTGGCGCTAGGGCTGGTCGGGACGTTCGCGGTCCATGCCGAGTTGGTCCTCGATCTTCTGCTGAGCCTGGTCGACCTGGCCCTCGTACTTGTTGCCCGTCCTCTCGTTGGCCTTCTTCTCCGCCATGTCGGACATGTCCTTGGCCTTGTCCTGCATCTGGCGGTTGCTCTTGAACCTGTCGAAGATGCCCATCCAGAGCTCCTTCCGGAGGTGACTCAGCAACGACGATACGACCGATATGGGTGGAATGCCCACCGGAGGTGGCCGCAGCCGGACCTGCTGAGTGACCCCGTGCGCCCTGCCGCTACGGTGTGCGCGGCGTCGTACAAGGGAAGGCGCACCCTGCGGGGGCGGACCGGGAAGCAAGGGGAGGGACGCATCGTGGTGCGTCTGAGGGGCGGGGCCGCGGTCGCCGTCGTGTTGGTGTTCGCCGTGGCCGGGTGCAAGGCGGAGACGAAGACCGGGTCCGGCGGGCCGGAGGAGACCGGGGGCGGCGGGGCCGCGCTCACGGCGGCCGAGGCGCTGACCGTGAAGGGGCGCGCGCCGAAGACGGGATACGCGCGCGACCGGTTCGGCACCGCCTGGGCCGACACCGACTCCAACTCCTGCGACACCCGTGACGACATACTGAAACGGGACCTGGAGGACGTGAAGTTCACCGGCGGCACGTGCAAGGTGTCGTACGGCGTACTGGAGTCGGACCCCTACTCCGGCAAGGAGGTCACCTACCGGCGCGGGCGCAGTCTCGTCGACATCGACCACGTCGTCGCGCTCTCGGACGCCTGGCAGAAGGGCGCCAAGTACTGGGACGCGAGCAAGCGCATAGCCCTCGCCAACGATCCGCTCAATCTCATAGCCGTCGACGCGAGTACGAACCGTTCGAAGGGCGACGGCGACACGGCCACCTGGGTGCCGCCCAACAAGGCCTTCCGCTGTACGTACGTCGCCCGCCAGGTCGCCGTGAAGAAGAAGTACCAGCTGTGGGTGACCGCGGCGGAGAAGGCCGCGATGGAGAAGGTGCTGAACACCTGCCCGGGGCAGAAGCTCCCCAGCGGCGGGAACCCGACGGAGGCGCCGGCACGGTTCCACGCCGGCTGACGGCGGACACGGGGGCGCAGGCGCGGGGGCGCGGTGGAGCCGGTGGCTGTCATCTTGGCGTCGGCGGCGGGAAAAGCGGTTTCCGGGGGTGGGACGCGCGCCTACCGTGATCCCCATGGAGCTGAAGGTCTCGAGTCTCGCCGCCCGCCCGGAGATGCTGGGGGCGGTGCTCGACATGCCCGACAGCTGGGCGACCTTCACCACCGAGGACCCCGTCGGCAACTCCCACTACGGCCGCATCCCCACCGAGCTCCCGGAGTACGTCCTCTTCGCCGAGGACGAGCGCGGCGAGATCCTCGCCCACGCCTACAGCGTGCCCTTCCGGCTGCACACCGAGGGCCGCGGCGAACTGCCCGACCGCGGCTGGGACCAGGTCCTCGTCTGGGCCTTCGCCGACCTGCGCCGCGGCGTACGCCCCGACACCGTGAGCGCGATCTCGATCGTGGTCCGCCCGGACGCCCAGGGCCTCGGCCTCTCCGGCCGCATGCTGGAGGCGATGCGCGACACAGCCCGCGCCCATGGCTTCACCGAGGTCGTCGCCCCGGTCCGCCCGAGCGCCAAGCACCTCGAACCCCACACCCCGATCGAGGAGTACGCCCGTCGGGTACGGGAGGACGGCCTCCCGCACGACCCGTGGCTGCGCGTCCACGCCCGCGCCGGCGCCACCGTCGAACGCGTCGCCCCGGCCTCCATGACCGTCGCCGCCTCCCTGGAGGAGTGGCGCGGCTGGACCGGCCTGCCCTTCGACACCCGGGGCGACGTCGAGGTGCCGGGCGCGCTGGTGCCGGTGCGGTGTGAACCGGAGCGGGGGTACGCCGTCTACGTCGAGCCCAATGTGTGGATGCGGCACTGTCTTTGAGGACTTGATCCGCTCGCGTCAAGGAAGTCGCAAAGGTTTCCGAAAGGAGCAAAGGGGCTCGCGAAGCGAATCGGACAGGTTCAGCAAGGAATGGTCAAGCGCGACTCAAGATCGCTCCTTTGCTCTATTCACTCTTTGTTTACAACAGGCAAGATCTCTCCGTTTTCTGTGGCCACTCTGTCAGTTCGCCAACTGACGCCGTGGCCTGCCCTGTTGTGCCCATCCGAGTGTTGGAGTCCCCGCCGTGCGCATCCGGCCCCTCAGCCGTGTCCGCTCCACCCGCCCTCCACGGCGGTCCCGCCGAGGTGTCGCGGTGCTCGTGCTGACCGCGCTCGCCTTCATGTGGACGACGCAGACAGCGGCGGCCACCGGCGCCGAACTGCACGCCGTGGACGTCTCGTTGCCGAGCCTGTCCTCGCTCACGGCCTGGCTGCAGGATCCGCACTGGGGTCGGCTGCCCGCGGAGAAGTCGGGCACCGCCGCCGGCAAGCGGCACCATGTCTCCGCCAAGGCCACCGAGGCGCACCGGGGCACGGGCCGTAAGCCCGGCAAGGGCAAGGGTGAACTCGCCACGTACAAGGCGCACCGGGCGACCGTGAAGCGTGGCAAGAGCGCCGGCGGCGGTGTCTTCAACGCCAAGACCAGCAAGCGGGACGCGGCCAAGTCCTCGCGTACGGACACCGTGTACGACAACGCCGACGGGTCCACCACCAGACGGATCTATCCCTCGACCGTCAACTACCAGGTCGGCAAGGGCAGATGGGCGCCCATCGACGTGGACGTGCGGGCCGGGCCGGACGGGCGCTGGTACGAGAAGGCCAACTCCGTCGGCGTCGACTTCGCCGCGAAGGCCGACGACTCCGACCTCGTCTCCCTCGCCCCCGACGCCAAGCACTCCGTCGCCTACGAACTGAAGGGCGCCGAGTCCGTCAAGGGCACCGCCGACGGCTCCCGCGTCACCTACGCCGGCGTCCTCGCCGACACCGACCTCCAGGTCGCCCCCACCGCCACCGGCGTCAAGGAAGCCGTCGTCCTGCACTCGGCGGACGCCGCGAACTCCTGGACCTTCCCGCTCCACCTCAAGGGCCTCACCCCCGTCCAGCACAAGGACGGCTCGATCGTCCTGCGCGACGCCGCCGGCAAGACCGTCGAGCGCATCCCTTCGTCGTACGCCTACGACTCGAAGGTCGACCCGCGCTCCGGTGACCCGGCCACCACGCACGACGTGACCACGACCCTCGTGCGGCAGGGCAGCGGCTACGCGCTGAGGATCACCCTCGACCAGACCTGGTTGCAGGACGCGCACCGCGTCTTCCCGGTCACCGTCGACCCGACCGTCACCGACGGCTGGACCACGACCTACGCCGAGTCCGGCGCGGCCGGCGACCACTCCTACGAGCAGACGATCAAGGTCGGTTCGTACGACTCGGGCACCCACTCCGCGGCGAGCTACGTCAACCACTGGGACACCGCCTGGGACGCGAGCGGCGCGACCGTCACCGCGGCCACCCTGCACCTGTTCGACACCTGGGCCTCCACCTGCACCGCCGAGCGCTTCGACGTCGCGCTGGTCACGAAGGCCTGGACGCCCGAGGGCGTCACCTCCTACCCCGGCCCGACCTACGGCTCCTCCATCGGCAACGCGACCCCGAGTGTCCCGACCGCCTGCGCGAACACCGCCGCGGACCGGAGCGTCGGCGACTGGGTGAGCGTCTCGCTGTCCACCTCGGCGATCCAGGGCTGGTTCAGCGGTACGACGGCCGACTACGGCCTCGCGGTGTACGCGTCGACGACCGACGCCCTGCACTGGAAGCAGTTCGGTTCCTTCAACGACCCCTCGCTCGGCCCGTACATCACGGTCACCTACACCGGGAACACCGCCCCGCAGCTCTACGAGCAGTTCCCGGCGGACAACGCGGTCGTCGGCACCACCACCCCCGAGCTCACCGCCTGGGCGGGCGGCGCCAACTCCACCAGCGGCAGCAGCAACCAGTACCAGTTCAAGGTCTACGACGCGAACAACGCGCTCGTCGCCGACTCGGGCCTGGTCTCCACCGGCGACTGGACCGTGCCGGCCGGAAAGCTGGCCTGGGGCAAGAACTACAACTGGGAGGTGCAGGCGTACGACTCCACGACCGGGCTCTATTCACCGGCCGATCCCTACGAGTTGTCCGTCCAGGTGCCCCAGCCCGTCATCACCTCCGGGCTCTCGCAGAACAGCAGCGACCACGGATTCGACGCCTCCATAGGCAACTACACGACCTCCGACACGGACGCCTCGATCTCGACCGTCGGCCCGTCCCTGGACGTCGAGCGCGACTACAACTCCCGTGACCCGCGCTGGACCGGAGCCTTCGGCGCCGGCTGGTCGTCCATCCTCGACTCGCGCGCCACCGAGCAGTACAACAGCGCCGGGACCGTCACCGGCGTCAACGTCACCTACCCGGACGGCTCCCAGGTCGGCTACGGCAAGAACAGCGACGGCACCTTCGCGCCGGGCACCGGCCGCTGGGCCACGTTCAAAACGGTCACCGGCGGTTACAGCCTGACCGACAAGGACGACACGGTCTACACCTTCACCACCTCGCTGGGCTCGGGCGGCTATGGCCTGACGACCGTCACGGACGCCAACGGCCGCTCCATCACCCTGACGTGGACCAGCGGACACGTCACCAAGATGAAGTCCGCGGTCTCCGGGCGCTCCCTGAACTTCGCCTGGTCCACGCCGAGCGGCGCGCTCGCCGCGCACGTCGCGACCGTCACCACCGACCCTGTCACCAACGGCGACACGACGACCGTACTGACCTGGAACTACGGTTACACGGGCGACCAGTTGACGACCGTGTGTGCGCCGCTGTCGACGACGAAGTGCACGACGTACGGTTACACGACCGGCTCGCAGTACCAGAACGCCTCCCTCGACCTGGACCCGAGCGCCGCCTGGCCGCTCACCGAGAGCTCCGGCACCACCGCGAAGGACGCGGTCCTCGCCAACGAGGGCACCAAGAACGCGACTTACGAGAACGTGACGCTCGGCGCGGCCGGCCCGCTCACCGGGTCCTCCTCGACCGCGGCCTCCTTCAACGGCACCACCTCCGACGTCGCGCTGCCGAAGAACACCGGCAACGACACCGACTCGGGCGCCCTCTCCCTCTGGTTCAAGACCTCGGCCGGGCCGGGCGTGCTCTACTCCTACGCCTCCCAGCCGATCGGCTCCGGACAGGCGGCCGGCTTCTACACCCCGTCGATCTACGTCGGCACCGACGGCAAGCTGAACGCCGAGTTCTGGTACAGCGGCGGCGTCAACCCGATCGTGTCCTCGGCCTCCGTCGCCGACGGCAAGTGGCACCACGTGGTGCTCAGCGCCGCGGGCAACTCGCAGACGCTGTTCCTGGACAACACCAAGGTCGGCTCGCGCTCCGGCACCGTCTCCATCAAGAGCGCGGTCGCCTTCGGCAAGAACCAGGTCTTCAACTACCTCGGCACCGGCTTCCTCGGCGGCAGCTGGCCCGACGAGCCGCACAGCAGCTCCAGCGACGGCACCGGCTACGCCACCTACTTCACCGGTTCGATCGCCGACGTCGCCTGGTACGGACGGCCGTTGGTCGCCGCCGACGTCAACTCCCTCTACCAGTACGGCACCCACTCGGCGAGCCTGCTCACCTCGGTCAAGCGGCCCTCGGGCAAGACCTTCGCCGCGATGACGTACGACCCGGCGACCACGGCGCTGACCCAGCTCACCGACGAGAACGGCGGCGTGTGGAAGCTGGCCGCGCCGACGGTCGCCGGTTCCAGCCAGACCTACCGGGGCGCGGTGCTCGGCGGCGGTCCCGCCGGCTACTACCGGCTCGGCGAGGCCTCGGGCGCGACCACGGCCCTCAACGAGGTGCACGGCGGAAACGGCACCTACAGCGGGGTGACGCTCGGCGCGACCGGCCCGTTCAGCGACGCCAAGGCCGCGACCTTCGACGGCAGCGCCTCCTACGTCGAACTGCCGAAGTCGGTGCAGTTCGGCACCAGTGACCGCAGCCTCGAACTCTGGTTCAAGACCGCCTCGCAGGGCGTCATCGTCGGCGCCCAGTCGGCGACGATATCCGGCGCGAGCGCCGCGTCCGGCACCTGGGCGCCGCTGCTCTACGTCGGCACCGACAACAAGCTGCACGGCCACTTCTACTCGGGCAGCGGCTCGGGCTCCACGGCGTTCGGCTCGACCGGCACCGTCACCGACAACACCTGGCACCACGTGGCCATCACGGCCTCCGGCGCCACCCAGACCATGTACCTGGACGGCGTCCAGCAGTCCAGCTACTCGGGCACCCCGGCCGACCAGACCTACAACCACCTCTACCTGGGCGCCGGTTTCGCCAAGAGCTGGCTCGACTCCCCGGGCGACGTCAGCCACTTCACCGGCTCCATCGCGGACGCGGCCTTCTACCACACGGCGTTGACGGCGGCCGACGTCGCCGCGCACGTCGAGGCCGGCAAGAACTCCAGCGGGCTGCTCCCGGTCGAGACGGTCAAGGTGACCTCGCCGACCACGTCCACGCTGACGTACACCTACGACGTCGACAACGGCAACCGCGCCCTGACCGAGACCGACGGACTCGGCAACAAGACCAGCTTCGGCTACGACACGGCCGGCTTCGAGCACACGGTCACCGACCCGAACGGCGCGGTCACCACCACCGGCCACGACGTCCGCGGCAACATCGTCTCGTCGACGAACTGCCAGGACCAGGTCGCGAACAAGTGCAACACCGAGTACTACTCGTACTACCCGGACGACACCACCGCGCAGCTGACGACGGCCGACCCGCGCAACGACCAGCTGCTGACCGAGCGTGACGGCCGCTCGGCGTCCGCGACCGACAACACCTACCTGACGTCGTACACCTACGACTCGGCGGGCAACCAGACCGTCGTCACCGGCCCGGCCGTCCCCGGCTTCCCGAGCGGCCGTGCCACGACCACCGTCTACAGCGACGGCACCAGCACCTACCCGTCCGCCGACGGCGGTGTCGTCCCCAAGGGCCTGCCGGTGAAGACGGTCAGCCCCGGCGGCGCGGTCAACTCCGTGTCGTACTTCGCCAACGGCGACGTCGCCTCCACCACCGACGCCATCGGCCTCGTCACGTCGTACACCTACGACGGTGTGGGCCAGGTCCTGAGCCAGAAGGTCGTCTCCGACACCTACCCGAACGGGCTCACGACCACCTACGCGTACGACAAGAACGGCCAGGTCACCAGCGAGAGCGACCCGCAGATCACCGACCGGGTCCAGGGCGCCACGCACTCCGCGGTCTCCAGCACGGTCTACGACGACGACGGCGACGTCCTCTCCCAGACCGTCTCCGACGCGAGCGGCGGCGACACCTCGCGCACCGAGACGCAGACCTACGACTCCTACGACCGGCTGCTGACCGAGTCCGACGCCAACGTCGCGGCGGGCACCTCGTACGGCAACACGACGACGTACACGTACGACACCTCCGGCAACAAGACCAAGGAGGTGACGAGCGCCGGCAACGAGACCGACTACACCTACGACGACAACGGCAACCTGCTCACGCAGGCCCTGATGTACACGGGCGACCCGGTCAACCCGCAGACCGCGGCCTCGCTCGTCGAGTCCTCCCGCGCCTACGACCCGGCCGGGCGGCTGGCGTCGATCACCGACGCCATGGGCAACAAGACGGCGTACACCTACACCGACGACGGCCTCACCGCGACGGTGAAGAAGACCAGTTCGGACGGCAGCAGCACCTACACCCTGGAGTCGGACACCTACGACGCCGCCGGCAACCTGCTGTCCCAGACGACCGACAACGGCGAGAACGTCACCAACTACACGGTCGACGCCTCCGACCGCACGACCTCGACGACCGTCGACCCGACGGGTGTTGACCGCGTGTCGACGGTTTCGTATACCCCGGACGACCAGGTCGCCTCCGAGAACGACCACGACGCGACCGGTTACGACCGCACCACCACCGACACGTACGACGACATGGGCAACCTGCTCAGCGAGACGCTGTACGGCGACGCCGCGGGGCACCCGGCCGGCTGGTGGAAGCTGAACCAGACCAGCGGCCGCAGCGTCACCGACGCGTCGGGCACGGGCAACACGGCGACCGCCGGCGCGGGCGTCAACTGGTCGGACGACGCCGCCCAGTTCAGCGGCGACACCAGCGGCGCGGGCGACATCATCTCCACCAACAGCCCGGTCCTGGACACCAGCGCCTCCTACACCGTCTCGGCGTGGGTGAAGCTGTCCGACACCTCCACCTTCCGGACCTTCGTCTCGCAGGGCGGCACCAACCGCTCCTCCTTCTACCTCCAGTACGCCTCCAGCCAGGGCGTGTTCCGCCTCATCTCACCGAGCGAGGACTCCTCCGGCACCCCGACGGCGTACTACAACGCCTACGCCTCCAGCGCCCCCGCGCTGAACACCTGGACCCAGCTGGTCGGCGTCTTCGACCAGTCGACGGGCACCATGAGCCTGTACGTCAACGGCTCCCTCGCGGACACCGCCAGCAACACCACGCCGTGGACCGGCTCGGGACCGCTGTCCATCGGCGGCGCGAAGACCGCCGGCGGCGCGGTCAGCAACGCCGTCAACGGCGCGGTCAGCAACGTCCAGACCTACCAGCGGGCGCTGTCGGCGAGCGAGATCAACTCCCTCTACGGCAAGGGACGTTCGGGCGGCACGGTCGGCTCCTCCGACCAGCAGACCACCAAGTACACGTACGACAAGCGGGGTCTGCCCACCTCCGAGACGGACCCGGAACAGCACACCACCAACTACGACTACGACGAGGCCGGCAACCTCGTGGCCACCACGGCCCCGGCCGTCCAGGCGGAGGCCGACGGCATCGCCGCGAACGGGCAGACCGTCCGCCCGGTCACCTACAGCGGCTTCAACACCTTCGGTGAGGCGGTCGCCGAGAAGGACCCGAACGGCCTGGTCACCACCACGGCCTACGACGCCGACGGCAACAAGGTCAGCGAGACCCTGCCGTCGTACACCCCGGCGGGCGCCTCGAACCCCAACGCGGGCACGACCGTCTGGACGTACGACAGCGAGGGCAACCAGACCGGCGAGACCACGCCGGGCGGCAAGACCACCTCCTACCTCTACGACCAGATGGGCGACCTGGCCCAGACGACCGCCCCCGACGGCACCAAGATCCACGCCACCTACGACGCCAACGGCGAGCAGCGCACTGCCACGGACGGCACGGGCGCGCAGACCCAGGCGACGTACGACTACCTGGGCCGCCAGGTCACCTCCACCACGCTGGAGCGCTACCCGTCGACGCGCACACTGACGACGAACTACTCGTACGGGGTGACCACCGGCAACCCGTACGGCGCGCACGTGGCGTCGGTGACGAGCCCCGGCGGCGTGACGTCGTCGTACGCCTACAACCGGGCGGGTGACGTCACCTCGGTGACGGACGGTGCGGGCAACTCCACCTCCTACGCCTACGACTTCGAGGACAACAACACCAAGACGACGCTGGCGGACGGCAGTTACACGGCCACCGACTACAACGTCAACGACGACCCGACGGCGACCCGCAGCTACGACTCGAACGGCACGCTGCTGTACGGCACTTCGCAGCAGTACGACGGCAACGGCAACCTGGTCGCCGCCACCGACGCCAACCAGCACACCACCCGCTGGACGTACGACGCGGCGGGCACCATCACCCAGCAGGTCGAGCCGGTCGACGCGACGACCTCCATCACCACGTCCTTCGGCTACGACCAGGCGGGCAACCGCACCCGCTTCACCGACGGCCGCGGCAACAACTGGCGCTACAGCTACACCCCGTGGGGCCAACAGGAGAAGGTGATCGAGCCGACGACCTCGCAGTACACGACGGCCGCGGACTCGACGACGACCTTCGCCTACGACGCGGACGGCAACGTCACCTCGGCCACCGCGCCCGGCGGGGTCACGACGTCGATGACGTACGACGACAACGACCAGCTCAAGACGATGACCGGCTCGGGCGCGGAAGCGGCCACGGCGAAGCACAGCTTCTCCTACGACGCCGACGGCCGGGTCACCTCGGCGGCCACGGACACGGCGGGCACGTCGGGTGCGATCGACTACCAGGCGTCCACGAGTGACTCGTTCACGTACGACGACCGCGGCGACATCCTGTCGGCCTCCGGTTCGGCGGGTTCGTCGAGCTTCACGTACAACGACGACGGTTCGATGCTTTCGCGGACCGACGCGGCGGGCACGCAGTCGTACGGCTACGACACCGCGGGCCGGCTGTCCTCCCTGGACGACGCGGCGAGCGGCACCCATCTGACGTACACGTACGACCAGTTGAACAACGTCAAGACCATCAAGTACGGCAGCACCGGCCAGACCCGCACCTTCGGCTACAACAGCGCGCACGAGCTGACCAGCGACGTGCTGGTGCAGGGCGCGTCGACGCTGGCGAGCTTCAGCTACGGCTACGACAACAACGGCAACCTGACGTCGAAGACGACGGCGGGTGTGACGGGCGCGTCGTCGAACACGTACACCTACGACTGGTCGGACCGCCTCACCTCCTGGAACAACGGCACGGCCACCACGGCGTATCAGTACGACGCCTCGGGCAACCGCGTGCGGGTCGGCTCGGACGTGTACACGTACGACGCACGGGACCAGCTGACCTCGGACGGCACCAACTCGTACACGTACTCGGCGCGCGGCACGATGACGCAGGAGTCGTCGACGGCCGGCGGTACGGCGGCCTTCAAGACGGACGCCTTCGGCGACCAGATCGTGGCCGGCACGCAGTCGTACACGCTGGACGCGCTGGGCCGGAACATCACGGACACCGACACGAGCGGGTCCACGACCAGGACCTTCGCCTACTCGGGCGCGGACAACACGATCGCGACGGACGGCGACGCGTCGTACACGTACGACCCGTCGGGCGGCCTGGTCGGGGTGAAGGGGTCGGGTTCGTCGACCGGGGCCCTGGCCCTGACGGACCTGCACGACGACGTGGTGGGCACCTTCACGTCGGGCGCGACGTCCCTGTCCGGCTCGGCGACGTACGACCCGCTGGGCAAGGTGACGGCGGTCGCGTCACTGATCGGCCATCTCGGCTTCCAGTCGGGCTGGACGGAACCTGGCACGGGTGACGTAGGCACCGCCTCACGCTGGTACAACCCGAACACGGGCGAGTTCCTGAACAAGGACAGCGTCTCGCCGAACCCGATGCCGGACTCGGCGGCGGCGAACCCGTTCGCCTACGTCGACGACAACCCGCTGGTGGGCACGGACGAGTCGGGCCACTGCTCCTGGTGGACGGGTTCGTGCGAGGTGAAGGCCGCCAAGCACGTGGCGAAGAAGGTCAAGCACGTCGCGAAGGCCGTCTACCACGCGGCCAAGCACGTGGCCCGCAAGGTCGTCCACGCGGTCAAGCACGCGGCCCACAAGGTCGTGCACCAGGTGCGGGACGTGTACCGGGCGACGGTGCGGGTGACGCGGCGGGTGTACCACTACACGGTCCGGCATGTGAAACGCGTGTATCACGCGGCGGTCCATGCGGTCCATACGGCGTATCACAAGGTCTCGAAAGCCGTGCACCGCGTGGTCCACGCGGTGAAGAAGGCGGCACACAAGGTCGCGCATGCCGTGAAGAAGGCGGCGAAGGCGGTCGCCCATGCGACCCGCACCGCGTACCACGCCACGGTGAAGGCGGTGAAGTCGACCGCGAAGTTCGTGAAGCACCATGCGGCGGCGATCACGTCGATCGTGGTCTCGACCGTGGTCTTCGCGGGCTGCGAGGCGGCGACAGCGGGCGTCGGCACGATCGGCTGCGCGGCGCTGGCGGGCGCGGCGGGCTCGCTGGTGGAGCAGGGCTTCAAGTGCGCGGACAACGGCGGCAGCGACTGCAGTGTGGGCGCCTTTGCGGGCTCGGCGGTCGAGGGCGCGGTGACGGGCGCGGTGGGCGGCGCGCTGGGTTCCCTGGGCGGCAAGCTCCTTGCCAAGGCGGCGCCGAAGGCCATGGAGGTCGTCGGCGGGCTGTTCGGGAAGGCGGCGGAGGCTGGGGAGGCCGGGGCCGCGGATGCCACGGACGAGGCGGCGGCTACGGCGGAGTCGGAGGCGGCGGGGTCTAGGTCGCAGTCTCGGTCGGGGACATGCCCGCACAGTTTCACGGGCTCAACCCGGGTGTTGTTGGCAGACGGTTCGACAAAGGCGATCAACCAGGTGCGGGTGGGCGACACGATTGCCAACTCGGTGCCGGGAGTGGCGGGTACGCAGGCGCACAACGTCACCGCGGTGATCGTGACGCACACGGACCGCGACTTCGTGGACCTGACGATCAAGGCGACGAAGGCGACGACCGAGGCCGACGTCAAGGAGGGTGTGAAGGCCGGGGCGAAGTCCCTGGCCAAGAAGGTCGCCCGCAAGGCGGCGTTCGGCCTGGCGGCCTCGGCAGCGGTACTGGGCGCACTGGCGGCGAGTCACGGTCATGCCTCCGGCCAGGAGACGGTGGCCAAGACGGTCGCGGCGGTCTCTTCAGCGACAACGTCCGACCAGAGCACCAAGACTGTCGGTACGTCGTCGGATCCGCAGGGCGCACACCTGACGACGACCTTCCACCACCCCTTCTACGACGAGACCCAATCGGCGTTCGTCCAGGGCAAGGACCTGAAGGTCGGCGACGTCCTCCAGACGCCGACCGGAACGGCCGAGATCACCGGCGTCCGGCTGTACCACGCAAACACCACGACGTACGACCTGACCATCGGCACCCTGCACACCTACTATGTGCAGGCTGGGGACACGCCGGTCCTCGTCCACAACTGTGACGGTCGTGGAGGCCTCAGCAACGAGGAGGAAGCACAGCACGCTTACTCGGCTGCCGACCGCCTCCAGCAAGCCCGGTACCGGGCCACGAACGAGACCATTCCAGGTGCCAGAGGAGCGCAGGGGCAGTACGGGACGACGGCCGTTGTCGGGGTTCGCAACAAGACGACGGGAGATATCTCGATCCGTACTGCCGTGAACCACAACGGGCCCGCACCTGACAGCTGGCAACAGTGGGCGAAGGATTCTTTCGTACAAGGTGAGGGGCACGCTGAGACGACGATTTTGAACAGTCTCGCCGACGACGAGGAGGTTGTGTTCGGCGCGGCCTCCCGAAATATCTGCGACGAATGTAACTCGGCCCTGTCGAAGGACCCAGGGCTGACCCTCGGTGGGAAGCGGTTCAGAGGCGGTCCAGGAACCACACCGTTCAGAATGTTCTGGCGACTCTAACTGCTAGGCCAATGCCCTCTTATGTAGTATGAGCTGGTGCACATGAGTCCATGTGCACCAGCTCTGTTCACGGCGAGAACAAGTGGTGGCGGGATATGGTTCCTCAGGTTGGTGACGAAGTCATCGTCTCTTGTGAGCCGGCAAGTGCTCGAGTGGTCGAGGCGGATTCACGGCAGGTCACTCTCGAATGGCCGTGGGGGGTGATCGACAACTCCTCAAATTTTCGATGGGATGGAAAATTCTCCCTGCCGTACGGCGATTCGAACCCTGAATGGGTCCCGTATCAGCTTGAGCCGGATTTTTCTGAACTCCACCCGGGGGACATCTGTACGGTTTCCATCCCGCCGACGCGGCTTTATGTAGGGCATTACGAAGAGTATGACCCTCCGCGCAACCTCGGCTGGGCTCCCGCGCCCACTGCGGGAATCTACGTGGTCCCACCAGAGAACATGGACGTGGAGGATGCGGGATGCATGCTCTATCTGGGCGGTGCCGAACCCATTAGCGTGGAGCCGGTCGAAGACTGAGGCTGGTTTTTACGGGCGGTCTCCGAGGGTCGCCCCCGGTTGTATGACGTTCGGGTCCCAGTCCGGAGACGTCGATCGTCAGTGACCTCTTCAGAAAGTAATGAGATGACTTTGGCGCTCATTTCATTCCCAGTAGACTGATTGGTAAGGCCGGATTTAAGATCTCGGTGCTTACAGTCTCTTAGGCCTCGTAAAGAAGTATCCGTGCAGGTTCTCTCATTCGACAGAGTGGTTTCTGTAAATTTCGGCGACTAGCTTGCGTAGATGAGCGAAGCGATTGCCAACCCCATGCTGAGAGTTATGGCTGTGGAGGCGCACAAGATCACCGCAGTGATCGTGACGCACACGGACCACGACTTTGTGGACCTGGCCATCAAGGCGACGGCCGACTCTAGTGCGAAGGTGCACGAGGTAAGCATGACTCGAACAACGCCTTCGCGACCCGTTGACATCGACGCGGTCTTCCCGGAGCTTCGACTGCACGTTGCCAAGGCGACGCGACTTCACCCCCGTCCCGGCAGCCCTGCCCCGACTGACAGTTCGGTGGGCGGTCCGCTGCTGTGGCCGGCGGACGAACCTTGGCTGGTCTGCGCGGCAAGTCATCGCAAGTCGCGCGGTGAATTGCTGGAGAATGTCAGGCGACGTCGGCGCATCCTGGAAGCGGCCTGGACGCGGCTCGGTTCCGATGGCCGGCCGATCGGCCCCACCGACGAAGAGCGTGATGAGTTGAACGCGCTCAACAAGAGAGGGAACTACGCCCCCGAACTGGGCGACGATGCACAAATTCCCATGCTCCCGGTACTCCAGATTTTTCAGCGAGACATCCCTGGTCTGAATTTTCCGGACGGGAGTGACCTGTTGCAGATTCTCTGGTGCCCATTCGATGCTCACGGGGCTGAGAAAAAGGTTGATGTCCGCCTGGTCTGGCGGAATTCTACAAGCATTCATGAGTCACTCTCGATGGCGCCACAGCTCAAGGTTGTAGGGCGTGCAGGATATGTTCCTGAACCTTGCCTGCTGGACCCAGAGGAAATCCTTGAGCACCAGGCCTTCGAGCTCCTTCCGGAAGATCTTCAGGAGTCGCTGGAAGGATGGGAGGACTGGGAAGATGAGGAGGCCCCGCACTATCAGTACGACCTGTCGGTTGCGCCTGGTTGGAAGGCGGGTGGGTTCGCTTTCTGGCACTTGACGGGTCCTCGGGAAATGCTGTGCGACTGTGGCGCCCCAATGCGCCTGCTGGTCACCGTCGACAGCAAGGAATGGGACAACGGCTCCTTGAGCTGGAGGCCGGTCGAAGATGCCGGGAACTCGGCTTACGGTTTGAGTAAACCGACACAGGTAGTCGTTGGAAGGGCAGGGGCATTGCGTATTTTCGTATGCACCTTGGACGTCTCGCATCCCCACAGGACCAGCGAACAGTGAGCCTCGTCATACGCCGTGCTCCTCGTCTACCAAGCAGCACGTCTGCTGTCGTCATGCCGGCTGTCTACACACTTTCGGATGCTGGGATCATCGTGGACGGAGGTTCTTGTGAATGAAGTAATTCCCTGGGTTGGGACTGAGTGCGCCCGTTTCGGCGATTCGCGGAAGGAGATTCGCGAAAGGCTGGGAAGTTTCTCTTCCTTTAGGAGGAGTCCCGGAGAATCTCTCATTGACCATTATTCTTCGATTGGGCTGATGCTTCACTTTGACGAGGCTGACCGCCTGGATTTTATTGAGGCGACAGCCGCATCAGGACTTTCATTTTCTGGCGTTCAACTCCTTGCGAGGCCTTTCGGGGAAGTCCTGGCCGACTTGCGGTCGAGATCGGTTGACTTCAGTCTTGATGGCTCTGGATGCGTCTTGGATGGGTATGGAATCGAGCTGTACACTCCGGCTCCTGACGAGCTTGATATTGATGTAGAAGGGGTGGCTCTAAAAAGTCCTGTAAAGAGTCGGGGTAGCTCTGGGGCTTCGGAGATCTCGGTCGATCCGCCGACGGGCGAAGACACGCTTTTCTGACAGATTGCAACGCTGATAACTGCGCTTGCGGCTGGCCAAGGGGGAAGTTCGCCGTCAGCTCAGGAATCCCAGTCCTCGTAGTCCCCCATCGCAACGTCGTCGCAGAACGTCTCCCAGAATCCATTGTGCGTCAGAGTTGCCTCGTCGATGCCGGCGATCAGATTTCGAAGCTCTTCCGCCACCACCTCGTACCTGTCTCCGTAGCCGTCCGCGTAGAATGGGAAGCGCCCGATCACTGCGGCCACGCATTGATTGAAGGAGCCGAGATCGCTGTTCACGAGACGGGGAGCCCTCGCTGAATCGACCTTGGGAATCTGCACCACGTGGCCAGTGGCAACGTCGACGGCGACGCGTCCGAACAGGCCGCTCGTCGCGATGGCGACCAGCCCCTGCTCAACGATCCCCTCAAGGAACACCGCCTCATTCAGTGGCCGGTACTCGTATCCGATCAACCCGGCCGGAATGCCCGTCTTGCCGAGAGCGACAGCAATCTGGGCGGGCACCTCAGAGGGAACCTTGACGTGGATCAAGGTGAACTCGGGCTTCGGCAGCTGCGGCAAGGGTGAGAATGAGATTTTTGAACTCCGCTTGATTATACGAATTGGGACTTCTCAGGAATCGACTTGAGGTTCATGAGGAAGATGCTGAAGGCGTTCGTGGGGAAGATGAGGGTCCCGTAGTCGGGGTCCTTGGAGTCGCGTATCGCTATGAGGGTGTGGTTGTTCGCGATTTCCACGCAGGAGTCGCCGTCGCCCGGGCCGGAGTAGGACGACTTCCGCCAGTTGCCGGGGGTGTCCATCGGGTGCCTCACAGCTCTTTCGTCAGCCTGTGGATGAAGTCGCGGGACCGTTCGGGGTCGAGCGACGCGGCCTCCACTTTACGGAAGAGCGTTCGAAAGGCGCCGAGCTGGGCCTCGGAGTCGATGAGGGCCGCGCCCTGGGGAGCGTCGCGCACGACGGTGTCCAGTTTGGGTACGGCGCCTCCCGCGTAAGCCATGGCACTTGCCGCACCGGCGAACCCCTCCAGGCTGAAGGGGATGACCCGCACGGTCACATGATCCGCTGCGGAGCGTTCGAGCAGGCAGGTGAGCTGGGCCCGTGTGGCGGCGCGGTCGCCGACCATGATGCGCAGTGCCGCCTCGTGGATGATCGCCTCATACGGTGTGGGAGCGAGGCCCTCCAGGATGACTTTGCGTTGCATGCGGTGGCGGACCCGCAACTCCAGTTCCTCACGGGGGAGATCGGGGACGCGGTAGCCGTAGACGGCTCGGGCGTAGTCCTCCGTCTGCAGCGGGCCGGGAACGAACAGGAACTGGACCTCGCGCAGGAACGTCGCGTGGTGCTCCAACTCGGCGAGGTCGAGGAACGGCGTGGGCAACAGGCCCCGGTACTCCTCCCACCAGCCGCGCGTCCGATCGGTCGCCCAGGCAACGAGGGCCTCGACGAACTCGCTGTCCGTGCATGAGTAGTTGGCCGCGAGAAGGCGCAGCCTCTTCGCGCTCACGCCCGTGAGGCCGGCTTCGATCTGGCTGATCTGTGCGGAACTCACGCCGAGCAGCGTCGCCGCCTCGCGCGTCGTGAGACCTGCCGCCTCGCGGAGCCTCCGCAACTCGACCGCCAGACGCATCTGGCGTGCCGTCGGCTCGCTCCTCAAGGCCATCGATTGCCCTCCCAACACACCCGCAAGCGCGACTCGTTCGGGGGTTACGTTACGCGATCGCCTTGCAATACTTAAACGGATAGGTCTACCGTCGGTGGCGCGACGCACACACTGCGGCACCCCCGGGACCCCGGAAGCGCACCGCTCCGCCCTGCCAGGACGGCCGCGGCACTGCCACCGCCCGCCGACACCCGCCGCCCTCCGAGACCCCACCCCGAACCGGAGCCGACGTATGCCCGAAACCGAGTCCCAAACCGAGGTCGCAGCCCAGATCCAAGAGCCCTGGGAGTACACCTTCTACATCCCGAACGACCCCCGCGCCGTCACCGTCTGCCGCCGCACCCTCCGCCTGATCCTCACCATGCACGGCCTGATCACCCTCGTCGACGTCGCCGAACTCCCCGCCACCGAGCTGGTCTCCAATGCCGTACGCCATACCAAGGGGCCCGTCGCCCTGCGCGTGCACTGGTCGCCCGGCGTGCTGCGGATCGGCGCCTGGGACGCCGACCCGGCGCCCCCTGAACCATCGAAGACCTGGGACCAGGTCGCCGAGTCGGAAGGTGGTCGAGGGCTGGCCCTGGTACGGGCCTGCGCCGATCAGTGGGGTTGGCAGCCGCTGGTCAGGCAGGGCCGTCGGGGCAAGTACGTATGGTGCGAGTTCGCCGCGGCCTGAAGTGGCCGCCTGGGCTTCAACGCGTCACCCTCAACCCCGCCACAAACCGCGGCCCGTCCCCCCGATGCTGCACCGGAAACGTCACCTTCAGCCCCTGCTCCTGTCCCTCCACCGACAGCTGCGTGACGAACTGCAACCCCAGGAACGCCTTCCTCGAACCGCCCGCCGAGACATACGGACGCGGCAGGTTCAGCAGCAACTTGCCCGGTCTGCCACCCCGGTTGCCGTCGAAGAACAGGATTCTCTGGTCGGTCAGGACTATGTACATGGGCCGCGGAGTGACCGTGGCCATCACCGTGCCCGCGCTCAGTACGCCCACGACGGCCGCCGTCAGGGCCTGCTTGCGGACGGAGACCGAGCCGACGCCGGCGAGGGAGGCGAATTCGATCCGCTCGCCCTGGAGCAGCAAGGGGGCTGCTGCTTCGAGGAGTTGGCGGCTGCGGCGGGCGTTCAGGGACATGGAGAGGACTCCTGGAGAGCAGTAGAGAGGTACGGAAAGGTGCGGACGGTATAGCGATCCGGTGAACGGGAGTTGGACGGAAAGTCCGCCGACGGTCAAGCCCGGCTCTGCCGCATCCCATCTCTGACCTGCGGTTTCCCCGCCGCGCTCGATGTCACAGCCCTCGCTTAGTATCCGCCGCATGCCACCACCCGACGCCGGGCCCGGGCCTTACCCCGGCCCCGACCCCGATTTCGAACTCGCCTCCGCCTACCCGGAGGTCACCTGGCTGCGGCAGGCCGCGACCGCCGCCGACTGGGCCTCCGTCCGGCAGTACTACGACAGCCTGCCGCCCGGTACCGACCGCGCCTTCGTCGTACGGGTGTTGACCGAGGTCGACGGCGTCGAGCATGCGCTCCGGCAGCAGGTGAGTGCCGCACCGTACGACGTGTTCGCACTCACCCTGCTCGGTGCGCGGCTGGTGCAGGTCGGATGGGAGATACGGACCTCGGCGCGGGCCAAGGACGTGAGCAGGGAGCAGTTCAAGGCGTTCCATGCACACCTGAAGGACGCGGAGCAATTGCTCATCCGCGCCACGGCAGTCGACCCGTCGTACGACGCTGCCTGGGCCGAGCGGCTGAACACCGCCCGGGGACTGTCCCTGGGCAAGAACGAGGCCCGACGGCGCTACGACCGGCTGGCCAAGTACCACCCGCACCACTTCACCGGGCAGTCCCGTCTCCTCCAGCAGCTGTGTCCCAAGTGGGGCGGCACCTGGGAGGAGGCGCACGGTTTCGTGCGGGAGTGTCTACTGGCCGCCCCCGAGGGGGCGCTGAGCGGCGGCCTGGTCGCCGAGGCGCACATCGAGCACTGGCTCGACCTGAAGGGCGACGACAAGCGCGCCGAATACCTGCGGCAGCCGCACGTTCACGCCGAACTCGTCGAGGCCGCCGAGCGGTCGGTGTTCCACCCGAAGTTCGGGCGCCCGCACGGCTGGGTCGCCGTCCAGGGCTGCTTCGCCGCGATGTTCTCCCTCATCGGCGACACCGAACAGGCCGCCGCCCACTTCCGCGCCCTCGGCAACCTCGCCTCCGAGTACCCGTGGAGCTACCTCGGCAAGCCCGCCGAGGCATACGTCCGCCACCGCGACACCGCCCTGAGAGGCCGAAGATGAACCCCCGGTACCCGCAGGACGGCCACCACACCCCCGTAACCCCCGTAACCATCCACCTCACCGAACTCGAAGGCATACCCACCCTCTTCGCGTACGCCCCCGGCCCCACCCGCGCCGGCCTCGTCTTCCGCGTCGGCACCGCCGACGAGACCCTCGCCCGCGCCGGTGTCACCCACCTCGTGGAGCATCTCGCCCTGTACCGGCAGGGGTTGGCCGACTACCACTTCAACGGCGAGACCAAGGCCGCCTTCACCCACTTCCACGTCGAGGGCACCGAGCACGAGGTCGTCGCCTACCTCCACGGCGTCTGCGCCTCCCTCGCCGACCTCCCCATGGAGCGCCTGGAGACCGAGAAGGAGATCCTGCGCACCGAGGAGTCCCGCCGCGAGCCCGGCCAACTCCCGCTGTGGCGCTACGGCGCCCAGGGCTACGGCCTGCCCAGCTACCCGGAGTGGGGCGTGCCCGGACTGCGCCCCGAGGACGTACGGCACTGGACGCGGACCTGGTTCACGGGCGGCAACGCCGTGCTGTGGATCGCGGGCGAACGCATCCCGGCCGGGCTCACCCCGAGGCTGCCCCAGGGCCCACGGCACCCGATGCCCGCCGTCACCTCCGCGCTCCTCGTCACGCCCGCCCACTTCTCCGGCGGACAGGGCGGTGTCCTGCTCGACGCCGTCGTCACCGACACGACCGCCGCCCGGGTCTACGCGGGCGTCCTGGAACGCGAACTCTCCCGCGCCCTGCGCCAGGAAGGCGGCTACTCCTACACGACGGCCACCGACTACGCCTCCCGCCGCGACGGCCACGCCCTCCTCACCGCCTTCGCCGACGCCCTGCCCGCTAAGCAGGACGCGGTGCTCGGCGGGTTCGTCGACGTCCTCGCCGCGCTCCAGGCCGGCCGTGTCGCGCAGGCCGACCTGGACGCCGTACGCACACGTTCCGACGCGGCACTGACGGCGGCCGACGCGGCCGTGCGACGGCTGCCCAGCGCGGCGGAGGACCTGCTCGTCGGGCGGGCGCCGCGCGGGCTCGACGAGCTGCGTCACGAGCTGTGGTCGGTGACGCCGGCGCATCTGCACGCGGTGGCCCTGGAGGCGGCGAGCACCGCCCTGCTCCAGGTGCCCGCGGGGCACAGTGCCGACTGGGCGGGGTACGCGGAGGCGCCGACCCGTTCGACGTACGCCGTCACCGGGCGGCGGTTCGACGCGGTGGCCAAGGACGGATCCGCGCTGGTGGTCGGCGACGACGGGGTCAGCCTGACGCTCCGGGAGCGGGACGGGAGCGACGTGGCCGTGACCGTGCCCTACCGCGCCTGCGCCGCGGTGCTGAGCTGGCCCGACGGCGGCCGACGTCTCATCGGCACCGACGGCCTCGCGGTCGCCGTGGAACCCGGTCTCTACGGCGTCGACGCGCACACCATGGCGGCGCTCGACGCGGCCGTACCGCCGCACGCGCGCGTGCAGTTGCCGCCGCGGCAGCGGGTACCGCGCGCGGAGGCCCCTGTTGCGGCGGGGAACCCAGAGGCCGCGGCCCCCGCGCAGGCCGCCCGGCGCACCGGCGGACAGACCGCCGGGCTGGTCGTGCTCGGCGTCTTCGGCGGGCTGTTCGCCTTCCTCGCGCTCGCGGTCACGATCTTCGGTGGTGGCGATCCCGAGACCGGCACTGGCGAATGGATCGCCCTCGCGGGCTTCCTCTGGGCCGTCACCGGGCTGCTGGCCTGGCCCGCCGTACGGATCCTGCGGCGCACCCGGAGGCTGTGACCTACCGCAGGTACGGATTCCGCGGCGGCGTCGGCGGCACCGGCGCGACCCCGTATCCGGGCTGCTTCGGGGTCGGGTTGTCGAAAAACCCGAACAGCAGCAGGCCGGCCGTCAGCAACATGGTCAGTACGACCACCAGGCCGAGGAACGGGTCGCCGGCCCCGTCACCGCGCACCGCCGCCCACGGCAGGGTCACACACTCGTAGAACGTGAGGGTGGCGAAGGCGCCCCAGTCCGAACGCCGGCCGCGGCGGATCGCCGCGTACAGGAAGGGCACCCAGCTCAGCAGGCCGCACGAACCCAGGACGAGGACCGCCCAGCCGATCCGCTGCCACCAACCGGCTTCCAGCCGTTTCGGAAGTCTCTCCATGCCGAACAACCCCCCAAGGTCGAGGCAAGGCTAGGGCAATGACCGTCGCCCGGGGGGTGAGTGAGGAAAGGCCCGCTACTTCCTCAGCGCGGTGACGATCTGGGCCCGCGTTCCGTGATCCAGGAGTTTTTGCCGTGCCCTGAGGGAATCTTGTGATGATCCATAGAACCCGTTTCCCGAGCCCAAGGACTCCATCGGTTAGGTTGCGATCCGCTCGTGGTGTCCAAACTTCCGCGTGCGCGAAAACAGTTCCACGCAGGAGTCGTACGGCCGCCGCCGTGCCGCCTCGCCGTGCCGGACTCGCGCCGCTCCAGGACACCCGCAGAAACTTTCGTCGGACGTGTACGCGTCGCCGTACAGGTCCGCTTGTCATGAACAGGGGTGGGGATGGCCGACCATCGGCAGTCGAAGAAGCGCAGGTACATCTCGTGGGGCGTGGCCGGTGCCGTCGTCGTCGCGGGTGGCGGGATCGCCGCGACGACCTCGATGGCGGCCACCACCTGGCCGGCCCAGAAGACCTACACGGGCCGCGCCTTCGACACCTGCGCCGCGCCCTCCCTCGCCGCCATGAAGGCCTGGCACACCGGTTTCTACGGCGCCGCCGCCGTCTACATCGGCGGCAAGAACCGCGGTTGCAGCCAGCCCAACCTCACCGCGTCCTGGGTCAAGTCCGTCAGCACGGTCGGCTGGAAGCTCATCCCGCTGTACGTCGGTTCCCAGCCGTCCTGCGGCTCCGGCGGCTCGGTGAAGATCAGCGCCTCCACCGCCGCCTCCGTCGGCAAGAGCGAGGCCGACGACGCGGTGGCCAAGGCCTCGGCGCTCGGCATGAAGGCCGGCAGCCCGATCTTCCTCGACATGGAGGCGTACGACACCACGAACACCTCCTGCAACAACGCCGTGCTGACCTACGTGCGCGCCTTCGACAAGGAACTGCACGCCAAGACGTACCGCGCCGGCTACTACGGCTTCACCAGCTCCAGCGCCAAGGCGATCGCCACCGCGACCGACAAGACCGACCTGCCGGGCAACCTCTGGTACGCGCTCTGGGACAAGACCAACACGACCACCTCCGACTGGCCGTGGGGCAGCACCCAGTTCACCGGCCACAGCCGGGGTCACCAGTACATGGTCAACAGCAAGGAGTCCCGCGGCGGTTACACGATCACCGTGGACCGCGACGCGTGGGACGGGCCGGTCGCCATCACCGGCTGAGTAGCGCCCGTTCAAGACGATCCGAAGGCCTACGACTGAAATGCGAGGGCGAGGGCGATGAGGATGCCGAGGCTGTTGGAGCGGGCGCTCAAGCTGCCTGCCGCGCCGGCGCTGCGACTGCCGGCCGTGCGCGCGGGTTTCGCCGCGCTGCCGGTGCTCAGTCTCGGCCTGCTCTGCCCCGTACCGTCCCTGGTCCTCGCCCTGCGGCGCCGCGCCCGCGCCGACTGGCTGGCCTTCGGCGGCTTCAGCGCGGTCTTCGTGGCCTGGCTCACCGACCTCGGGCTCACCCCGGACGACACGCACGGCGCGCTGTTCGGGGTGGACCTGCTGCTCATCACACTGTCGATGGCGGGCGCCGCGGCGCACGCGTGGACGGCGTGGCCCCGGCGCGCGGAGGGGCGTGCGGACGGGAGTGCACGCCGGTGGATCGGCGAGCACGCCGGCGCACCGGCGCTCGTAGAGGCGGGGGAGCGGACAGGGGGCGCGACAGACGCCGGTGGCGCGGGGCGCGTGGGACTTGAAGGACTGGCGGGAGACGGGGGACACACGGGCGTCGACCGCGTCGTCGACCCGGTGACCGAGCGCGTGGAGGAGTAGCACTACATGGTCAAGCAGGTCCGACAGGTCACGCGGACACGGCCGGTCCGGGCCGAAGGGACGTCGCGGCTCGCCGCCGTGGGGCGCGCGGCGGTGGCCGGGCTGCGTTCGCTCGGCGGACGTACCCTCGCCATGATCGGTACGGCGGTCGGTGTCGCCCTGGCGGTGATCGTGACCGGGTTCCTCCTCTACCACCACGGCAGCAGCCGCCCGCCGATCCCCGCCACCCGGGCCCGCCACTACACCGAGACCGACGCGTGCCTCCTCACCGACCGCAACGGCATCAACGCCAAGGCCGCCGCGGCCGTCTGGCAGGGCATGCAGGACGCCTCCCTCGCGACGCACGCGCGCGTGAGCTACTCCTCGGTGACCGGAGAACAGAGCACCGCCAACGCCCGCCCCTTCCTCAACGCCATGCTCCAGGGCTCCTGCGAGGTCGTCCTCGCGGTGGGCGGCCCCGAGGTGAAGGCGGCACAGGAGGCGACCCGACGGTACGCGAAGCTGGGGTTCGTGCTCGTGGGCAGTGGAAGTGGCAGCGGGAGCAAGGACAAGGCCGGCACGGACAATGTGGCCTGGGTACCCGCCGACGACGGACTGCGCGCCGGTGTCGCGGCCGCGGTGAAGCAGGCGGTCGACGCACGGGGCTGAGGGCTTCCACCCTTGGACCGGACCCCGCGGGGGCGTGGCGGTGCCCGAAGCCCCGATGAATCGTTGGTCGAATGGGTTGGCCCCAGCCGTCCCACTGCCTACCATCGATCACCGCAAGACTTTGTGCACCGTCGCACAATCTCCTCGGGAGGCTTCCTTGCACCGCCGCCGTCGCACCGCGCTCCTGCTCACCGCCGCGATCGCCGCCGCGGCCCCTCTCCTCACCGCCTGCGGAAGCGACGCGCATCCCGGCGCGGCAGCCGTCGTCGGCGGCCAGCGGATCTCCGTGGCGCAGCTGGAGAACCGGGTGAACGAGGTGCGCACGGCACAGCGGGCGGCCGTGGCGAACGACGCGCAGTACAAGCAGGCCGTCGCCCAGACCGGCAGCCTCACCCGCGACACGCTGCACGGCATGGTCCTCGACCGGGTGCTGCACCGCGCCGCCCAGGACGCGGGCGTCTCCGTCACCACCAAGGAGATCCAGCAGATGCGCTCCGGCCTGGAACAGCAGGTCGGCGGCTCCAAGGCGCTCGAGACGGCCTGGCTCCAGCAGTACGGCGTCGCCCCGAAGCGCCTCGACGACAACCTCCGCCTCCAGCTGGAGGCCCAGAAACTCGCCCAGAGCCTCGGCACCGACACCAGCAAGCCCGCCTTCTGGAACGCTCTCTCCAAGGCCTCCAAGGAACTGAAGGTCGACCTCAACCCGCGCTACGGCGCCTGGGACGTCCAGAAGAGCAGCCGCGTGGACGCGAAGACGCCGTGGGTACGAGAGGTGACGGCGCAGGCTTCGCAGGGGACGGCGTAGATACGGGGTGGACAGTGCCCCCTGTGGATAACTCAGGGGTTGTCGGCGGCGTGGGTTAGCTTCGAACCGTGAACGCAACCAGCTCCGCACCGGCGGCTCCGGGCCGCATCGTCCTGCTGACCACCAGCCACCGTGTCGCCCCCGGCCTGCTGTCCTGGCCCGCCTGGCAGGCGCTGCACGCGGCCGACCGGGTGCTGTGCGCGGACGGCGCGCATCCGCAGCTGCCGTATCTGCGTGAGGCGGGCATACGGGTCGAAGAGACGTCCCCGACGGCGGAGGACCTGGTGTCCGCCTGCGCCGCCGGCCGCACGGTCGTGGTCGTGGCGACCGGCGAGGGCGAACCGACCCTCACCGACGGCCTCGCCCGCCTGGCCGGCTCCGGCCGGGTCTCGATGCCGGAACTGGAACTCCTCCCCGCCTCCTACGACCTCCCTGGCGCCCGCCTCCTCGACCTCGTCCAGGTCATGGACCGCATCCGCGCCGAGTGCCCCTGGTCCTCCCAGCAGACCCACAAGGGCCTGGCGAAGTACGGCATCGAGGAGGCGTACGAACTCGTCGAGGCGATCGAGGAGGGCGACCGCGACGAACTCCGCGAGGAACTGGGTGACGTCCTCCTCCAGGTCGTCTTCCACGCGCGCATCGCGGAGGAGGACGAGGACGAACCCTTCTCGATCGACGACGTGGCGGGAGGCATCGTCGCGAAACTCATCCACCGGCACCCGCATGTCTTCGGTGACGAGACGGCGACGACGCCGGAGGAGGTGAAGCAGCACTGGCTGCGCACCAAGGCCATAGAGAAGCAGCGCGAGTCGGTGACGGACGGCATACCTCTCGGCCAGCCGGCCCTCGCCCTCGCCTCCAAGCTGTCATCGCGCGTACGCACGGCGGGACTCGAGGTCCCACTGCCCCAAGGAGAGGGCCTCGGCTACGAGTTGCTCGCGCTGGCGGCACGGGCGGAGGCGGAGGGGGTGGATCCGGAGGCGGCACTGCGGGTTGCTGCGCGGGCTTATCGGGATGCGGTACGGGCTGCTGAGGGGGTGTCCGCTTAGTACGGTTGGGGGAACGGGTGGGTGCGAGGTGTGGGGGCCGGTGTGGCAGCGGAGTTGGGGGCGTTGGCGGACGCGCTGACGCGCGCGATGGAGGTGCCGGCCGCGGCGAGGCAGGTCAAAGAGGTACTGACCCGGTTGAAGGGTGACCTCTCGTCCAAGCCGCGCTGGATTTGGCGCCCGACGCAGCACACCAGGACCGTGGACTGGCTGGGGGCGCTGGAGGCTCTGCAGCGCCAGCACCCCGACCAGCTCGCCGAACTCCAAGCCATCGCTGCGGAGTACGGCCCCAGCCCCTCACCGGCACCTGCCGCCGGTACCACCAACACCGTCACGGCAAGTGGTGACCGCTCGGTCGCGGCGGGCGGCGGCATCGGCGCCGCCATCACGGGCGACGGGGCGACAGTGAAGTATGTCGCCGGTGACCATCTGGACTTCGGGGGTGGCAACTTCCCCGGCGGGGTGGTCGGGAAGCAGCACAACGAGGTGCAGAACAACTACTACGGCACTGTTCCCGCGCCCATCGAGTGGCGGCCGGTGGGCGAGGTGACGCCCCGGGAGTTCGGGGTGGCGCCGACCCGGCATGTGCACGGGCTGCCGGACGTACCGCCGTACGTTCCCCGGGACTGTGACGAGGAGTTACACGCGCTTCTGGACCGTGGCGGCCTGGTCCTGGTGCTCGGCGAGTCGCACACGGGCAAGTCGTACACCGCGTGGAACGGCGCACGGGCCCTGAGCGACGGGCGTGTCAGCATCCCGGACTCCGCCGAGGTCCTGCGCCGGCTGCCCGCCTCCCTGCCCGCGGACTCGGGATGCCATGTGGTGTGGTTGGACGAGCTGACCGACCACCTCGGCAAGGACGGCCTGGAGCCTCGGCTGTTGAGACGCCTCACCAGTGCCGGCGTGGTCCTGCTGGGGACCATGAGCACCGACGAGTACTACCGGATGAGGGTCAGAAGCACGCCCGCGTCCCGTCTGGTCGCCATGGCGTCGACCGTCGAGGTGCCGCGCGCCTGGAGCGACGAGGAACTGCGCAGGCTGCGGGACACGGACGACCCGCGGGCCCATGCCGCGTACATGTGGAGCGGCGGCGAAGGCCCGGCGGCGTACTTCGCGGTCGGGCATCTGCTGTTCGACGAGTGGCGTCGGCCCGGAACCACGCACGACCACCCGCACGGCCAACTGCTGGTTCAGGCAGCCGTTGATCTCGTGCGTTGCGGCGTCAGGGATGCCGTGCCGGTGGGGCTGTTGACGGAGGTCGAGGAGTTCTATCCGGCCGGACCCCGCACACAGGAGTCGTTCGAGAACGCGCTGGCGTGGGCGACCGCGCGGCTGTTCCGCGCCTCGGGCCTGCTTGTGGAAGGCGAGGAACGCGGAAGTTACCGCGCTTATGGAGCTCTCGTGGCCGAGGCGTTGGCATCGGGGGAACTGCCGCCCGTACCCGACGAGGTCTGGTGGACGCTGCTCGGCGTTCACGAGTCGTGGGGCATCGACCGGGCAGCCGTACTGGACGCTGCGCGCAACGCGTTGCGCTCTCGTGTCGAGTCCGGCGACACCGGGGTCATGCGCCGGTTCGCGGAGTACACGGATGGCGAGGAACGGAAGGACTGGTATCGGCGAGCCGCGGACCTGGGAGACGGTGAGGCGGCCTTCCGGCTGGCGAAAGTCCTCATTGCGGAGACGGAAGACGGGGACGAGCAAGCGGCCGTCCCGTACCTGGAGGCGGCGGCGGACCGGGGAAACGGGGACGCGGCGTATCTCCTCGGCCGCTTCCACCTCAGCCGCGCCAAGCACTGGATGCTCCGGTCCGCCGAGGCCCCCCGGACTGTGGACGCCGCCGCGGACGCCGAGGCCGAGCGCGCGTGGAGTTCCGGCGAGTCCTCGTTCATCGTCAAGAGCGGTGGGGTGCCCCTGCGCATCAAACTCGCCCTGAACCTTCCGCTCAGGGATCAGCCGGAGTTCAGGGACCTGGCCGGTGACCCCGACTCGGACCCTCCGGATACCGTCAAGGAGTGACCAGCCACCCCACCCCCGCCACCCCCGAACTCTTCACCTGGGAATTCGCCACAAACCCCTACCCCGCCTACGCATGGCTCCGAGACCACGCCCCCGTCCACCGCACCACCCTCCCCAGCGGCGTGGAAGCCTGGCTGGTCACCCGCTACTCCGACGCCAAGCAGACCCTCGCCGACCCCCGCCTCTCCAAGAACCCCGCGCACCACGACGAGCCCGCCCACGCCAAGGGGAAGACCGGCATCCCCGGGGAGCGCAAGGCGGAGCTCATGACCCATCTCCTCAACATCGACCCCCCGGACCACACCCGGCTACGGCGGCTCGTCAGCAAGGCCTTCACGCCCCGCCGCGTCGCCGAGTTCGCGCCCCGTGTGCAGGCGCTCACCGACCACCTCATCGACCAGTTCGCGGCCAGGGGCGAAGCCGATCTCATTCACGACTTCGCCTTTCCCCTCCCCATCTACGCCATCTGTGATCTGCTCGGCGTCCCTCGCGAGGACCAGGACGACTTCCGGGACTGGGCCGGGATGATGATCCGGCACGGGGGCGGGCCCCGGGGTGGTGTCGCGCGGTCCGTGAAGAAGATGCGTGGTTACCTCGCCGAGCTCATCCATCGGAAGCGGGAAGCGCTGCCCGCCCAACCCACTCCCGGCGAAGACCTCATCTCCGGGCTCATCCGCGCCTCCGACCACGGCGAGCACCTCACCGAGAACGAGGCCGCCGCCATGGCCTTCATCCTGCTGTTCGCCGGGTTCGAGACCACCGTCAACCTCATCGGCAACGGGACGTACGCCCTCCTCACCCACCCCGAGCAGCGCCACAGACTCCAGTCCTCCCTCGCCGCCGGCGAACGCGGGCTGCTGGAGACGGGGGTGGAGGAACTGCTGCGCTACGACGGGCCCGTGGAGCTCGCCACCTGGCGGTTCGCCACCGAGCCGCTTCGCATCGGCGGGCAGGACATCGCGACCGGCGATCCGGTTCTCGTCGTACTCGCCGCGGCCGACCGGGATCCCGAGCGGTTCGCCGAGCCCGACACCCTCGACCTCTCCCGCCGTGACAACCAGCACCTCGGATACGGGCACGGCATCCACTACTGTCTGGGCGCTCCGCTGGCCCGACTTGAGGGGCAGACCGCGCTCGCCACCCTCCTCACCCGGCTGCCCGATCTGCAACTCGCCACCGATCCCGCCGAGTTGAGGTGGCGTGGTGGGCTCATCATGCGTGGACTGCGTACGCTTCCGGTCGAGTTCAGCCCGGTTGGGCCGACACGTCCTTCCAGCCGAACGTGACACGCGCTCAAGTCTGTGATCTTCACGTGATCTACGCGGCATTAACTTGTGACAAGTGATCGTCAGTCGATAGGTTCACGGACCATGGCGGCGCCAAGGCTTGGCCCAAGCTTCACGCGCCGCGGTCACTGCTGTCTCGCGAAAGGCCCCCGCATGCTCTCCGGGAACGGTCGTCACCGTCGCCCCCGCCAGGCTCCGGCACTCCTCGTCGCGGCCGGCGTGACCGGCTCCGCCATCGCGATCCCGCTGTTCGCCGCGAGCGGCGCCAGCGCCGCCGACGGAAACACCTGGGACAAGGTGGCACAGTGCGAGACCGGTGGCTCCTGGAGCGAGAACAACGGTGACGGGTTCTACGGCGGGCTGAAGCTCACCCAGGAGGACTGGGAGAAGTACGGCGGCCTCGACTACGCCCCGAGCGCCGACCTGGCCAGCCGCAACCAGCAGATCGCCGTCGCCGAGAAGCTCCTCGACGACCAGGGTGTGGGTGCCTTCCACACCTGTGGACTGACCACCGGGCTGACCAAGGACTCCGGCTCGGCCGACGTGGACACCGGTGTCGCGGACGACTCGTCCGGTTCGTCCGGGAATTCGGACTCGTCCGACAGTTCCGGCTCCACCGGCTTGTCCAACTCGTCCGGTGACACGGGATCGGGTTCCTCGTCCTCCGGTGATGGATCCGACGGTTCCGCCTCGCCGAGCGCCTCCACCGACAGTGCGGACAACTCCACCAAATCCGGCAATTCCGCGTCGCCTTCCGCCTCTCCGTCCGAGTCACAGAAAACCGACAGCTCATCTACAGATCGGGCGAACGGTGACGACTCGGACAACTCCGAGCAGGCCGTCGGCTCTTGGAGCCTCGTCGACACCGGCGCGGTCGGCAGCGGCAAACACCGCGGCGCCGCCGCCGATGAGGATGCGGACACGGGTCGTACGGACGACACGTACACCGTCCACGCCGGCGACACTCTCGCCTCCATCGCCGACTCCCTTGACCTGGACGGCGGGTGGCGCGCCCTCTATGACGCGAACAAGCAGGACATCGGCACCGACCCGAACCACATCACTGCCGGTCAGACCCTGGACCTCCCCGCCGAATAGACCTCGAACGGGGTGAAAAAAGACGGGAGTTCACGTCACACTTCGCGCCGAATGTCCGATTTGGCGAAAGTGTGGGATGAGTCTCAGAAGCCCTGATCGTCTTTGAAATTCGCCGGATTCCCTGTCTACCGTCGTCACCGCTCGGCAACCCGAGCCCCG
Organism: Streptomyces sp. NPDC047081; assembly: GCF_040643775.1. Lineage (NCBI taxonomy): Bacteria > Bacillati > Actinomycetota > Actinomycetes > Kitasatosporales > Streptomycetaceae > Streptomyces > Streptomyces sp. NPDC047081. Next base: position 512,592 of record NZ_JBEYUY010000001.1, on the reverse strand, counting down.
TCGGTCGCAACGCCGAATCCTGCCAGCGGCCGTGCGGGAACAGTCGTCGCTTGACAGCGCCGTAGGCAGGAGCGGGGGACCCAAGGTAAGCGCCCCACCGGATGGTTGACGGTGGCGGCTTGGGGTGTAGCCGCGCCTCGTGGAGACGAGGGCGCGGCCGGGCAACTCAACCGGCCCGAACCCGACAGCTCACCTCGCAGGCGTCGGTGAGGGGATCCATCCATGCTGTTTTCCAGCAAGGGCAAGCACCGTCGTCCGTCCAAGACCGCCCGTGCCATCGCCGTCGTCGGCGTCACCGGTGCCGCCGCCGTCGCCGCCCCGCTGATGGCCGCCGGCAGCGCCTCCGCCGCCACCGCCTCCGAGTGGGACGCCGTCGCCCAGTGCGAGTCCGGCGGCAACTGGTCCATCAACACCGGCAACGGCTACTACGGCGGTCTGCAGTTCTCCGCCTCCACCTGGGCCGCGTACGGCGGCACCGCCTACGCCGCGCAGGCCAACCAGGCCTCCAAGGCGCAGCAGATCGCCGTCGCCGAGAAGGTCCTCGCCTCCCAGGGCAAGGGCGCCTGGCCGGTCTGCGGCACGGGCCTGTCCAGCGCCGCCTACAACGGCAGCAGCGCGTCCAGCTCGGCCGGCAGCTCCTCGAACACGACCCGCTCCGACTCCCAGGCCGCGTCCCGCTCCTCCGAGCGCACGACCGTGAAGAAGTCGACGAAGACCGTCACCACCCCGACCGGCAAGAAGGTCAAGAAGGGCGACGGCGAGTACAAGGTCGTCAAGGGTGACACCCTCAGCTCCATCGCCGAGAAGCACAAGGTGAAGGGCGGCTGGAAGAAGCTGTTCGAGCTGAACAAGGACATCGTCGAGGACGCCAACCTCATCTACCCGGGTCAGCAGCTCCACCTGAAGTAAAACCCAGCTGAACCACAGTGCCTTCACAGCCGTGTCCACCAATATGGAGGACACGTGAGGGCCTCCCCCGTCCCCCACGGACTCCCCGCCTCGGTGCGTGTTCCCCCGTACGCACCGGGGCGGGGCTTTTTGTGTGCGCGCACGCGTGCTTCCGCGCAGGTTTTTGTTCCGTTCGGAAACAATTTACTCTCGGTTCTGCCCAAGAGGTGGGCGGCAGCGTGGCCGATCCGCCGGAGCCGGTTAGGCTCGTCTCGCAGAGCCGCTGCGGTGCTGCCGTAGCCGCGTCACATCCCAAGAAGGAGATGCTCGTGCCGTCCATCGACGTCGTCGTAGCCCGGGAAATCCTGGACTCCCGAGGCAACCCCACGGTCGAGGTCGAGGTCGGCCTCGACGACGGCAGCACGGGTCGTGCCGCCGTCCCCTCCGGCGCCTCCACCGGCGCCTTCGAGGCCATCGAGCTCCGAGACGGTGACCCGAACCGCTACCAGGGCAAGGGTGTCGAGAAGGCCGTCCTCGCCGTCATCGAGCAGATCGGCCCGGAGCTGGTCGGCTACGACGCCACCGAGCAGCGCCTGATCGACCAGGCGATGTTCGACCTGGACGCCACCGACAACAAGGGCTCCCTCGGCGCCAACGCCATCCTCGGCGTCTCCCTCGCCGTCGCCCACGCCGCCTCCGAGGCCAGCGACCTCCCGCTCTTCCGCTACCTCGGCGGCCCGAACGCGCACCTGCTGCCCGTCCCGATGATGAACATCCTGAACGGCGGATCCCACGCGGACTCCAACGTCGACATCCAGGAGTTCATGATCGCCCCGATCGGCGCGGAGTCCTTCTCCGAGGCGCTGCGCTGGGGCACCGAGGTCTACCACACCCTCAAGAAGGTCCTGAAGGGCCGCGGCCTGTCCACCGGCCTCGGCGACGAGGGCGGCTTCGCCCCGAACCTGGACTCCAACCGCGCCGCCCTCGACCTCATCCTCGAGGCCATCAAGGAAGCCGGCTACGCCCCCGGCGAGCAGATCGCCCTCGCGCTCGACGTCGCCGCCTCCGAGTTCTACAAGGACGGCAAGTACCTCTTCGAGGGCAAGGAGCGCTCCGCCGCCGAGATGACGGAGTACTACGAGGAGCTCGTCGCGGCCTACCCGCTCGTCTCCATCGAGGACCCGCTGTTCGAGGACGACTGGGCCGGCTGGAAGGTCCTCACGGACAAGCTCGGAGACAAGGTCCAGATCGTCGGCGACGACCTGTTCGTCACCAACCCGGAGCGCCTCGCCCGCGGCATCGAGGACGGCGCCGCCAACGCGCTCCTCGTCAAGGTGAACCAGATCGGCTCGCTCACCGAGACCCTGGACGCCGTCGAGCTCGCCCAGCGCAACGGCTTCAAGTGCATGATGTCCCACCGCTCCGGCGAGACCGAGGACGTCACCATCGCCGACCTCGCCGTCGCCACCAACTGCGGCCAGATCAAGACCGGCGCCCCGGCCCGCTCGGAGCGCGTCGCCAAGTACAACCAGCTGCTGCGCATCGAGGAGATCCTCGACGACGCGGCGGTGTACGCGGGCCGCAGCGCCTTCCCGCGCTTCAAGGGCTGACCCTTCCGGGGTTAAGCCTTAGCCAGTCGTACGTACGTCCCCGTACCGGTCCCGTACCGTGTGCGGGGACGTACGCGCGTGTGAACGGGAGGCGGGGACATGGCCGTGAAGGACCGGGACCGGTTCTCCACCGCGACCAGGCTCAAGCTGCTCGGCGAGCAGACCGCGGCCCGGGTCTACCGCTCCCAGACCAAGCGGCAGGCCCGCCGCTCCCGCCTCACCGGCCGGGCGGCACTGCTCGCGCTCGTGGTGTGCACCCTGGTCGTCGCGCTCGCCTATCCCATAAGGCAGTACGTCTCCCAGCGCGCCGAGATCGCCGATCTGCAGCGGCAGAAGCAGCAGGCCGCCGAGCGCGTCGAGCAGCTGCGCGACCTCAAGGCACGCTGGCAGGACGACTCGTACGCCGAGCAGCAGATCCGGCAGCGGCTGCACTACGTGCTGCCGGGCGAGACGGGTTACGTCGTCATCGACCCGGACGCGGCCAAGCAGTCCCGCGCCGACCTGGGCGCCGCCGACCGGCCCTGGTACACGAACGTCTGGGACGGGGTCGACAAGTCCGACGCCTCCGACCGATGAAGACGGATGAAGACCGATGAACCAGACTGGCGCCTTCGACCAGTGACCTGACCAGAGAGACCTTCGTAGTGGAAACGCCTCCGCCGACCACCCCGCGCACCGAGCCCACCGACGCGGACGTCGAGGCCTTCAAGCAGCAGCTCGGGCGCCCGCCGCGCGGGCTGCGCGCCATCGCCCACCGGTGCCCCTGCGGGCAGCCGGACGTCGTGGAGACGGCCCCGCGGCTGCCCGACGGCACACCCTTCCCGACGACGTACTACCTGACGTGCCCGCGCGCCGCCTCGGCGATCGGCACGCTGGAGGCGAACGGCGTCATGAAGGAGATGACGGAGCGGCTGCAGACCGATCCGGAGCTGGCCGCCGCGTACCGGGCCGCGCACGAGGACTACATCGCGCGCCGTGACGCCATCGAGGTCCTGGAGGGCTTCCCGAGCGCGGGCGGCATGCCGGACCGGGTGAAGTGCCTGCATGTACTGGTGGGGCATTCGCTGGCCGCGGGACCCGGCGTGAACCCGCTCGGGGACGAGGCGATCGCGATGCTGCCGGAGTGGTGGCGCAAGGGCGCGTGTGTGACCGTCACCGAGGAGGACGCCAAGTGACCCGGGTCGCCGCCGTCGACTGCGGTACGAACTCCATCCGCCTCCTCGTCGCGGACTGCGACCCCGCGACCGGTGAACTCGTCGACCTGGACCGCCGTATGACCATCGTGCGGCTCGGACAGGGGGTCGACCGGACCGGGCGGCTCGCCCCCGAGGCGTTGGAGCGGACCTTCGCCGCGTGCCGCGAGTACGCCGCGGTCATCAAGGAGCACGGCGCCGAGCGGCTGCGGTTCGTGGCCACCTCGGCCTCGCGGGACGCCGAGAACCGGGACGAGTTCGTCCAGGGCGTCCTCGACATCCTCGGTGTCGAGCCCGAGGTCATCTCCGGCGACCAGGAGGCCGAGTTCTCCTTCACCGGGGCGACCAAGGAACTGACCGGCAGCGATCATCTCGACAAGCCGTACCTGGTCGTGGACATCGGGGGCGGGTCGACGGAGTTCGTCGTCGGGGAGGAGCATGTGCGGGCCGCCCGGTCCGTCGACGTCGGCTGTGTGCGGATGACCGAGCGGCACCTGGTGCACGAGGGTGCCGTCAGCGACCCGCCGTCCGCCGAGCAGATCGCGGCCATGCGGGCCGACATCGAGCGGTCCCTCGACCTCGCCGAGGAGACGGTCCCGCTGCGCGAGGCACGCACCCTGGTCGGTCTCGCGGGCTCGGTGACGACCGTGTCGGCGATCGCCCAGGAGCTGCCCGAGTACGACTCCGCGCGCATCCACCACTCCCGCGTCTCCCACGACCGCGTCCGCGAGATCACCGACTGGCTGCTCCACTCGACCCACGCCGAGCGCGCGGCCGTCCCCTCCATGCACCCCGGCCGCGTCGACGTGATCGCCGCGGGCGCTCTCGTACTCCTGTCGATCATGGAGCGGATCGGCGCCGAGGAGGTCGTCGTCAGCGAGCACGACATCCTCGACGGCATCGCGTGGTCGGTGGCGTAGGCCTCATTTGTTACTGATCGGTAGCTCTCGGATGAGCAGGTCGGGTAGCGTCTGAGTGCGTTCCGGGGGATCTTCCGGGGTCCCCCGTGACGTGCCGTCGAGAAAGTTCGTGAAGTTCTTCACAAGGAATTTCGCGCTGTTGAACCGCGAGAAGGGCCCGGTTGGCCCTTCCGGGGGCCGAACAGGCCCTTGAACATGTTCAGAAGCGTGGTATGAAGGTTCGGCGAGGGGTCTTCGCGGGTGCCCGTTCCGGACTGCTCACCGGGGCGTCGGCGGCCCAGAGAGGCAGCTCACGCGGCATTGACAACGGGTCGTACCGGACCCGGGGTTCCCCTCCGGGCCATGACCTGGATCACGCGGGTCGCGGAGGATAGCACACCCCCTGCAAGAGCTTGTGAAGGGGCGCACGAGCGACCCCCCTGGGCCGGGTGGATACTCGATGGCATGAGCACCACGGAGCGTCCCAGGATCCTCGTAGTAGGCGGTGGGTACGTAGGCCTGTACGCAGCTCGGCGCATCCTCAAGAAGATGCGCTACGGCGAGGCGACCGTCACGGTCGTCGACCCCCGGTCGTACATGACCTACCAGCCCTTCCTTCCCGAAACCGCCGCCGGCAACATCTCCCCGCGCCACGTCGTCGTCCCGCTGCGACGCGTGCTGCCCAAGGCGGAGGTCCTCACCGGCCGGGTCACCACCATCGACCAGGACCGCAAGGTCGCCACGATCTCGCCGCTGGTCGGTGAGGCGTACGAGCTGCCCTTCGACTACCTGGTGATCGCGCTCGGCGCGGTCTCCCGCACCTTCCCGATCCCCGGCCTCGCCGAGCAGGGCATCGGCATGAAGGGCATCGAGGAGGCCATCGGCCTGCGCAACCACGTGCTGGAGCAGCTCGACAAGGCCGACTCCACGACCGACGAGGAGATCCGCCGCAAGGCGCTCACCTTCGTCTTCATCGGCGGTGGCTTCGCCGGCGCCGAGACCATCGGTGAGGTCGAGGACCTGGCCCGCGACGCGGCCAAGTACTACAACAACGTCTCCCGCGAGGACATGCGGTTCATCCTCGTCGACGCCGCCGACAAGATCCTTCCCGAGGTCGGTCCCAAGCTGGGCGCCTACGGCAAGGAGCACCTGGAGAGCCGGGGCGTGGAGATCTACCTCTCCACCTCGATGGACTCCTGCGTCGACGGGCATGTCGTCCTCAAGAACGGCCTTGAGGTCGACTCCAACACCATCGTGTGGACCGCCGGTGTGAAGCCGAACCCGGCCCTCGCCCGCTACGGCCTGCCGCTCGGCCCCCGCGGTCACGTCGACTGCGAGACCACGCTCCAGGTCAAGGGCACCGACTACATCTGGGCCGCCGGCGACAACGCCCAGGTCCCGGACCTCGTCGGCCGCAAGGCGGGCAACGAGAACGCCTGGTGCCCGCCGAACGCGCAGCACGCGCTGCGTCAGGCCAAGGTCCTCGGCGACAACGTGATCTCCGGTATGCGGGGCTTCCCGCAGGCGGACTACTCGCACGCCAACAAGGGCGCGGTGGCCGGTCTCGGCCTCCACAAGGGCGTCGCGATGATCGTCATGGGCAAGATGAAGATCAAGCTCAAGGGCCGTCTCGCCTGGTACATGCACCGCGGCTACCACGGCCTCGCGATGCCGACCTGGAACCGCAAGGTCCGCGTCTTCGCCGACTGGACCCTCGGCATGTTCCTCAAGCGCGAGGTCGTCTCCCTCGGCGCGATGGAGCACCCGCGCGAGGAGTTCTACGAAGCGGCCAAGCCCGTGCCTGCGGCGCCCAAGCCGGAGAAGTCCGAGGCCAAGGCCTCCTGACCCTTCCGGGTCGCTGAAAGAACCGAAGGGCCCCCTGCCATCCGTGGTGCAGGGGGTCCTTCGGCGTTTCCGGTGCGACGCACTCATGTAGATGGCCCGTACACCTTTTGCATACTCGTAACGCCACTGGGGGACTGCGCAGTCGTCCCGTTGGTGTTTACGTGGTGTTGGACATCCGGGATCGCTCGTCACGGAGGTGTGCGCCATGGCCGACGCCGCGTTGCGGCTGAAGAGCCTCGTCGAACAGTTGCTGGGAGTGCCGTTGCCGGTGCGGATCCGGGCCTGGGACGGGTCGACCGCCGGGCCGCCGGACGCGCCCGCTCTGGTCGTGCGCAATCGGCGGGCCGTGCGCCGGCTGCTGTGGAAGCCGGGGGAGCTGGGGCTCGCGCGGGCCTGGGTCGCCGGGGATCTGGAGATCGAGGGGGACCTGTACGTCGCCCTCGACCTGATGTCGACGCTGGTGTGGGAGCGCGGCGAGGACGCGCGGAGCCTCGTACAGATGCTGCGGGATCCGCGGGCGCGGGCTGCCGTGCGGGGGCTGGTGAAGGTGGCCGGGGTGCCGTTGCCGCCCGCGCCGCCGCGGGAGGAGGTGCGCAGGAGCCGTACCCGTCTGCACACCAGATGGAGCGACCGGCGGGCCATCAGTCACCACTACGACGTCGGCAACGACTTCTACGAGATCGTCCTCGGGCCCTCGATGGTGTACTCGTGCGCCTACTGGGAGGACGGCGGGACACTGGAGAGCGCTCAGCGCGACAAGCTCGAACTCGTCTGCAAGAAGCTCGGGTTGACGGGTGGTCAGCGGTTGTTGGACGTCGGGTGCGGGTGGGGGTCGATGGCCATTCACGCCGCCCGGGAGCACGGCGTGAGCGTCGTCGGGATCACCCTGTCGCAGGAGCAGGCCGCCTACGCCCGTAAGCGCGTCGCGGACGAGGGGCTGACCGACCGGGTGGAGATCCGGGTGCAGGACTACCGGGATGTCGCCGACGGGCCGTACGACGCCATCTCCTCCATCGGCATGGCCGAACACGTCGGCAGCGAACGGTACTTGGAGTACGCCGAGGATCTGTACCGGCTGCTGAAGGCCGGGGGGCGGCTGCTCAATCACCAGATCGCCCGGCGGCCGCAGCGCGACGAATCCGCTTACGACCTCGACGAGTTCATCGACGCCTATGTGTTTCCCGACGGTGAGCTCGCGCCGCTCGGGACCACCGTGACCCAGCTCGAACGCGCCGGGTTCGAGGTGCGTGACGTCGAGTCGATCCGGGAGCACTACGCGCTCACCCTGCGCCGCTGGGTGGCCAATCTGGAGGCCGACTGGCGCCGCGGCCTCGCTCTCGCCGGGCCCGGACGGGCGCGCGTCTGGCGGCTCTACATGGCCGCCTGCGCCGTCGCCTTCGAGCGCAACCGCATCGGCGTCAACCAGGTGCTGGCGGTGCGGAGTCCGGAGGGAGGGGAGTCCGGGATGCCGTTGCGGGCCCGGACTTGGGTAGCGGTTTAAAGGGCGTATGTACGAAGGAGCCCCGGCCGGTCGGTCCGGACGGGGCCCCAACTGCCGTACCACTATTCGGACTTGATCGCCGTCAGCATGTTCAGGCGGGCCGCGCGGCGGGCCGGCCACAGGGCGGCGAGGATGCCGACCGTCGCGGCCAGAAGGAGGAAGACGGCCATCCTGGTCCAGGGGAGCACCAGTTCGTACGTCGCCATCTTCGTGCCGAGGAGCTCGCCGGCCGCCCAGCCGAAGAAGACACCCAGGCCGATGCCGAGCACCCCGCCGAACAGGGAGATCACCAGGGACTCCAGGCGGACCATGCGCTTGACGGCCTTGCGGTCCAGGCCGATCGCGCGGAGCATGCCGATCTCCTGCGAGCGTTCGAAGACCGACATGGCGAGGGTGTTGATCACGCCGAGGACGGCCACGATCACCGCCATGGCCAGCAGGCCGTAGAGCATGTTCAGCATCAGCGTGAACATCTGCGCGATGTCGTCCGACAGGTCCTGCTTGCTCTGGACCTTGATGGCCGGGTTGGTGCCGAGGGCCTTCTCCAGCCTGTCCTTGGTCGCGCCGGACGCGCCGTCGGCCGTCTTCACCAGGACCTGCATGTCGCCGGGGTCGGTCACGTGCGGGGTGACGACCGCGCTGTCGAGCAGGATGCCCCGGATCAGCTCGTTGCCCTCGTACACGCCGGCGACCGTCAGACGGGACGACCTGCCGTCCTCGTAGTGCGCGGTGAAGGCCGAACCCGCCTTCCAGCCGTACGACTTGGCGGTGTCCTCGTCGACGACGACCTGGTCGCCGCCCACCTTGAAGGTGCCGCTGTCGACCTTGAGGTCGGTGAGCTTCGCGATCGCCGAGCCGTTCACGCCGGTCAGGGACTCGCCCTGGCCGTCGATGCGTGAATAGACGTTCCTCAGCGGGCTGGTGGCGGTGACCCCGGCGGTGGACTTGAGCTTCTTGTCGACGTCCGGGGAGAGCTCGTTGCCGTTCGCCATCGAGACCACGTAGTCCGCGCGGATCGCCGAACTCGCCATCTTGTCGATGGACTTCTGCAGGCTGCCCGCCATCACCGTCATACCGGTGATCAGGGTGAGCCCGATCATCAGCGCGGAGGCGGTCGCGGCCGTGCGGCGCGGGTTGCGTACCGAGTTCTGGCGGGCCAGCTTGCCCGAGACGCCGAAGACGCGCAGGACCGGGGCCGCGGCCGCGATCAGCGGGCGGGAGAGGAGAGGCGTGAGGATGAAGACGCCGATGATGAGCAGGACCGCGCCGAGGCCCATGGGGGCCTGGCCGTCGGAGCCGTCCATCGTCGTGGCCGCCAGGACGGTCGTGACGCCCGCCGCGCTGAACAGCGCGCCCAGCGTGTTGCGCAGCACCAGCGACTTGGTCGTCGCCTTCGCGTGCACGCTGCTCATCGCGGCGACCGGCGGGATCTTCGCGGCCCGGCGGCCGGGCAGCCAGGCCGCCAGCATGGTGATGACGACGCCGACCGCGAGGGCCGTCGCGACCGTGCCCGGCGTGATGATCAGCGGCCCGTCCGGGACCGTGGCGCCCAGCGTGCCCATCAGGGAGCGCAGGCCCGCGCCGATGCCGATGCCCGCGACCAGACCGGTGACACCGGCGACCGTGCCGACCACGAACGCCTCGATCAGCACCGAGCGGGTGACCTGGCGGCGGGAGGCGCCGACCGCCCGCAGCAGCGCCAGCTCCTTGGTGCGCTGGGCGACCAGCATGGTGAAGGTGTTCGCGATGATGAAGGTGCCGACGAAGAGCGCGATGCCGGCGAAGACCAGCAGACCCTGCTTGAGGCCGCTCATCGACGCGGAGATCTGCTCGGCCTGGTCGTCGGCGAGCTGCTTGCCGGTGGTGGTCTCGACGAGCTTGGTGCCGAGGGCCTTGTCCAAGCCGGCCTTGAGCGCGGTCTGGGAGGTGCCGGGGGCGGCCTTCACGTCGATCTCGTCGTACGTGCCCGGCTTGCCGAACAGCTTCTGCGCGGTGGCGGTGTCGTAGAGGGCGAGGCTGCCGCCGGCCGCGACATTGCCGTCGTCCGTGGTGAAGATGCCGGTGACGGTCGGGGTGAGGACCGGGCCGTCGACCGAGAGCCGCACCTGGTCGCCGACCTTGTAGCCGGCCCGCTCGGCGGTCTCGGAGTCGATGGCGACCTGGTTGTCGCCGTGCGGGGCGCTGCCCTCCTTCAGCGGGTACCGGGGGTCCTTGTCGCCCCAGTAGTTCCCGCCCTGGGACTGGAAGCCGCCGCCGATGAGCTTGCCGTCCTTGTCGGCCATGGCGGTGAAGCCGCTGACGACGCCGATCGTGTCGGCGGCGCCCGGCACCTTCGCCGCGGTGTCCAGCTGAGCCTTCGTCAGCTCGGGCGTCTTGTTGATCGTATTGCCCTTGTCCGCCTGGGACTTGGGCTGCACGGCGACGTCGACCTGGTCGAAGCCCTTGGCCGAACTGTTCTGGTAGGCCTCGGAGATGGTGTTGGTGAAGACCAGCGTGCCGGACACGAACGCGACGCCGAGCATCACGGCGAGCACGGTCATCAGCAGCCTGGCCTTGTGCGCGAGGACGTTGCGCAGGGCGGTGCGGAACATCAGCTGGTGCGGCCCTTCGCGTCGAACTGCTTCATGAAGTCGAGGACGTTGTCGGCGGTCGGCCGGTACATCTCGTCGACGATCCGGCCGTCGGCGAGGAAGACGACACGGTCCGCGTAGGCGGCGGCCACCGGGTCGTGGGTGACCATCACGACCGTCTGCCCCAACTCCCTTACGGAGTTGCGCAGGAAGCCCAGGACCTCGGCGCCGGAGCGGGAGTCGAGGTTTCCGGTGGGCTCGTCGCCGAAGATGATGTCCGGGCGGGAGGCGAGGGCTCGGGCGACCGCGACGCGCTGCTGCTGGCCGCCGGAGAGCTGGGCGGGGCGGTGGCTGAGCCGGTCCCTGAGACCCACCATCTGAATGACGGTGTCCAGCCACTGCTTGTCCGGCTTGCGGCCCGCGATGTCCATCGGGAGCGTGATGTTCTCCAGGGCGGTCAGGGTCGGCAGCAGGTTGAACGCCTGGAAGATGAAGCCGATCTTGTCCCGGCGGAGCTTGGTGAGCTGCCGGTCCTTGAGCGAGCCGAGCTCGGTCTCGCCGATGCGCACGGAGCCGGAGGAGAAGGTGTCCAGGCCGGCCACGCAGTGCATCAGCGTGGACTTGCCGGAACCGGAGGGGCCCATGATCGCGGTGAACTCGGCCTGCCGGAAGTCGACGGAGACCCGGTCGAGGGCGACCACCTGGGTCTCGCCCTGTCCGTAGATCTTCGACAGATCCGTGGCGCGTGCGGCCACGGTCGCGGTGGACCGGTCGGCGACGGGTGTGGTGGTCACGGGGCGGGACTCCTAGAGGGACGACGTCGTGAAGGGACGTGTTCCATCGTCGGGGCCGATCCGCGGCGTGTAGTCAGCCGCTGTTCCGGTTCACAGGGGCGACTCGGGTCGGACCCCCGGCCGTCGCGTCATACCTGGGGATGACGGGGAACCCTGGGGGGCGGCGGTTTCGGGCGGCGTGGGCAAGCGCTTGCGCCGTGAACCGTCGAGAACCGGTGGAGCACCCTCGTTCGGGCGGTGAAATTCCGTCATTCCGCATGCACCGCCCACGGCTGCGCGTAAGGCTATTGGCAAGTGCGGATGGCCCGTTCCACGGGCTGATGCACCCTCAGACGTCAATAAAATAAGACAACATCGGTCCGTGGTTCGGCTGTTCGGGGGAAGCATCCCGATAGGCTCGGAACCTCGACGCGGAGCCCATGGCCTGCCCGGATGGTGGAATGCAGACACGGCGAGCTTAAACCTCGCTGCCCCTTCGCGGGCGTGCCGGTTCAAGTCCGGCTCCGGGCACTTCCGCGCCCGCGGGACAGCGCGTTCCGTGGGCGCGCGTCACTCTTCGTGAGCGGCGCGAGTCGTCACCGCCGCAAAGCTCAGCCCTCGTAAACGGTGAGCACCGCGCCCTCCACCTCGACGCGGCGGCCGGCGCGCATTCCCTCGGTGCTCAGGGTGAGCAGGCAGTCGTGGAACAGCTCCAGCTCGTCCGCGTCCAGAATGGCGGCGGCGAGATCGACGAGCTCGGCGACCGACTCCTCGGTGAGGACTTCCGGCAGCTCACCGGACAGCAGTACGACCGACTCTCCTGCGGGCCCACGGACCACAGCCGTGGCCGGCCCGCCATGCACGAACAACACATTCCCCCCAGCGGCCCGGGGACTTGCGGCTCGCTCCGCGGGCAGGACGAGAGACTAGCGGGGGATCTCGGTGCGTTCGGGGGCAGTTGAAGTTCTTTTTCCGACTTGGCGGAAGTTGACGGATGCGCGGCCACTTCGCCGTGCGGTTACTTCTCCGGCGGCCGGGGGGCGGCGCGGTCCAGGAGGGACTCCACCAGGGCCGCCACGTGTCTGCGGTCGTCGGACGAGAGTTTCTGGACGCTGGCGATGAGGAGGTCGACCTCGGGGTCGGCGGCCGTGTCGCCGGCCTCGGGGCTGCCGTACACATGGATCCCGCAGGCCTCCGCGGCGGCGCGGCGGACGGTGTCCAACGGGAGTTCCAGCCCCTTGGACAGTCCCTCCAGCGTGGCCGACTGGGGCATCCGCACGACGCGCTCCGTGGTGGCCAGGTGGTGGACGGTCGAGCGCGGGATCTCGCCGCGGCGCGCGACCTCGCCGTAGGACCAGCCCTTGCGGTCGAGGCGCTCACGGATCAACTGCTGCAGTGCGTTGGCCACGGGTGGGTCACTTCCTGCTCGCCGCTCGGCTGACGGGCTGTTCGTCCTTGTCGGGGCCGATTCTACGGTCGCGTCCCGGGGCCGCCGAAAGGGTGATTCCCCGAACGGGTTGCGCAAGTGCCCCGCGAGGCCCTAGTGTCCAATCTCGTTGGACAGCTCGTCCGACCAGATTGGACAGAGTCCGGGGGGAACCTGACTCTCTCCGATCGGAACTGCCTATCCCTGAGGGGGAATTGATCATGATGGACGCTCACGAGCTTGAGGCCGAGTCCGCGGAGCTGCTGCCGGGTCGCGAGGCGCTGGGCAAGCTGAAGTTCAGCTTCAACCGGACGACCAACGTCACCAAGCACGTCGCCAACATCCAGGCGGCCAACTCGTCCGCCGCCCTCAACGACCACTCCTCGTGGTCGGTGGCCGACTCCGGCGCCGGTCAGACCATCAGCGTCAAGCAGTAACGCCCGCGCTCCGCCGCGAAACCGAACCCCAGGCATCCAGAAGCATTCACAAGCATTCAGGAAGGACATCCGTCATGAGCATGGACATGCACGAGCTGGACACCGAGTCCGCGGAGCTGCTGCCGGGCCGTGAGGCGCTGGGCAAGCTGAAGTTCAGCTTCAACCGGACGACCAACGTCACCAAGCACGTCGCCAACATCCAGGCGGTCAACGAGTCCGCGGCCATCAACGACCACTCGTCGTTCTCGGCCGCCGAGTCCGCGGCGTCGCAGACCATCAGCGTCACCCAGTAACAGGGGACGACGGCCCCGGGGGGGGGGGGCGCGGGGGGGGGGGGGGGGGCCCCCCCCCCCGGGGGGGGGGGGGGGGGGGGGGGGGGGGGGGGGGGGGGGGGGGGGGGGGGGGGGTGCCGCCCCCGTTCCCCTCGGGGGGGCGCCGGCCCGCGGGGGGGGGGGGGGGGCGCCCGGCCCCCCCCCCCCCCGCGCCCGGCGGGCTCGACGCGCTCGCCGACGGGGAGTGGGACGCCGTGGTGGACACGTGGCGGCTGGCGCCGCGCGCGGTACGGGACGCGGCGCGGCTGCTGCGGGGGCGTGCCGGGCGGTACGTGTACGTGTCGAGCTGCTCGGTGTACGCGTGGGCGCCGCCCGCGGGGTACGCCGAGGACGCGGATGTCGTGGAGGGCGCGGACGCGGACGCGGACCAGACCGACTACGCCCGCGACAAGCTCGGCGGCGAGCTCGCCGCGGTGGATGCGTTCGGGGTCGACCGTACGGTGCTGGTGCGGGCCGGGTTGATCCTCGGTCCGCATGAGAACGTCGGGCGGTTGCCCTGGTGGCTGGGGCGGATCGCGAAGGGTGGGGCGGTGCTCGCGCCCGGGCCGCGGGAGTTGCCTCTGCAGTACGTCGATGTCCGGGACCTTGCGGAGTGGATCCTCGGGGCGGTCGAGCAGGGGCTGAGCGGGCCGTTCAATCTGATGAGCGAGCAGGGGCACGCGACGATGGGGGAGCTTCTCGACGCGTGTGTTTCGGTCACCGGGTCTGATGCCGAGCTGGTGTGGACCGAGCCGCGGGTGATTCTCGACGCCGGGATCGAGCCGTGGACTCAGTTGCCGGTGTGGGTGCCGCCGGGGACGGACATGCACGATGCGTTGCATTCGGCGGATGTGTCTCGGGCGGTTGGGGCGGGGCTTGTCTGTCGGCCGGTGGAGGAGACTGTCGCCGATACGTGGGGTTGGCTGCGGGCGGTGGGGGGTGTGGCGCCGTTGCGTTCTGATGCGGCCGTCAAGGGGCTGGATCCGGACGTGGAAGCGAAGGTTTTGGGCGGGTAGTGGTCGGGTGCGGGTGAGTGGGGGCTTGTCGCGCAGTTCCCCGCGCCCCTAAAGGGGCGCTACTCGCCTCCGGGGTGTATTCAGCACCACCCCCCTAGCGGGGGGTCTGGCCCAGTGACCGTTGGGTCCTCCCTCCGCGAGACTGGCCGGCATGAACACCAACACGAAGTGGGGCTCTCTGCTGTCGAGGGCCCGGGCCGTTGCTGTTGCGGCGGGGCGGGGGTTCGTGCTGGCTCTTGTCACGCTTCCCGGGGCCCTCCTGGGGTTCACCCTGACCCTCACCTCCATCTCGCTCATCCCCGTCGGCATCGGGCTCGTCACCACACCCTGGGTGCTGACCGGGGTGCGGGCGTTCGCGGACTGGCGGCGGGTGGTCGCGGCGGAGTGGTGCGGGGTGAAGATCCCGTCGGCGTACCGGCCGATACCCGAGGGCAGCCCCTGGACCCGTACGTACGCGATGCTCAGCGACCCGGCGACCTGGCGGGATCTGCGGTGGCTGCAGGTGGACATGACGGCCGGGTACGTCACCGCGCTGCTGCCTGCGGTGCTGCTCTTCTATCCGCTGGAGGGGTTCGCGGTCGCGGCCGGGCTGTGGCGGCCGCTGTCGCAGTGGGGTGGGTACTGGTACGGGTTCGTGCACGTCACCGACCAGGCCTCGGCGCTCGGCGCCGGCGTTCTGGCCGCCGCGATCCTCGCCCTCGCCTTTCCGCTCGCCCCGCGCCTGCTCACCGCCCACTTCCGCCTCACCCGGGCCGTACTGGGCGCCAGTCAGGGCGAGTTGGCCGAGCGGGTGCGGGTGCTGACCGAGACGCGGCGGGATGCCGTGGACACTTCCGCCGCCGAACTGCGGCGGATCGAGAGGGACTTGCACGACGGGGCGCAGGCCCGGCTGGTCGCCATGGGCATGGATCTCGGGACCATCGAGTTGCTCATGGACAAGGATCCGGCCAAGGCCAAGGAGCTCATCGCGCAGGCCCGGAAGTCCTCCGTGGACGCGCTCGCCGAGCTGCGTGATCTGGTGCGCGGGATCCATCCGCCCGTGCTGGCCGAGCGCGGACTCGGGGACGCCGTAAGGGCGTTGGCGCTGCGGCTGCCCATCGCCACCGAGGTGAACGTGGAACTCACCGGGCGGGCGGAGGCGCCGGTCGAGTCCGCGGCCTACTTCGCGGTCAGCGAGGTCCTCACCAACGCGGTCAAGCACTCCGGCGCCGACCGGATCTGGGTGGACCTGCATCACGGTGAGGGCATGCTGCGGATCTCCGTCACCGACAACGGCAAGGGCGGTGCGGTGATCGGGGCCGGTTCGGGGCTCGCCGGGGTCGAGCGGCGACTGGGTACATTCGACGGCGTCCTGGCCGTCAGCTCTCCCGCGGGCGGTCCCACCATGGTCACCATGGAGATCCCTTGCGAGTTGTCCTAGCCGAAGACCTCTTCCTGCTGCGCGACGGACTGGTCCGGCTCCTGGAGGCCCACGACTTCGAGATCGCGGCGGCCGTCGAGTCCGGCCCCGAGCTCGCCCGGGCGCTGGCCGAGCTGGAGCCGGACGTCGCCGTGGTCGACGTACGGCTGCCTCCGACGCACACCGACGAGGGGCTGCAGTGTGCTCTGCGGGCCCGCCGGGACAGACCCGGGCTTCCCGTGCTGGTGCTCTCGCAGCACGTGGAGCAGCTGTACGCGCGTGAGCTGCTCGCGGACGGGAGCGGTGGGGTGGGGTATCTGCTGAAGGACCGGGTGTTCGACGCGGAGCAGTTCGTGGACGCGGTGAGGCGGGTCGCCGGGGGTGGTACGGCCATGGATCCGCAGGTCATTCAGCAGCTGCTGTCCCGGCGCGCCGCCGACGACCAGCCGCTGGGGCGTCTGACGCCGCGGGAGCGGGAGGTGCTGGAGCTGATGGCGCAGGGGCGGTCGAACGCGGCGATCGCCGGGCAGCTGGTGGTGACGGAACGGGCCATCGCCAAGCACACCTCCAACATCTTCACCAAACTGGACCTCGAGGTGTCGGACGATGACAATCGGCGCGTTCTGGCCGTGCTCGCCTATCTGGACCAGGGCCGGTAAGCGGTTGCTGATTTTGCGTAACCTCCGCTGCTCAGGCGGCCGTTGAGGCGCACAGGCCGGGTAAACCTCTGATTTGTTTGTGGGGCTGCTGAACACCCCTGGGACCCCTTGCGTATCCATGGGAGCCGCTTCACTCCTGTCGGGCGCCTCGATGCCCCGCCAAGCCCGCAAGGAAGTCAGAGGAGTTCCATGGGACGCAACAATCGAAAACGCCGTACGCCGCTGGCCACCAAGGCCATAGCCGCATCGGCGGCCCTAGCGCTCGGTGGGGGCGGGCTGATCTGGGCGAACTTCTACGCCTCGGCACACGAGTCCAACTCGGGGCAGAACCAGACCAAGGCCGCCGCCGCGTCGGTGGCCACGATCGCCTGCCCCGATGTGCAGCAGAAGCTGACGAACGTGCCGGCCAAGGCCCAGCAGGGCGTGGCGACGGAGCTGGCCAACCTCGACAAGCAGGTCACCGAGGCATACGCCCGGCTCGCCTCCACCCGTCAGGCGCAGGCGAACGACGCGAACTTCGTGCAGAACGCGATCGTCGGCCCCCTGAAGGAGAAGCGGGCCGCGACGCTCGACCGGATCCGCATCGACATCCAGCGAGTGGGCGGCCAGGTCGACGCAGCCGGTCTCAGCGCGCTCGCCGCCTGTACGACGCAGACCGCCAACCAGACCACCGCCGGCGGCCAGAACAACAATGGCGGCCAGAACAACAACAACGGTGGTCAGAACAACAACGGCGGTCAGCAGCAGGGCAACGGGCAGGCCTCGGCCTCCGCCGCGCCCAGCGCCAGCGCGAGCGCTCCGGCCAACGTGGGCGGACAGGCCGGCAACGGCCCGGTCGCGGCCGACTTCGTGGACATCACCAAGGTCCAGCCGAACGTCGCCGCGAAGCCGCAGAAGACCGGCAACGCCTCCACCGGCACCTTCACCACCAAGTGCGGTGTGAACGCCAACAAGAACCACAACACCGACAACGTCATCGTGGCGCCCGGTGTGACCAACGGCGCGCACCACCTGCACGACTACGTCGGCAACCAGAAGGTCGACGCGTTCGCGACCAACGACTCGCTCGCCGCGGGCCAGACCAGCTGCCAGAACCAGAGCGACCTGTCGGCCTACTACTGGCCGGTGGTGCGTATCCAGGACGGCACGCAGGACTTCGACCAGAACGCGGCCGGCGGTGGCACCGAGGGCAACGTCGGCAAGATCCTGACGCCGGTCCAGGCGCAGATCAAGTACGTCGGCAGCCCGACCAGCCAGGTCACCGCGATGCCGAACTTCCTGCGCATCATCACCGGTGACGCCAAGAGCACCATCAACGGTCTGGGCAACGCCAACGCGCACTGGAGCTGCACCGGCTTCGAGAACAAGGTCCAGCTGACGACGCAGTACCCGATCTGCCCGCAGGGCAGCAACGTGGTCCGCACGTTCGCCTTCCAGTCCTGCTGGGACGGTCAGAACATCGACAGCGCCAACCACCGTACGCACGTCGCGTTCGCCGACGCGGCCGGCAACTGCGCCAACGGCTTCAAGGCCATCCCGCAGCTGACGATGCGCCTGGTGTACAAGATCAACCCGCCGGTCCTGCAGAACGGCCAGGTGAAGAACGCCTACGCGGTGGACGGCTTCCCCGAGGAGCTGCACAAGGCGGCCACCGACCACGACGACTTCATCGCGGTCTTCAAGAACAACCTGGCGACCACCATCGCCAACTGCATCAACACCGGCAAGAAGTGCCAGTGACGAAGACCCCCTAGGGGGGAACGCGAAGAGCGGGCGGTGGGAATCTCCCACCGCCCGCTCTTCGTTCGTCCTGCGTGGCTCAGCCGGTGTGCGCGCTGTGGTTGGTACCGATCTCCTCCTCGCCGCCCAGCGTCTTCTGCAGCGCCTTGACGACCTTGTCCTCGCCGACGGCCACCCACTTGCGGCCCACGAGGTAGAAACCGCCGTAGTCCTTGGCGTCGTTGATCCACTCCCGCTGGCCGCGGTCGGTGGCGAAGGTGGCGAAGACGTACTTGCCGTCCGAGGTCTTGCAGATGGCCTGGCGGACCTCGTCGGAGTCGATCTGCATGTCCGGCTTGCACTTCGCCTTGGCGGCCAGGCTCTCCAGACTGCCGGTGGCGGTGACCGGCACCTTGGCGGCGGCCTCACTGTCTCCGGATCCACAGCCCGCCAGCGCCAGGACGGCCGCGGCCCCGGCCACGGCGAGCATCGGTCGGGTCAACCTCATCTGTTCCTCCGGGTTGCTTTCCTGGCCCTCGGGCCCGTCCCCTCGAATACGGCTGTGAGGCGCGGGACGCTCAAATCCGGTGGGGGTCAGGGTACGGGTGTGCGAATGTATGGCCTGTGAATCGAGACTGGGAAGATCGCGTGACCGCCGCCTGGGACAGCTTCGACGACTACCCGGAGGAGCGGGCGGAGGAGTTCCGGGCCGTGATCGACGCGCTCGTGGCCGAGCTGCCGGAGGGCAGTCCGCTGGGTCCGTTCGAGCAGGCCTGTGCGTGGGACTCGACGGGGCACTCGGACAAGGCCGTACCGCTGTACCGGGAGGCGCTGGCGCGCGGGCTGGGCGAGGTGAGCCAGTACAAGGGGCGGCGGGCCAAGATCCAGTTGTCGAGTTCGCTGCGGAACATCGGGCAGGCCGAGGAGGGCGTCAAGCTGCTGACACCCGAACTGGACGCCCCCTCCGACGAGTTGGACGACGCGGTACGAGGCTGTCTCGCCCTGTGCCTGTCCAGCCTCGGCCGTGACCGCGAGGGCCTCTCCCTCGTCCTCGGCGCCCTGGCGCCCCATCTACCGCGCTACCAGCGGTCGATGGCGAACTACGCGCGGGCGCTGGTCGATCCGGAGGCGTGAGTCGCCTGGGTGGCGGTGACCATTCAACGATTCGCTCGTTCTGCTGAACGTGCAGTCACAGGATGTCGCCCCGCGCCCCGCACCCTCCTCCGCCGACCCGGTGGTCGACCTCGAGCAGGCCGAGGCCGCGCTCGTCGAGCACTACCCGCGGCTGGTCCGGCTCGCCTACCTGGTCCTGCCGCCGAGCCTCGGCCGCAACCGGCGCGTGGTCACCGCACACGCCCTCGCCCAGCGCGCCCTGCCCAGAGGCCGCGCCTCGGCCCCGGTGATCCCGGCCCAGTCGACCGGCCGGGACGGCGACCCCGGGTACGCCTTCGTCCGCCTCCAAGTCCTTCGTACGGCACTGGAGGCGGGCCTCCCCCTCAGGCGCACGGCCTTCCCCAAGCGCTCCCAGCTGCCGCCGCTGCTCCCCCAGGTCTGGGGCCTGCGTCTCTTCCCCCGCTCCGGCGGCGCCGACGAACTCGCCCTGGACCAGCGCCTGTCCGCCCTGACCGGCCCGGCCCGCGCCGCCTATGTCCTGCGCGGCCTGGAGAAGCTCCCCGACGGAGACGTCCGGAAGATCCTCACGGCGGCCGGCTGCACCGACGTCGACGAGGCGCTGGCCGAGGCCGCCGAGGTGCCGGCCACGCACTACCCGCTCCTCGACTCCCCCGAGTTCGACCCCTGCTCGCTGCAGGCCCGGCCCACCGACCTCATGCGGCGCCGCCAGCACACCAAGGCCGCGCTCGCCGCCGCCGCGGCCCTCGCCGTCTGCGGCGCGCTGCTCGGCCTGCCCGGCGACGGCTGGGCCCCCGACGGCGCCGCCGCCCCGGTGTACGCGCAGAACCCGGCCGCGGAGGCCGCCCTCGACCCGGCCAAGCTGACCAAGGTCGCGCCGACGGCCTGGGAGTCCTCGGCCCGCACCGACTTCTCCGTCTGGCCGGCCCGTGGCGACCTCACCGGCGACAAGGCCCTGCTGCGCCGCGCCCTCGCCGTCTGGGCCCGCCCCGGCGAGAGCGTCCAGGTCTCCGCGACCCCCGGCACCCCGTCCGGTGGCCCCGCGGGCCCGCCGCAGCTGCTGTACGCCGGGACCGTGGACTCCGCGCGCGTGGTGATCCTCTACGACGGGCTGCGCATCGCCCGTTACGCCGAGCCGAAGGACGGCACCAAGGGCGCCGCCCTCGACTTCGCACGGGTCGACGGCGCCGGGCGGGCCGGGGCGAGCGCGGTGGTGCTGGGGCGGGCCGACGGCAACGTCCGCTATCTGACGGCGCCCTGGATCACCAAGGCCGCCGAGCGTGACCTGCTCAAGCCCGGCGCCGGCGCGATGGACCTCGACCTGTCCCACGGGATCAGCGCGCCGCTGGCCAGCCCGGCCACCCAGACCGGCACCTGCACGTCCTGGAACGTGCTGCAGCTGACCGACGGCACGGGCACGCGCCTGCTGACCGACCTCGGCGAACTGGTCCCGGCCCTGCTCACCGACGGCCGCCCGGGCTCGACCGAGGACACCTCGGGCGCAGCCTCGCTGCGCACCTGGGCGCCGTACGCCTGCTCGCTCGCCTCGGTGCGCTCGGCCGGGGTGCGCACGGTGAACGCCTGGGCGTACGCCTCGCAGCCGCTGCCGGACGCGTGGGGGTCCCCCCGCCCGGAGGGTGGGGGAGGCTCGGCGGACTGGGTGTGCACGCGGGCGGAGACCTGGCGGGGCGGCGGGACGCGGGTGCTGGCGCAGTTCCGCACGCCGGGCGGGACGTACGGGGCGGTGGCGGCGAAGTCGGAGAACTCTGCGGCGTGCGGACCGAAGGACCCGAACGTGCTGGCCGGGGTGTTGTGGAAGTCGGAGGCGGGCGGCTGGTACCTGCTGGCCGCCGGGAGCCGGGGGACCTCGGCGGTGACGGCGACGGGCGGGATCACCGGGTCGGGGCAGGGGAATCTGCTGGCGGTGCAGGCGAAGCAGGGGGCCCAGGCCGAGCTGAAGGGGACGCTGAGCGACGGGCGCGTGATCAGCGGGCTTCGGTGAGAGGCGAGGCCACGCTGATGAGCGAAGGCCCCTTGCTGACACCGGCGTAAATAAGAGGGTGCACGGGGGTTCCCGCGACCCCTACCCGTCAGTACATTGACGCCATGTCTAACACGCCGCCGCTCAAGGCCCGGAAGGTGTCCTTCACCTGGGACGGCACGCCGTTGCACTGGGTGCCCGGGGATCCCTTCACCACGCACACCATCAATGTGCTGCACATGCTGCTGCCCGCCGGTGAGCGGTGGTTCGTGCACGTGTACAAGCAGGTGCTGCCGTTGATCCGGGACGAGCGGCTGCGCGAGGACGTGATCGGGTTCATCGGCCAGGAGGCGATGCACTCGCAGGCCCACGACGAGGTGCTGCCGCATCTGCGCGAGCAGGGCCTGGACCCGACGCCGTACACCGCGCAGGTCGACTGGTTCTTCGAGAAGCTGCTCGGCGACCGAACCCTGCCGCCGGGCAGGGCACGCCGGTGGTGGCTCCTTGAGCGGGTCGCGATCATCGCCGCCATCGAGCACTACACGGCGTTCCTCGGCAACTGGGTGCTGAACGCCGAGGAGTTGGACCGGCGGGGCGCCGATCCGACCATGCTGGACCTGCTGCGCTGGCACGGCGCCGAGGAGGTCGAGCACCGGTCCGTCGCCTTCGACCTGTTCATGCACGTCGACGGGAGCTACCGGCGGCGGGTGCGCACCTGGGCGACGGCGTTCACCGCGCTGGTGTTCCTGTGGCAGCGCGGGGCGCGGTTCTTCATGGAGAACGACCCGACGCTCACCGACGGAAAGGCGTCCTTCAAGCAGTTCTACGCCGGCGGCCGCCGGGGCACGCTGCCGGCGACCGGGGACATGCTCCGGTCCATCCCGCGCTATCTCAGCCGGGACTACCACCCCTCCCAGGAGGGCTGCACCGAGCAGGCCGTCGCCTACCTGGCCTCCTCCCCCGCCGCCGTCGCGGCCGTCTCGCCGGAGAAGGGAGCCGCGTGATGCCGAAGCTGCGTACCGTCGCCGTCCTCGCCGGGGCCGCGCTGCTCACCCGGCGTGCCCTGCGCCGCAGGATCCAGGCCTCGCCGCTGTGGCCGATGCCGGCCCTGGAGAACCCGACCTCCGGGCGGCCCCGGTCGCGGGCGCTGAGGCTGCTGGTCGCCGCGCACGAGACGGTCGCCGAGGGTGTCGTACAACTGCGCCTGGAAGGGAGGGACTTGCCGCGGTGGGAGCCCGGGGCGCATCTGGATCTGGTGCTGCCGTCGGGGGTGGTGCGGCAGTACTCGCTGTGCGGTGACCCGGAGGACAGCTCGGCGTACACCGTCGCCACGCGGCTGGTCGAGGACGGGCGGGGCGGTTCGCGCGAGGTGCACGAACAGGTGGCGGAGGGGATGGAGTTGGAGGTGCGGGGGCCGCGCAATCGGTTCCCGCTCGTCGCGGCCCCGTCGTACGTCTTCGTCGCCGGGGGAATCGGGATCACGCCGATTCTCCCCATGCTGCGGGCACTTGGGGACGGGGTGGAATGGCGGCTGCTGTACTGCGGGCGGTCGCGGGAGTCGATGCCGTTCCTGGAGGAGGTCGAGAAGCTGGGCGGTGACCGGGTCACCGTGGTCGCCGGGGTGCCGGATCTCGACGCGCTGGACGTGCCCGGGGAAGCCGCCGTCTACTGCTGTGGGCCGGAAGGGCTCATGGCGGCCGTGGAGGAGCGGTACCCGCAGGTCCGCCTCGAACGGTTCACGCCCCGTGCCGCCCACGGCGGTGCCTTCGAGGTCGAACTCCGGCGCAGCGGGCGGACGTTGACGGTCGGCGCCGACTCGACCGTGCTGGCCGCGGTACGCGCCGAGCTGCCGGACACGGCGTACTCCTGCGAGCAGGGTTTCTGCGGGACCTGCCGGCAGCGGGTGCTGGAAGGGGAGGTGGAGCACCGGGACGAGCTGCTGACGGACGCGGAGCGGGCCGACTCGATGCTGATCTGCGTTTCGCGCGCACGGAGTGATCGACTCGTGCTGGATATGTGAACACCCGAGGCCGGACCGGTCCGTTCCGGGCCGGATCCGATCGGTAAGGTGTCCGCATGACTACCGGGGTACGTCGAAGAATGGGAGTCGAGGAGCGGCGGCAGCAGCTGATCGGCGTCGCCCTCGAACTGTTCAGCCAACGCTCGCCCGATGACGTCTCGATCGACGAGATAGCGTCCGCCGCGGGCATCTCGCGCCCGCTGGTCTACCACTACTTCCCCGGCAAACTCAGCCTGTACGAGGCCGCGTTGAGGCGTGCCGCGCAGGATCTGGCGGGCCGGTTCGCCGAGCCGCAGGAGGGTCCGCTCGGGGACCGGCTGCGGCGGGTGATGCGCCGCTTCTTCGACTTCGTCGACGAACACGGGCCCGGTTTCTCGGCGTTGATGCGGGGCGGCCCGGCCGTCGGCTCGTCCGCGACCAACGCGCTCATCGACTCCGTACGGCAGGCGGCGTACGAACAGATCCTGTCGCATCTGGACATCGAGGATCCGCCCGCGCGACTGGAACTGGTCGTACGGTCCTGGATCTCGCTCGCCGAGTCGACCGCGCTGATCTGGCTGGACGGCCGGCGCATCCCGCGCGCCGAGCTGGAGGCGCAGCTCGTGCACGACTTCGCCGCGCTGGCCGCCGTGAGCGCGGCCTACGACGAGGAGATGGGCGCGCTGCTGCGCCGCATGCTCAAGCACGAGCCGCCCGACGGGCCCTTCGCGGACCTCGTCGGCCGACTGATCGCGCTGGCGTCCTAGCGCTCGAACTTCCGGTACGACGCGTCGAGTTCACGCACCTCCGCGGAGGCGTGCAGGACGATGCCACCGCCCTCGTCCTCGATGTGCTTGCGCAGCAGCTCCAGGACCGCCTCGGTCAGCTCGACCTTGGTCTCGTCGCTGCGGCCGGCGAGCAGGCCGATGGTGACGTGCACGACGGCGTGCCCGAAGTCCAGCGGGTCCTCGTAGCCGAACGCGGTGAGCTCGGACGGACGGAACAGCGTCTTGCACGCCTCGGGCTTGGCGGCCGCGATCTCCACGACTGCCTGGTGCAGGTCCCGCGCGAAACCCTCCTGGTCGAACTGGATCGAGTTCGAGTGGTCGACGGTGATCTGCGGCATGAGCACTCCTGTTCTACGGCGGCGACAGGGCCACCCTAATTCCCCTGGTCCTTCAGTTGGAGGGCCAACATCGCGATGTCGTCCTCGTGGTCGTGGCCGAAGCAGGCCAGGAGGGTGTCGCAGAGGGCCTCCAGGCCGGGGAGGGCGCCCACGGCGGCGGCGCGGAGGTGTTCCATCGAGGCCGTGAGGTCGGTGCCGCGGGTCTCGATCAGGCCGTCGGTGACCATCAGCAGCCGGT
The DNA here is from genome assembly GCF_040643775.1 of Streptomyces sp. NPDC047081. Taxonomy (NCBI): domain Bacteria; kingdom Bacillati; phylum Actinomycetota; class Actinomycetes; order Kitasatosporales; family Streptomycetaceae; genus Streptomyces; species Streptomyces sp. NPDC047081. Next base: position 487,871 of record NZ_JBEYUY010000001.1, on the reverse strand, counting down.
CGGTGGGTTCGAGGAACAGCTCGACCGGCGAAGGGTGGGGCAGACCCACGCCGAGCAGCGGTCCGGCCGCCTTCACGTACTCGGCGTCCCCCGTGTCCCGCAGGATCAGCGGCGGGATGTGACCGGCGTTGGCGATCCGGACGCGCCCGGTCGCGGGGTCGATGTGGACCAGGCACACGGTCGCGGTGGTCTCGGCGTGGTAGTGCAGCAGCATCCGGTCGAGCCGCTCGGCGAGCACCGCCGGGTCGCTCTCCTCGACACAGTAGGCGCGCAGCGCGTGCCGGATCTCGACCATGACGGTGGCGGCGTCCAGCGAGTGCCCGACGACGTCGCCGACCGCGACGAGCACCCCGTCGTCCACCCGGATCGCGGCGTAGAAGTCGCCGCCGATCTCGGTCTGCTGGGAGGCGGGTACGTAGCGCACCGCGAGGTCGATGCCGGGCAGCTCGGGCAGCCGGTGCGGCTGGGGCAGGAAGCTGTGCTGGAGGGTGAGCGCGACATGCCGCTCGACCTGGTACATGAGCAGCGGTTCGGCGGCGAGCGCGGCGGCCTGCGCGAGCTGGGCCAGGAGGGCCTCGCCCTCGGGGTTGGCCCGGCGCAGCCCGCGCGTGGGCACGGCCAGGCACACCGGCGACCTGCCGTCCTGGGTGACGACCAGCGCGAGGCGGGCGTCGTGCTGCACTCCGGGCCGGAAGAACCCGGCCGGCCACAGCGGCGCGGGCACCGAGGTGAGCTGCAGGCCGACCTGCCCCCGGGTGAGCCGGCGCAGCAGACCGGCCACGGTCCGGTGGGCGCCCTCGTCCGGCGCGGGGAACACGCTGCGCTCCCGGCACAGGCCTCGGTAGAGCTCGTCGTCCTGGTCGAGGACGAAGACGGCGGCGGGACAGCCCAGCAGCCGTGCGGTCCCGTCGGCGGTGGCGGTGGCGAGTTCCCGCAGGGAACGCGCCGCCTGGATGCCGACGATGGTCTCCGACAGCAGCTTCAGGCGCCGTACCAGTGCCTGGTCGTCGGCCCGCAGCCGCGCGGCACGGACGGCGGCCCGCACCGCCGCCTCGATCTCCTCGGGTTCGGCGGGCATGGTCAGATACGCCTCGGCGCCCGAGTCCAGCCCGGAGCAGCGCCTTTCCGGGGCCAGGGCGGCGGCCGAGAAGTGCACCACGGGCAGGCCGGCGGTGTGCGGCCGCTCCTTGAACCGGCGGCACAGATCGAAGCCGCTCATGTCCGGCAGATGCACGTCGATCAGGGCCACGTCCGGCAGGATCCCCTTGCGCAGCCGTACGTCGAGCTCGGCAAGCGCCTCACCGCCACTGGCGACGGGCACGACCTTGTGACCGGCCCGCCGCAGCAGGGTTCCCATCGCGTACCGGCTGGCCGCCGCGTCGTCCACGACCAGCACCGTCATGTCTGTGAGCTTGCCGTTGACGTCCATTTTCCAGCCCTTGGACAGCACCGGTGGGACAGGCCCTCCGTGCGGGCCCGCCCCACCAAAGTAATGCCGATATCAGCTGGTCCGGGAGAATACCGCCACAGTGCGCCCCGGAACGGCGAACGTGCCCGATTCCCGCTCATAGGAAGAGGACTTGACGGTAGAGTCCGCGCCCGACACCTGCACCGGGTGCAGCCGGTAGCCGGTCCCTGACAGCGCGTTCACCCGCTGTTTCTGCTCGTTCGGCGTCGCGTTGAAGACGACGACGAGATCACCGAGCTCCATGGTGATCACCCCGGGCGTCTCGTCCTTTCCGGACAGCGGGAAGGAGAGCTTCGACTGCACCTGTCCAGTGGTGTCGAGCGAGAACGCGCTCTCCGTCGTACGAATCCTCAGCAGATCGCGGTACGCGGCCGAGGCCCCGTCGATCTGGTCGCACCCCACCTTCACCGTACTCAACAGGGGCTTGGCGTAAGGCCACTTGGACTCGTTGTCGGCCGCCATCGGCAGCCCCTGCCCGAAGCCGTTGCCGTCGGCGCAGTTCCAGTGGACGGCGTTGAACCAGTCGCCGCTGTCGTAGGAGTTGCGGTCGAGGGACTTGGAGCGGAGCAGGTCGCTGCCGGCCTGGGAGAGGGACGGCCCCTGCGAGAGGGTGGCAGTGGCCATCGCCAGGACCTGCATCCGGGCCCGGTCGGCGGCGGACGTACCCGATGGGAGCTTGTACGTCAGCGCGTCGAACAGTGACTCGTTGTCGTGCGCGTCGGCGTAGGCGACGGCGTCGCCGGGTGCGTCCGCGTAACCGGCCGGCTGGCCGTTGTAGTCGACCTCGGCGCCGGTGGTCTCCTTGCCGTCGGTGTCGGTGAAGCGGTACTTGGCGAGGTTGCCGGTCAGGCCGACCTTGATGAGGTCCTGGTAGTGCAGCAGGCGGGCCTTCTGCTCGGCCGAAGTGCCGTTCGCGGTCGAGGAGTTGGGGTCGGTGTAGAGGCCGGAGGCGAAGCCCTGGACGCCGGGGTCGGAGTCGAAGGGGCTGCCGCCGCGCACGGCGTCGCGGGCCCGGTCGGAGAAGGTGGCGATGCCGGTGCCGGCCATGTTCTTCTGGGTGGCCTGCACGAAGCGGGCGTCGTCGGCGACCTCGCCGAAGTTCCAGCCCTCGCCGTACATGATGATCTTCTTGCCGTCGACACCGTCCTTCTTGAGGGTCAGTGCGTCGAGGGCCTTCCTGACCGCGAGGATGTTGGCCTTCGGCTGGTGGCCCATGAGGTCGAAGCGGAAGCCGTCGACCTTGTACTCCTTGGCCCAGGTGACCACCGAGTCGACGACCAGCTTGCCCATCATGGCGTTCTCGGTGGCCGTGTTGGCACAGCAGGTGCTGTTGGCGACCGAGCCGTCGGCGAGGAGCCGCTGGTAGTAGCCGGGGACGACCTGGTCGAGCACGCTGGTGTCGGCCTGCCCGGCGGCCGCGGTGTGGTTGTAGACGACGTCCATGACGACCCGGAGCCCGTCCTGGTTCAGGGACTTGACCATCCTGCGGAACTCGACGGTACGGCCCGTCCCGTCCGGGTCGGTCGCGTACGAACCCTCGGGGACCGTGTAGTGGTACGGGTCGTAGCCCCAGTTGTAGGCGTCCTTCGCGGCGATCTTCGCCACGCACTCCTGCTGCTTGTCGGAGTCGGCCGCGTAGGAGGCGAGATCGCAGTCGGTCGTCGCCTGGTCGGACTTCTTCTCCGGGATGGTGGCGATGTCGAACACGGGCAGCAAGTGCACGTACGACGTACCCGACTTGGCCAGCTCACGCAGATGCTTCGAGCCGTCGCTGTCCTTGTCGGTGAAGGCGAGGTACGTGCCCCGGTCCTTGGCCGGCACGGTCTCGTCCGCGACGGAGAAGTCCCGGACGTGCAGCTCCTGGATCTGGGCGTCCTTCAGCGGCACGGCCTTCGGCTTGGCGAGGCCCGACCAGCCGCTCGGGGCAAGGGACTTGTCGTCCAGGTCGACGACCAGGCTGCGCTTGGAGTCGGTGGTGAGGGCGACCGAGTAGGGGTCGGTGACCTTGTTGGTGACGACCTTCCGGACGGTCGGCGCCCACACCTTCACGACGTACCGATAGGGCTTGTTCTTCCAGGACTTGGGCCCGGTGACGGACCAGACGCCGGTGGCGTCGTCGCGCCGCATCGCCTTGAGGGAGCCGTCCAGCTCCAGCGAGACGCTCTGCGCGGTCGGCGCCCAGACAGCAAGCGTGGGACGGCCGTTGCGGAACGTCGGCCCCAACTCGGCGGTGGTCGCGCTCGCGTACACGTCGTCCAGTACGCCGGCGATCTGCACGCCGGTGGCCGCCAACACGGCCCCGTTCGCGGCCCGTTGGGACGCCACGATCTGCCCGTCGAGGGTCTCGCGCACCCGGCCGCGGTCGCGCGGGTCGACCGACCAGGCCGTGTAGTCCTTCAGATACGGGAACTTGGCCTTCTGGGCGTCGGTGAGCGTGGTCTTCGTCAGCCGCAGCCAGCGCTCGTCGTCGCTCGTCAGCGTGCCGTCCTTCACGGCGATCGAGCCGTCGTGGGAGTAGAGCAGCTGGGTGGAGACGGCGGCGTCGGAGCCGTTCCAGGCGACCGTGTTCCGGTCGATCCAGACCGCCTTGGAGGTGGTCAGGTCGAGCGCGGCGGCCGAGCCGGCGGGCTGCGGCAGCAGGTACTTCTCCTGGCCGTTCAACAGCCACACCTCGTAGCCGTTGGCCTTGAGATCGAGCGACTGGTCGGCCGAGAGATCCTTCTCGTCGCCCTTGTGGATGATGTAACTGAGGCTGGTGGCACCGTCGGTGAGCGGTACCTCGAAGACCGCGCCATAGGCGTCAGTCTTCACCGGCTTCAGCGGGCTCGACCAGTCCGTGGGGTTCGCGGCTCCGGTCCACACGTGCAGACCCCAGCCGTCGTAGTTCCCGTCGGCGCGGTGGTAGTGGATGACCGCCTTGGTCTTGTCCTGCGCCGGGTAGTCCGGCCGGGTCGTCTGAACGGCCTCCTTGCCCTGCTCGATCCACACCTCGCCGGTCTTGGTGACGTCGATCGAGCGGTCCGCGGAGACGTCCTTGTCGCCGTCCTTGTCGATGACGAGGAACCCCACGTTCGAGGCCCCGGCCTTCAACTTGACGTAGGCGAAGGCGCCGTAGGCGTCCCGGCCGACGAACGGGTGGCTCGCGGGCCAGGTCGTCGACTCGCCGTCGGCGAGGTCGCCCCAGGCGTACAGGCCCCAGTTGTCGTAGTCGCCGTCGGTGCGCTTGTAGTGGACGATCGCGTAGTCGCGGGAGGAGGCGGTGGGGACCTCGGCGGCGGGCGGGGTGCCGGTGGTGGAGGCGGCGGTGGCGCTCGCCGTGTGTCCGGCCGTGTCGACGACAACTGCCTTGTAGCGCAGGGCGGTTCCGGCCGGTACGTCCTTGCCGATGACCTGCGTGACCTTGTACGGGGCATGGTCGGCGGAGCCGAGCGTCCGCCACTTGCCGTTGCCGACCTGGGCGGCGAAGACGACCCGGTTGAGCCGGCCGCCGTCGACGTCGGCGGAGACCTCGACCGTGCCGGTGGCGCCGGCGTCCGGGGCCTTGAGGGTGATGGTCGGAGCGGTCGCGGGCTTGGCGAGCTTGCCCGCGGCCTTGAGGACGATCGCCGAGCCGGCCGGTACCGTCACGGTGACCTTCTTGTCGGCACCGGAGGTCACATCGCTCGAAGTCCCGTAGATCCCGCGGAACTTCATGTCCGCCGAGCCCGTCGCGAAGGTCGCCGACTTCGCCTCGCCCGCGTTGTTGAAGGCGACGACGTACTCCTGGCCGCTCTTGGCGTCCGTACGGCTGAAGGCGTAGACGCCCGATCCGTCGGCCGCGTAACGCTCGGTCTGCACGCCGTCCGTGAGGGCGGGGTTGCTCCTGCGCAGCTCGCTGAGAGCACTGATCTGCTTGTAGAGCGGTGCACTCGTGTCGTACGAGTCGCTCGCGTGCGTGCGGTCGGTGCCGATCTCGTCGTCGTCGAGGTAGTCGGCGACCTTGGACGCGAACATCGTCTGGCGGGCGTCCTTGTCGCCGCCGGACCCGGTGAAGCCCTGCTCGTCGCCGTAGTAGACGACCGGGTTGCCGCGGCTGAGGAACATCACCTCGTTGGCGAGCCTGTCCTTGGCAAGCAGCTCGGCGTCCGTGGCCTTCGGGTTGTCCTGCTCCAGGAAGTACCCGATGCGCCCCATGTCGTGGTTGCCGAGAAAGGTGACCTGCTCGTACGCGTTCGCCTTGTCGGTCGTGTACTTGTAGTCGTCGCCGAAGACGGACGCGAGCTTCTGCGCGCTGCCGCCCTGGGAAGCGTAGGAGCGGGCCGCGTCCTGGAAGGGGAAGTCGAGGGTGGCGTCGAGGCGGCCCTGGGTGACGTACGGCGAAGTGATCGAGGTGTCGGCGGAGTAGACCTCGCCGAACATGAAGAAGTCCTTACGGCCGTGCTGGGCCGCGTAGTTGTCGAGCGCGGTCGCCCACTGCGTCCAGAACTCCATGTCGACGTGCTTCACGGTGTCGATCCGGAAGCCGTCGACGTCGAAGTCGCGCACCCACCGCTCGTAGATCCTCTCCATGCCGCTGACGACCTCGGGACGCTCGGTCCACAGGTCGTCGAGGCCGGAGAAGTCGCCGTAGGTGGCGTTCTCGCCGGCGTAGGTGGAGTCGCCGCGGTTGTGGTACATCGTCGTGTCGTTGAGCCACGACGGGACCTTGACGTTCTTCTTCGCGGCGGGGACGGTCGGCGTCCGCGGGAAGGAGGCGGCGGAGACGGCCGGGAACTTCTTCTTCCCGTCCGCGTAGTCGGCGTCGTCGAAGGGCCGCCCGTCCTTGGTCAGATAAGGAAAGGCACCTTTCGACAGATAGTCGTACGACTTCTCCTCGTAGTCGACGACGTCGGCCGTGTGGTTGGTGATGACGTCGAAGAAGACCTTCATGCCCTTGGCGTGCGCCTTGGATATGAGCGTCTCCAGGTCCTTGTTGGTGCCGAAGTGCGGGTCGACCTGGGTGAAGTCGGTGATCCAGTAACCGTGGTAGCCGGCGGAGGCGTTGCTCCCGGTCCCCTGCACGGGCTGGTTCTTGAAGATCGGGGCCATCCAGATGGCGGTGGTGCCCAGGCCCTTGATGTAGTCGAGCTTCTTGGTCAGGCCCTTGAGGTCGCCGCCCTGGTAGAAGCCCTTGTCGGTGGGGTCGTAGCCGGTACTCAGCCGTGAACCGGTGAGCCCGCCCTCGTCATTGGCCGTGTCCCCGTTGGCGAAGCGGTCCGGCATGACGAAGTAGAACTGCTCGCGCGTGTCGTCGTGCCGGGCGGGCGCGGCGGCGAGCTCGGCGTCCGAGGGCGGCGCGGGCGGGGAGTCCGCGTGGGCCGCGAGCGGCTGTATCAGCGCCGCGGCGAGGGCGGCCACGGCGACGGCCGCGACCCGTCTGACATGTATCACCGGTGTGAACTCCTAGCGATAGCGGCTCTCGTGGGTCCGACCCCGCGTGACCGTATCGCTGGCGCAAGGATTACAGCAAGAGTTCTGAAACTCATAGCAAGAAGTTTCAACAGCTGCCTTGACGTGCCTTCCTCAACACCCCCACTCTCACCACTGGTCGAACCCCCAACACCCTTCATCGGAGCCGCACATGACCAGACACCGACCCCCGGGTGTCTTCCGGCGCACGGCCAGTGCCATGGCCGCCGGCGCGCTGGCCCTCGCGGGCGTCATAGCCCTGCCGGCCGCCGCCGCGCACGCGGACACCACCGCAAAGGGCGATGTCATCGCCAACCTCTGGGAATGGAACTGGGACTCCATTGCCTCCGAGTGCACCAATGTCCTCGGCCCCGCCGGCTACGGCGCGGTCCAGGTGGCCCCGCCCTCCGAGTCCCTCAAGCAGTCGTCGTACTACTGGTGGGACGTCTACCAGCCGTACTCGTACACCCTCAACAGCCGCTTCGGTACGGCATCGCAGTTCGCGTCGATGGTCACCGCCTGCCACAACGCCGGCGTGAAGGTCTACACGGACGCGGTGATCAACCACACGGCCGCCCAGACCGGCACCGGCTACGACGGCACCACCATCACCAACAAGTACGACACCCCGGACTGGGACGCGAGCGACTACCACACCTCCGCCGACTGCCCCACCTCCGACCTCACCATCCAGGACTACTCGAACCTCACCCAGGTCCAGAACTGCGAACTGCTCGGCCTGCCCGACCTCAAGACCAGCGCGGACAACGTCCGTTCGGGCCTCGCCGCCTTCCTCAACAAGCAGATCGCGCTGGGCGTCGACGGCTTCCGCGTCGACTCCGCCAAGCACATCCCGGCCACCGACATGGCCGCGATCGTGGCCAAGCTGAACACCACGACGTCCGGGGCGGCGCCGTACGTCTTCGACGAGGTCTACCCGGGCTCCACCCCGCAGCCGTCGGACTACTACGGCTCCGGCGACGTCCTCGACTTCACCTACGCGAGCAAGATGAAGTCGGCGTTCCAGGGCAACGTCAGCGACCTGTCGTCGCTCGAAAGCAGCGGCATCCTGCCCGCCGCCAACTCGGTGTCCTTCGTGACCAACCACGACACCGAACGCAACGGCCTGCACATGAGCTACAAGGACGGCGACGCCTACAAGCTCGCCAACCTCTTCGAGCTCGCCTACAAGTGGTCCACGCCGACGATCTACTCCAGCTGGCAGTGGACCCAGAGCGACCAGGCCCCGCCGAACTCCGCCGGCTTCGTCACCGACACGGACTGCTCCAACGGCTGGAACTGCCTCGACCGCGACACCGCGGTGGTCGGCATGGTGGCCTGGCACAACGCGGCCGGCAGCGCGGCCGTCTCCAACTGGTCGACCAAGTCGTCCTCCGTGATCGGCTTCGGCCGCAGCGGCGCGGGCTTCTTCGCCGTCAACAACGGCTCCTCCTCGGCCACTTACACCTTCGCGACCGGCATGGCCGACGGCACGTACTCGAACGTCATCGACGGCGGCGCGAGCACGGTGACCGTCTCCGGCGGCAACGCGTCGATCACCATCCCCGCGAAGGACGCCGTCGCCTTCTACAACTCCTCCTACACCTGCACGGTCGGCTGCGACGACTCGGGCAGCGGCGGCTCCACCTCCACGGTGACGGCCACCTTCAACGAGTACGCGTCCACCACGTCCGGCACCAACGTCTACGTCGTCGGCTCGATCGACGCCCTGGGCTCCTGGGACACGTCGAAGGCGATCCAGCTGTCGTCCTCGGGCTACCCGATCTGGTCGGGCGCGGTGAACGTACCGATCAACACGTCGTTCACGTACAAATACGTAAAGAAAGACTCATCCGGAAACATCACCTGGGAGTCGAACGCCAACAGATCGGCCACGACCACGACTTCAGCGGTCAACCTGAACAACTCCTGGAACGTGGCGGACGCGAGCGCCACCGACGTCACCTTCAACGAGTACGCCACGACCGACTGGGGCACCAACGTCTACGTCGTCGGCTCCATCGCCTCCCTCGGCTCCTGGAACACCAGCGACGCGATCCCGCTGTCGTCGGAGTCGTACCCGACGTGGAGCAGGCTGGTGATCGTTCCGAAGAGCACGGCCTTCACGTACAAGTACATCAAGAAGGACAGCTCCGGGAACGTGACCTGGGAGTCCGGCACGAACCGCTCCTACACGACGGGCACCTCCTCGGGCTACTCCACCAGTGACACCTGGAAATAGCCGAACGAGTGAACTCGCCGGTACGACTGTCGGAAGAAGGCTTCGGGGCGCGTCCCTGATGGTGGTCTTGCGGTCCGAACCCGTGACCGAAAGAGGCACCGCATCATGCGACGCATCCCCCACCGCCGACTCATCGGCGCGACGCTGTTCGTGGCGTCGCTGCTGGTTCCGATGGCAGCCGCTCCCGCCACGGCCGGGCAGGCCGTGAGCGGGCAGCGGTATTCGTACGGCGACTGTCGGCCGGGGGGTGGTCTCGGGCATGAGACGACCGCCCGGCTGGACCGGACCATCGCGGATGTCCGTCGGCAGGCGGGCATCCCCGGTGCCGTCGTCGGGCTGTGGATGCCGGGCAAGGGGTGTTACGTCCGTGCGAGCGGCGTCGCCGACAAGGGCAGCGGGCGGCCGATGAGCCCGGATGTGTTCCTGCGCATCGGGAGCGAGACCAAGACCTTCACCGTCACCGCGCTGCTCGAACTCGTCGACGAGCGCCTCGTCGGGCTGGACGACCCGATCTCCTGGTACGTCCGTGGCGTGCCGAACGGCCGCCACATCACCCTGCGCCACCTCGCCGAGATGCGCAGCGGGCTGTTCCCGTACACCGCCGACCCGGACTTCGTGCACGACCTGCTGAGCGACCCGCAGCGCTACTTCACGCCGCGGGAAGCGCTGGCGTACGGCTTCAGGCACGAGAACACCTTCGCGCCGGGCACCCGGTTCCAGTACTCCAACACCAATCTCGTGCTGCTCGGCCTCGTGGTCGAGAAGGTCAGCGGGCAGCGGCTCGGTGACTTCCTCGACGAGCGGGTGCTCGGGCCGGCCCGGCTGCACCACACGCTGCTGCCGCACGGGCCGGAGTTCCCCGAGCCGCACCCGCGCGGCTACACCAACCAGACGCTGAGCGGCGAGGTCACCGACTCCACGGACTGGAACCCCAGCTGGGCCTGGGCCGCCGGAGCGATGATCTCCGACCTGCACGACCTGCGCCGCTGGGCGGAGATCGTCGCCACCGGGAAGCTGCTCAGCCCCGAGACCCAGGCCGAGCGGCTCAAGACGCTCCCGACCGGCATCCCCGGCACGAGCTACGGCCTCGGCATCTTCGAGACCGGCGGATGGATCGGCCACAACGGCTCCATCCCCGGCTACGAGACCGTGACCGTCTACCTCCCCTCCCAGAAGGCCACCCTGGTCATCATGATCAACACGGACATCAGCAGCCGGGGCCAGGAGCCGTCCAGCATCCTCGCCCGCGCGATCACCAAGGTCGTCACGCCGGACAACGTCTACGACGGCGCGGCTACTGCCTCCTGATCGTGTACGTCACCAGGGAGCGCGCCGGGACCGTGGTGTTCAGCGTCCCCGAACTCACCGAGGCGGCCGGCTGCTTGGCCATGCCGTGCGTGCCGTCGGTGAGGTACGGGGTCGCCGTCCCGGTGGTGATGCCGGTGTTCCGCAGGCCGAAGGAAACGGGCGTGGCGGTCGTGGCCGCGTTGAGCGCGACGACCGTCACCGTGCCGTCGGGGTTGCGGAACGCCGAGAGCCTGAGGTTCGTGTCGCCGGTGCTCGCGCCGATGCGGGTCGCGCCCGGGCGGACGAAGCGGCTGTAGTTGGCCAGCGCCCAAAGGCGCTTCGACACGTGGTAGTTGTCGCCGTCCATCTGGATCAGGCCGCGGGTCGCGCCCGTGGAGGCGCCGTACCAGTAGACGTAGCCGCTGACATTCCCTTTCGTCAGGGCGTCGTTGACGGCGGAGGCGACCGTGAAGCCGTCGTAGCCGCTGCCGTCGTCCCAGTTCTCGTTCCAGGTGGTGCCGTTGGGCGACCACTCGGACATTCAGGTGCGCTTCGAGGTCGGCAGCGGGCTGTCGACCGCGCTGGCGTAGTTGTGGCCGGTGTGGGTCGTGACATAGCCACGGGCCACCGGGTCGGCCTCGATCGCGCTGGTGTACGCCTTCTGCTGGGTCCAGCCGAAGGAGTCGCAGCAGGCCGGCTTGTAGCCGTTCGCGGCCGCCACCGGCCCGAGCACCTTCGTGAACTCCGCCGCCTGCGCCGGGGTGAGCCGCATCGAGTCGTACGTGGCCGTCCAGTCCGGTTCGTTGGTGAAGCCGAGGTCGGTGACGCCGACGCCCTCCTGGCCGTAGAACTTCGCGTACTGGACAAGGAAGTCGGCGTACGCCTTGCGCCAGTCGCCGCTCGCGCAGCTCGCGCCCGACAGGCCGCACAGGGTGCCGCCGTTCGCGTCCGTGCCGTTGGTCTTCATGTAGCCGGGGGCGGTCCAGGCGTCGGCGTAGAAGCGGTTGACCCCGTACGCCTTGGCCTGCTGGGCGAGCCAGACCTGGCCCTTGTCGTAGCCGTCCCAGGTGTACTTGGGAGTCGCGTTCGGGCCGCCGGGATCCGTCGGCTGGATGCCGGAGTCGATGCCGAGGCGCAGGATGCTGAGGCCGGCGCCGGTCGTGCGGTTGAAGAGGAGGTCGAGGATCTCGCGCTGGTGCTGGGCCGATAAGCCCTGCGAGCCGTTCATGATGGCGGCCCGGCCGAAGTGCTCGGAGATGCCGAAGCCGTCGATCGGCTGGTACACGGTGGCGCCGTCGACGGTGGCCGGGGTGGCCGCGGCCGAGGGCAGGGCCGCCGCGGTGGCGCCGGTGGCCGTGAGCAGGGCGGCCGATGCGGTGAGCGCCCACTTCCTGACTCTGCGCTGCATGTTGCTCCCTTCGGCGGGAGCGCGAGGATGGGAGCGCTCCCATACGACAGACAGCAGGGAACGTAGGACGACACTCGACGAGCGTCAATCCCACGCGCCCCGCTGGTCGTTCAGCAGCTCGACTTGCCGGTGTAGATGGCGAGAGCCGTGTTGGAGCCGAGCGTCGCCGTGAACTGGCCGCTGGAGTTCACCGTCACGCTCGTGTTGTTCTGCACGTTGCAGTACGTCCCCGCGGGCAGCGAGGTCTGGTAAGTCCGGGTCAGCGAGCCCGACTCGTGGTTGATGGCGACGTAGCCCTTGCTGCCGCGGCCGAAGCCGATAGCGTCGCCGCCGTTGTCCCACCAGTTGGTCACCGACTCGCCGCGCACGGCGTTGCGGAAGGCGACCATGCGGATGATCTCCGGCCAGGCGTGCTGGCACTTCCAGCCGTCCTGCCAACAGGCGGTCACGGAGCCGTTGTCGGGCGGTCCGGCGTCCGTGTCGGACCATTCGTAGCCGGAGTTGATGTCCGGGGCGCCGTACGGGTAGGCGAGCATGAAGACGTTGGCGAGGGTGTAGTTCGCCCCGTCCTTGTAGTTCAGCGTGCTGCCGTTGCGCTCGGTGTCGTGGTTGTCGACGAAGACGCCGGCCACCGAACTGCTCATGTAGCCCCAGCCCTCGCCGTAGTTCTTCAGGTAGGCGAGGTTCTCGTTGTTGAAGACGCGCTTGAGGTCGTAGGCGTAACGGAACTCCTGCACGTCGCCGTTGCCCGTGTACTCGGTGGGCTGGACGGCCTCTCCGCTGCCGTAGATGACCTCCTGCTTCCAGTACACCGACGGATTGCTCAGCCGGGACTTGATGTTGGCGAGGTCGGCGGTGTCGATGTGCTTGGCCGCGTCGATGCGGAAGCCGTCGACGCCGAGGGTGAGCAGGTCGTTCATGTACCCGGCGATGGCCCCCCGGACGTACTCCTCGCCCGTGTCCAGGTCGGCTAGCCCGACCAGTTCGCAGTGCTGGACGTTCCAGCGGTCGCTGTAGTTGCTGACCGGGGACGTGCAGTCGTCGAAGTCGTAGGAGGAGTACAGGCCCGGGTAGTCGTACTTCGTGTACGACGAGCCGCCGGTGCCGGTGCCGCTGCCCGCGGACATGTGGTTGACGACCGTGTCGACGACGACCTTCACTCCGGCCGCGTGGCAGGTGTTCACCATGTTCTGGAAGGCCGCGCGGTCGCCGAGCCGGCCCGCGATCTTGTAGCTGACGGGCTGGTACGAGGTCCACCACTGCGAGCCCTGTATGTGCTCGGCGGGTGGGCTGACCTGGACGTACCCGTAGCCGGCGGGGCCGAGGGTGTTGGTGCACTCCTTGGCGACGGAGGCGAAGTTCCACTCGAAGAGGACGGCGGTGACGTCCTTGGTGCCGGGCGGGGAGGCGTGCGCCAAGGTCGGGTTCATGACAAGGGCGGCGGCCGTGAGGGCGACGGTCGCGGCCAGGGTTCTGCGGGCCATGTGGGGGCTCCTTCACCGTTGAAGGCTCTTGCAGCAAGCTTTCTGCAAACTTGCGGTGACGGAGATGTTAAAGGCCCGCTGCCTGAAAAGGCAGCGGGCCGTGTGAAGTTGATGCAAGAACTTTCAGAGGCGGTCTTTCAGGGGCGGTTGTTCAGGGGCGGGTGGTGAACCACACCGTCGTGTCCGCCGGGAGCTTCGTCTCGCCGTCCGCCTCGGTGACCTCGCCGCTGGCGAGCAGGACACGGCCGTACGCCGGAGTCGTCACGGACTCGCCGCCGGTGTTCGCGACGCACACGAACTCCCCGCGCCGGAAGGCGAGGACGCCCTCCGGGGCGCGCAGCCACTCGACCGAGTCGCCCGCGCCGAGGTCGGGCTGCTCACGGCGGACGGCGAGCGCGGCCCGGTACAGCTCCAGGGTCGAGCCGGGGACGCCGGTCTGCGCCTCCACGCTCAACTCCCCCCAGCCGTCCGGCTGCGGCAGCCAGCTCCCGCCACCGCCGAAGCCGTACGACGATCCCTCGCGCGTCCACGGGATCGGCACCCGGCAGCCGTCGCGGAAGCCGTCCTGGCCGGCGCCGCGGAAGTACGCCGGGTCCTGTCGCACCTCGTCCGGGAGGTCGACGACGTCCGGGAGGCCGAGCTCCTCGCCCTGGTAGACGTACGCGGATCCGGGCAGCGCGAGCATCAGCAGCGTCGCCGCCCTGGCCCGGCGCAGGCCGAGTTCGCGGTCGCCGGCCAGGCGGATCTGGGTGCCGAGGCCGGGCGGGTTGGCGAAGCGGGTGGCGTGGCGGGTGACGTCGTGGTTGGACAGGACCCAGGTGGAGGGGGCGCCGACCGGGCGCATGGCCTCCAGGGTGCGGTCGACGACCTGGCGCAGCTCGTCCGCGTCCCAATCGGTCGACAGGTACTGGAAGTTGAAGGCCTGGTGCAGCTCGTCCGGGCGGACGTAGTTGGCGGTGCGCTCGACGGTGGGGGTCCAGGCCTCGGCGACGAAGATGCGCTCGCCGCTGTACTCGTCGAGGATGAGCCGCCACTGGCGGTAGATCTCGTGCACGCCGTCCTGGTCGAAGAACGGCATGACATCGTTGCCCAGCAGCTTGACTTGGTCGTGCGAGCCGAGGTCGGGGAGACCCGCCGCCTTGACCAGGCCGTGCGCCACGTCGATGCGGAAGCCGTCGACGCCCATGTCGAGCCAGAAGCGCAGGATCGAGCGGAACTCGTCGCCGACCGCCGGGTGTTCCCAGTTGAAGTCGGGCTGCTCGGGGGCGAAGAGGTGCAGGTACCACTCGCCGTCGTCGACCCTCGTCCACGCCGGGCCGCCGAAGATCGACTCCCAGTCGTTGGGCGGGAGTTCGCCGTTCTCGCCCTTGCCGGGGCGGAAGTGGTAGCGGTCGCGCAGGGGCGAGCCGGGGCCTTCGCGCAGGGCGCGCTTGAACCACTCGTGCTGGTCCGAGGAGTGGTTGGGCACGAGGTCGACGATGATCCTCAGGCCCAGCTCGTGGGCGTCCCGGATCAGCGCGTCCGCGTCGAGCAGGTTGCCGAACATGGCGTCCACGGCGCGGTAGTCGGCGACGTCGTAGCCGGCGTCGGCCTGCGGGGAGGCGTAGAAGGGGCTGAGCCATACGGCGTCCACGCCGAGGTCGCGGAGGTACGGGAGTCGGGAACGTACGCCTTCCAAGTCGCCCATGCCGTCGCCGTTGCTGTCGGCGAAGCTGCGCGGATAGACCTGGTAGATCACCGCGTCCCGCCACCAGGCGCTGCGCTTGGCTTTGGTGGGGGTTTGGGCCGGGGCGATGGCGGTGTGCTGCTGGCTCATGGCGTCCTTGGGGCTCAGCGGAGTCAATGGGTCAGGTGTGTGTGGCGAGACGGCCGCGGTGTCAGCGGGGTCGGATGGACACCGCGGCCGTCTCGGGTTTTCGGGTGCGGCGCCGTGGGGGCTGGTCGCGCAGTTCCCCGCGCCCCTTACGGGGCGCTGCCGAACCGGCGTTCTCAGCCCTTCGTGCCGCCTGCTGTCAGGCCGGTCACCAGATTCTTCTGCACCAGGTAGAAGAACGCCGACACCGGTATCGCGATCAGCACCGCCGTCGCCGCCATCAGGTTGCGCTGGGCGTCGTGTTCGCTGACGAAGGTCTGCAGGCCCACCGCGAACGTGTACTTCGTGTCGGACAGCATGAACGTCGACGCGAACGCCACCTCGCCGAAGGCCGTGAGGAAGCTGTAGAACGCCGCGACCGCCAGGCCCGGCTTGGCGAGCGGCAGGATCAGTCGCGCGAACGTGCCGAAGGGGGTCAGCCCGTCGACGCGTCCCGCCTCGTCGATCTCGAACGGGATCGTGTCGAAGTAACCCTTCAGCAGCCAGGCGCAGTAGGGCACCGCGGTCGAGCAGTAGACGAGGACGAGTCCAAGGTAGCTGTCGATGAGCTGCAGGTCCGACAGGATCTGGTACATCGGCACCATGAGTACGGCCACCGGGAACATCTGGGTGACCAGTAGCACCCACATGAACTTCCGGTAGCCCGGGAAGCGCATGCGGGAGACCGCGTAACCGGTGGTCGCGGCGATCAGGACGCCGATGACGGTCGTGCCCAGCGAGACGATCAGCGAGCTCTTCAGCCAGTCGAAGAACTCGGTGTGCTGGAGCACGAACGAGTAGTTGGAGAAGGACATCTTGGACCAGATGCCGCCCGGGTGGAGGTAGTCGTCCTTGTCCGGGCCGAGCGAGAGGTAGATCAGCCAGGCCACCGGGAAGAAGGCGATCAGGCTCGCGACGATCAGGATGCCGTGCGCGGCGATCCGCCCGGCGCGGCTCGGCTCGCCGCGGCGCCGCACCCGGCGCGGCGGGGCGGCGGCCGTGGAGTCCCGCTCGCCGGCCGCGGCGGAGGTCTCGACAGTGGTCGTACTCATGGGAGCTCCTGCCTCAGATCGCGAGCTGCTGCTCGTTGCGGTTCAGCCAGCGGCGGTAGAAGGAGGTGAAGACGATCAGGATGGCCAGCAGCAGGATGCCGTAGGCGGCCGACTGGGCGAAGTCACGCGGCTGTTGGCCGAAGCCGAGGTAGTAGGCCCACGTGACGAGGATCTGGGCGTCCGGGGCGGTGTTGCCGAACAGCAGGAAGATGACGGCGAACTGGTTGAAGGTCCAGATGATGCCGAGCAGGACGACCGTGGAGCTGACCGAGCGCAGGCCGGGCAGGGTGACGTACCGGAAGCGCTGCCAGGGGCTCGCGCCGTCCATCTCCGCGGCCTCGTACAGGGAGGCGTCGATGGACTGGAGGCCGCCGAGGAGCGAGACCATCATGAAGGGCACACCGCACCAGGTGTTGACCATGATGGCGGCGAAGCGCTGCCAGAACGTGCTTTCAAGCCAGTCGGGTTGGGGCAGATGGAGCGCGTCGAGGGCGGTGTTGATGATGCCGCCGTCGGCGAGCATGAACCGCCAGCCGAAGACGGTGACGAAGGTCGGCACGGCCCAGGGCAGGATCAGGATCAGCCGGTAGAAGGTGCGCCCGCGCAGCTTCTGGTTGAGCAGGAGCGCGAGGCCGAGACCGATCGTGTAGTGGAGGGCGACGCAGAGGGCCGTCCAGACGATCGTCCAGATGAAGTGGGACCAGAAGCGGTCGTAGGACGTCGGGCCGAACAGGATGTCCTTGTAGTTGTCGAGCCCGATGAACTTGTAGGTGGCGTCGATGTGGTTGACGCCGATCGTGCGTGCGGTGTTGAGGCTGTTGGCGTCGGTGAGGGTGAGGTAGAGGCCGTACACCAAGGGGTACAGCACGAGAACGCCGAGGACGATCGCGACCGGCGCGATCATGGCGTACGCGTACCAGTGCTTCTGGTAGCCGAACTTGAGGCGTTGGACGAATGTCATGGTTCTCGGCACCTTCGGGGTGATCAAGGAGTACGGCGCACAGGCCGGTGACCGCCGGATCCCCTCCCCCCATGATCAGGGGGGACCCGGCGGTCACTCGGGGCTCACTTGCTGAAGTCCGGCACCAGCTTGGCGATGGCGAGCTCAGCGTTGCTCAGGCCCTTGTCCAGGGACTCCTTGCCGCCGGCGATCTTCGGCAGCTCGGTGTCCAGCGGGCCCCACAGGGAGCTGTACTCGGGCAGCGCGGGCCGCGGCTGGGCGGCGGACAGGACCGTCTGGAAGCCGGCGATGCCCGGGTCGGCCTTGACCTCGGCGGTGTAGGCGTCGTCGCGCGTGGGCAGCGTGGAGTTCTTCAGGGCGATCTCCGTCTGCGACTTGGCGGAGGTCATGAAGTTGACGAACTTCAGCGCGGCGGCCTGGTGGGCCTTGTCCGAGCCGGCGTAGACGGACAGGTTGTGGCCGCCGGTCGGGGCGCCCGCCTTGCCGGTGGAGCCGGCCGGGACGGTGGCGATGCCGAGGTTGGACTTGTCCTTGAAGGCCGAGCCCTTGTAGAAGTTCGTGATCTCCCAGGGGCCCTGGATGATCGCGGCGACCTTGCCGTTGACGAAGGCGTCCTGGATGTGGGAGTAGGCGTCGGCGGTGACGTCGGCCTTGTGCAGGCCCTGTCCCTTGAAGAGGCTCTGCCAGGTGCCGTAGGCCTTCTTCGCGGCGTCCGAGTTCACGGTGATCTTCTTGGCGGCGGCGTCGACGGTGTCGGTGCCCTCGCCGTAGAGGAAGGTCTGCGCGTAGTAGGCCTGGGTGGAGCCCCAGTAGCCGTCCACCTTGGCCTTGGACTCGATCTTGGCGGCGTCGGCCCTGAGCTCGTCCCAGGTCTTGGGGGCCTCGGTGATGCCGGCCTTCTTGAAGATCGCCTTGTTGTAGACGAGCGCGAGGGTGTCGGTGACGAACGGCACGCCGTACGTCTTGCCCTCGTACTGGGCCTGCGTGATCAGGCTGGACTGGAACTTGCTCTGGTCCTTGAGGGCCTCGGTGCCGTCCAGCGGCAGGAAGTAGCCCTTCTTGGCGAAGGCGGGGGTCCAGCCGACCTCGGAACGCAGCACGTCCGGGGCGCCCTTGGAGCCGGCGGCGGTGTCGAACTTGTTCTGCGCCTCGCTGAAGGGGACGTTGACGTACTTGACCTTGATGTCCTTGTTGGCGGCCTCGAACTGGCTGACCAGGGCCTTGTACGTCGGCGCCTCATTGGTGGCGTTGGAGGTGTCCCACCACGTGATGGTGACCGGACCGTCCGACTTGCCGCTGCCGCTGTCGCCGCTCCCGCAGGCCGTCGCCGCGAGGGCGAGGGACGCCACCAGCGCGCTGGCCGCTATGCCACGCCGCATGAGTTCTCCTTGAGGGTGAAAGCCCGTGTGGTGCGAAGGCCGGCCCCGTCTGCCGTCCCCGCCGTGCCGACTGCGCCGTTGCGGCGGCCGGGCGACGAGAACGTAACAGCGATGTAAGCGCCACCGAAAGACCTTGCAGCAAAAAATTGCAAGACGGCCCGAGAGTTACTCCGCCGTGACCTCCACTCGACTCCTCCGCAACCGCGTATTGAAGCCGCTGAGCGGGCAGACGCACTCTTGTGCAAGACTCTGCAAGCTCTTGCCGTATCTGGCGCCCAGCGAACACGAGGGACCGCGATGACGCAGCAACCCGCACGGGGCCGGGCGACCACTCGTCCCCGGCGCCCGATTGGTGTGCAAAGTGACGGTCGGCCGGTACAGTCCACCCCTGTGACCACACGGCTAGCCGACATCGCTGCTCAGGCGGGGGTGAGCGAAGCGACCGTCAGCCGCGTCCTCAACGGGAAGCCGGGCGTCGCCGCAACCACCCGCCAGTCCGTGCTGGCCGCACTCGACGTGCTCGGCTACGAGCGTCCGGTGCGGCTGCGACAGCGCAGCGAGGGCCTGGTGGGCCTGATCACCCCGGAGCTGGAGAACCCCATATTCCCGGCCCTCGCCCAGGTCATCGGCCAGGCGCTGACCAGGCAGGGCTACACCCCGGTGCTCGCCACCCAGACCCCGGGCGGCTCCACGGAGGACGAGCTCACCGAGATGCTGGTCGACCGCGGGGTCGCCGGCATCATCTACGTCTCCGGCCTGCACGCCGACACCACGGCCGACATGGAGCGCTACGAGCGGCTGCGCGCCCAGGGCGTCCCGTACGTCCTGGTGGACGGCTTCTCCCCGAAGGTCCAGGCCCCCTTCATCTCCCCCGACGACCGCGCGGCGATGACCCTGGCCGTGACGCACCTGATCTCACTCGGTCACACGAGGATCGGCCTCGCCCTCGGCCCGAAACGGTTCGTCCCGGTCCAGCGCAAGATCGAGGGCTTCGTCCGCGCGATGCAGGACCAGCTGGGCCTGACCGCGGAGACCATCGAGTCCGACCTCGTCCAGCACTCGCTGTACACCCTGGAGGGCGGCCAGGCGGCGGCCACCGCGCTCATCGGCCGCGACTGTACGGCGGTGGTGTGCGCGAGCGACATGATGGCGCTCGGCGCGATACGGGCGGCCCGGCAGCTCGGCCTCGAAGTCCCGCGGGACGTCTCGGTGGTGGGCTTCGACGACTCCCCGCTGATCGCCTTCACCGACCCGCCCCTCACCACCGTCCGCAAGCCGGTGCCGGCGATGGGGCAGGCGGCGGTACGCACGTTGTTGGAAGAGATCGGCGGGACTCCTGCGCCCCACAGTGAGTTCGTGTTCATGCCGGAGCTGGTGGTGCGTGGTTCGACCGCTTCGGCGCCTGGGGAGCGGAATCGTCCCTAGGGCGGAGGAACGGCGCGTTCCGGCAGTGCGCTGGTAGTAGTCGCGCACGTCTTCCCGTCGTAGGACATGCGGCCTGAACCAGACCAAGGGATGATCGGTCGTGGAAGGCATTTCTGGCAGACTTTGTGCCCATGGGTGACTCGACCGTGACCAGTCTGGAAGACCGTGAGCAGACGGCCGTTCCGGACTCCGACACGGCCTCGGACAAGCCGGGTCCGCTGAGCCGGCTGCGCACCCCGCGGCGGCCCCGCCTCTGGTTCGAGATCCTTCTGATCGCGGTGAGTTACTGGACGTACTCGCTCATCCGCAACGCGGTTCCGGAGCAGCGCGGCGAGGCGCTGCGCAACGCCGACTGGATCTGGCGGATGGAGCACCATCTCGGCATCGCCGTCGAGGAGTCCGTCAACCACGCGGTGAACTCCGTGACTTGGCTGATCGTCGGCATGAACTACTACTACGCGACGCTGCACTTCGTGGTGACGCTGGGTGTGCTGGTGTGGCTCTACCGCAGTCACCCCGGGCGTTACGCGGCGACTCGGCTGGTGCTCTTCGCGACGACGGGTGTGGCCCTGGTCGGTTACTACCTGTATCCGCTCGCCCCTCCGCGGCTCATGAACGGCAGCACCTTCATCGACACGGTCATGGTCCATCAGACCTGGGGGTCGATGGCGTCCGGGGACCTCAAGCACATGTCCAACCAGTACGCGGCGATGCCATCCATGCACATCGGGTGGTCGCTGTGGTGCGGGCTGACGATCTTCGCGCTGGCCAAGGTGCCGTGGGTGCGGGTGCTGGGGCTGCTGTATCCGGCGGTGACGTTGATGGTGATCGTGTCTACTGCCAACCACTTCTGGCTGGATGCGGTGGGGGGCATGTTGTGCCTGGCGTTCGGGTTCGGGGTGGCTCGGGTTTGGTATGGGGCTTTGCCTTATGCGTTGCCAAGGACTCCTGTGGGAATGCCGCAGTTGGAAGTGGCGCGATAGGTCGTCGGGCGGCTGACGGTCAGTGGTGGCTGGTCGCGCAGTTCCCCGCGCCCCTTAGAAGCGCCTCAAGTGACCGCCTGTAACCGTCAGGGGCACCGGGGCCTCCGCTAGCTCGTCCGCCGGGGCTTCCACCGGGTCCAAGCCCAAGGCCGTCAGGTCAGCCCTGTACCCCACCGCGATACGGCCCGCCCTGTCGCACTCCCCCGCCGCCCGCGCCGCATGGCTGGTGCAGCCTTCCAAGGCCTCCAGGCCCGTCAGGCCTGCCCTCCCCGAAGCCGCACCCCTCGGAGCGCGAGCCGTCGCCAGCACCGCCCTTACGTCGTAGTGGGCGATCGGCCAGTCCGAGCCCAGGGCCACCGTCGCGCCCGCGTCTCGCAGGTCCCGTAGGCGCCAGGCGTGGGCGGAGCGTTCGGTGCCCAGGCGGCGGGACCACTCGTCCGTGCCGTCGGCCCGGGTGTAGTCGGTGTGCGGTGGCTGCATGGACGCCGCCACGCCCAGTTCCGCGAACCGTGGCAGCAGGGCGTCCAGTGCCGTCTCGATGTGCTCGATCCTGTGGCGTCCCCGGGCGTCCGGTCCCAGCCCGGCCACCACGTCCAGGACGTGCCGTACCGCCGCGTCGCCGATGGCATGCGTGGCCGTGGGCACCCCGGCCGCGTGCAGGTGGCGTACGGCAGCCGCGTACGCCTCCGGGTCCGGCCAGAACGCCTCCGTCCCCTGGCCGTGGCAGTCCGCGTGCTCCAGCCAGGCCGTGCCGCCCTCCACGGTTCCGTCCATGAAGAACTTGACCCCGGCGACCTCCCAGTGCCGTCCCCCGTGGCCCTGCGCCGCGACCAGTTCCTCCAGCCCGGCCTCGTCCACCCCGGGCATGCACCAGGGCGCGAACCGCAGCCGCACCGGCAGTACGGTCTCCCGCGCCACGGACTCGACCAGCTCACGGTCGCCCGCATCCATCACATGCGCCCCGGTCAGGCCGGTCGCGGCCATCGCCGAAAGCAGTTCCATCAGACGGGAGCGGCGGGTCGTATACGACTCCCGTGGCATCACCTCCGTCACCAGAGCCATGGCGGCGTGCTCGACGAGGTGGCCGGTGGGGCGCCCGGAGGCGTCGCAGACCACCTCCGAGCGCTGGGCGAAGGGCCGCGGCCCGCGCACCCCCGCAGCGGCGAGCGCGGGCCCGGTCACGAGGGCCGAGTGACCGTCGTAGAGGCGGAGGAAGGCGGGTGTGTCGGCGGCGAGTACGTCCTCCACGAGCGCGCGGTCCACGGGCCGCCCCTCGAAGGCGTTGTGATCGAGGCCGTACCCGATCACCCACCCCTCGATCCGCTCCGCCCCCGCGACGGCCGTCCGGAGCTCCCCCAGATCCCGCACGCCCGACAGATCGACACCGGTCGCCATCTCCAGGCCCCACACGGGGTGGCTGTGCGCGTCGACGAGACCGGGCACGAGGTGCGCCCCTTCCAGGGCCACGACCTCCGTGCCCGCCCCACGCCAGTCCCGCACGTCGGCCTCCTCGCCGACGGCCGCGATCACCCCGTCACGCACGGCGACGGCGGTGGCGTACGGCCGCCCGGGATCGAGGGTGCGGACCTCGGCGCCGGTGAGGATCAGGTCGGCGGTGGGCATGAGTGAATGAACTCCCTTGGTCTGTAGGGCAATTGAGCTGCTATTCAGCCGGTTCCGCGGCGAAGTCGGCGTACACCTGGGGACGTTGGCGGCGCAGCCACCATGCCAGCCCGAGGCCGACGACGAACACGGCGGGCGCGATGACGATCAGGGCGGTGTTGACGGTGTCGGACGCGCCCGTGAACAGGTCGATGTGAGTGATGACCAGACCTATGGCCGTCGCCAGCAGCAGGGCGGCGACGACCGGAGCGACGACCGTACGCACCACACCCTCCTCGTGGCTGACCCGGCGGAAGTAGCAGGGCACCGCGATCGCCACGAGGAGCTGGAGGGCGAACAGGCCGATCATTCCTGGGGTGTTGACCCACAGGAGCAGCTGGCTGTACGGGTCGGCGCCGGCGGCCCAGAAGGCCACGACCACGACCGCGCCGAGAACGGTCTGGACGATCCCGGCGACATACGGCGAACGATGCCGGGCGTGCACACGCCCCATCACCTTCGGCAGCACACCCTCCTCGGCGAGCGCGAGGGCGTACCGGTTGATGGCGTTGTGGAAGGCGAGCAGTGAGGCGATGACGCTCGTGACGATGAAGATGTGCATCAGGTCGGCAGCCCAGGAGCCCACGTAGGTGGTGATGGCGGAGAAGAAGAGGCCGCCGGGGTCCTTGGCGGCGGCCTCGATGACGCCCGCGTTCCCGAAGGCCTGGATGACGATCCAGACGATGAAGGCGTAGAAGAGCCCGAGGAAGCCGATGGCGACGTAGGTCGCGCGCGGCACCGTGCGCTCGGGGTCCCGGGCCTCCCGCCGGTAGATGACGGTCGACTCGAACCCGGTGAAGGCGGCGAAGGCGAAGGCCAGGACCACGGCCGTACCGGAGACGAGGACATGGCCGGGGGCGAAGGAGGCGCCCGACAGTCCATGCGCACCGCCCTTCACCAGCACTCCACCCGCCAGCAGGACCAGGATGCCGGTCTCGGCCGCGAGCAGGACGCCCAGCACCTTGGCGCCGAAGTCGATGGAACGGAAGCCGCCGTAGCCGATGACGAGGAGGCCGGCCAGCGAGATCGGCAGCCAGGGGACGTCGGCGCCGAAGAGGGCGTGCAGGGTGTCCTTGGTCGCCGAGGCGAGGAGGCCGTAGACGCCGATCTCCATGCCGTTGTAGCCGATCAGAGCGAGCAGAGCGGCGCCGATGCCGACGGGGCGGCCGAGGCCACGGGTGATGTACGCGTAGAAGGCGCCGCCGCTCTTCACATGGCGGCTCATGGTGGTGAAGCCGACGGCGAAGACGGCGAGCGTGATGCCGGCGATCAGGTAGCCGGCCGGGGCGCCGATACCGCCCAACAGAATCGCGAGCGGGGCGACGCCGGCCATGACGGTGAGCGGGGCGGCGGCGGACACCACGAAGAACGCGATGTCGGCGGTGCCGAGGGAACCGGAGCGGAGGGTCGCCGTGGCGTTCGGCGTTCTCTCCTCGGGCGTGGTGACGGACATGGGGAAGCCCTTCGAGCGCGAGGGACGGGCCCGTAAACCTAAAGGATTTCGGTTTCGGCAATGTAGCCTCCTCATGGGCATACGGGAAGCCCGTCTCGCACCTCCAGGGAGAACACACGCATGGGACGGCCGCGCACACCGCTCCTCGACCGCGAGCGCATCACCACGACCGCGCTGCAACTCGTCGACGAGCAGGGCGACTTCAGCGTCCCGCAGATCGCGAAGCGCCTAGGCGCCCAGACAGGCTCGGTGTATCACCATGTGGACGGCCGCGACGGCATCGTGGAACTCCTACGCGAACGCGTCGCATCAGCGATCGACCCCAAAACCCTCGACGAAACCCCGTGGGACAGGGCGCTGGAGGCCTGGGCCCGCTCCTACCGAGCAGCCTTCGCGGCCCACCCGAAGGCGATCCCACTCCTCATGACATCACCCGTACGAGCCCCCCGGGTACTGGAGCAGTACGAGCGGGCGGTAACCCTCCTCCTGGACGCCGACTTCGCCCCCTCAGACGTAATGCCACTGATCATCGCCTTGGAGAACCTGGTGCTGGGCTCGGCCCTGGACCTCTCGGCACCGGAGACGATGTGGGTACTCACCGAGTCGACCCCGACACCCAAACTCGCCAAGGCACTGGAGGCAGTAGGCGAGGGCCGAGCGGACAGGTCCTTCAACCTGGGCCTGGCAGCCCTACTGAACCACGCCCGCACACTACGCACAGCCGAGGCGTAGCCCCACGGCCCCGCAGCCGCGTACGCACGGGAGCGGGTCGGGGCGGTACGGCGCAACCCGCCGCGTACATGGCATTCGGACAGGCCAGCCCCTCGAAGAAACGGCAAGACCGTAGGCGGCGGGTTCGCCGTACCGCCCCGACCCCGACCCACAACCCGCCCCCGGCGGCGCTACGCCCCGTAGAACAGCACCTCGACAACGGCCCGAGCCCGCCGAGCGGTCCTCCGGTACGCATCCAGCATGTCCCCCACATGCCCGTCCGCGTACCCCAAGTACCGCCCCACCGCGGCAAGTTCACGCCCCCCGGACGGAAACGTGTCCCCCGCCCGCCCCCGCACCAGCATCACGGCGTTACGCACCCGAGTCGCCAGCACCCAGGCCTCGTCAAGGATCTCGGCGTCCTCACCGGAGATGAGCCCGGCGGCCCGCGCCGCCGCGAGGGCCTCCCGGGTACGCGTCGTACGCAGCCCCGGCTCGACCCACCCGTGCCGCAGCTGCATCAGCTGCACGGTCCACTCGACATCCGACAATCCCCCGGGCCCGAGCTTGGTGTGCAGCTTCGGATCGGCCCCCCGAGGCAGCCGCTCGGACTCCATCCGGGCCTTCAGCCGCCGGATCTCCCGCACCGCGTCGTCCCCGAGCCCCTCCGCCGGATACCGCAACGGATCCACGAGCTCGATGAACCGCCGCCCCAAGTCCTCGTCCCCCGCGACCGGTTCGGCCCGCAACAAGGCCTGCGACTCCCACACCAGCGACCACCGCCGGTAGTACGCCTCATACGAGTTCAGCGTCCGCACCAGCGGCCCGGACTTGCCTTCAGGCCGCAGATCGGCATCGACCAACAGCGGCGGATCGGCACTGGGGATCTGCAGCAGCCGTCGCATCTCGGCGACGACCTTGTTCGCCGCCTCGGAGGCGGACTGCTCCGGCACCCCGGGCCGCGGCTCGTGCACGAACAGGACGTCGGCGTCCGACCCGTACCCCAGCTCATGCCCCCCGAAGCGCCCCATCCCGATGACGGCGAACCGGGTCGGCAGGGTGTCCCCCCAGGTGTCCCGCACGACCGCCCGCAGCGTGCCCGCGATGGTCGCCGCGGTCAGGTCGGAAACCGCACCCCCCACCCGGTCCACCAGCGCACCCTGGTCTGCCTCGGCAGGCTGCGTCTCGGTGCCGTACGACCCCACGATGTCGGCCGCGGCGGTACGGAACAGCTCCCGCCGCCGCACGCCACGCGCCGCGGTGACCGCCTGCTCGGCGCTGTCCGCACGGCTGACCGCGGCGAGGACCTCCTGCTCCAGCGCGGCCCGCCCCCGCGGCGCCAGCCCCTCGTCGGCGCCGAGCAGCGCCACCGCCTCGGGAGCGCGCATCAGCAGATCGGGGGCCAGCCGCCCCGCGGACAGCACCCGCGCGAGGTTCTCGGCGGCCGCGCCCTCGTCCCTCAACAGCCGCAGATACCAGGGCGTCTTGCCCAGGGCGTCCGACACCTTGCGGAAGTTGAGCAGCCCCGCGTCCGGGTCGGCGGAGTCCGCGAACCACCCCAACAGAACAGGAAGCAGGGTCCGTTGGATCGCCGCCTTCCGGGTGACCCCGGACGCCAGCGCCTCCAGATGCCGCAGCGCGGCCGCGGGATCCCCGTACCCCAGCGCGACGAGCCGCTCCCGAGCCGCCTCCGGACTCAACCGTGCCTCTCCGGGCGCGAGTTGGGCGACGGCATCCAGCAGCGGCCGGTAGAAGAGCTTCTCGTGCAGCCGCCGTACGACGGCCGCGTGCCGGCGCCACTCGCGGTTCAGGTCGGCGACCGGGTCGGCGCGCAGCCCGAGCGAGCGCCCGATGCGCCGCAGGTCGGCCTCGTCCTCGGGCACGAGATGCGTGCGCCGCAGCCGGAACAGCTGGATCCGGTGCTCCATGGACCGCAGGAACCGGTACGCCTCATCGAGCTGGGCGGCATCGGCGCGCCCCACGTACCCACCCCCGGCAAGCGCCTGAAGCGCGTCGAGAGTGGTCCCACTGCGCAACGAGCCGTCGTCCCGTCCATGCACCAACTGCAGCAACTGCACGGCGAATTCGACGTCCCGCAGCCCACCGGGACCGAGCTTCAGCTGCCGGTCCAGTTCGGCGACGGGAATGTTCTCGACGACCCGCCGGCGCATCTTCTGCACGTCGGCGACGAAGTTGTCCCGCTCGGCGGCCTTCCACACGAGCGGCTCCAGGGCGGCGACGTACTCCTCGCCGAGCTCCGGGTCACCGGCCACGGGCCGCGCCTTGAGCAGCGCCTGGAACTCCCAGGTCTTGGCCCACCGCTGGTAGTAGGCGAGATGGCTGCTGAGGGTCCGCACGAGCGGCCCGTTGCGCCCCTCGGGCCGCAGATTGGCGTCGACGGGCCAGATCGACCCCTCGACCGTCGTCTCCGAACAGACCCGCATCATGTGCGAGGCGAGCTTGGTCGCGGACCGCAGCGCCTTCCCCTCGTCGGCCCCGTCGACGGCCTCACCGACGAAGATGACGTCCACGTCCGACACGTAGTTCAGCTCGTGCCCACCGCACTTGCCCATCGCGATGACGGCGAGCCGGCACAGCGCCGCGTCCTCGGGCGCGGCGGCGCGGGCGATGGCGAGCGCGGCGCGCAGGGTCGCGGTGGCGAGGTCGGCGAGCTCGGCGGCGGTCTCGGCGACGTCGGTCGTACCGCACACGTCACGCGCGGCGATGGACAGCAGGCACCGCCGGTAGGCGACCCGCAGCGACACCGGATCGACCGCCTCGGCGAGCCCCCGCTCGAACTCCTCGACCCCCGGATGCAGATCCTGCGGCTCGTACATGACCAGCGCCTGCCAGTCCTGCGGATGCCGCGCGAGATGGTCGGCGAGCGCGGCGGACGCCCCGAGCACCCCGAGCAGCCGGTCACGCAGCGGCTTGGCCGCTATCAGCGTGTCGAGCAGCTCCCGCCGGGCCGTGACCCCGGGCTGCGCTTCGAGCAGCCGTACCAGCCCGACGAGCGCGAGATCCGGGTCGGCCGTGGCCCCCAGCGCGTCCAGCAGCACCGGATCATTGCGTACGGCGGTCAGCTCGGGCCCGTCCAGCAGTCGCTCGGCGGCCGACGGATCGGTGAAGCCGTGCCGCAGCAGCCGCGTGAAGGTACTGCTCCTGCGCCCCGGCGCCGTCATCCTCGGCCTCCCGTCGGATCAAGGTCGTACTGGCCCGAGCCTAACCGCACCCACTGACACAAGCGCCTGCACAGGCACCGATGACTTCCGCGGTCGGGCGGGGTCTGCACTGTCGAGGAGCAGTCGAGGAGGACCCATGCCGCACAACGAACCGCAAGCCCGTCTGGACCGCCGCTACAGCGACCCGAAGGCCATGCCACCGCCCTGGTCCGAGGCCGGGACGAGGCTCGCCGACGCCGAGCTCTTCTGGATCTCGACGGTACGACCGGACGGGCGCCCCCATGTGACCCCGCTGCCCGCGGTGTGGTCGGACGGAGCCCTCCACTTCTGCACGGGCCCGGAGGAGCGCAAGGCGAGGAACCTCGAAGCCAATCCGCACGTCGTGCTGACCACCGGGACCAACACCTGGGACAAGGGCTACGACCTGGTGGTGGAGGGCGAGGCGGTGCGCGTGACCGACGAGGACCGGCTGCGGGTGCTGGCCGCCGCGTGGGAGGCGAAGTACGGCAGCTTCTGGCACTTCGAGGTGCGTGACCGGGCGTTCCACCACGGTGGCGGTCACGCGTTCGTCTTCTCGGTGGCGCCCCGCACCGTTTTCGGCTTCGGTAAGGGGGAGCCGTTCAGCCAGACGCGGTGGCGATTCGGATGACGTGACCGGGACGGCGTACGACAAAGGAGTCGTTATGGACATGAGCCTCGAAGTGATCCTGCTCCCCGTCTCCGACGTGGACCGGGCCAAGGAGTTCTACCGGGACAAGGTCGGCTTCCACGTGGATCTCGACGGCGAGGTGATGGAGGGGGTGCGGATCGTGCAGCTCACCCCGCCCGGCTCCGGCTGTTCGATCGCGCTGGTCGACGGCCTGCAGGTGCCGACGGGGACGCCGCAGCCGGGGACGTACCACGGGATGCAGCTCTGCGTGACGGACGCGAAGGCGGCGTACGACGAACTGACCGCGCGCGGCCTGGAGATCACCGAGCCGCAGCAGTTCGCGCCGCAGGACGGGGCGACGTTCATGTACTTCAAGGACCCGGACGGCAACGGCTGGGCGATCCAGGAGTACCGCCGCCGGGCCACCGAACCGCTGCACAAGGTGCTGGCCGAGCTGGCCGCCAAGAAGCAGTAGGGCAGCGGTAGTTGAGGTCGGAACGATTCGCCTGACTTTAGTTCATCCGCTCTTCACCCTGCGGGTTGGGTGACGTGGGGCGGGGGAATGTTGGCGTGTGCATGCTCTGTCCGCACCGCCGCCCCCGCCCTTCCCCCCTCCGGAGGTTGATGTGTCCGGCAGTTCTGCACATACGGCGTTCCGCCGCGGCCGTACCGCCGTGGCGTCCGCGCTCGCCCTCACCGCGGCGGCCGTCGGTCTGTGGACCGGCCTCGGCGGCTCCTCGTCCGCCGCGGCCGGTGTGCCCTCCCCGGACCACGTGGTCGTCGTGGTCTTCGAGAACCACGCGTACAGCCAGGTCATCGGCTCCTCCAGCGCCCCGTACATCAACTCGCTGAAGACCGGCGGCGCCAACCTCAGCCAGTCGTACGCCGAGACCCACCCGAGCCAGCCCAACTACTTCGCCCTGTTCTCCGGCTCCACCCAGGGCATCACGGACGACAGCTGCTACACGCCCGGCTTCTCCTCGGCCGCCAACCTGGCCTCCGAGGTGATCGCCGCCGGCGGCACCTGGGCCAGCTACAACGAGACCCTGCCCAGCCAGGGCTCCACGACGTGCAGCAGCGGCAACTACGCGCGCAAGCACAACCCGTGGTTCGGCTTCAGCAACGTCCCGACCTCGACGGCGAAGACCTTCGCGCAGTTCCCGACCGACTACTCCACGCTCCCGGACATCTCCTTCGTCGTCCCGAACCTGTGCAGCGACATGCACGACTGCTCGGTGTCGACCGGTGACACCTGGCTGAAGAACAACCTGAGCGCGTACGCCACCTGGGCCAAGACCCACAACAGCCTCCTCGTCGTCACCTTCGACGAGGACAACCGCCTCTCCGGCAACCGCATCCCGACGGTCCTGTACGGGCAGCCGGTCACCGCGGGCTCCAGCAGCTCGACCACGTACAACCACTACGACCTGCTGCGCACCCTGGAGGACTCGCAGGGCCTGACGACCCACGCCGGCAACGCGGCCTCCGCGTCCGACATCACGGGGATCTGGGCCTCCTGACATGTACGTAGCGGACAGCCGCGCAAGCACAACCGCTGCTGCGCAGGCGTCCGCGGAAGGTACCGCCCGGCGCGTCTCCGCCGGGCGGTACCGCACCGCGGTCGCCCCCACGGTCCTCGCGCTCGGCACGGTCAGCCTGATCACCGACGTGTCCTCGGAGATGGTGACCGCGGTCCTCCCCCTCTACCTGGTGGCGGGCCTGGGCCTCTCCCCGCTCGGCTTCGGGCTCCTGGACGGCATCTACAACGGCTTCTCGGCCCTGGTACGACTGGCCGGCGGCCACCTCGCCGACCGCGGCGGCGGCCGCCACAAGTGGGTGGCGGGCCTGGGCTACGGCATCTCGGCGGCCTGCAAACCCCTGTTGCTGCTGGCCACCTCCCTCACCCCCATCGGCCTGATCCTGGCGGCCGACCGCACGGGCAAGGGCCTGCGCACGGCCCCCCGCGACGCCCTGATCTCCCTCTCCTCCACCCCCCAGACCCGTGGCCGCGCCTTCGGAGTACACCGCGCGATGGACACGGCGGGCGCGCTGCTGGGCCCGCTGGTCGCGTTCCTGATCCTGCGGGCGACGGTGGACGGCTACGACGCGGTGTTCACGGTGAGCTTCTGCGTGGCGGTGGTGGGGGTGCTGGTGCTGGTGCTGTTCGTGCCGGGGGCGTCGGCGTCGGCGTCGGGGGCGGCATCAACGGCGGAGACGGCGGTACGCCCCACCATCCGCGCCGCCCTCCGCCTCCTCCGCGTCCGTGACCTGCGCCGCATCACGATCTGCGCGCTGCTCCTCGGCCTGGCCACGGTCAGCGACTCCTTCGTCTACCTACTCCTCCAGCGACGGCTCGGCGTCCCCGACCGCTGGTTCGCGCTGCTCCCGCTCGGCACGGCGGCGGCGTTCCTGCTGCTGGCGATGCCGCTCGGCCGGCTGGCGGACCGGATAGGCCGCTGGCGGGTCTTCCTGGCGGGACACGCGGCGCTGCTCCTGGCGTACACCCTCCTGCTCACGTCCTGGCACGGCCCGGCGCTCCCCTACACGGTGCTCCTGTTCCACGGCACCTTCTACGCGGCGACCGACGGCGTGCTGATGGCTGCGGCCTCGGACAGCGTGCCCGAGGAACTGCGCTCCTCGGGCCTGGCGGTCGTACAGACCGGACAGGCCATGGCCCGGTTCGCGTGCTCACTCGGCTTCGGCGCGGCATGGAGCCTGTGGGGCGACCGTACGGCGCTGCTGGCGTCGACGGTGGCGCTGGCACTGTGCGCGACGGTGTCGTTGACGGCGCTGCGGCCCAGGGAGGCGGCGGTATGACACTGCGCAACCGCGTCCTGGTACTCGCCGCGGCGGTGCTCGCCCTGGCGGCGGTGGCCGTGGCCTCGATCCTGCACGCGTCGGCGCGAGCGGACCGCCGCAACCAGACCCAGCCGGGCGGCCCGAGCGTGACCGAGGGAAGGGTCACTCTCACGACCCCCGGCAGCATGGTCTTCCGCAACATGGCCTGGGGCCCGCACCGCGACGAACTCACCACAGTCCCCGCCTCGAACCCTTCCGGCCCCCGCACGGCCTCCGGCGCCAAGTGCCTGCGCTTCTACGCCGCGTCGGGCACGGGCGTATGCCTCCAGGCGATACACGGCACGGTCTCGGACACGTACCGGGCGGTGATCCTGGACGCGCACCTGAAGGAGAAGGCGAGATACGACGTCCCGGGCATCCCGTCCCGGGCCCGGGTCTCCCCCACCGGCCACTTCGCGGCGTGGACGGCCTTCGTGGGCGGCGACTCGTACGCGGGCACGAACTTCTCGACGCGAGCGGCGATAGTGGACGTCCGAACGGGCAAGCTGACCCCGTCCCTGGAGGCGTACCGGATCCTCAAGGACGGCCACGACTACCGCGCACCGGACGTGAACTTCTGGGGCGTGACCTTCGCCTCCGACGACCGCACTTTCTACGCGACGCTGGCGACAAAGGGCAAGACGTACCTGGTCCGAGGCGACCTCCACACCCACACGGTCACAACCCTCCACACGAACGTCGAGTGCCCGTCCCTGTCCCCCGACGGCATGCGCATCGCATACAAGAAGCGGGTACAGGGCCTCCCGAAGGACGCCCCCTGGCACCTGTACGTCCTGAACCTGCACACGATGCACGAAACAGCCCTGGCGGAACCCC
The DNA here is from genome assembly GCF_040643775.1 of Streptomyces sp. NPDC047081. Classification (NCBI taxonomy): domain Bacteria; kingdom Bacillati; phylum Actinomycetota; class Actinomycetes; order Kitasatosporales; family Streptomycetaceae; genus Streptomyces; species Streptomyces sp. NPDC047081. The sequence goes on along the minus strand of NZ_JBEYUY010000001.1, from coordinate 455,571 downwards.
GAAGCGTCGACGACCAGGCAGTCTGGAAGGACACCCGCACGATCGTCTACGCCCTCCCGGGCGACTACGGAGCGGACCTCTACACAATCCCGGCAGACGGGAGCGGGAAGCCGCGGCGGATCAGCACGGCGGCCGTGTCCCCCGCGTACATCGGCGGCTGACCGTCAGTCGCCCTGCTGCCCCGCCCGCCTTCGCGCCCTGACCTCCACGACAGCCCCCACCACGACCGACAGCGAAACGGCCAGCCACGTCACCTGGCTCCACGACTCGCCCAACCAGAAGTGCGAGACCAATGCGGCCGCGCCGAAGCACAGCACCACCCAGACCAACCCCACCCAGCGGCGAGCCCGCAAGGCCCGCAGCCGACCGGCCGTACCCCGTTCGTCGGACATACCCAACTCACTACCACGAAGCCGCCGTGGCGTAGAGACGCGGTGAGGCCGACGGTCCACGACCGTCGGCCTCACTCGTCGAATCGGCGGCAAACCCGCCCCGACCTGCCCCTACAGCACCGGCAGATTCTTCCGCAGCTCGAACGCCGTGACCTCCGAGCGGTACTCCTCCCACTCCTGCCGCTTGTTGCGCAGGAAGAAGTCGAAGACGTGCTCGCCCAGGGTTTCGGCGACCAGGTCGCTGCGTTCCATCAGGGTCAGGGCCTCGCCCAGGTTCTGGGGCAGGGGCTCGATGCCCATCGCGCGGCGCTCCGCGTCCGAGAGGGCCCAGACGTCGTCCTCCGCGCCCGGCGGGAGTTCGTAGCCCTCCTCGATGCCCTTGAGGCCGGCGGCCAGGAGGGTCGCGTACGCCAGGTACGGGTTCGCGCCGGAGTCCAGGGAGCGGACCTCGACCCGGGCCGAGCCCGTCTTGCCGGGCTTGTACATCGGGACGCGGACCAGGGCCGAGCGGTTGTTGTGGCCCCAGCAGATGTAGGACGGGGCCTCGCCGCCGGCGCCCGCCGTGCGCTCCGAGCCGCCCCAGATGCGCTTGTAGGAGTTCACCCACTGGTTGGTGACCGCGGAGATCTCCGCGGCGTGGCGCAGCAGGCCCGCGATGAAGGAGCGGCCGACCTTCGAGAGCTGGTACTCCGAGCCCGACTCGTAGAAGGCGTTGCGGTCGCCCTCGAAGAGGGACAGGTGCGTGTGCATGCCCGAGCCCGGGTGCTCCGAGAAGGGCTTGGGCATGAAGGTCGCCTGGACGCCCTGCTCCAGCGCCACCTGCTTCATGACCAGGCGGAACGTCATGATGTTGTCCGCCGTGGACAGCGCGTCCGCGTACCGCAGGTCGATCTCCTGCTGGCCCGGCGCGCCCTCGTGGTGGGAGAACTCGACCGAGATGCCCATCGACTCCAGCATGGTGATCGCCTGACGGCGGAAGTCCATGCCGATGTTCTGCGGGGTGTGGTCGAAGTAGCCGGAGTTGTCGGCCGGGGTCGGGCGCGTGCCGTCGAGGGGGCGGTCCTTCAGGAGGAAGAACTCGATCTCCGGGTGGGTGTAGAACGTGAAGCCCAGGTCGGAGCCGCGGGTCAGGGCGCGCTTGAGGACATAGCGCGGGTCCGCGAAGGACGGGGAGCCGTCCGGCATGAGGATGTCGCAGAACATCCGGGCCGTGCCGGGGGCCTCCGCGCGCCAGGGCAGGATCTGGAACGTCGACGGATCCGGCTTGGCGATCATGTCGGATTCGTATACGCGCGCGAAGCCCTCGATGGCCGAGCCGTCGAAGCCGATGCCCTCGTCGAAGGCCTGTTCCAGCTCGGCGGGGGCCACGGCGACGGACTTGAGGAAGCCCAGCACGTCCGTGAACCACAGCCGTACGAACCGGATGTCGCGCTCCTCCAAGGTCCGGAGCACGAACTCCTGCTGCTTGTCCATCTTCCGCTTCCCCATCCTTGCTGGTCAGGCCGCCTGTCTCCCTGTCCCGCAGGAGGCGGTCGGGCACCTGAGCATCACACCACAACAGCATTTCATGCGCGTTGCCGACCATGATCGTGCGGCCGACTCCGGTCCGAACGCCTCACCAACGGCGGGTGTACTGCTCACCGCCCATCTTGCCTGCTCGGACCGACATCCGTAATGGGAGACCCGGGAGAAGGCCCTACGCGCCTCCGCCGAGCCTGTGAGTCCCATTAGGATCAGCTCTTCCAGCGTCCCCTTCCCCCAGAAGGACACACACCCATGGCCTCCGGCAACAAGACCAGCGGCGCGGCACGCAAGGCTCGTATAGAGGAGATGCGGCGCGCCGAGCAGGCCCGTGAGCGGCGCAACCGGATCCTGGTGATCGCGGCGAGCACGGTGGCCGTCGCCGCTCTCGTGGTCGGCGGGGTCTTCGTCGTGAAGTCGCAGAACGACGACAAGAAGTCGGACACCGCGAGCGACTCCAAGGGCGGCACCTCCGGGGACTCCGGGCACTTCACCACCGCCGACAAGAACGGCGTGCGGGCCTGGACGGGCAAGCTGTCCCGCAACCACGTCCAGGGCACCGTGAGCTACCCGATGCACCCGCCGGTCGGCGGCAACCACAACCAGGTGTGGCTCAACTGCAACGGCAACGTCTACACCAAGGCCGTGCACGACGAGAACGCCGTGCACGCCCTGGAGCACGGCGCGGTCTGGGTGACGTACACCGACAAGGCGAAGAAGTCGGACGTGGACGCGCTGGCGGCGAAGGTGAAGCAGACGCCGTACTCCCTGATGAGCCCGTACGCGGACCAGACCTCGCCGATCGAGCTGTCGGCGTGGGGGCACCAGCTGAGCGTGACGAGCGCCGACGACCCGAAGGTCGCGAAGTTCTTCGAGACGTATGTGCAGGGCAAGCAGACGCCGGAGCCGGGGGCCTCGTGCACGGGCGGGACGATGTGACGTGAGGAAGCAGCACATCGGCTGGATCGCGGGGACCGCGGCGGCGGTGCTGGTCGCGGCCGGCGCGATCACGTACGCGGTCGCCGAGGACGGGGACTCCGGCCCGAGTACCCCGTCCGCGGACTCGGCGGACGCCGGGTTCGCCCGGGACATGGCGGTCCATCACCAGCAGGCCGTCGAGATGTCGTACATCGTCCGCGACCGCACGAAGAACGAGGACGTACGGCGTCTCGCCTACGACATCGCGCAGACGCAGGCCAACCAGCGCGGCATGCTGCTGGGCTGGCTGGACCTGTGGGGGCTGCCGAAGGTGTCGGCCGATCCGCCGATGACCTGGATGGGCATGGGCGACATGGCCTCCGGCAAGGACGGCGCGCTGATGCCGGGCATGGCGACCAACACCGAGCTGAAGAAGCTCGGCACGCTCAGCGGCAGGCAGGCCGAGGTCTTCTACCTCCAGCTCATGACGGACCATCACAAGGGCGGCATCCACATGGCCGAGGGCTGTGTCTCCAAGTGCACGGTCGACGTGGAGAAGCGGCTGGCCCAGGGCATGGTCGACGCGCAGCAGTCGGAGATCGACCTGATGGCGACGATGCTGAAGGAGCGGGGCGCGAAAGCCCGCGGCTGACGACGGCAAGGGTCCCCCGGCGATCGCAATCATGCCGTAACAGTTGAGGGCCCGTCGAAACCGCCCCAAAGGCGCGGTAATTGACGCCACTTGAGACTTCCTTGGCCTTTTCATTCCCCTGGCATGAACGGTTCATCGAAAGAGTGACCCCCATCGCTTGATCCACTGCCCGCGCCTCCGCCGCGGAGCGGGTCGTCCACGCGGATCACTGCGACGACCAACCACACATGCGAAGAACCGCATCGCAGGGGGTTCTATGAGATCCAACCGCGCCAGAATGCGCGCCGTGAGCATGGCGGCAACACTGCCCATGGTCGCCGGTGCGCTGGCGCTCGGCATACCCGCGGCGCACGCCGCGGACAACCCGGGCCGGGACGCCCTCGCGGGCACCAGGCCCGCCTGGGCCACGGCCAAGGCGGACAAGGGCGCCACGTCGAACGGCGCCCAGGTCTCCGCCCGGGTCTACCTGGCCGGCAAGGACGCGACGGGCCTCGCCGCGTACGCGAAGGCCGTGTCCGACCCGAGCTCGCCGCTGTACGGCAAGTACATCAGCGCCAAGAAGGCGCAGGCCCGGTTCGGCGCGACCAAGGCCCAGGTGGCCGCGGTCAAGTCGTGGCTGACGGCCTCCGGCCTGAAGGTCACCGGTGTCACGCAGCACTACGTCTCCGTCACGGGTGACGTGGCCGCCGCCGAGAAGGCGTTCGGCACCCAGCTGCACAACTACACCAAGGGTTCGAAGACCTACCGGGCACCGGCGAAGACCGCCTCCGCCCCGGAGAGCCTGAACGGCGCCGTCCTGACCGTCACCGGCCTGGACAACGCTCCGCACAAGGCGAACCACGACGACCAGCTGCCGCCGCCGGAGACCGTGTTCCGCAACTCGGGGCCGTTCTCCTCGTACTACGGCTCGAACATCGCGAGCACGCTGCCCGACGCCTACGGTTCGAAGATCCCGTACGCGATCCAGGGCTACACCGGCAAGCAGCTGCGCGCCGCCTACGGTGCGGGCAGCTACACCGGCAAGGGCGTCCGGGTCGCCATCACGGACGCGTACGCCTCGCCGTACATCGCGTTCGACGCGCAGACGTACGCGTCGAAGCACGGTGACGCCAAGTGGTCGACGGGTCAGCTGCACCAGGTGCTGCCCAAGAACTACACCAAGACCGACGAGTGCGGGGCGGCCGGCTGGTACGGCGAGGAGACCCTCGACGTCGAGGCCGTGCACGCGGTCGCGCCGGCCGCGGACGTCACGTACGTGGGCGCCTCGTCCTGCTACGACGACGACCTGCTGGACTCGCTGAGCAAGGTGGTCGACAACCACCTCGCCGACATCGTCTCCAACTCGTGGGGCGACATCGAGGCCAACCAGACGCCGGACCTGGCGGCCGCGTACGACCAGGTCTTCCAGTTCGGCGCGGTCGAGGGCATCGGCTTCTACTTCTCCTCCGGTGACAGCGGCGACGAGGTCGCCAACACCGGTACGAAGCAGGTCGACACCCCCGCCAACTCGGCCTGGGTGACGGCGGTCGGCGGTACCTCGCTGGCGGTCGGCAAGGGCGACAAGTACCAGTGGGAGACCGGCTGGGGCACCGAGAAGGCTCTGCTGTCGGACGACGGCAAGAGCTGGGTGGACTTCCCCGGCGCGTTCACCTCGGGTGCGGGTGGTGGCACCAGCAAGACGGTCGCCGAGCCCTACTACCAGAAGGGTGTCGTCCCGAAGGCGCTCGCCACGGCCAACAGCGCCGCCGGCAACCGCGTCGTGCCGGACATCTCGGCGGTCGCCGACCCGAACACCGGCTTCAAGGTCGGCCAGACCCAGACCCTCCCGGACGGGACCCTGGGCTACGACGAGTACCGCATCGGCGGCACCTCGCTCGCGGCTCCGGTGATCGCGGCCGTGCAGGCCCTGGCCCAGGAGGCGCGCGGCGGCAAGGCGATCGGTTTCGCCAACCCGCTGATCTACTCCAAGTACGGGTCGAAGGCGTACCACGACGTGACCGACAACCCGACGGGCTCCGGCCTGGCGGAGGCCCGCGTGGACTTCGCCAACGGCTACGACGCGACGGACGGTCTGATCACCTCGGTCCGCAGCCTCGGCAAGGACAGCTCGCTGTCCGCGGTCAAGGGCTACGACGACGTCACCGGCGTGGGCACGCCCGCGAACGGCTACGTCACCTCGTACCGCCGCCGCTGATTCATTGCGTCACTGATTCACTGAGAACCGCCCGCGGTCTCCCCTTCGGGGGGCCGCGGGCGGTTCTTTGCGCGTGGTCCCAGAAATGACAAAGGCAAGGAGGTCTGTCACTCCTTGCCACTCTCAACGTATAGCGCACCGGGGGGCTTGCGGCAAGGCCCCCCTCGTGCCGCAGAATCGCAGGCCGAAACCCAGAAGCTGGGGAAATGGGGGAATGGAGAAGTGTCTGTGGTCCTGTCGGCATTCGATCTGCCGGAACGTCTCTCCGCCAAGGCCGACCCGGCGCTGATCGCCGGTGACGAGCGGCATTTCGTGGCGATCGCGGAGTGCCTGGAGAAGTCGATCGCCGAGCTGACCGAGCGGCTCGACACCGTACGCAGGGCGCCCGGCGGCACGGGCCAGGAGGCGATGGACCGGGACATCGAGGTGTACCGGCTCTCCGCCCGCCTGCGCACGCTGCGCCGCTTCGGTCTCGACCTGTGCCTCGGGCGCATGGTCGCCGCGGACGGCTCCGAACCGGTGTACGTCGGCCGGCTCGGCCTCACGGACAGCACGGGCCGCCGGCTGCTGATCGACTGGCGTTCCCCGGCGGCCGAGCCGTTCTTCGGCGCGACGCACGGCAATCCGATGGGGCTGGCGAGCCGTCGCCGGTACCGCTGGACGGGCGACCGGATCGGCGACTACTGGGACGAGGTGTTCACGCCGGACGCGTTCGCGGGGCACGCGGCGCTGGACGACCAGTCCGCCTTCATCGCGAGCCTCGGCGGCAACCGGTCAGGACGGATGCGGGACGTGCTCGGCACCATCCAGGCTGACCAGGACGCGATCATCCGCGCGGGTTCGCGCGGTGCGCTCGTCGTCGACGGCGGTCCGGGTACGGGCAAGACGGTGGTCGCCCTGCACCGCTCGGCCTACCTGCTGTACTCCGACCCGCGCATCGGCCACCACCGGGGCCGCGTCCTGTTCGTCGGCCCGCACCGGCCCTACCTGAACTACGTCGCCGACGTCCTGCCCAGCCTCGGCGAGGAGGGCGTGCAGACCTGCGTCCTGCGGGACCTGGTCGCCGAGGGGGCCACGGCGACGGTCGAGTCCGACCCGGAGGTCGCCCGCCTGAAGTCGTCCGCGGACCTGGTACGGGCGATCGAGACGGGCGTCCGCTTCTACGAGGAGGCACCCACCCAGGGCATGACGGTCGAGACCCCCTGGGGCGACGTCCGGCTGAGCCCCGCCGACTGGGCCGAGGCCTTCGACGCGGCGGAGCCCGGCACCCCGCACAACGAGGCACGCGACCAGGTCTGGGAGGAACTGCTCACGATCCTCGTCGACAAGCACGAGGAGTCGTACGACGGGAACGGCGACGTCGGCGAGGACGACGAGGACGGCGGGGCCCCGGTCGAACTGATCCGCAGGTCGCTCACGCAGAACAGGGAGCTGCGTACGGCGTTCAACCACGCCTGGCCGCTGGTCGAGGCGGCCGACCTGGTCGCGGACCTGTGGTCGGTGCCCGCTTTCCTGCGGCTGTGCGCGCCCTGGCTGGGCGCCGAGGACGTCAAGCGGCTCCAGCGCGCGGACACGCGCGCGTGGACGGTGTCCGACCTGCCGCTCCTGGACGCGGCCCGGCAGCGGCTCGGCGACCCGGAGGCGTCCGCGCGCCGGCGTCGGCAGCAGGCCGAGGCGTCCGCCGAGCGCGAGTACCGGGCCCAGGTGACCGAGGACCTGCTCAGGACCGACGACGACTGGCAGCGCATGCTGATGACGATGCTCACCACCCAGGACCTGCAGAACACCCTGGCCGACACGGACGCCGTGCCCGTCGTCGAACCCGACCTGCTGGCGGGCCCGTTCGAGCACGTCGTCGTGGACGAGGCGCAGGAACTGACCGATGCGGAGTGGCAGATGCTGCTGCTGCGCTGCCCGTCCCGGAGCTTCACGATCGTCGGGGACCGCGCCCAGGCCCGGCACGGTTTCACGGAGTCGTGGCGGGAGCGCCTGGAGCGGATCGGCCTCGACCGCGTCCGGCTCGCCTCCCTGAGCATCAACTACCGCACGCCGGAGGAGGTGATGACGGAGGCCGAGCCGGTCATCCGGGCCGCGCTCCCGGACGCCAACGTGCCGACGTCCGTCCGCAGCAGCGGCATCCCCGTCGCCCACGGCTCCACCGCGGAGCTGGACTCGGTCCTCGGCACCTGGCTCACCGGCCACCCCGAGGGCGTCGCGTGCGTCATCGGCGCCGACGCCTTCCAGGAGACGCCCCGCGTCCGCTCGCTCACCCCGGAGCTGGCGAAGGGCCTGGAGTTCGACCTGGTCGTCCTCGTCGACCCGGAGGAGTTCGGCGAGGGCATCGAGGGGGCGGTGGACAGGTATGTGGCGATGACCCGGGCCACGCAGCGTCTGGTCGTGCTCACGAGCTCGTAGACCCGCCGGACCTTACGGCACGTATACCCATCGGGGGTATAGTGCGGGGCATGACAGGCCCGAGGAGACGGACGCACGGACGGCTGCTGCTGTTCGCCGCCCTGCTCCTCGGCATCCTGACCATGCACACGCTGGGGCATCCCTCGGACCACGGCTCGGGCTCCGTCTCGCCGGTCGGCATGCACCGGAGCCACGAGGTCGCGGCGGCCCACCCGCACGAGTCGGTGGGCGCCGCGAACGCGATGCCGTCGATGAACGGCATGGATCCCACGTCGGTGTGCGTGGCGGTACTGGGCACGTTCACGCTGCTCCTGCTACTGGCGGCCGCGTACGGCGGCACCGGCCAGGTCCGCCTCGCACCACCCCGCCCGGCCCGCCTCCTCCGCGACCTGTGGCCCAATCCGCCCCCTCCCGGACTGCTCCTCTCCCGTCTGTCGGTGCTGCGCATCTAGGCCTGCGCACCGGCTGCTTCGGCCTGCCCGCGATCGGGTGGGAACCTCCGCGCGTCGAGCGGTGTACCAGAAGCAGCAGATGCGTCCAGGCCAACCACCAGCACCACTCACGACGAGGTGTCAGCAAGACATGCGTACTCACACGCGCCGCTCCGTGCTCGGCGCATCCATCGCCGTCGCCGGGACGGGAATCCTGGCCGCCTGCTCGGGCTCGGGCTCGGACCACTCCGGCCACGGAGGCGGCTCCACGGCGGCCGTCCCCAAGGGTTACGTCGACCCGGCCGGCGAGCAGGTCGCCGCCGCCGAGAAGAAGCGCGCCGCCACCGGCAGCGGCACCGTCCGAAAGGTCCGCCTCACCGCCGCCGAGACCGGACTGGACCTCGGCGGTCGTACGGTCAGGTCTTGGGCGTACGGCGGTGAGCTCCCCGGCAGGGAGGTCCGCGTCACCGCCGGCGACACGCTCGACTTCACCCTGGCCAACCACCTCCCGGCCGCCACGTCCCTGCACTGGCACGGCCTCGCCCTGCGCAACGACATGGACGGCGTCCCCGGCCTCACCCAACGCGCGATCAAACAGGGCGGCGAGTTCACATACCGCTTCACCGTCCCGCACGCGGGCACGTACTGGTTCCACCCCCACTCGGGCGTCCAGCAGGACCGGGGACTGTACGCACCGCTGATCGTCGAGGACCCCAGGGAGCCCCTCGCCTACGACAAGGAGTGGGTGGTCGTCCTAGACGACTGGGTGGACGGCGTGGACGGCTCGACCCCGGACGCGGTACTGGCGGAGCTGCGCGGGGGCATGGGCGGCGGGATGGACATGGGCGACGGATCCGACGGGTCCGACGATTCCAGCAACTCCGGCCACGACATGTCCAACATGTCCATGTCGACGGGCGCCGGAGCCTCCGCGTCTCCCTCCGCGACCGGCCCCTCCCGCATGCTGATGGGCGCCGAGAGCGAGCTGCTGGGCGGCGACGCGGGTGACGTGGCGTACCCGTACTACCTGGTCAACGGGCGTACGGCGAAGGCCCCTTCGGGCTTTCGGGCCCGGCCCGGGGACCGCATCCGGATCCGGTTCGTCAACGCGGGCGGGGACACCGCCTTCCGGGTCGCCGTCGGCGGCCATGAGATGACGGTGACGCACACGGACGGCTTCCCGGTCCGGCACGCGCGGACGGACGCGCTGCTGATCGGCATGGGCGAGCGGTACGACGTGCTGGTGACGGCCGGCGACGGCGTCTTCCCGCTGACCGCGCTGGCCGAGGGCAAGGAGGCGTCGACGATGGCGGTCCTGCGCACCGGCGGCGGCACGGCACCCGCCGCGACCGTCCGCCCGAAGGAGCTCGACGGACGAGTCCTGACCGCGGACAAGCTCAAGGCCGACGAGTCCGTGGCGCTCCTCCGCAAGGAGCCGGACCGGACGATCAGGCTCCAGCTGACCGGCGGGATGATGCACTACGACTGGGCGTTCGACAAGAAGCCGTACACCTCCACGCAGCGACACGCCGTGCGGGCCGGTGAGCGGGTCCGGCTGGAGTTCGAGAACTCGACGACCATGTGGCACCCGCTCCACCTCCACGGCCACACCTTCGCGCTGGCCAACGTGGTGGACGGCCCGCGCAAGGACACGGCGGCGGTGCTGCCGAACGGCACGCTCACGGTCGACTTCGAGGCCGACAACCCGGGGCTGTGGATGGTCCACTGCCACAACGTCTACCACGCGGAGGCGGGAATGATGACCGTGCTGGGGTACCGGGACTGAGGGCGCGAAGGCGCGGGGCGTGGGGCGACCCACACCCCGCACCACCCCATCGCGTCGCTCTGACGATTAGACTCCGCAGTACCGGATCCCTTCTTGCGAGGAAGCACCGTTGAACTTCTGGTCGATCTATCAGCACGGCTTCGCACGCGTCGCCGCGTGCACGGGCCACACCGTCATCGCCGACCCGCACGCCAACGCCGAGGCGGTCCTGCGCCATGGGCGCCGGTGCGCCGAGGAGGGTGTCGCCGTCGCCGTCTTCCCGGAGATGGGGCTGTGCGGCTACTCGATCGAGGACCTGCTGCTCCAGGACGCGCTGCTCGACCAGGTCGAGGCGGCGCTCGGCGAGGTGGTGGCCGGATCGGCGGAGCTGCTGCCGGTACTGGTCGTCGGCGCCCCGCTGCGCCATCGCAACCGGATCTACAACTGCGCGGTGATCGTGCACCGCGGCCGGATCCTCGGCGTCGTGCCGAAGTCGTACCCGCCGAACTACCGGGAGTTCTACGAGCGCCGGCAGATCGCCGACGGTGCCGAGGAGCGGGGCGGGTCGATCCGGGTCGGCGGTGAGTCCGTGCCGTTCGGCGTGGATCTGCTGTTCGAGGCGGAGGACGTGCCGGGGCTGGTGCTCTTCGCGGAGATCTGCGAGGACATGTGGGTGCCGGTGCCGCCCAGCGCGGAGGCGGCCCTCGCCGGCGCGACCGTGCTCGCGAACCTCTCGGGCAGCCCGATCACGGTCGGCCGGGCCGAGGACCGCAAGCTGCTGTGCCGCTCGGCGTCCTCGCGCTGCCTCGCCGCGTACGTCTACTCGGCGGCCGGTCTGGGCGAGTCGACGACCGACCTGTCCTGGGACGGGCAGACCATGATCTACGAGAACGGCGTGCTGCTGGCCGAGACCGAGCGCTTCCCGCTCGGCGACGAGTACGCGGTGGCCGACGTGGACCTGGACCTGCTGCGGCAGGAGCGGGCGCGGATGGGCACGTTCGACGACAACCGCCGTACGCACGCGGCACGCACCCGTGACTTCCGTACCGTCGGCTTCGAGCTGGATCCGCCGCTCACCGATCTGGGCCTCAAGCGCCGGCTGGAGCGTTTCCCGTTCGTGCCGGCCGACGCCGACCGGCTCGCCCTGGACTGCTACGAGGCGTACAACATCCAGGTCGAGGGCCTGCAGCAGCGGCTCGCGGCGATCGGTGGCCCGAAGGTCGTCATCGGGGTCTCCGGCGGCCTCGACTCGACCCACGCGCTGATCGTCGCCGCCCGGGCGATGGACCGTGCGGGCCGGCCGCGCAGCGACATCCTGGCCTGGACACTGCCCGGCTTCGCCACCAGCGAGCACACCAAGGAGAACGCCCACGCGCTGATGCGCTCGCTCGGCGTCACCGCGGCCGAGCTGGACATCACGCCGACGGCGCGGCTGATGCTGTCGGAGATGGACCACCCGTTCGCGTCCGGCGAGCCGGTGTACGACGTCACCTTCGAGAACGTCCAGGCGGGCCTGCGCACCGACTACCTCTTCCGGCTGGCCAACCAGCGCGGCGGCATCGTGCTCGGCACCGGTGACCTCTCCGAGCTGGCGCTCGGCTGGTCCACGTACGGCGTGGGCGACCAGATGAGCCACTACAACGTCAACTCGGGCGTGCCGAAGACGCTGATCCAGCACCTGATCCGGTGGGTCATCAGCAGCGGGCAGTTCGACGAGGAGACCGGCAAGATCCTCTCCGCGATCCTCGACACCGAGATCAGCCCCGAGCTGGTACCGGGTGAGGAGATGCAGTCCACGGAGTCGAAGATCGGCCCGTACGCGCTGCACGACTTCACGCTCTTCCATGTGCTGCGGTACGGGTTCCGGCCGTCGAAGATCGCCTTCCTGGCCTGGCACGCCTGGCACGACGAGGAAGGCGGCGAGTGGCCCCCCGGCTTCCCCGAGACCAAGCGGGTGGCGTACGAACTGCCGGAGATCCGGCGCTGGTTGGAGGTCTTCTGCAAGCGGTTCTTCGGGTTCGCACAGTTCAAGCGGTCCGCGATGCCGAACGGCCCGAAGGTGTCGGCGGGAGGGTCGCTGTCGCCCAGGGGTGACTGGCGGGCACCTTCGGACAGTTCGGCGCGGGCGTGGCTGCGGGACCTCGAGCGGTTCGACTGGGAGCTCGTGGACGCGCGTAAGTAAGGCGGCTCGACCGGTATTGCGCGGACGCCCGTCCGTGAACCGGCTCGCTCCTACGCGACCGTGAGCACGATCTTGCCCTGGATGTGGCCTCGGGCGGCGCGTTCGTGCGCCGCGCGGGCATCTTCCAGCGGGAACGTGCTGTCGATCGCGACGCGGACCGTGCCCGCGTCCAGCAGGCGGCCGAGTTCGGCGAGTTGGGTGCCGTTCGAGCGGACCTGGGTGCCCGAGACGGTGACGCCGAGCTTGGCGGTCTCCTCGTCGTCGTACTCGCCGAAGAACACCGGGTACAGGGCGCCGCCCCGCTTGAGCGTGCTCAGGAAGCGGCTGCTGTCGCGGCCGCCGACGGTGTCGAGGACGAGGTCGAGGTCGTGCAGGAGTTCCTCGGGGCGGCTCTTCGTGTAGTCGATGAACCGGTCGGCGCCGAGCTCGCGCAGGAACGACTCGTGCGCGCCCGAGGCCACCGCGACGACCTGTGCGCCCTTCCACTTGGCCAGTTGCAGCGCGAAGTGCCCCACACCACCGGCGGCGCCGTTGACGAGCAGTGTCGTGGAGGCGTCGAGGGCTGCCGGGCGGTGCCGCGCCGACTGGAAGGGCGACGGGTGGTCGTGTCCGAGCTCGATCAGGTACTGCCACGCGGTCAGCCCCGCCATGGGCGCCCCGGCGGCGTGCACGTGGTCGATGCCGGCCGGCTTGCGGGCGAGGTCCGAGGCGGGCGCGGCCACGTACTCGGCATACCCGGCGGCGTCGAAGCTGGGGAAGCGCAGGAGTCCGAAGACCTCGTCGCCGACGGACAGGTCGTCCACGTCCGGGCCGACGGCCTCGACGACGCCCGACACATCGGTCCCCGGGATCACCGGCAGGCTGAACTTCGGCCGCGTCTCCGGGGGCAGGTTGGTCATCCCGTCGCGCAGGTACCAGTCGGGGGGATTGACGCCCGCCGCGTGGACCCGGACGAGCACCTCGCCCGGCTTCGGCTCGGGCACCGGCACATCCTCGTAACGCAGCACCTCGGGGCCGCCGTGCTCGTGCAGCCTGATCGCCCTCATCGTGCGGTTCGGCATCGTTTTCTCCTGTCGCCACGGGCGGATACGCTGAACGGATCAGCGATCCACATTATCCGGATCACTGATCCGAATATATGGATCAGTGATCCGGATGGTCAAGCGAGACCGGCACGAGAGACGAGCAAGAGGGACGGATGCGGGCCGACGCCAGGAAGAACCACGACCATCTGCTCGCGATCGCGGGCGACGTCATCACCGAGCAGGGCGTCGACGCGTCGATGCGCGACATCGCACGCCGGGCCGGTGTGGGGCTGGCGACACTGCTGCGCCACTTCCCGACGCGCGAGGCGCTGTTCGAGGCCCTGCTGCGGACGAACTTCGACGAGCTGGCGACCAGGGCGGGCGAGCTCGAAGCGGCGGACTCCCCCGCCGACGCGCTGGTGTCATGGCTGCGCGACTTCGTCGCCTGCGCGCACAACTACCGCGGCGTGACGGAGCTGATGGTGACCGCCATCGCGGAGCCGCAGTCGGCCCTGCACCACTCCTGCGTCACGATGCGCGCGGCCGGCAGGGAACTCCTCACCCGCGCCCAGGCGGCGGGCGCGGCACGGAAGGACATCGACGGCACCGACTTGTTCGCGCTGGCGGGATCGCTCGCCTGGATCGGCGACCAGCCCGCGTTCGCACCACGAGCGGACCACCTGTTCGAGATCATCGCGAGCGCGATTCTGACGGGCAGCGCCACCAGCCCGTCCGGCGTTTGAGGACGAGGCCGTTCAGGCCGATGGGGGGTCTGGGGGCACAGCCCCCAGGTCGCGCACCCCCACCCAGCCAAGCTGTCCGGTCGGCCCCAACGTCGACGTCAGCGCCGTACCGTCGCCGCGCGCCGCGGCATGTGCGCCGCGACCACGCGTTCGCGCCCGCCCCCGACAAGCCCGCGCCGCCGGTCCACCGCCCAGGCCACCGCGGCGACTCCCAGCCCCAGTACGGCCAGCAGCGCCCCCGCCACCGCCGGAGACGTCGTACCGAAGCCCGCCGCCAGTGCCAGGCCGCCGATCCACGCGCCGCCCGCGTTCGCGAGGTTGAACGCGGCCTGGTTGGCGGAGGAGGCCAGGGACGGGGCCGAGGACGCCTTCTCCATCACCATCATCAGGAGCGGGGAGCTGGTCACGAAGGCCGCCGTGCCGAGCAGGACCACCGCGAGCGCGCCGCTCCACTCCGTCCCCATCAGGACCGGGAACAGGGCCAGGACCACGGCGAGCGAGAGCAGGCCGCCGAACAGCGTGCCCCGCATCGAGCGGTCCGCCAGGCGCCCGCCCACCAGGTTGCCTATCGTCGCGCCGACGCCGAACAGGGCGAGCAGCAGGGTGACGCTGCCCTCGGCGAACCCGGCCGCGTCCGTCAGCATCGGCGTGATGTAGCTGTACGCGGCGAACAGCGCGCCGAAGCCCGCGACCGTCGTGCCGAGGGCCAGCCAGACCGGCACCGACCGCAGCGCCGCGAGTTCTCCACGCAGGCCCGCTGCGGGTGCCGCGTGCGTGTGGTCGCGCGGGATCAGCAGCGCCAGCGAGGCGATCGCGGCGAGCCCGATCACGCTGACGCCCAGGAAGGTCGCCCGCCAGCCCAGATGCTGCCCCGTGAGGGTGGCCACCGGTACGCCCGCGATGTTGGCGACCGTCAGGCCCATGAACATCAGCGAGACCGAACGGGCCCTGCGCTCCGGTCCGACCATGGTGGTGGCGACGACCGCGCCCACGCCGAAGAACGCCCCGTGCGGCAGGCCGCTCAGGAAGCGGGCGGCGAGCAGGGAGTCGTAACCCGGGGCGAACGCGGAGAGCGCGTTGCCCACGACGAACAGGGCCATCAGGCCGATCAGGACCGTGCGGCGGGACATCCGCGCGGTGAGGGCGGCGAGCAGCGGGGCGCCGATGACGACGCCGAGCGCGTACGCCGAGACCAGGTGGCCCGCGGTGGGGATGGAGATGTGCAGGTCGGTCGCGACGTCGGGCAGCAGGCCCATCATCACGAATTCGGTGGTGCCGATACCAAAAGCGCCGACGGCCAGAGCGAGCAGGGCCAGGGGCATGAAGGGGCCTGTTCCTTTCGGAGCGCAGAGTGCGGAGGTGCCTGTGTTACGCAGTTTAAGTTCAGCTACGGAACAAAGCCTCTCAGGCCCAGTATTCCGGGAGGTTAAGACGTGGTGTCGAGGTTCACACGGGCCGCCACCGGGAGGTGGTCGCTGCCGGTCGCGGGCAGCGTCCAGGAGCTCACCGGCTCGACGCCCTGGACCATGATCTGGTCGATGCGGGCCATCGGGAACGAGGCCGGCCAGCTGAACCCGAAGCCACTGCCCGCCGCGCCCTGGGTGGAGCGCATCTGGGAGGTGACGCCGTTCAGGGAGCGGTCGTTCATCGTGCCGTTCAGGTCGCCGAGCAGCACCTTCCGCTTCAGCGGCTCGTCGGCGATGGCCTCGCCCAGCGCGTCGGCGCTCTTGTCGCGCTGGCGGGCGGTGAAGCCGGCCTCCAGCTTGACGCGGACCGACGGGAGGTGGGCGACGTAGAAGGCGACCGGGCCCTCCGGCGTGGTCACCGTGGCGCGCATGGCGCGGGTCCAGCCGAGCTTGATGTCGACGGCCCTGACGTCGCTCATCTTGTACTTGCTCCACAGGCCGACCGTGCCCTGCACCGAGTGGTACTTGTACGTCGACGCCAGCGCCTTCTCGTACACCGGCACCGCCGTCGCGGTCAGTTCCTCCAGGGCCACAACGTCGGCGCCGGAGGCCGCCACGTCGCGGGCGGTGCCGGACGGGTCGGTGTTGTCGGCGTTGACGTTGTGGGTGGCGACGGTGAGGTCGCCGCCGGTGCCGGTCTTGTCGGTGAGCAGCCCGCCGAAGAGGTTCAGCCACACGAACGACGGGATCAGTACGGCGATCAGCGCGGTGGCCGACCTGCGCACGAGCGCCAGCACGAGCAGCAGCGGGATCAGCAGGCCCAGCCAGGGCAGGAAGGTCTCGGTGAGACTGCCCAGGTTGCCGACCCGGTTCGGGATCCGTGCGTGCAGCACCATCACCAGGGCCAGCAGCACGGCGACGGCGGCTACGACGATGCCGCGCCGCCAGATTCTCCGGTCACCGCGCCAGCCGGACAGAAAGCGGTTGAGCAGGCTCCGGAACCGGTCTCCCCGACGCTCGGGACCCGAGCCTCCGTTGTCCGTCTCCGTCACATACGCCTGCTGCGCCATACCGCGTCGCCTCACTGCCTGCCATGCATACCGTCCGTCCCCCGACACAAGACCCTAGGGGATGATCGGCTTGGTTCCTGCCGTCCCACGACGGCCGTACTGGCAGTGGGACGTGGGAGGCGGGGTGGGGAGTTCCGGATGGCGGGGTCTGTGACGAAACGCGCACATGGGTGCTACGCGGACGGCGAACTGACGGGCCGTAGTCCTTCGAGGAGCGTGTCGACGATCCGTTCCGAGAGGCCCTCGGAGAGGTCGGACTCGATGTCCGGGTGGGGGCGCATGACGCTGCGCACCAGCATCGGGCCCACGATCAGGTCGTTCATCAGCTCCACGTCGACGTCCTCGCGCAGTTCTCCGTTCTGCTGGCCGCGGCGCAGGATCTCGATCTGGAGTCTGCGCCGCGGCCCGACGACGGAGGCGTGGTAGGCGGCCCAGACCTTCGGGCTGCTCTTCATCTGGGCGAACACGTTGTGCAGCAGCACGGAGGTACGGGTCATGACGCCGCGTTGACGCAGCTGCTCCAGCATGGCCACGAGGTCGTCGCGCATCGACGTACCCGGCAGTACGGGGTCCGGGGGCTCGGCGGCGCGGACGACGTCGACGAAGAGCTCCTCCTTGCCGCTCCAGCGGCGGTAGATGGTGGCCTTGCCGACGCCGGCCGTGCGGGCGATGCGCTCGATGGAGAGCTCGGCGAGCGGCACGCCGTCCTCCAGGAGCTTCATCACGCCCTCTATGACGGCGCGTTCGACCGCCTCACTGCGCGGGCGGCCCCTGGCGGGGACCCCGGCGGCGGCTGGACTGTCGGCGAGGCTCACTCTTGCGTCCCTTCGTAGTGCTGGAGCGATTCTCCCTGGCACCTCCCGGTGCGGCGGAAGACGCTATTCCGCCGCGGCCACCAACTCCTGCTTCTCCTCGCCCTGCTGACTGACCGGCGGCTTCCCCGGCAGGAACAGGAAGGCCACGACCGCGCCGACCACCGCGACGCCCGCCCCGCACAGGGCGGTGACGTGCATCGCGTGCAGGAAGGCGTCGTTGGCCGGGGTGACCAGCGCCCTGCCCTGCGGCCCGAGCTTGGCGGCGACGCCGAGCGTGGCCTCGATGGACTCGCCGGCCGTCTCCCTCAGCCCCTTGGGTACGAGGCCGAGCTTGCCGTCGATGCCGTTGCGGTAGGCCGTGGACAGGACCGAGCCGAGCACGGCGATGCCGAGCGCGCCGCCGACCTGGCGGAAGGTGTTGCTCAGCGCGGACGCGGAGCCGGCCTTCTCGCGCGGCAGGGCCTGCATGATGACCACGCTGGTCGGGGTCATGACGTGTGCCATGCCGGTGCCCATGAGGAAGAACACGACCTCCAGGACCCAGATCGGCGTGTCCGCCTCGAAGCCGGCGAACGCGGCGAGCATGCCCGCGAGCAGCACCAGGCCGACGCCGGTGGTGACCTTGTTGCCGAACCGGTCGACGAGCAGCCGGGCGCGCGGCGCGAAGATCATCTGCGCGGCGGCCAGCGGCAGCATCAGCAGACCGGACTGCAGCGGCGAGTAGCCGCGCACGCTCTGGGTGTAGAAGACGGCGAAGAAGGTGACGCCCATCAGTGCGAAGAAGACCAGTGCGATGGCGGCCATGGCGGCCGAGAACACCTTGTTCTTGAAGTAGGTGACGTCGAGCGAGGGGTGGTCGCTGCGCTTCTCGAAGACGACGAACCCCGCGAGTACGACGACTCCGGCGCCGATCGTCGACAGCACCTGGACGTCCGTGAAGTCGGCGAGCTCGCCGCCCTTGATGATGCCGTAGACCAGCAGGACCAGGCCGACGACGGACAGGACCACGCCGATCGGGTCGACGCGGCCGGGCCTCGGGTCGCGGGAGTCGGGCACCAGCCAGATCATCAGGGCGAGCGCGATCAGCACGATCGGCACGTTGATCAGGAAGACCGAGCCCCACCAGAAGTGGTCGAGGAGGACGCCGCCGGTGATCGGGCCGATGGCGATGGCGAGGCCGACGCCGCCGGCCCAGATGCCGATGGCCTTGGGCTGCTCCTCGCGCTCGAAGACGTTCATGAGGACGGCGAGGGTGGCCGGCATGACGAAGGCGGCACCGAGGGCCATCAGCGCGCGGTAGGCGATGAGCTGGCCCGGCGAGCCGGACTCGGCGGCGAGCGCGGAGCCGATGCCGAACACGACGAGACCGCCGAGCAGCACCTTCTTGCGGCCCACCCGGTCGCCGATGAGACCGGCGGTGAACAGCAGGCCGGCGAAGACGAGGGTGTAGGCGTTGATCGCCCACTCCAGCTCGCTCTGCGTGGCGCCGAGGCCGGTCGGGGCGGGGGTGGAGATCGTCTTGATGGCGACGTTCAGGATCGAGTTGTCGAGCACCACGATCAGCAGGCTCAGCATCAGCACGCCGAGGATCGCCCAGCGGCGCCGGTGCACCGCTTCCGGTATCCGGGGAGCAGAGAGGGGTGGAGTGGTCATGCGGTCCAGACTAAGCAATTCCGATACGAGACCGTCCCGTATCGTAAATGTTTTTACCCAGCCCTTACGCGAGCCCTCGCACGCGCCTTTACGTGACGGAGGTCCCCTTGGCTCCCGGTGGCACGAGGTGCCACCATGGGTGTGATCCGGGGACACCGTCAGGGTGCCTCGAGATGACTGAAGGAGCCGTTGCAATGACGCAGCTTTCGGCTGCCCAGACTGTGAACAGCAGCCCCTCCGACGGCAGCAAGGCGCTGTACGGGGGCAAGGGCACACGCCGTATCACCGTTCGCGACATCGCCCTCGCCAAGGAACGCGGCGAGAAGTGGCCCATGCTCACCGCCTACGACGCGATGACCGCGTCCGTCTTCGACGAGGCCGGCATCCCGGTGATCCTCGTCGGCGACTCGGCGGGCAACTGCCACCTCGGGTACGAGACGACCGTGCCCGTCACCATGGACGAGATGACGATGCTGTCGGCGGCCGTGGTGCGCGGCACGCAGCGCGCCCTGATCGTCGGCGACCTCCCCTTCGGCTCCTACCAGGAGGGCCCGGTGCAGGCGCTGCGCTCGGCGACCCGGCTGGTGAAGGACGCCGGGGTCGGTGCCGTGAAGCTGGAGGGCGGTGAGCGCTCGCACGAGCAGATCCGCCTGCTGGTGGAGTCCGGCATCCCGGTCATGGCCCACATCGGCCTGACCCCGCAGTCCGTGAACGCCATGGGCTACCGGGTGCAGGGGCGCGGCGAGGAGGCGGCGCAGCAGCTGCTGCGGGACGCGAAGGCCGTGCAGGACGCGGGCGCGTTCGCGGTGGTCCTGGAGCTGGTGCCGGCGGAGCTGGCGGCCGAGGTGACGCGGGTGCTGCACATCCCGACGGTCGGGATCGGCGCGGGTCCGGAGACGGACGCGCAGGTGCTGGTGTGGACCGACATGCTCGGGCTGACCTCGGGCCGGGTGCCGAAGTTCGTCAAGAAGTACGCGAATCTCCGTGAGGTCATGGGGAACGCGGTGAAGGAGTTCGCCGAGGACGTCGTCGGCGGCAACTTCCCGCTGGACGAGCACTCCGTCCACTAGAGCCACAGCGGCACAGAGGCAGCCCGCCGATCTTCCCCCGTCGGCGGGCTGCCGTTTTTGTAGGTGTGCTGTAGGCGCCGACATCTGCCTGTCGGCCATCTGTCGGTGGTTTGTCGGTGGCGGCTGGCACCGTCCTTGGCATGACGCGAATCGACAAGAACTCCAGCGGCGGCGGGAACGCCGTCACCGTACGGGGGATGGTCAAGCACTACGGCGAGACCAAGGCGCTGGACGGCGTCGACCTGGACGTGCGCGAGGGCACCGTGATGGGCGTGCTCGGGCCGAACGGGGCCGGCAAGACCACCCTCGTACGGATCCTGTCCACTCTGCTGAAGCCGGACTCGGGCGAGGCGACGGTCGCCGGTTACGACGTCCTGCACCAGCCCCGGCAGCTGCGCAAGGTCATCGGCCTGACCGGGCAGTACGCCTCGGTCGACGAGAAGCTGCCCGGCTGGGAGAACCTGTACATGATCGGGCGGCTGCTCGACCTGCCGCGCAAGGAGGCGCGGACCCGGGCCGACGAGCTGCTCGAGCGGTTCTCGCTGACGGACGCGGCCAAGCGGCCCGCGAGCACATACTCCGGCGGTATGCGGCGCCGGCTGGACCTCGCCGCCTCGATGATCGGCCGCCCCGAGGTGCTCTTCCTCGACGAGCCCACCACCGGTCTCGACCCGCGCACCCGCAACGAGGTGTGGGACGAGGTCAAGGCCATGGTCGGCGACGGCGTGACCGTGCTGCTGACCACGCAGTACATGGAGGAGGCCGAGCAGCTCGCCTCCGAACTGACCGTCGTGGACCACGGCAAGGTCATCGCCCGGGGCGCCATCGACGAGCTGAAGGCCAAGGTCGGCGGACGCACCCTGCGCGTACGGCCCGCCGATCCGCTGCAGTTGCGACCGCTCGCCACCGCCCTCGACGAGCTCGGCATCACCGGGCTCGCCACGACGACCGTCGACACCGAACGCGGTGCCGTGCTCGTCCCGATCCTCAGCGACGAGCAGCTGACCGCCGTGGTCGGCGCCGTCACCGCGCGCGGGATCACCATCAGCTCCATCACCACCGAACTGCCCAGCCTGGACGAGGTGTTCCTGTCCCTCACCGGCCACCGCGCCAGTGCCCCGCAGGACACCGTGCCCGCCGACACCCGCGAGGAGGTCGCCGTATGAGCGCCGCCACCCTCACCACCGCCGACGCCCATATCCCGCTGCGCGGTCACCTGCGCCACACGGGCGCGCTCATCCGCCGCAACCTGCTGTGGATCCGCCAGGACCCGGAGTCGATGTTCGACGCCATCCTGTTCCCGGTGATCTTCACCCTGCTGTTCGTGTACGTCTTCGGCGGCTCCATCGGCCAGTCGCTGGGCGGCGGGCAGGAAGCGTACGTCCAGTACGTCGTGCCCGGTCTGCTGGCCATGATGGGAATGAACATGGCCCAGGGCGTGGGCACCGGGTTCAACACCGACTTCAACTCCGGGGTCATGGACCGCTTCCGGTCCCTGCCGATCGGGCGCGGCTCGGTACTGTTCGCCAAGATCGTGGTGGAGCTGATGCGCATGCTCGTCGCGTGCGTCGTCCTCATGGTGGTGGCGGTGCTGGTGGGCTTCGACATCACGCACTGGCCGGGGCTGTTCGCCGCAGTGGGCCTGGCCACCGTTTTCGGCTCCGCCCTGATGTGGGTGTTCCTCACCCTCGGCGTGACGATGAAGAGCGCCCAGTCCGTGCAGGCCATGGGCTTCCTGGTGCTGATGCCGCTGCAGTTCGGCTCGTCGATCTTCGCGCCGACCGCCTCGATGCCGGGCTGGCTGCAGAACTTCACCGACTACAACCCGCTGTCCTCGCTCGCGGACGCCGCGCGCGGACTGATGGTGGGCGGTCCGGTCGCGCACGGACTGTGGGTGACGCTGGCCTGGTCGGTGGCGCTCACCGCGGTGATGGCTCCGGTCGCGATCCACAAGTTCCGTACGAAGACCTGAGATCCGACCGGTACTCGCGCCTCAGACCAGGGCGGCGGCCTCCACGAGGGAGAGGCTGCCGCCCTCCGCGTGTGCGGCCTCGTAGGCCTCGTCGCCGAGTGCGGTGCGGGTGTGGTGTTCGGCCCGGCGGTAGACCTCGTTCTCCATGGACGTGGCGACATGGCCCGGCGGCAGCTTCGCCCGGGCGGCGCCCAGGCAGCGGGCGCCGTCGCGGGCCCGGGCGGCGCCGTCGGTCTCGGCGAGGCCGATCGCGGCCATGGCGAGGTACAGGGGCCGCATGTGCGGGGCCATGGTCTCCGACAGCGGATCGGCGGCCCGCTCCAGCGCCTGCCGGGTCAGGTCCAGGCCGAGCTCGTACTTGCCGTCGACCAGCTCCAGCCAGGCCTCCGAGCCGAGGATGA
The DNA here is from genome assembly GCF_040643775.1 of Streptomyces sp. NPDC047081. Taxonomy (NCBI): domain Bacteria; kingdom Bacillati; phylum Actinomycetota; class Actinomycetes; order Kitasatosporales; family Streptomycetaceae; genus Streptomyces; species Streptomyces sp. NPDC047081. The sequence continues at coordinate 432,946 of NZ_JBEYUY010000001.1, read as the reverse complement.
ACGCGTCGAAGATGACGAAGTGCGCGATCTCGAACTGCTCGCGCAGCAGCCGCAGTTGCTCGCGCGCCTCCGGGATCCGGTCGGTCATGGCGAGCCGGGCCGCGAGGAACATCCGGGCGGCGGGCAGGGCCTCGGTGCCCGAGACGTCGCGGCTCTCCAGCACGTCGCGCAGCACCTGCTCGCCCCGCTCGGTCTCGCCCGCCTCCATCAGCGCCGCGCCCAGCCGGGCACTCAGCACGGCCATCTGGGCGCGGGCGCCGAGCCGTTCGGCGTGTCCGATGGCCGACTCGTAGTCGGCGGCGGCGCGTTGGTAGTCGCCGACGCGTTCATTGGCCTCGCCGCGCGCGGACAGCGCCTCGGCGGTGCCCCACAGGTCGCCGATCCGCTGGTAGATCGCCAGTGACTCGGCGGCGTCGCGGGAGGCGTCGCCCGCCCAGTCGCTGCGGTTGGCGAGGAGGTTGGCGCGCATCTGGAGCACGGCGGCCAGCTCCCACTCCATGCCGGGGGTCGACCGGCAGGTGTCGACGCAGGCGTCCAGGATGCCGGGCAGCCGGTCGACCATGCCGGAGAGCATCACGGCGTAGAACCAGAGCATGCCGGGGGTACGGCAGGTCTGCGGCAGCCCGGGCTCGTAGACCTCGGTGATCAGCCGCAGCTTCTCCTTCGCCGCCGGGGACTCCCAGGCGTCCAACTCGGTGTCCATGCAGGCGAGATGGGCGAGGTGGACACCGCGCCGGGCCTCTGCGAGGAGCTCGCCGGTGAGCGGGGGCGGGACGTCGGTGCAGCGCTGCCAGACCGGGTTGGCGCGGCGGACGGGGGCGGTGAAGGGGTCGGGGCCCAGGGCCATGACCTCCACGCACCAGTTGCGGGCCTCTATCCGGGCGTCGCGCATCTGCCAGTACCAGGACAGGGAGAGGACCAGGCAGATGGCTTCCTGCTCGTCGCGTTCGGTGACCGCGTGGCGCAGGGCGGTGCGCAGGTTCTCGTACTCGCGCTCCAGCAGGGCGATCGCGTCGAGCTGTCCGGGGCCGCGCAGCAACGCGTCGGTGGTGCGGGCGAGTTCGCGGTAGTACGTCAGGTGGGCGCGCTGGGTCTCGGCACGCCGGCCGGTCTCCGCGAGCCGCTCGCCGGCGTACTCGGCGACGGTCTCCAGGAGCCGGTAGCGCATGTCGCCGTCGCCCGAAGGGGCCGCCACCACAAGGGACTTGTCGACGAGGGAGCCGATCGCGTCAAGGGCGAAGGGGCCGCAGACGGCCTCGGCGGCGGCGAGGTCGCAGCCACCCGCGAAGACCGACAGGCGGCACAGGACGTCCCGTTCCTCCGCGTCGAGCAGGTCCCAGGACCAGTCGACGACCGCGCGCAGGGTCTGCTGGCGGGGCAGGACGGTGCGGCTCCCGGAGGTGAGGAGGCGGAAGCGGTCGTCGAGCCGGTCCGCGATCTGACGCGGCGTCAACATCCTTAGCCGGGCCGCCGCGAGCTCGATGGCGAGCGGCAGGCCGTCCAGGCGGCGGCAGATCTCGGCGCACGCCTCGGGGTCGTCCTCGACGCGGAACCCGGGCCGGGCGGCGGCCCCGCGGTCGGCGAGCAGCCGCAGGGCGACGGGCTCGGGCAGCGGCTCCACGGGACGCAGCAACTCCCCCGGTACGCCCAGGGGTTCGCGGCTGGTCGCCAGCACCGTCAGCTCGGGGCAGCGCTCCAGGAGCTCCTCGACGAGCCGGGCGGCGGCGTCGACGACGTGCTCGCAGTTGTCGAGGACGATCAGCATCCGCCGCCGTCCGCAGTGCTCGGCGAGCCGGTCGACGGGGTCGTCGTGCCGCTCGGCGCCCGCGCGCATGGCCTCGGCGCCGGCGCCGTACAGCACGGTCTCGCGGGCGCCGACGGCGGTGAGCACGGCCTCCGGTACGGCGTCCGGGTCGTCGACGGGCGCGAGCTCGGCGAGCCACACCCCGTCCCGGGCGGCGTACCGCACGGTCTCGGCGGCCTCCTGCGACAACCGTGTCTTCCCGGCCCCGCCGGGCCCGAGCAGAGTCACCAGCCGGGCCGCCCCGAGGTCTCCGCGGATGGCATCGATGTCCGCTTCCCGGCCGACGAAGGAGGTGAGCCGGGCGCGGAGATTTCCGGGGGGTTGGGAGGTGGGGGCGATGGAGTCGGAGGTGGGCGGGGCAGGAGTGGCGGAATCGGAGACGGCCGGGCCGGCGGTGTCGGCCCCGGGAGCGGCCGAGGCAACGCCGGCGGTCCCGTAAGCGGCCGGGGCAGCGGTGGTGCCCCCGATGGAAGCCGGGGCGAAGGGGGCGGCTCCGGAGCTGGTGCGGGTGGGTGCGGCGGCCGCCGGGGTCCGGGCGGGCGTTCCGGGGGCCGGTGCGGCCGGAGATCCCGCGCCGGGGCCGGCTGCCCTGTCGGCGCCGCCACGAGCCCTGGATCCCACCGGCCCGTGGGCCTCGGTGTCGCCAGGACCGGGCGTCGTACCGGACGGACCCTGCTGTGCCGCGCCTCCCGGACCCGTCGGCCACCGGCCGGAGCCATGGCCGTGACCGCCCGCCGGGGTGCCGCCGCCGGCGCCGCGCGTCTCTCGATCCGCCTGGCCGCCGCGGCCCTCCCTGCTCTCGGGGGCCTCCCCACCCTCACGGTTCGGCCACCCCCCGCGGTCCTCGCCGGCCTCGCGGTTCGCCCAGCCTCCACGGCCCGGCCCGCCCCCACGGTCCTCGCCGAGCCCACGGCCCTCGCCGGCCCCGCCGCTCGCCCAGCCTCCACGGCCTGCCCCGCCCCCGTGGCCCGTCCGCCCCTCCCACTCCTCCGGCCGCAGCAACTCCCCGTGCAGGGCCCTCAGTTCAGGCCCGGGATCCACGCCCAGCCGCTCCGCCAGCAGCCGTCGTACCTCCTCGTACGCCGCCAGGGCCTCCGCCGTGCGGCCCGCGGCGCGGAGGGCGCGCAGGCGCAGGGCCTGGAGGGGCTCGTCGAGGGGGTGGGTGTCGCACAGGGCGGTGAGTTCGGGGAGGAACTGTTCGGCGTGGCCCAGGGACAGCGCGGCGGTGTGGCGGGCGCGCAGGGCGTCCAGGCGCCGGGTGTCCCAGCGGGCCGACTCGGCGGTGCGGTCGGGGAGGTCGGCGAGGGCGGGCCCGCGCCACAGGGCGAGCGCGTCGTCCAACACGACGGCCGCCTTGGCGGGGTCCCCGTCGGCCAGCGCGCGCACGCCCTCGCCGGTCAGCCGCTCGAAACGGTGCAGGTCGACGTCGTCCGGGGCGGCGGTCAGCCGGTAGCCGCCCTCCGCCGAGGCGATCGCGCCGGCGCCGAGGGCGCGCCGGAGCCGGCCCACGAGCGCCTGCAAAGCGCCGGCCGCGTCGACGGGCGGGTCACCGTCCCAGACCTCCTCGACCAGCACGCCCGCCGGCACGGTGCGGCCGGCCCGCAGGGCGAGCACGGTGAGCAGGGCACGCAGCCGCGCTCCGCCGACAGGGACGGGGGTGCCGTCAGGGCGGAGCGCCTGGGCCGATCCGAGGATGCGATAGCGCACGGGGTCCATTGTCTCCGGTCGGGTCGGGGCCGGTCACGGGATTCGGCGGGCGGGGCGGCGGCCAACGTAGAACAGATGAACGTAGAACATATGCCAACCCACTGTGGGCCACCTTCCATGGAACCCTTGCCCCACCGCGAGACGTTTTCCCCGTAGGCCCGGTACGGTCGGGCAGTCCCACCGCGTGCACGTCCAGTCCAGGGAGCCCGATGACCACCGCGACCACCCGCCGCAGCGACCGGCGGATCAGCCCCGTCTTCATCGGGATCCTGGCCGTCACCGCGGTCACGGGCTGGGCCACCTGGACCGGGTTCGCCGAGCAGCCCGACGTGGCCGTGTTCCTGTTCGTGACGGCGGCCTGGGTGGTGTCCCTGTGCCTGCACGAGTACGCGCACGCGCGCACCGCCCTGCACAGCGGCGACATCACGATCGGCAGCAAGGGTTATCTGACGCTCAACCCCCTGAAGTACACGCACGCCCTGCTGAGCATCGTGCTGCCCGTCATCTTCGTGATCATGGGCGGGATCGGTCTGCCGGGCGGCGCGGTCTTCATCGAGCGGGGCCGCATCCAGGGCCGCTGGCGGCACAGCCTGATCTCGGCGGCGGGCCCGCTGACGAACGTACTGTTCGCGGCGGTCTGCACGGCCCCGTTCTGGCTGGACGCGCTGGACGGCGTCCCGCTGGACTTCCGCTTCGCGCTCGCGTTCCTCGCGCTGCTCCAGGTCTCGGCGGCGATCCTGAACTTCCTGCCGGTCCCGGGCCTGGACGGCTGGGGCGTCATAGAACCCTGGCTGTCGGACAGGGTGAAGCGGCAGGTGGAGCCGTTCGCACCGTTCGGCCTGCTGTTCGTGTTCGCGTTGCTGTGGCAGTCGTCGATCAACCGGGAGTTCTTCGACCTGGTCGACGCGATCCTGCGAGGACTCGGTGTCAGCGAGGACTACAGCAGGTACGGCTACAGCCTCTACCGCTTCTGGACGTGAGCCGTCCGGCCCCGCTTGACGTAGTACCAGCACATGTTCGACGACAGGCTCGCCAGCAGCACCCATACAACCCCCAGCCAGCTGCCCTGCACGAAGGACACGACCGCCGCGGTCACCGAGAGGACGCAGACGGCGAGGGCGTAGAGGGCTAGGCGGGGCATGAGGGTCGTTCTCCTGTCGGGGGACACCGGCTTCTCGCCCACCAGTGTCCCCCATCCGCTCATACGTCGGTGACGCGCAGCCCGGCGTGTGCCTTGTAGCGGCGGTTGACGGAGATCAGGTTCGCGACCAGGGACTCCACCTGGTGGGCGTTGCGCAGCCGCCCGGCGAAGACGCCGCGCATGCCGGGGATGCGGCCGGCCAGGGCCTGCACGATCTCGACGTCGGCCCGCTCCTCCCCCAGCACCATCACGTCGGTGTCGATCTCCTCGATCTCCGGGTCCTGGAGCAGCACGGCCGACAGGTGGTGGAAGGCGGCGGCGACCCGGGAGTCCGGCAGCAGCGCGGCGGCCTGCTCGGCGGCGCTGCCCTCCTCCGGCTTGAGCGCGTACGCGCCCTTCTTGTCGAAGCCGAGCGGGTTGACGCAGTCGACGACCAGCTTGCCGGCCAGTTCCTCGCGCAGGGACTCCAGCGTCTTGCCGTGTCCGTCCCACGGCACGGCGACGATCACGATGTCGCTGCGCCGGGCCGTCTCGGCGTTGTCGGCACCTTCGACACCGTGGCCGAGTTCGTCGGCGGCGGCCTGCGCGCGCTCCGCCGCACGCGAGCCGATGATCACCTTCTGGCCGGCCCTGGCCAACCGGTAGGCCAGGCCCTTGCCCTGCGGCCCGGTCCCGCCGAGGACGCCGACGACGAGCCCGGAGACGTCGGGCAGGTCCCACGGGTCCTTGGCGGGGGCCTTCGCGGGGGTCTGTGCAGCACTGTCGGTAGAGGTCATGGGCCGACTTTACGTGCGCCCCGGCAGCCTCGGCCGGTCAGGTGAGCCGCGTCACGGGGACCCTGCGCAGCACGATCCGCTCGTACGCGCCGAAGTCCCCCGTCTCGTAGAGGAGTCCGACGGTCGACCTGTCGATGCGGACCAGGTCGGAGTAGGCGGCGGGCAGGCCGTCGACGGTGTGGACCGGGCGCCAGGTCCTGCCGCTGTCGGTGGAGGCGCGGATGGTCATGAGGGCTCGGGCGGAGGCGTGGGCGGGGCCGGAGAAGAGGAGGACGTCCGGGTCGCGGAGCTGGAGGACGCTGCCCTCGCAGACCGGGCCGTCGAGGCCGGCCTGGGGTCGGAACGGGGTGTGGAGGGTCTTTCCGCCGTCCTCGGAGTGGGCGTCGGCGCGGTTGCCGGGGGCCGGGGAGTCGTTGCGGGTGTTGAAGTAGACGCGGCCGTCGGGGAGTTCGGCGGCCGTGGTCTCGTTGGCGTTGATGTAGCCGTCGGTGTTGTCGTCGACGTATCCGATGGACCAGGTCTCGCCACGGTCGTCGCTGAGCAGGCAGTGCCCGGCGTTGTACTGGGCCTCGGTGCCGAGGTCCGTGCCGGTGGGCGGCAGCGAGTGGTTGGCGGGGACGACGATCCGGCCGGTGCTCAGCTGGACGGCGTGCCCGGGCGCGGTGGCGTACCAGCGCCAGCCCGCCTTCTTCGCCTGCGCGGTGATCTCCTTGGGGCTCGACCAGGTGACCCCGTCGTCGTCGCTGTGCTGCACCCACACCCGGCGCCCGTCTGCGTCCTTCACCTTGCCGAGCCGGATCTCCGCCTCGGAGGCGGAGGCGGCGTTGCGGACGTGGACGAGGAGGACGCGGCCGGTGTCGAGGACGACCGGAGCGGGGTTGCCGGCGAGGTCGGTGCCGTTGCTCGCGGCGACCTGGAGCTTGCCCCAGGTGTTGCCGCCGTCCGTGGAGCGCTTGAGCACGATGTCGATGTGGCCGTGGTCGCTGGCGTTCTTGACCCGGCCCTCGCAGAAGGCGAGCAGGGTGCCCTTGGCGGTGGCGACGATCGCGGGGATGCGGTAACTCGCGTATCCCTCACGGCCCGCGCGGAAGGGGACGGATGCTTCGGCCATGGGCGCGCTCCTCGCGTTCTCGGCGACCGGGCGTGCTGCCGACCGGGCCACCGGTGATCGATCCGGGTCCCAGTAAGCCGATCCCTTCCCCAGGTCGGGCGAATTCGGGGTGAACTCCGGGTCACGAGTGCCCGGTTGGTGCAGGATGCGGGGGCATGGACGCCGTACGTGTCGCGCTGCTGCGTGAAGTGCTCGCCGGGACCGAGTGGTTGGGGGCCACGCGGAGGTTCGCGGGGGCGCTGCGCGGTTCGGTGGTGTCGCACGGGGGCGGTCTGCTGCTGGTGGGGACGCCGGAGTACGAGCCGTGGCATCTCGCGGCCCACCTGGTGGACGAGGCGGCGTGGTCGGGGACGCCGGAACTGACTCCGACGCTGGTACGACACGACGCGCGCGCCTCGGATCCGGCGCACCTGGCGGTGGGGCTGGGGCGGCTGGCGGGCGCCCGGCGCGGCGAGACCCTGCTGGTGGTGTCCCCGGACGGCCCGGCGGACCCCGTCCTGGAGCGGGTCCACGACGCCCGGCGGGCCGGTGCGACGGTGCTGGCGCTGGGCCCGTCCGACGGCGAACTGGCAGCGATGGCCCACGAGTCGCTCACGGTCCCCGAGGGCTCGGAGCTGGACCTGGACACGGTCCAGCACCTGGTCAGCGCGGCGGCGGGCGAGAACTCCCTGCCGACCCCGAGGGGCCACCGACGGCTACGGGACCGCCTCTCCCGCCTGGCCGACCAACTGACGGCACCGCCACCGACAGGCTGGTAGCCACGGCGTCGACGGAAAAGCAGTTGCTCCTGGCACGCACCCCGCCCGACCATGACCCTTCGTGACCGCCGACGCCCCCTCCCGCCTCCGCGCCATCCTCCCCGACCTCGCCCCCTGGAGGGCCTCCCGCGACTTCCGGCGGCTGTGGGTCTCGGGGACCATCTCGTACTTCGGCAGCTTCCTCACCTTCGTCGCGCTGCCCGTGCAGCTCAAGGAGCTGACCGGGTCGGCCGCGGCGGTCGGGGCGATCGGCGCCGTGGAGCTGCTGCCGCTGCTCGTGTTCGGGCTGTACGGCGGTGCGCTCGCCGACGCGCTGGACAAGCGGAAGCTGATCGTGTGGACAGAGGCCGGTCAGGGCCTGCTCAGCGCCGCGCTGCTGCTCAACGCGCTGCTGCCGCACCCCGCCGTCTGGCCGCTGTACGCCGTCGCCGCCCTCTCCTCCGCCCTGGTCTCGGTCCAGCGCCCGGCGATCGACTCGCTCTGGCCCCGGATCGTGGCCCACGACCACATGACCGCGGCGGCCTCCCTCAACTCCCTGCGCTGGACGGTCGGCGGCGTCGCGGGCCCGGCGGTGGCCGGCGTGGTCGTGGCGTACGCGGGGCTCGGCTGGGCGTACGGCGCGGACCTGCTGACGTTCGTCGTGTCGGTCGTCCTCATCTTCCGCATCGCCGCCTCCCCCGCCGCGCACGAGGCCGCGAAGCCGTCGCTGAAGGCGATCGCGGAGGGCGCCCGGTACGCCTGGGGCCGCAAGGATCTCCTCGGCACCTACGCCGTGGACCTCGCCGCGATGTTCCTGGCGATGCCGCTGGCCGTACTGCCGTTCCTCGCCGACGAGTTGGACGCGAACTGGTCGCTGGGCCTGATGTACGCGACCGTGCCGTTCGGCTCGATGCTGGTGGGCCTGACCGCGGGCTGGACCTCGCGGGTGCACCGGCACGGCCGGATGGTGGTGCTGTCGGCCGCCCTGTGGGGCCTGGCGATCGCGGCGGCCGGTGTCGTCGGCAACGTATGGCTGGTGCTGCTGTTCCTGACCGTGGCCGGCGGCTGCGACATGGTCAGCGGGATCTTCCGCGGGGCCATGTGGAACCAGACGATCCCGGACGAGCTGCGCGGGCGGCTCGCCGGGATCGAGCTGCTGTCGTACTCGGTCGGCCCGACCGTCGGCCAGGTCAGGTCGGGCGGCTTCGCCGCGTGGTGGGGCGTACGGGCGTCGGTCTGGTCCGGCGGCCTGCTGTGCGCGGGTGCGGTCGGGCTGCTCGCGCTGTGCCTGCCGAAGCTGATGACGTACGACGCGCGCACGGACGAGCACGCGGTACGGCTGCGCGAGCGGCGCGCCTCGGCAGCCGTACCGGCGCGGGCCTGATCAGTCCTCGTCGGTGCCGCTGCCCGCGGGGGCGTCGTGCCACTTCGGGTCGTTCTCCCACTGGAGGTTGCGCTCGCGGGCCGTCGCCATCGCGTGCTCGGCCTCCTGCCGGGAGGCGTACGGGCCGAAGCGGTCCTTGGCGGGGCACTCGGGCCCCTCCTCGACCTTCTTGTGCTCCAGGCAGTAGTACCACTCGCCCGGCTTACCGACCGTGCGCTTCTTGAACAAGGCCATGACCTGCTCCTCTCGCCTACGACATGTTCCCCCACCGCGGCTCGTTAGACTCGCTGGCATGTCTGGCCAGTCGCTGCTCGTTCCAGGGGAGCTCTCCCCCACCCGTTCCGTCCCCGGCAACATCCGGCGGCCCGAGTACGTCGGCAAGCCCGCGCCGACGCCGTACACCGGGCCGGAGGTGCAGACGCCCGAGACCGTCGAGGCGATGCGGCTCGCCGGGCGGATCGCCGCGCGGGCGATGGAAGAGGCCGCGAAGCTGATCGCGCCGGGTGTCACCACCGACGAACTGGACAAGGTCGCGCACGAGTACATGTGCGACCACGGCGCCTATCCCTCGACGCTCGGCTACCGCGGCTTCCCCAAGTCGCTGTGCACCTCCGTCAACGAGGTGATCTGCCACGGCATTCCGGACTCGACGCTGCTGCGGGACGGCGACATCGTCAACCTGGACGTGACGGCGTACATCGGCGGGGTGCACGGTGACAACAACGCGACGTACCTGGTCGGGGACGTCGACGAGGAGAGCCGGCTGCTGGTGGAGCGGACCCGGGAGTCGCTCACCCGCGCGATCAAGGCGGTGAAGCCGGGCCGGCAGATCAATGTCATCGGCCGGGTCATCGAGTCGTACGCCAAGCGCTTCGGGTACGGCGTGGTGCGGGACTTCACGGGGCACGGCATCAACTCGTCGTTCCACTCCGGGCTGATCATCCCGCACTACGACAGCCCGCACGCGACGACGGTCATGCAGCCCGGGATGACCTTCACCATCGAGCCGATGCTGACGCTGGGGACGCACGAGTACGACATGTGGGACGACGGCTGGACGGTCGTCACGAAGGACCGCAGGCGGACGGCGCAGTTCGAGCACACGCTGGTGGTGACGGAGACGGGGGCGGACATTCTCACGCTGCCGTAAGGATCTTCTTGGCCCGCTCCCTGCTGGGGGCGGGTCCTTTCTTGTACGCTTTTACCGACAGGCTGTCGGCAACTTTACCGACGAAGGGTCGGGAAGGCTGTTGACTTAGGTAAGCCTTACCTTAGAGGATGGGCTCATGGACTCCTTCTCGACAGTCATCCGCACCGCCTCGCACGAGCAGCACATGGAGGCGGAGACCTCGACGTTCATGAGCGACCTGCTGGGCGGACGGCTCGGGGTGGACGCGTACGCGCGCTACACCGAGCAACTGTGGTTCGTCTACGAGGCGTTGGAGACCGGCACCGAGCGGCTGGCCGCCGATCCGGTGGCGGGGCCCTTCATCCGGCCGGAGCTGTTCCGGCGGGCGGCACTGGAGCGGGACCTGGCGCATCTGCGGGGTGCGCGGTGGCGGGCGGGACTGCGGGCGCTGCCGGAGACGGAGGAGTACGCGGCGCGGGTGAAGGAGTGTGCCGACGGCTGGCCCGCCGGCTACATCGCCCACCACTACACCCGCTACCTCGGCGACCTCTCCGGCGGGCAGATCATCCGCGGCAAGGCCGAGAAGACATGGGGCTTCGCGCGCAAGGGCGACGGGGTCCGCTTCTACGTGTTCGAGGAGATCACCAACCCGGCCGCCTTCAAGCGGGGTTACCGCGAGCTGCTGGACGCGATCCCGGCGGACGAACTGGAGAAGCAGCGGGTGGTGACGGAGTGCAAGCGGGCGTTCGCGCTCAACACGGCGGTGTTCCGGGCGTTGGGGGAGGAGTTCCCGCTGTCTGCGTGAGGGCATGCGTCAGCGTCGGGGCCGACGGCTGGCCTGCTCCTTCCAGGTGTCCTGGGCCGCCCGCAGCAGGGCACCGACCCGCTCCCGCTCGGTGGCCGCGTACTTCCCGGCCTTGGCGACCTCGGCGCGGCCCGTCTCCTCGGTCCGCGCCAGCTCGGCCTTGAGCCGCGCGATCTCGGCATCGACCTCGGCGGCCTCCGCGCGCCGCTCCCGCCAGAAATCCGCGTCCTCCACCACCTGGTTGCAGATCTCGTCGTGCAGGACGTGGACGGCCGCCTCGTCGTACTCGGTGTACGGGTACCGAGCGCTGCGCCGCTTGCCCTTCGGCCCCTTCACCTCGATGTAGGCGTACGTCTGCGCGGTGTCCCAGCTGACCTCGAGGCCGGCCAACGGCCACTGCTCGGTGGTCCTTCTCCGGGGCTCCCCCTCGCCCCGGTCCTCCTCGTGCACGAACAGCAGGGCGTGCTCGTACAACTCCAGCTCCCCCAGCCACCGTCCGGGCGCAACCTTCTCGCCCGGCCCGACCCTCAGCAGCGCTTCCTTCGCCGCCTTCCGCTCCCGGAGCCGCTGCTCGTACTTCCCGACCGCGTCCGAGAGCCGCCGCTCGGCCTGCGCCACGTCCAGGTCGACGGCACGGCAGGTGTCCCGTTTCGCCGACCGCGCTGCTCTGAGCGCCTTCCTCGCCGCACGCTCGTCAGCCCCCAAGCCGACCGAATACCGCCAATGCCCCGCATCGCAGGGGTAGTTGAAGAACCACCAGCCCGCGAGGCACACCACGACCACGCCCGCCACCCACCAAGCCACGGACCCGCCCCCCTGCACCCGTCCCCACGACGGCTTCAGTGTGGCGGCACTCCCGGCCCCCGGCCAGATGGCCCGCGGCCGGTGTCAGCGTTCCGGCTGGCGTTCCAGGACGACGCGGCCGCCTATCTCCACCCAGCCGTACGGCTGGGGCGCGGTGAGGATCTGGGAGCCCGTGCCCTGGGTGATGTTGAGGGCACGGCCGAGGCGGTCCGTGAGGAGGAGGGCCGCCGCGCCCGTCGCCTCGTCCTCGTCGATGCCGTCGTCCCGGCCGGGGAAGCCGCGCGCACGGACCCGCCCGGCCGGCTCGTCCTCCCAGGCCCAGGCGTAGATCCACTCCCCCTTCGGCGGCACGGGAAGGTCGTCCACCTCGGCCGGCGTCGCGTACTGCCGCAACGTCCGCGCCGGCGCCCACTCCGCCCGCGCCTCGATCCAGCTGAACTCCCCGTCCTGCCGGGCCCCGACGGCACCGGCGGGCGTGACCAGCTCCTCCACGTCGAGCAGCCAGGCCGAGCCGACGCACGGGTGACCGGCGAAGGGCAGGCGCAGGGTCGGGGTGTAGATGTCGATGACCCCGCGCTCGGGGTCGTCGACGAACACGGTCTCACTGAACCCGAGCTTCGCGGCGAACGCCTGCCGCTCGGCCCGCCCGGGCATGACGGATCCCTCACGGACGACACCGAGTTCGTTGCCGTAACCGCCGTTGGGCGCGCAGAAGACGCGGAGCACGTCGTAGTCAGTCACGGGGGCATTCAAACATCGCGCGGGCGGCCAGGTCCTCCCAGGTGGCGGGGGTGCCAGGGAAGGGCCAGAGGTCCGTGTGGGTCTCCTCGTACGGCAGCCATGCCATGGTGTCGGCGTACCCCGCTTCCAGAGCGGCCCGTTGACGTGCTCTGCCGGGTGACAGCCGGGCCGGCCGCTCCCCGTGCGACGCGGCCAGTACGGGCGCGAGCGTGCCCTCGCGGGCGTGCTTGCGGTACGCCTTCACGCGCGGGGCGTCCGGCGGCGAGAGGCGGCGCAGGGGTACGACGCCGTGCCAGCCGCCTCCGCAGAGCAGTTCGAGGCGGCCGTCCGGCCACTCGGTCACCAGGTCCTCGGTCCAGATGCCGGGCGCGAAGGAGCTGCGCACGGTGAGCGACCAACGCCCGTCGTACAGCGGGCCGTCGGCAGCATCCTCCAGCCAACTGGCATACCGATGCAGCCAGTTGCCGGGGCTGAGCATCGCGGCGGAGCGGACGGGTGGCAGTGGCGAGCGGTAGCCGTCGAGGCGGCGCAGGTGGAGTTCGCGGCAGCAGTGGTCCTCGTCCAGCAACCGGCCCAGCATCAGCGGCCGTTCGCCCTGCCGCAGCAGCCGCCGTCCGCCGTCGGCGGTCTCGAAGCGCAACGGAGGCGGACCGGGCCGGCCCGACACGGCCAGCACGAGCGGGCCGCCCGGCAGCGGTTCCCTGGTCGCCCTGTTCATGGGCACCAGTGTCGGGGACGAGCCCGGGGCTTCGGAAACGGGTTACGGCGAGGCAGTGGCGGCGCCCCGGATCCGCGCTGTCGGTGATCCATAGGCGCTGTCGGTTCCGTGTCGGTGGGTTGTCGGTGGGGCGTCGGTGGGGGTTGGCACCTTCGAGGCACGGCCGCCGGAGATCATCCGGCGGCACCGATCCCGAGGAGTCAGCATGGCCACCACCCCTGTCACGATCATCGGCGCCGGACTCGGCGGACTCACGCTCGCCCGTGTCCTGCACGTCCACGGCATCCCCGTCACCGTCTACGAGGCCGAGGCCTCCCCCGCGGCCCGTACGCAGGGCGGGATGCTCGACATCCATGACTACAACGGGCAGCTCGCCCTGGAGGCGGCCGGGCTGATGGAGGAGTTCCGGGCCATCGTCCTGGAGGGCCGCCAGGCCATGCGGGTCCTCGACACGGACGGGACCGTCCTGTTCGAGGAGGCCGACGACGGCACCGGCGGCCGCCCCGAGGTGATGCGCGGCGAGCTGCGGGACATACTGCTCGGCTCGCTCCCGGCAGGCACCGTCCGCTGGGGCCACAAGGTCAGCGGCACCCGCGCCCTCGGCGACGGGCGTCACGAGGTGACGTTCGCCGACGGCAGCACCGTCGAGACCGGCCTGCTGGTCGGCGCGGACGGCGCCTGGTCCCGGGTGCGGCCGCTGCTCACCGACGCCGTACCCGAGTACACCGGCACGTCGTGTGTCGACATCTACCTGTACGAGGCCGACACCCGGCACCCCGCCGCCGCGAAGGCGGTCGGCGGCGGGTCGTTGATGGCGCCCTCGCCGGGCCAGGAGATCTTCGCGCACCGGGAGAGCGGCGACACCCTGCACACCTACGTGATGCTCAGCAGGCCGCAGGAGTGGTTCGCCGGCATCGACTTCACGGACGCCGCCGCGGCGGGCACGCGCATCGCGGCGGAGTTCGAGGGCTGGGCGCCGGAGCTCACCGCGCTGATCACCGACGGTGACACGACGCCGGTGCTGCGTCCCTACCACGCCCTGCCGCACGGGCTGCGGTGGGAGCGGGTGCCGGGCGTGACCCTGCTCGGCGACGCCGCCCACCTTCAGGCCCCGAACGGCGAGGGCGCCAACCTGGCCATGCTCGACGGCGCGGAGCTCGGCAAGGCCCTCGCCGCGCGCCCCGACGACGTCGAGGCGGCGCTCGCCGAGTACGAGGAGGGGATGTTCGTGCGCAGCGCCGAGACCGTGGTCTTCGAAGGCGCCGACATCCACGAGATCGACTCCGAGCACAACACGGCCCAGCGCCTGATCAGCCTGTTCACCGAACACGACAAGGGCTGACCCCGCGGGTCTACTCCGCCGCCCGGCGCCTCCGCATCGCGAGCACCACGCCCGCGCCCGCCGCCACGATCGCCGCCGCTGCCGCGCCCAGCGCCGCCACCGGGGTGTCCGAGCCGGTCGACGCGAGGGCGCCGGAGAGGCCGCCGGTCGTGGAGCCCGTGACACCGCCGCTCGTCGTGGCGGACGCGTCGGCGGTCGCGGAGCCGCCGGAGGTGCCCGACTCCCCGTCCCCGGAGGGGAGTTCGGCGTCGGCGCTCAGGGCCACGGACAGGTCGACCGGGTCGAGTTCGGTGCCCTTCTCGTAGTAGCCGCTGAAGGCCTCGGCACCGGCGGCGGTCAGGGTCGCGGAGACGTCGTCGACGGTGATGACGTCGTCCTTCGCGGTGAGCTCGGCCGAGTCCGCCTTCAGGTCGGCGAGGACCACGTCCTGCGACTTCTCGCCGAGGCTGGTGACGTCCGCGGTCAGTTCGCCGGTGCCGCCGTCGAGGGTGGCCCTGAGGTCGGAGAGCGTGAGGTCGAGGGCGTAAGTGCCGTTCGTCTCATGGCCCTTGAAGTTCACGGCGCCCTCGAAGGAGGCGGCGAGGGTGTCGGCGTCGGTGTCGTACGTGCCCGTGGCGCCGGTGAAGGTGAAGGGCCCGTTGCCGGTGGCCTGGGTCGCGCCGTCGGACGCGGTGATCTTCCCGTTGGCGACGCTGCCGACGACGTACGTGCGGAAGGACTCCTTGACGCCCCAGCCGAGCTCGCCGTCGACGATGTCGCCCTTGGTCGCGGCCTCGGTGGCGGAGGGCGAGGCACTCGTGCTGGCGGAGGGCGACGGCGTCGTGCTCTGCGACGCGGACGGGGACGTGGACGTGGACGGCGATGTCGTGGCCGACGTGGAGTCGGACGGGGACGGCGACCCGGACGTCGTCGTCTTCTGTACGACGCTCAGCGGGTCCCCGGCCGCGCCCTCGTAGCTCGCGCTGCCGAAGACGTCCGCGGCCTCCTTGGTGAGCGTGGTCGCCATGTCCGTCATCGCCTGGGTGACGGTGACCTTGGCCAGCGGCACGTCGTCCGTCGTCGTGCCGTCCTTCGTCACGTCGGCGGTGATCTCGGCGTCCGCGCTGTCGAACTTCACGTCGGACAGGGCGATCTCGAAGCCGTGCAGATCGGACTTGATGTCCAGGCCGCCCTTGAAGGCGAGGTCCACGGTGTGCGCGGTGGAGTCGTAGGAGCCGGTGCCCTCGGTGAAGGTGAACGGCCCGTTGTCGGCGGCCTGCGTCGCGCCGTCGGAGGGCGTGAAGGTGCCCTTCGCGAAGGTGGTGACGTAGGTGCGGTACGACTGCTTGATGCCCCAGGTCAACTCGTAGCCGGAGAGCGGCACTTCGGCGGCGGAGGCCGTGGTGGCCAGCGCGGTGGCACCGAGGGCGGCGGCCGTCGCCACGGAGGCGGCGATGGCTATGGCTCGGCGCTGTCTGACGGGCATGGGGTTCTCCTTGAGGGTGGGTGGGCGTGAAATACGCCAAGTAGCGGAAGTGGTACGGGTGTTCAGTCGCCGTCGGCTGCCTCGGATGCCGCGGGCTCCACCGCGACGCGCGTGCGGCGGGCACGGACGAGCGCGTAGGCCGCGGCGGCCAGCAGTACCGAGCCGGCCGCCAGGCCGACCGGGAGGGCCGGGAAGCCACCGCCGTCGCCGGTGCTGCTCGCGACGGGCGCCGTCGACGCCTGCTTCGGTGTCGCGCTGGGCGTGGGCGTGCTGCCCAGGTCGGGCAGGGCGGGGAGTTCGGCGTCGGCGGTGAGGGCGACGGCGAGGGAGACCGGGTCCATCGCGGTGCCGGGCTGGTACATCCCGCCGAAGGCCTTCGCCCCGTCGGCGGTGAGCTTCGCGGGCGCCTCGGTGAGCTTGGCGAGCCCGCCCGCCGCCTTGAGCCCCTTCGCGGTGAAGGTGACCAACGGGACCTTCTTCTCAGTCAGTTCAGGGCTGGTGACGTCGGCGTAGAGGGTGCCCTTGCCGTCCTCGACCGCGGCCCGCACGGCGCTCAGCTCCAGATCGAGCCCGTGCGCACCGGTGAAGCGGACCGTGCCCTTGAACGACGCCGTCAACTCGCCGTCCTTGTACGTCCCTTGACCGCCCGGGAAGCGGAAGAGGGCGCCGCCGTCCTCGGCCCCCGCCGACAGCGTCCACTTGCCCTCGGCGATGTCCCCGGTGACGTACTCGCGGAAGGTCCTGCGCACACCCCAGTCGACGGCACCGTCCGTCAGCTCGTCGCCCGAAGTCTCCTTCTTGGCAGGCGACTTGGAGGCCTTCGGCGTGCTGGACGCCTTCGGGGTCGCCGCCGCCTGTACGTCCGCCTCCAGGCTCACCGGGTCCAGTGCGGTCCCGGCGGTGTAGTAGCCGGCGAAGGACTTGGCGCCCTGGGCGGTGAGGGTGGCGGGCAGGTTGTTCAGGGTGACGGAGGTGCCGGCGCCCTTCATGGAGATGGAGCCGAGGGAGAGGGAGGCGAAGGGCACCTGTGTGGACGTCGTGACCGTCCCGGTGCCCTTCGCCTTGCTGACGATGTCCACGTAGAGCGTCCCCGTGGACCCGGAGATGCTCACCGTCGGACGGCTGATGGTGAGGTCGAGCTGGTAGACCCCGGCGTCGGTCCTGTGGCCCACGAAGTGGACCCCGCCCGAGAAGCCGGCCCGGAAGGCACCGCTGCCGCCGTCGTAGGTGCCGGTCGCCGAGTGGAAGCGGAAGGTGCTCGCACCCACCGTGGCGGCGCCCCCGGTCAGGGAGTAACTCCCCTTCGCGATGGGCCCGGTGACGTAGCTCTGGAAGGAGGACTTGATGCCCCAGTCGAGCCGGCCGCCCTGCACGGTACGGCTCGCCGCCTGAGCAGTGGCCGTGGGGAGCAGGGCGCCGAGGACGACCGCGCACAACACGGTGACCAGGGCTCTGAGGCGCGCGGGCATGGGCGGTCCTCCGGATACGACAGCCGGTAGCGAACGAAGGTAAGGCTAACCTAAGCTTTCTCGTGCTCATACGGGAACCCGTCCCCACACGGGAAGTCGACCGAGAGGAACGGACCGGACCGTGCCACGCTTGCGCACCCGACTGGCGGGAGCACTGCTGTCCGTGCTCGCCCTGACCCTGACCGCGACCGCCTGCGGAGGCTCCACCCAGGCCGCCCCGAAGAAGGCCGCCGCCACGGCCGCGAACCGGGTCGAGCCGCTGACGGACGCCCCGCGGCCGAAGCTCCCCGTCACGGTCACCGGCGCCGACGGAAAGAAGGTGACCGTCCGGGAGGCGCGGCGCATCGTCCCGCTCTCCGGCAGCCTCAGCGAGATCGTCTTCACGCTCGGGCTCGGCGACCGGGTCGTCGCCCGTGACATCACCGCCACCTTCCAGCAGGCGGCGAAACTCCCCGTGGTCACCCGCAACCACGACGTCTCCGCCGAGAGCGTGCTGTCCCTCAAGCCCGACCTGGTGCTCGCCGAGACCACCACGGGCCCCGACGAGGCGATGGACCAGATCCGCGCCGCCGGCATCCCGGTCCTGGTCGTCGACGCGGCCCAGGGCCTCGCCGACGTGGGCCCGCGCATCCGGACGGTGGCCGACGCGCTGGGCGTACCGGCGGCGGGCAAGGAGCTGACGGACCGCTCCGAGCAGCGAATCGCCGCCGTGCGCAAGGCGGTTCCGCACGAGAAGAAGAAGCCGCGGGTCGCCTTCCTCTATCTCCGCGGCTCCGCCTCCGTCTACCTCATCGGTGGCAAGGGCTCGGGCGCGACCTCCCTCATCGAGGCGGCCGGAGCGGTCGACGCGGGCGCCGAGTCGGGCCTGGACAAGGACTTCACCGCCATCACCAGCGAGGCCCTGGTCAAGGCGGCACCGGACGCGATCCTCGTCATGACGAAGGGACTTGAGTCCGTCGGCGGCATCGACGGCCTGGTGAAGATCCCCGGTGTCGCCCAGACCCCGGCCGGGCTGGACCGCAGGGTCGTGTCGATCGAGGACGGGGTGCTGCTCAACTACGGGCCGCGGACGGACCAGGTGCTGAAGTCCGTCGTGCAGCAGCTCTACGGCAAGGGCGGCGCCGAATGACCGTACTGGAGAAGGCGGTTGACGAGACGTCACCCCCGGCCGTCGAAGGCGGACGCCGCAGCACCGCCTGGCTGCTGACCGTCTCCCTGGCCGCCGCCCTGCTCGCGCTGGTCCCGGTGGCCGCCTCCCTGGGCGCCTATCCGGTCCCGGTCGGGGACGTGCTCGACTCCGTGCTGCACCATCTCGGGCTCGGTGGACAGGAGTTGGACCGGGTCGCCGAGTCCGTCCTCTGGAACGTCCGCTTCCCCAGGATCGTGCTCGCGCTCCTCGTCGGGGCCTCGCTGGGGTGCGCGGGCGCGCTGATGCAGGGCGTGTTCGGCAACCCGCTCGCCGAGCCGGGAGTCATCGGCGTCTCGTCCGGGGCGGCCGTCGGGGCGGTCGGCGCGATCGCGTTCGGCCTCGACTTCCTCGGCACGTGGACGGTCTCGGCCTTCGCCTTCGTGTCCGGGCTCGCGACGGTGCTCCTCGTGTACGCGATGTCCCGCTCGGGTGGCCGTACGGAGGTCGTCACGCTCATCCTGACCGGCATCGCCGTGAACGCCTTCGCGGGCGCGCTGATCGGTCTGTTCCTCTTCTTCGCGGACACGGCGGCTGTCAACCAGATCACCTTCTGGCAGCTCGGCTCCCTCTCCCAGGCGACCTGGCCGAAGGTCCTGGCGGTCCTGCCGTGCGCGGCGATCGGCCTGACCGTGGCGCCGCTGTACGCCCGCCGCCTGGACCTCCTCTCCCTCGGCGAACGCCCCGCCCGCCACCTGGGCGTGGAGGTGGAACGCCTCCGTATCGCCCTGATCCTGGTCATCGCCCTGCTGACGGCGGCGGCGGTGAGCGTCTCGGGCATCATCGGCTTCGTCGGCCTGGTCGTCCCCCACCTGCTGCGCATGGCGGCGGGCCCCGGCCACCGCTTCCTGATCCCGGCGAGCGCGCTGCTGGGCGCGCTGGTCCTCTTGGCCGCGGACCTCACCGCCCGCACGATCGCGTCCCCGGCGGAACTCCCCCTGGGCGTCCTGACCGCCCTGCTGGGCAGCCCGTTCTTCTTCTGGCTGCTCCGCAGAACCCGCCGCAGGCAAGGAGGTTGGGCATGATTTCCGCGGTTGCTTCTTTTCTCCGCCGCAACGGCGCTCAACCGCAGCGGCGCATCCCGGCGGTTCCGAACCCGTCGCAACCCCTCGCCGAAGCCGAGGCCCTCCATATCGACCTCGGCCCCCGAGAAGTCCTCCACGGCGTCGACATCACAGTCCGCCCCGGCGAGATCCTCGCCCTCGTCGGCCCCAACGGCGCCGGCAAGTCCACGCTCCTCAGCGCGCTCGCCGCCGACCTCACACCGACCCGAGGCGCCGTACGTATACACGGCCGCCCCGCCACGGAGTGGACCGCTCCCGAACTCGCCCTCCGCCGGGCCGTCCTCCCCCAATCGGCCACCCTCGCCTTCCCCTTCACGGTGGAGGAGGTCGTCCGCATGGGCCGCGCACCCCACGCCACCTCCCCCGCCGAGGACGACCTGGCCGTCGTACAGGCGATGTCCGCCACCGAGGTCACCCCTTTCGCCCGCCGCCCGTTCTCGGCCCTCAGCGGCGGCGAACGCGCCCGCGTCGCCCTCGCCCGGGTCCTGGCCCAGCAGACCCCCCTCCTCCTGCTCGACGAACCGACCGCCGCCCTCGACCTGAAACATCAGGAACTCGTGCTGGGGCTGTGCCGGCAGAGGGCGCGTCAAGGGGACGGTGTCGTCGTCGTGTTGCACGATCTGGCGCTCGCCGCCGCGTACGCGCACCGCGTCGCGATTCTGTGCGCCGGTCGTGTCGCGGCCGAGGGCCCGCCGGCGGAGGTCTTCACGGAGGCCCGGCTCTCCGAGGTCTACGACCAGCCCGTGGAGGTCGTCCGGCACCCCCGCACGGACGCGCTCCTGATCACCCCGAAGCGGAACCTTTGAATTTCCTTTGACCTTTTCTTGGGGTCTGTTTTAGGCCACCGTGATCGGTCCGTGCTCATACGGCGTCCATGAGAGCTGAATCACCGCATGGGTGGGTATCACGCAGGCAAGCCTTAGATAAGTTAGGCGAGCCTCACCATCCCTGTGTGAGCCCCGACACGCGATTTTTCGCCAGCCCTTGAGCCGCTTGGAGCCCGAATGCGAGCCGCCAGACTCACCGTTGTCACCGCCGTTGCCACCGCGGCGGCCCTGACCGCCGTCACGGGCTGCACCGAGAAGAGCAAGGGCGACGGTGACGCCGCGATCAAGGTGACCGCCGCCGACGCCAAGTGCGAGACCTCCACCAAGTCGGTGCCGGCCGGCCAGGTCACCCTGAAGATCGAGAACACCGGCTCGAAGGCGACCGAGGTCGAGATCCTCTTCCCGGACGACCGGATCGTCTCCGAGAAGGAGAACATCGGGTCGGGTACGAAGTACACGCTCACCGCCGAGGTGAAGGCGGGCGAGTACGAGATCGCCTGCCGGCCCGGCATGAAGGGCCACGGCGTCCGGCAGAAGCTGACCGTCACCGGCTCCGGCACGGTCGCCAAGCGCAACCCCAAGCTGGACAAGGCCGTCGCCGCCTACCGCGAGTACGCGCAGGAGCAGGCCGACGCGACCATCCCGAAGGTGGAGACCTTCGTCGAGGCGATCAAGGCCGGCGACCTCAAGGCCGCCCAGGACGCCTACGCGCCCTCCCGCGTCGGCTGGGAGCGCACCGAGCCGATCGCCGAGTCCTTCGGCGACATCGACCCGAAGACCGACACCCGCGCGGACGGCCTGGAGAAGGGCCAGAAGTGGACCGGCTGGCACGCGCTGGAGAAGGCGCTGTGGCAGGACAAGAAGATCGGCGCCGACCAGAAGACCCTGGCCGACCAGCTGCTCACCGACCTGAAGGACTGGCAGAAGCGGGTCGGCAAGGCCGAGATCACCCCGACCTCGATGGCCAACGGCGCCAAGGAGCTGCTCGACGAGGTCGCCACCGGCAAGGTCACCGGCGAGGAGGACCGCTACTCGCACACCGACCTGTCCGACTTCAAGGCCAACGTCGAAGGTGCGCAGAAGGCGTACGAGCTGCTCAAGCCGGTCGCGCAGACCAATGACAAGGCGCTGACGACCGAGCTGGACAAGCAGTTCGCGGCGCTGGACACGACGCTCGACAAGTACCGCACGGACAAGACCTCCGACGGCTTCGTGTCGTACGACACCGTCACCGAGGAGCAGCGCAAGGAGCTGTCGGACGCGGTGAACGCGCTCGCGGAGCCGCTGTCCAAGCTCGCCGCCGCCGTCGTGAAGTAGGGGACGACACCATGACGGACACCCAGGAAGCCACCACCGCGGAAGAGGCCGACTCCAAGGCTCCTTCCCGGCGTTCGCTGATCGGCTGGGGCGGGGCCGGGCTCGTGCTCGGCGCCGCCGCGGCCGGCGGTGCGGTCGCGATGAGCCGCGTCGGCGACGATGTGGATCCGACCGCCGCCGAGACCGGGGCCGCGGTCGCCTTCCACGGCGCCAACCAGGCCGGCATCGCCACGCCGGTGCAGGACAGGCTGCACTTCGCCGCGTTCGACGTGCAGACCGACGACCGCGCCGAGTTCGTGCAGATGCTGAAGGACTGGACGGCCGCCGCGCGCCGGATGACGGCCGGGAAGGCCGTCGGGGAGGGTGCGTACGGCGGGCTGGCCGAGGCGCCGCCGGACGACACCGGTGAGGCGCTGGGCCTCAAACCCTCGCGGCTGACGCTGACGATCGGCTTCGGGCCGTCGTTGTTCGAGAAGTTCGGGCTGAAGGACCAGCGGCCCGAGGCGCTCGTCGACCTCCCGCAGTTCTCCGGCGACGCGCTGGAGAAGACCCGCACCGGCGGCGACCTGTGCATCCAGGCCTGCGCGGACGACCCGCAGGTCGCGGTGCACGCGATCCGCAATCTGGCCCGCATCGGCTTCGGCAAGGTCGTCATCCGCTGGTCGCAGCTCGGCTTCGGCAAGACCTCGTCGACCACCCCGGACGCGCAGACCCCGCGCAACCTGATGGGCTTCAAGGACGGCACCCGCAACATCGCGGGCACCGAGACGGACCGGCTGAAGAAGTTCGTGTGGGTCGGCGACGGCGACGGGCCGGAGTGGATGACCGGTGGGTCGTATCTCGTGGCCCGGCGCATCCGGATGCACATCGAGACCTGGGACCGGACCTCGCTGCAGGAGCAGGAGGACATCTTCGGCCGGGACAAGGGCGAGGGCGCGCCGGTCGGCAAGGCCAAGGAGCACGACGAGCCGTTCCTGAAGGCGATGAAGCCGGACGCGCACGTGCGGCTCGCGCACCCCGACTCCAACAACGGGATCACGATCCTGCGCCGCGGCTACTCCTTCACCGACGGCACCGACGGCCTCGGCCGGCTGGAGGCGGGCCTGTTCTTCCTCGCCTACCAGCGGGATGTGCGCAAGGGGTTCATCCCGCTGCAGCGCAGCCTGTCGGCGAAGGACGCGCTCAACGAGTACATCCAGCACGTGGGTTCGGCCGTGTTCGCCGTGCCGCCGGGCGTCCGTGACAAGGACGACTGGTGGGGCAGCACGCTGTTCTCCAAGGAGGCGTGAGACGTGTTCTCCAACTATCTGATCGGTCTGCGCGAGGGCCTGGAAGCCAGCCTGGTCGTCTGCATCCTGATCGCCTACCTGGTCAAGACGGACCGCAGGGACGCCATCCGGCCCATCTGGATCGGCATCGCGATCGCCGTCCTGATCGCGATGGGCTTCGGCTGCGTTCTCGAATTCGGCTCCCAGGAGCTGACGTTCCAGGCGCAGGAGGCGCTCGGCGGTTCGCTGTCGGTCGTCGCGGTCGGCCTGGTGACGTGGATGGTCTTCTGGATGCGGCGCACCGCCCGGCATTTGAAGGCCGAGCTGCACGGCAAGCTGGACGCTGCCCTCGCGATGGGCACGGGCGCCCTGGTCGCCACCGCCTTCCTCGCCGTCGGCCGAGAAGGCCTGGAGACCGCCCTGTTCGTGTGGGCGTCGGTGCACGCGGCCAGCGACGGCACCCCGCGCCCGCTGGTCGGCGTCGCTCTCGGCCTCGCCACCGCGGTCTTCCTGGGCTGGCTGTTCTACCGCGGCGCCCTGAAGATCAACCTGGCGAAGTTCTTCACCTGGACCGGCGCCATGCTGGTCGTGGTCGCGGCGGGCGTGCTGGCGTACGGCTTCCACGACCTCCAGGAGGCCGACTGGATCCCCGGCCTGACGAACCTGGCCTTCGACATCAGCGACACCATTCCGCCGGACAGCTGGTACGGCACCCTCCTGAAGGGCGTGTTCAACTTCCAGCCGGACCCGACGGTGCTTCAGGTCACGGTGTGGCTGCTGTACCTGATCCCGACGCTCGCGCTCTTCTTCGCCCCGGTAGGGTTCGCCTCCGGGAAGGGGAAGGTGAAGGCACCTGATGAGCAGGGATCGCGGCCCTCGAAGGCTCCGCAGGCTTGACCGAAGGGTACTGATAGCGGCCTCGGTGACCGCATTGTCGTTGACGGCGAGCGGTTGCGTGGTGGTGCACGGCGAGCGCGAGGTGCTCCCCGCCTCCACGCGCGCCGAGGCCGCGAAGGCGCTCCGGCAGTTCACGACCGCGTACAACAAGGCCGACAAGGCGTACGACAGTTCGCTGGACGCCGCCCATGTCACCGGCGCCCTCGGCGACATCGACGCGGCCCGGCTGAAGGCCGGTCACGCCAACAGCCCGAGCGGCAACGCCTCGTACACACCGCTGAAGCTGACCGACGCGACGTTCACGATCCCGAAGAAGGCGGGCTGGCCCCGCTGGTTCGTGGCGGAGGCGAAGGGCAACAAGGGCGGCACCAACGCGCGTTGGCTGCTGGTGTTCACCCGCAGCCGGCTCGCGGAGCCCTGGCAGGTGGCGTATCTGACGCTGATCCCGGCCGGTTCGCTGCCGAAGGTACGGAAGGACAAGGACGGCTGGGCCGAGGCCGTACCGGCGAACTCCACCGAACTCGCCGTCCCGCCCGCGGACTTGAGCAAGGACTACACGACGTACCTGAAGACCGGCGAGGGGAAGCTGTTCGCCTCCGGCGCGCACACCGACCAGTGGCGGGCGACGCGCGCGAAGGAGGCCAGGAAGCCGGGTCTGGTCACGCAGTACATCGACGCGCCGATCAGCGGCGGCGACTACGCGCCGCTGGCGCTGCGCACGGAGGACGGCGGGGCGCTGGTGTTCTTCGCCAGCCGCCGCTACGCGAAGCAGACGGCCGCGTCCGGCGCCTCGATCCCCACGCAGAACGCCTTCGTGCAGGCGCTGACCAAGGGCGAGGTCAAGCAGACGTTCACGATGGAGTTCATGTCGAACGAGGTCGCCGTGGTCCCGAAGCAGGGCCAGGTGTCGGTGCTCGCCCGCCTGGAGGGGCTGACCTCGGCGACGGGCTCCTAGGAGACGCTCAGTGGCGCAGGGGCCAGGCCGCGCTCACGTGGTCGGGCTCCTCGCCGGCGTAACGGGCGCAGGCGTCGGTGAGCGTCTCCAGCAGGCTCAGCGGGTCCGGCAGCGGGTGTTCGAGCCCGCGCACCCAGTGCACGCCCTGGTCTCCCGGCAGCCGGGCGGGTGGCACGAGCACATACGACCCCCGGCAGTGCCAGCGCAGTCCGGGGTGCTCGTCCATGGTCTCGGGGTGGCAGTCCAGCTCGCAGGGCCACCACTCGTCCTCGTCCTCGGGCGTACCGCGGGTGAGGGTGAAGAACAGCAGCCGCCCGTCGTCGCTCTCGGCGACGGGCCCGACCTCGACCCCGGCCCCGAGCAGCCGCTCCAGGGCTTCCCTCCCCGCCTCCAGCGGCAGGTCCAGCACGTCGTGCACCATGCCGGTCGCGGTGATGAAGTTGGCCTGCGGCTGGTGGCGGGCCCAGCGCTCGATCTGGGCGCGGTCGGTGGTGGACTGCGTCTGCCAGGCGAAGGACACCGGGTGCCGGGCCGGGGTGGGACAGCCCACCCGGTCGCAGGAGCAGCGGTAGCCCGGAGCGGGGTGGGCGGCGGGCGCGAGCGGCAGCCCGGCACCCGCGGCGGCCAGCAGCAGAGCCTCACGACCGCCGTCGTCGGCGGCCTCCTTGGGCCGGCGTCCGCGCAGCCACTGGGAGAGTTTGCCCTGCAGGCCGGTCCGGCCGCCCAAATCCGCGCTCATCTACCCCTCGCCTCGCTGTCGTGCGGAACAGCATGCCCTATGGTCCCACCTTCCTCGGCCCCGGGGGGCCGGAGCCCGCTACATGCACCGCGGAGTGGTGGGTGTCACCTCGGGGCAAGCCCGCCGAGCGCGTAGTCGACGAGGGTGTCCGTGTACTCGTACGAGATCGGCCCGGTGTGCTGGAGCCAGCGCTGGGCGAGCGGGGAGACGAACAGTTCGAGGGCGATACGGGGGTCGACCTCGGGGCGGACCTGGCCGGCCTCCTGGGCGGAGCGCAGGCGGTCGACGTACAGCTGGAGCGAGGGTTCGAGGAGCTTGGCCACGGACTCCCGGCCGAGCTGCTCGTTGACGAGCCCCTCGGCGGCCAGGGCCCGGGACGGCACCTCGAACCTGGGGTCCTTCAGCTGGTCGACGGTCATCCGCAGCACGGCCTTGAGATCGGCGGCGAGGTCCCCGGTGTCCGGGATGGCGTACGGCACCTGGCCGGCGTCCCGCGCCGCCCGCTCGCTGAGGTCGAGGAACGCCTCCAGCAGTACGTCCGCCTTCGACGCCCACCACCGGTA
Source organism: Streptomyces sp. NPDC047081 (assembly GCF_040643775.1). Taxonomy (NCBI): domain Bacteria; kingdom Bacillati; phylum Actinomycetota; class Actinomycetes; order Kitasatosporales; family Streptomycetaceae; genus Streptomyces; species Streptomyces sp. NPDC047081. Next base: position 406,997 of record NZ_JBEYUY010000001.1, on the reverse strand, counting down.
GATCGTCTGCTTGCCCACGCCGGCCCGGGCGGCGATCCCCTCGACGGTCGTCTTCGGGTACCCGACCTCTCCGACGAGCGCGAGGGCGGCGTCGTAGATGGCTCGTCGGGACTTCTCGCTGCGCCGGCCGGCATCGGGGGCAGGCTTCTTGACCATGGTCCGACGGTACCGTTCCGCGGTCCTACGACTCCTGCGGGTACGGCGGCCAGGGGTCGCCCCAGTCCGCGTCGCGGGCGGCCTTGTACAGGTCGCCGTGGCGTTTGGTGACGGTGGTGCGGCGGAGCTGCTCGTCGGCCTCGCACAGGTCGAGGAGGACCTGCCCCTTGCGGATCTGCGGGCGCCGGACGACTCGGGCGGGGGCCGGGGTGACGGGCAGGCGGGTGGCGGCGACGTAACTGAACTTCTCGTCCTCGTAGGGGAGCGAGCCGCCCTTGACCTGGCGGTGCAGCGAGGAGCGGCTGACCCGCACGGAGAAGTGGCACCAGTCCTCGCCGGGCACGATCGGGCAGGCGGCGCTGTGCGGGCAGGGCGCGGCGACGCGGAAGCCGGCGCTGACGAGCCGGTCGCGTGCCTCGATGACGCGGGCGTACCCCGCGGGCGTGCCGGCCTCCACGATCACCACGCTCTGCGCGGCGGCCGCGGCGGCGTCGACGAGGGCGGCGCGGTCGGGTTCGGTGAGCTCGTTGAGGACGTAGGAGACGGTGACGAGATCAGTGCTCTCGATGGTGAGCGCCGCTCCGATCCGAGAGCGCTGCCAACGGGCGCCGTCCAGCGCGGGGTTGGCGGCGGCGAGTTCCCTGCCGAGGGCGAGGGCGGGTTCGGCCCAGTCCAGCACGGTGACGCCGCGCTCGCCGGACCAGGTGTCGGTGACGGCCCAGGTGGCGGCGCCGGTACCGCCGCCGACGTCGGTGTGACTGCCGGGGGTCCACCCGGGAACGGCGTCGGCGAAGGCGTCCAGCGCCGACCGGACGGCCTCGAAGGTGGCCGGCATCCGATAGGCGGCGTAGGCGAGGACGTCGGCCCGGTCCCGCAGGATGGGCGCGTCGGTGGGGGTGGCCCCGCGATAGCTGGCGATGAGCCGCTCGACGGCGGAGGCGGCCTGCTTGGGCGGAAGACCGTCGAGAAGCCCGGCGAGGGTGGAGCGGAGGGTCTCGGCCGGGGGTACGGGGGCGTTCACCGTGGGATTCTCTCAGGTTCTGGTGAGAGGTCCGATACCTCTCACTGCTCTTGCCAGGTGCGTTGCCGCTGTCGCTCTCGGCCCGCTGTCCGCCCGCCGCCGCACCGGATGCACCGTGTTCGCCAGCAGGACAAGGAACGTGTCCGTCCCCGGGTCCAGTACCACCGACGTCCCCGTGAACCCGGTATGCCCCGCCGCCCCCTTCCCCGCCAGCTCCCCCATGAACCAGGCCTGGTCCACCGCGAACCCCAGCCCCGGCGGCGTCAGCAGCAGTTCCACGAAGTCCGGTCCGAGGATCCGCGCGGGCCCGTACGAACCCCCCGCCAGCAGCGTCCGGCAGAACACGGCCAGATCCCGCCCCGTCGAGAACAGCCCCGCGTGCCCGGCGACTCCCCCGAGCGCCCACGCGTTCTCGTCGTGGACGACTCCCCGCACCATCCCCCGGTCCGCCTTCGCCCAGGGCCGCCGCTGATCCTCCGTCGCCGCCGCCCCCGGACACGGCCCGAAGTCCGTGGACGTCATCCCGAGCGGCCGGGTGATCCCGTCATTGATCAGCACGTCCAGCGTCCGCCCGGTGATCCGCTCAAGCACGAACTGGAGCAGCAGCATGTTCAGGTCCGAGTACGTGTACGTCCCCGGCACCCCCACTGGCACCTCCGCCCGCAGCCGCGCCATCCGCTCCGCGTCGTCGGCACAGTCGTACAGCGGAAGCTCCGGCCGCAGCCCCGACGTGTGCGTGAGCAGCTGCCGCACGGTCACCCCGTGCCGCGCCGCTCCCCGGAAGTCCGGCAGATACGCCCCCACCAGCGCGTCGATCCCGAGCGTGCCCCGCTCGATCTGCTGCACCGCGGCGACCGAGGTGAACAGCTTGGTCAGCGAGGCCAGGTCGAAGGGCGTGCCGACACTCATCGGCACCCGGGACTCCTCCGGCAGCTCCACCCCCGCGTCGGCCTCCTCGTCGTACGCGGAGTACCGCACGGCCCACCCCGCCGCCTCCTCGACGGCGACCACGGGCCCGCGGCCGGCGACCACGACGGTGCCCGCGGCCCACGGCCGCGCCCCGGTGGTGAGGTCGTGGACCTCCTGGACGAGACGGCGGAGCTCACCGGGATCGAGCCCGGCCCGTTCCGCGGTGTCGCTGCGCAGTTTCGGTGCGCTCAGCTCTCTGCTCCCTCCGCACTCGCACGCACGTTCCAAGGACGGCACATTCCCATGAAGCAGCCCAGTGCCACCAGTGCTGCCGCCAGTTGGACGACGGCCATCGGGACGGCGGAGTGCTCGCCGGCGATCCCGACCAGCGGGGAGGCGACGGCGCCGATGAGGAAGGAGGACGTGCCGAGCAGCGCGGACGCGGAGCCGGCGGAGTGCCTGGTGCGCATGAGGGCGAGGGCCTGGGCGTTGGGGAGGGTGATGCCCATGGCCGACATCAGCACGAAGAGCGCGGCGGCGACGGGCACGAGACCGGTCTCGCCGAAGACGCCGGTGGCCATCAGGAGCAGGGCGGTGGCGGCGGCGATGACGATCGCGAGGCCGATCCCCATCACCTTCTCCAGGCTGACCCTTCCGACCAGCAGCTTGCCGTTGAGCTGGCCGACGGCGATCAGCCCGACCGAGTTCAGGCCGAACAGCAGGCTGAAGGTCTGCGGGGAGGCGCCGTAGATCTCCTGGATCACGAAGGGCGAGGCCGATATGTAGGCGAACAGCGCGGCGAAGGCGAAGCCGCCCGCGAGCATGAACCCGGTGAAGGGCAGGTCGGCCAGCAGCCGCCGCATCGAGTGCAGCGCCTCGCCCACTCCCCCGCTGTGCCGCTCGGCGACCGGCAGCGTCTCGGGCAGCTTCGCCCACACCAACCCGCCCAGCAGCAGCCCGACGACGGTCAGCACGGCGAACACGCCCCGCCAGTCCGTCACCCGCAGGATCTGCCCGCCGATGAGCGGCGCGACGATCGGGGCGACCCCGGAGATCAGCATCAGGGTGGAGAAGAAGCGGGCCATCGCCACCCCGTCGTACAGATCGCGTACGACGGCCCGGGCGATCACGATCCCGGCCGCGCCCGCGAGGCCCTGCACCAGCCGGAAGGCGACCAGGACCTCGACGTTCGGCGCGAACGCGCACAGGGCGGTGGCGACGACGTACACCGCGAGGCCGGCGAGCAGCGGGCGGCGGCGTCCCCAGCGGTCGCTCATCGGGCCGACCACCAGCTGGCCGAGCGCCATGCCGAGCAGGCAGGCGGTGAGGGTGAGCTGGACGGTGGCGGCGGGGGCGTGCAGGGAGCGGGTGACCTCCGGGAGGGAGGGGAGGTACATGTCCATCGCCAGCGGTGGCGTGGCGGTGAGGCCGCCGAGGATCAGTGTGACGAGCAGGCCGGTACGGCGGCCGGCACGGACGACGGCCGGTTCCGCTTCCGCTCCGGCCGTCTGCACTGTGTGCGGTGTCGATGCCCCTTGCTCGGGCATGCGCCCCTCCCTTTCCGATCGATACGACACCTATGCTCTCAGCTCGTACACAGTGCCGAGAGTCACATGAGCGATGGTGGTGGGTGGGCGGGATGGCCGACGAGAGCGTGCGGTGGGGAATCCTGGCGACGGGCGGGATCGCGGCCGCGTTCACCGCGGACCTGGTGGACCTTCCCGACGCCGAGGTGGTCGCGGTGGCCTCGCGGACCGAGGCCTCGGCGAAGGCCTTCGCGGAACGGTTCGGGATCGAGCGCGCCTACGGCGACTGGGGCGCGCTGGCCGAGGACGCGGACATCGATGTCGTGTACGTCGCCACCCCGCACTCGGCGCACCGGGCGGCCGCGGGCCTGTGCCTGGAGGCCGGGCGGAACGTGCTGTGCGAGAAGGCGTTCACGCTGAACGCGCGCGAGGCCGAGGAGCTCGTCGCGCTGGCGCGGGAACGCGGGAGCTTCCTGATGGAGGCGATGTGGATGTACTGCAACCCGCTGGTCCGGCGCCTGAAGGACCTCGTCGACGGCGGGGCGATCGGCGAAGTGCGCAGTGTGCAGGCCGACTTCGGGCTGGCCGGCCCCTTCCCGCCCTCCCACCGGCTGCGGGACCCGGAGCAGGGCGGCGGCTCGCTGCTGGACCTCGGCGTGTACCCGGTGTCCTTCGCGCATCTGCTGCTCGGTGAGCCCGCGGCGATCTCCGCGAGAGCAGTGCTCTCGGAGGAGGGCGTCGATCTCCAGACGGGAGCACTGCTCTCCTGGGAGAGCGGCGCTCTCGCTTCGGTGCACTGCTCCATCGTCGGCGGTACGGCGACCTCGGCGTCCGTCACCGGCTCCGAGGGCCGCATCGACATCCCGTACGGCTTCTTCTTCCCGGACCGCTTCGTGCTGCACCGGGACGGCCGCGACCCCGAGGAGTTCACCGCCGACCCGGCGGACGGGCCCCGCAACAGCCTGCGTCACGAGGCCCGCGAGGTCATGCGCGCCCTGCGGGCCGGCGAGACCGAGTCCCCGCTGGTCCCGCTCGACGGCACCCTCGCCGTGATGCGCACGATGGACACGATCCGGGAGCAGATCGGGGTGCGCTACCCGGGCGAGGACGCCGCTCCGCTGGAGCGGATCACGCCGGCCTGAGACCGGGCGCGCCCGCCTCCGTGACGAAGGAGGCGGCCGTGGAGACCGGTGCGCCGGGCCGGGTGACGTACGGCACGGTCCGGAAGTCGGCCCGCGCCTGGGCGCGGTCCAGCGAGACCTTCACGTAGCCGCGGCGGCCGTCGTACAGCTTCATGTGCGGGTTGGCGGCCGTGTACGTGGCCCAGTTCGAGGGCTTCTGGGTGCCGTCCTGGCCGCTGGCGATCGACGTGGCGACGATCTCGGTGCCGAGGGTGCGCGAGGCGGGGTCGTCGAAGTCGTCCTTGATGTCGAAGGCGTACGCGACGTGCACATCGCCGCTGAGCACCATGAGGTTGGCGATCCCGGCCGCCTTGGCGCCGTCCAGGATCCGGCGGCGCGAGGCGGGGTAGCCGTCCCAGGCGTCCATGGAGACCTGGGCGACGGGATTGAGGTCCATCTTCCGCCGGGAGAAGCAGACCTGCTGGGCCATGACGTTCCACAGCGCCGTCGAGGTGCGCCAGCCGTCGAGCAGCCAGGCCTCCTGGGCGGCGCCGGTGATGGTGCGCGCCGGGTCCTCGGACTCGGGGCCGGGAATGTGCTTGCCGTCGCCGTAGGCCTGGTCGGAGCGGTACTGGCGGGTGTCGAGGACGTCGAACCGGGCGAGCGTGCCCCACTGCAGGCGCCGGTAGAGCCGCATGTCGGCGCCGGTGGGCAGCTGGGCGGCGCGCAGGGGCTGGTTCTCCCAGTAGGCGCGGTAGGCGGCGGCTCGGCGCAGCAGGAACTGCTCGGGCGGGTCGTCGTTCTCGGAGACGGCGCCGGCGTAGTTGTTCTCGGTCTCGTGGTCGTCGAAGGCGACGACGAAGGGGTGCATGGCGTGCGCGGCCCGCAGGTCGGCGTCGGTCTTGTAGAGGGCGTAGCGCAGGCGGTAGTCCTCCAGGGTCGTCGTCTCGTGGCCGTAGAGCGCCGGGAGGGTGCGGTCGGTGTACTTGCGGGCGCCGCCCGCGGGGTCGACCGCGTACTCGTACATGTAGTCCCCGAGGTGGAGGACGAGGTCGACGTCCTCGGCGGCGAGGTGGCGGTGGGCGGTGAAGTAGCCGTCCTGGTAGGCCTGGCAGGAGACGGCGGCGAAGGAGAGCGCGCCGGCGGCCGAGTCGGCGGCGGGGGCGGTGCGGGTGCGGCCGGTCTCGCTGAGCCAGGTGCCGGTGCGGAAGCGGTAGTAGTAGACGCGGCCGGGGTCCAGGCCCTCGGCCTCGACGTGCACGGTGTGGTGGAACTCGGGGTGCGCGGTGGCGGTGCCCTTGGCGGCGAGCACGGCGAAGGTCTCGTCCCCGGAGAGCTCCCAGTCGACGTCGACGCGTTCGGCGGGCAGTCCGCCGTCGGGCTGGTAGGGGGCGGGCGCGAGCCGGGTCCACAGCACCACCGAGGTGGGCTGCGGATCGCCGGAGGCGACGCCGAGTGTGAAGGGGTCGCTGTCGATGCGGGCCGCGTCGAGTTCGGCGGCGGCCGCGACGCCGGTGGCCGGCAGGTCGACGGCGAAGGCGAGCGCGGCGGCCGCGGCCGTCAGGCTCATGAAGCGGCGGCGGCCGATCCGGCGCGCGGCGGCGCGGAGCTGCGGGGCGTGCCCCTGCGGCCTGGCTGAGCTGATGATCATCCTGTCCTCCCGTCACATTTCAGGGAGGAGGGGGCCGCCGGGCCGGGGACGACACGCGTCTCGGGGCGCGCAACACCCGGATGGTGGACGGGGTGTTCCGCATCGCGGAGCCTCACCTACGCTGCGGGCCCATGAACACCAAGAACGCGAAGATCGCCGTGGTGACCGGAGCCGGCTCCGGCATCGGACGTGCCGTCGCCGTGGAGCTGCTGGACGCGGGCTGGTCGGTGGCGCTGGCCGGCCGGCGTCCCGAGACGCTCGCGGAGACGGCGGCACTGGGTCCCGACGGCGCCTGTCTCGCCGTACGGACGGATGTCTCGAAACCGGAGGACGTCACCGCGCTGTTCGCCGCGACCGTGGAGCGGTTCGGGCGGGTGGACCTGCTGTTCAACAACGCGGGGACGTTCGGGCCCGGCGGGGTGCCCGTCGAGGAGCTGCCGTACGAGGCCTGGCGGCATGTGGTGGACACCAACCTCAACGGGGCGTTCCTGTGCGCGCAGGCCGCTTTCCGGCAGATGAAGGCTCAGGACCCGCGGGGCGGACGGATCATCAACAACGGTTCCATTTCGGCGCATACACCCCGGCCGCTCTCCGTCGCCTACACGGCGACCAAGCACGCGCTGACCGGCCTCACCAAGTCGCTGTCGCTGGACGGGCGGCCGTACGGCATCGCGGTCGGGCAGATCGACATCGGCAACGCGGCCACCGACATGACCGCGCGGATGGAGACCGGGGCCCTGCAGGCCAACGGCGAGATCGCGCCGGAACCGGTGATGGACGTCGCCGATGTCGCGCGCACCGTGCGGCACATGGCCGAGCTGCCGCTGGAGGCGAACGTGCAGTTCGCGACGGTGATGGCCACCGCGATGCCCTACATCGGGCGCGGCTGACTCAACTTGCACAAGCGGAATTTGAGCATCCGGACCATTGCGGCCGGTCGCGGGCCTATGCTCAAATCTCCTCCACAAGAGCTTCACACTTGGGGGAAAGAAGTTCCGCCGGCCAAAACCGAGGGGGGAGGCGGCAGCCGTTCCACCGCATCGGGTGGGGGTGGATCTCGCGTGGGACCGCGAGGTACGCACCGGTGCGTGGAACGGCTGCCGCGACGGGGATTCCGGCCGGGTCCGGCTCCCGCGTCGCGCGGGTCAATCCGCCTTGCGGGGCTGGTTCTTGCGCCGTCTGCGCAACGCCCACGCCCCGCCCGCCACCAGCGCGACCGTGCCGCCCGCGCCCTCCAGCAGCCGCCAGGGCGAGGGGTCCCCGGACGCGGAACCCGGCGCTCCGGCCGCCGCCCGCGGTGCCTTCCCGGTCGGAGTCGGGGTCGCCTTCGCCCCGCCCTCGCTCAGCGGCTCGACCAGCGTGCCGACCGCCTCGGCCGAACTCCCCTTCCCGAAGCCCCAGTCGAGCAGCGCGGCGGTCTCCTCGTACACGGCGTTGTAGCCGCTCTTGGGGTGCATGACGGTGACCAGCAGGGTGCGGCCGCCGCGGGTGGCCGCACCGGTGAAGGTGTTGCCGGCGTTGCTGGTGTAACCGTTCTTGACGCCGATGAGTCCGTCGTACGTCTTCACGCCCCACGCGCCCGTGAGCAGGCGGTCGGTGTTCTGGATCTGGAAGGTCTTCCTGCCGCCGGCCGGGAAGTCCGCGGTCCTGGTGTGGCAGTACTCGCGGAAGTCGGCGCTTTTCAGCCCGTGCCGGGCGAAGAGGGTGAGGTCGTAGGCGGAGGAGAGCTGGCCCTTGTGGTCGAAGCCGTCGGGGCTGACGACATGGGTGTCGAGGGCCTGCAGGTCCTCGGCCCTGGCCTGCATCTCGGCGACGGTCCTCGCGATCCCGCCGTTCATGTGGGACAGCACGTGCACGGCGTCGTTGCCGGAGCGCAGGAAGACCCCCTGCCACAGCTGCTCGACGGTGTACGTGATCCCGGGCTTGATGCCGACCAGGCTGGAGCCGGAGGGTACGTCGGCGATCTCGGCGTCGACGACCTTGTGCCGCTCGGTCCGCTCGAACTTCTTCAGCACCGTGTCGGCGAACAGCATCTTCAGCGTGGAGGCGGGCGCAAGCCGCTTGTGCGCGTTGTAGGAGGCGAGTACCTCTCCACTGTCGCTGTCGGCCACGAGCCAGGCGGCGGCGGTGAGCTTCTTGGGCAGCCCCGTGCCCTGAATTCCGGCACGCGCGAGACGTGCGCCGCCGATGACGGTGGTCGCGTGTGCGGGGGTCGCCGCGGCAAGCGGAATCGCGGCGGCGGCAAGGCCGAATGCGGCACGCCGGGAGAGCGGAGAGGAACCGTGCATCCCGGGACCGTACTGCATCTCTCTGAGCGCCACTCAACAGGGGTTTCCTGGCAGTAGCCCCTCCACAGGTTAGGAATTGCCTGTCTTACGAAAATTTGAAGCCATACCCCGCTTTCTCAGCTCTGACACATCCTTTACTCAGTGCGACTCAAAGGTTTCTCCATAGTTTGTGGCCGCGCCCACAGCGGGCGCCAAGAACCTTCGAGGAACGGGATGTTTGGCATCTATCTCAAGCGCGAACTGGGCCGCAGAAAGAAAGCGGCTCTGGTCATCGCACTGGGTCTGGCGCTCGGTATCGCGCTGGTCATCACCGTCAACTCGGTGTCGGCCGGCATGACTCAGGCTCAGGACAAGGTCCTCAAGTCGCTCTACGGTCTCGGCACGGACATGACCGTGACCAAGGCACAGTCGGCGCCCACGTCCGGCAGTTCGGGCGGCCCCAACTTCAAGTTCGACGCCAAGTCGAGCAGCAGCAGCACGCAGAGCTCGGACCGGGTGAACACGCAGGGCGGTCAGGCCCTGTCGGCGTCGCTCGTCACGAAGGTCGCCGCCCAGAAGGGTGTGTCCGCCGCGGTCGGCGCGATCAGCCTGAACGTGACCAAGGTCGACGGCTCCTTCACCCAGGGCAAGGCGCAGTCCTCGACGTCCGGCTCCTCCCAGCAGGGCGGCCCCGGCGGCGGCACCAGCAGCACCGCTCAGCCGCGGGTCCAGGGCGGCGGCGCCAACTTCAACGTCAACTCCTACTCGGTGGCGGGCATCGACGTCACCAACCAGGATCTCGGCCCGCTGGCCACGTCGAAGATCACCTCCGGCAAGACCTTCACGTCCGCGCAGACCACCGCGAAGGTCGCCGTGGTCAGCAAGTCGTACGCCAAGGAGAAGAAGTACAAGGTCGGCTCGACCTTCAAGATCTCCGGCACCAAGTTCACCGTCATCGGCATCGCGACGCCGGACAGCAGCGAGTCCACCACCGACGTGTTCGTGCCGCTGAAGGTGGCGCAGACGCTGGGCGACTCGAAGAACAAGGTCACCACGATCTACGTCAAGGCGACCGACTCCAAGCAGATCTCCACCGTCAAGGCGACCATCCAGAAGAACATCTCCGGTACGACGGTCACGACCTCCGCCGACCTGGCGTCCACCGTCTCCGGTTCCCTGTCCACCGCCTCCAACCTGGCGACCAGCGTCGGCAAGTGGCTGTCCATCGCGGTGCTGGCCGCGGCCTTCCTGGTGGCGGCGCTGCTGACCTCCTCGGCGGTGTCCCGCCGGGTGCGTGAGTTCGGCACCCTGAAGGCGCTCGGCTGGCCGAGCCGCAAGGTGACCCGGCAGGTCGTCGGCGAGTCCATGGTCAACGGCCTGATCGGCGGCGCCCTCGGTATCGCCCTGGGCCTGGCGGCCGCCTACGCGGTCACCGCGATCAGCCCGAAGCTCACGGCGGAGCTCGGCAACACCGGCGGCGGTGGCGGCATGGGCGGCGGCCCCGGCGGTGGCGGCCCCGGGCAGCAGTCGGCCTCCAGCACCATGGAGATCGCCCTCTCCGCCCCGGTCTCCCTCACCACCATCGCCCTCGCGGTGGGCCTGGCGGTCACCGGCGGCCTGATCGCCGGCGCGATGGGCGGCTGGCGCGCCTCCCGCATGCGCCCGGCCGACGCCCTGCGCAGCGTCTCGTAACCCACCCCCTGTGCCGGGGCGCCGCCTCCGATTCCCCCCGGGACGGCGGCGCCCCACCCCTCTTCCTCTTCAGTTCTTCTTCAGCCACGGAGATCCCATGTACAGACTCACCGGCGTCACCAAGCGGTACACGCGGGGCAAGGAGACGGTCGAGGCGCTGCGCGGCATCGACCTCACCATCGAGGACGGCGACCAGCTCGTCATCCAGGGCCCCACGGGTGGCGGCAAGTCCACCCTGCTGCAGATGATCGGCGGCCTGGACCGCCCGACCGAGGGCAGCGTCGAGCTGGACGGCGTGGACCTCGCGCGCATCAGCGAGACCAAGCTGACCCGGGTGCGTGCCGAGAACATCGGCATCATCTTCCAGTCCTTCAACCTCATCCCGACGCTCACGGCGCAGGAGAACGTCGAGACCGCGCTGGTCCCGATGGGCGTGAAGCCCGCCGAGCGGCGGGAGCGGGCCGCGGAGGCACTGCGGTCCGTCGGCCTCGGCGAGCGGCTCGGGCATGCGCCCGCCGAGCTCTCCGGCGGGCAGCAGCAGCGTGTGGCGATCGCCCGTGCGCTGGTCAAGAAGCCGAAGGTACTGCTCGCCGATGAGCCCACGGGCAACCTCGACGAGGGCACTCGCGACGACATCATGGCCCTGCTGGAGGGGCTGTGGCGGGAGCACGGGCTGACGTTCATCATGGTCACCCATGACTCGTCCATCGCGCGTCGGGCTCCGCGGCTGGCGACGATCAAGGCGGGGCAGCTGACGGTGACCGAGCAGCAGCCTTCTTACGCTGATCAGCAGCAGTACGCGCAGTACGGCAATCAGAGCTACTAGTCGTTCGTCTGCGGGCGTGTGGGGGCTGGTCGCGCCCGCGCGGCGGAGCCGCAAATCGACACAGCCCCGCGCCCCTTGGGTGGGGCCGGTCACCGTTGGAGAAATTGGTCGATCTCGGCCAGTTGTCCCGCGGTGAGCGGCCCCTTTTCCATCGCGCCGGCGTTCTGCTCGGCCTGCTCGACCGAGCGGAACCCGGGAATCGGCACAGTCCGCGCGCTGCGGGCCCACAGCCAGGCCAGGGCGCCCTGGGCCGGCGTGCGGCCGTCGGAGGTGAGGATGTCGCGGAGGGCGTCGACCCTCGCGATCCAGTCCGCGTCGGCCCCGGCGTCCTGCTTGAAGCCCGGCAGCCAGGCGGGCGGGGTGTTGCGGATGTCGCCGGCCTCCAGGGCCCGCCCCGCCGCCTGCTTGCCGGTGAGCAGGCCCATCGCGAGCGGGCTGCGGTTGATGCTGGCGAGGCCCGACTCCTCGCACAGCGCGAACATTTCGGGGGCGTCCTGCAGCACGTTCGCCGCGTGCTGCACGGCCGCGCAGTGCTCACCCCGCGCGAACACGGCGGCCCTGGCGGGGTCGTCGGTGCTCCAGGCGTACGCGCGGATCAGCCCCTCACCCACCAACTCCTCGCAGACGTCCCGGAGTTCGGCCGCTCGCTCCGGTTCGGCGTCGGAGATGTGCAGCTGGTAGAGGTCGATGTGATCGGTGCCCAGGCGCTTCAGCGACGCGGCCAGCGCGCGGCGGACGTACTGCGGGGAGTCGTCGTGGCCGGTGAGGGTGCGGGTCTCCTCGTCGAAGACGTTGCCCCACTTGGTGGCGATCACGACATCGGCGCGGCGCTTGCCGAGCGCGCGGCCGAGGACGCGTTCGCTGTGTCCGGTGCCGTAGGTGTCGGCCGTGTCGAAGAAGGTCACGCCGAGGTCGACGGCGCGCTGCACCGCCCGTACGGACTCGTCGTCGTCGACCTTGCCCCAGCCGAGGGGCTGTCCGTCGGTGTTCTGCCACTCGCCGCCGATGGCCCAGCAGCCGAAGCCGAGAGCGCTGACCTCGATACCGCTGCGGCCCAGGGTCCTGTTCGTCTCCATGCCGTAGACGCTAGGAGCTGGAGCGCACGCGAAGGCAAGACCTTTACCGCTGTACGACGGTCAGGCCTGCCCGGTCTCGAAGCGGGAGATCCTGCCGTCGTCCGCGACCGTGAAGGCCCAGCGGGTGCGCATCTCGCCCCAGGTGTCGTTGCGGTAGTTCGCGACGAGGGCGCGGCCGCCCTGGGACTCGTTGGCCACGTCCAGGTGGCCGTTGGAGGAGAAGATCTCCCGGTCGATCCACTCGGCGAGGTCCCGGTCGGAGCCGTCGTCCGCCATGGTCGCGTCGTCCGTGAGCAGCGACATGAACGCGTCGCGGTCATGGGCGTTGACGGCGGTGACGAAGGCGCGCACGGCCGGGTCGCTGAGTTTGGCTGGCTGAATCGTCATGCCAGCAGACTCACACCGCTCTCCCGGCCCCGCCACCCGAACGGCGGCGCGAACCCGTCCCGGGGGTGTCGGCGGTGCGACGGTGGATACGCGGAGGGGACTGTTCCTGTCTGCTGCTGTCTTCTCTTACGGGAGTCATCGTGAGTGCTTACAACCGACATGACCTGGGTCTGCTGCTGCTCCGGCTGGGTACCGGCGGTGTGCTGGCCGCGCACGGCGCGCAGAAGCTGCTCGGCTGGTTCGGCGGGCACGGGATCGAGGGGACCGGCCAGTTCATGGAGTCCGTCGGGTACGCGCCAGGAAAGGCGAGCGCCACGGCGGCGGGCCTCGCGGAGATGGGCGGCGGCACGCTGCTGGCGCTGGGCCTGGCCACCCCCGCGGCGGGCGCCGCCGCGTCCGGCGCCATGGCGGGCGCGTCCGCGGTGCACGCGCCCAACGGCTTCTTCAACCAGGAGGGCGGCTTCGAGTACGCGGCCACCCTGGGCCTGGCCGCCGCCGGCCTCGCGGTCACGGGCCCCGGCCGGCTCTCCCTCGACCACGCGCTCGGCCATGTCCTCGACCGTGGCTGGATGGTCCCGGCGGCACTCGGGGCGACGGCGGCGGTGACGGCGATGGTGGTCGGGGCGCGGAACAGGCGGCTGGACAAGCCGGAACTGGACGACGCGGCGGACCAGTTCGATTCGCAGGAGGCGTTGTTCGGGGAGTGAGCTCATTTGGCAAGCTGGGCCCATGACTGATCAGCCCACTGCTCCCGACCTCTGGTCCGCCATCGACGCCCTGTGGGCCTGGGTGGACGGCAACCGTCCGCTCAACGGCAAGGAGAGCCTCCTCTTGCGCATGCTCAAGCTGTCCGAGGAGGTCGGCGAGGTCGCCGAGGCGGTGATCGGCGCGACCGGCCAGAACCCCCGCAAGGGCGTGAGCCACACGTGGGACGACGTGCAGAGCGAGCTGTGCGACGTGGTGATCACAGCCCTGATCGCCCTGCGCACGCTGACGCCAGAGACCCGCGACGTGTTCACCCGGCACCTCCGTAAGGTCACCGAACGCTCCCTCGGCCCGTCAACCGGCGTGGTTCCCGGGTGACGTGAGGGCTCCCCGGCCGCCCGGAGCTGCTGAATACTGACGGCATGGTGACGACGTCGTACTGGCAGGGCGAGCCCGACGAGGAACTCCAGGACGAGACCGTCGGCTCCCTGTTGCGCCGGGCCGCCGCCCTGGCGCCCGAGACGGTCGCACTGGTCGAGGGCGTGCCGGACCCCGCCGGGCGCCGCCGGTGGACGTACGCCGAACTGCTCGACGAGGCCGAGCGCGCGGCCCGCGCCCTGCTGGGGCGGTTCACGCCCGGCGAGCGCGTCGCGGTGTGGGCGAACAACATCCCCGAGTGGGTGATCCTCGAACTCGCCGCCCCCCTCGCGGACATCACGCTCGTCACGGTCAACCCGGCTTTGCGCGCGGCCGAGTTGCGCCACGTGCTCGGTCACTCCCGCGCGGCCGGTGTCTTCCTGCGCCGGGAGTACCGCGGCAACCCGATGGCCCGCACCCTGGAGGAGATCCGCGCGGACCTGCCCGAGTTGCGGACGAGCGTGCTGTTCGAGGACTGGGCGGAGTTCTGCGCGGAGGGAACGGCCGCGGACCGTGCGCTGCCCGAGGTCGGCCCCTCGGCGCCGGCCCAGATCCAGTACACCTCGGGCACGACCGGCGTACCCAAGGGCGTGGTCCTGCACCATCGCGGGATCACCAACAACGCGCGGCTGGCGTACGTCCGTACGTTCGGGCTGCGCCAGGGCGAGGCCCAGCTCAACCCCATGCCGCTGTTCCACACGGCGGGCTGCGTCCTGGCCACGCTCGCGTCGATCACCGGCCTCGGCACCCACGTCCTGCCCCCGCACTTCGAACCGGGCCTGATGCTGGAGCTCACCGAGTCCGAGCGCTGCGTGGTGATGGGCGGCGTACCGACGATGCTCATCGCGATGCTCGAACACCCGGCACTGCCCACGACGGACGTCTCCTCGCTCCGCTACATGCTCTCCGGCGGCGCGACCGTCCCGCCCGAGCTGGTACGCCGGGTCGAGGCGGCCTTCGGGGTGCCGATGGCCGTCATCTACGCCCAGACCGAGGCCTCCCCCGGCATCACCATCACCCGCCTCGACGACACCGCGGACGACCGCGCGCACACGGTCGGCAGGCCGCTGCCGCGGACCGAGGTGAAGATCGTGGACGCGGCGGGCGCGACCGTGCCGCCCGGGGTGACGGGCGAGCTGTGCACCCGCGGCTACCACGTGATGACCGGCTACCTGGACGCCCCGGACGACACCGCGGCCGCCGTGGACCCCGACGGCTGGCTGCACACGGGCGACCTCGCGTCGATGGACGAACGCGGGTACTGCCGTATCGAGGGCCGCCTGAAGGACATGATCATCCGGGGTGGCGAGAACATCTACCCGCGCGAGATCGAGCAGCTCCTGGCCACGCATCCCGGGGTCGCCGAGGCGGTCGTGGTCGGCGTGCCGGATCCGGTCTGGGGCGAGCGGGTGGCGGCCTTCGTGCGCCGCGCGCCGGGCACGGCGGTGGCCGGGAAGGAGCTCTTCGACCACGTACGGGCCCACCTCGCCCCGCACAAGACGCCCCGCACCTGGGTGTTCGTCGAGGCCTTCCCGCTGACCGGCTCGGGCAAGATCCGCAAGAACGTCCTGCGTGAGGAGTACGTGGAGGGCCGGCTGCCCGGCCCGGCGGCTGACGTCTGACCGAGCCCCCTGTCCCACCCATCTGTGGGTCCTGCCCGGGGAGAGCTCCGTCCATCAATATTGGGCAACCCATTGACCGTCGTCGAAAAACTGCCCTACATTCGCAGCGTTTCTCGGCGCCGCCATCCCCGCAATCACGCCTGATCTCCGCAATCCCGCTCGATCCCCGCAATCCAGCTCAAAGGGGTGCCCTCACGTGTCAACCGAAACCCGCACCGAACCCGATTCCACCGCCGGGCAGGCGCCCGCCGGCCTGCCCGTCGGCACGCTGGTCGCCGGCTGCTTCGCGGTCTGTCTGGCCCAGATCGCCCTGGCCATGCCGGCCACGCTCAACGGCCTCTTCCAGGAGGACCTGCACCCCGTCGGCTCCCAGCTGACCTGGATCTCGGACGCGTTCCTGCTGCCCGTCTCGGTACTGGAACTGACCTTCGGCGTCCTCGGCGACCTCTTCGGCCGCAAGCGGCTGCTGGTCGGCGGCGGCGCGCTGCTCGTGCTCGGCGAGGCGCTGGCCGCCGCCAGCACCGGCATCCACATGCTCTGGTTCGGCCAGGCCATCGCCGGCCTCGGCGCGGCGGCGCTCTTCCCGACCTCGCTCGCGATGATCGCCGCGGGCACCCACTCGGCCCGCGACCGCGCCCGTACGATCACCATCTGGGCGGCGGCCCTGTCCAGCGGCGGTTTCGTCGCGCCGGTCCTGGGCGGCATCACCGGCAACTACGGCTCCTGGCGCTGGGCGTTCATCGTCGTGACGGGCCTGGCCGCGATCAGCACTCTCCTCAGCCAGCTCTTCGCCCAGAACTCCAGCGCCCCGGAAGGCCGTTCACTCGACCTGGCCGGTCAGATCACCATCGGCATCGGCATGTTCGCCCTGCTGTACGCGGTGATCCAGGGCCCGGCGGACGGCTGGACGGCGACACCGGTGGTGATCGCGTACGTGGTGGCGGCGGTCTTCATAGCGCTGTTCCTGGTCGCCGAACACCGGGCCGCTTCCCCGCTGTTGAGGCTGGACCTGTTCAAGAACCGGGCGTTCGCGGTGGCGTCGTTCGTGGCGGTGGTGGGCATGTTCAGCTACCTCGGCACGGCGTATGCGACGAGCATCCGCCTGGGCCCGATCCAGCATCAGAGCCCGCTGCGCGGCTCGTTCGCCTTCGTCCTCCTGAACTCCTGGACGCTGCTGCTGATGCCGCTGATCTCCAGGCTGCTGGAGAAGGTCAGCGCGAGGTGGGTCCTGGGTACGGGCCTCGGACTGATGGCGGTGGGCGACTTCATCGCGGCGACCCTCCCGGTCGACGACCGGGCCCTGACCTCCCTGATCCTCCCGATCGGCCTGGTGGGCATCGGCTTCGCCCTCACGGTCTCGTCGATCACGGCGACGGCGGTGAACACGGTGGAGGTCCACTACGCGGGCATGGCCAGCGCCTCCACGAGCCTCCTCCGCGACTTCGGCTTCACGCTGGGCCCGGCGGTGATCGGCGCGATCGCGCTGAGCCACGCGGCGGACGAGTTCACGCAGAAGCTGGCGGCTTCCGACCTCTCGACGCAGGTCAAGACGGCGGCGGGCCAGGTGGCGGCGGAGGGCGGCCCACTGGCGGCGAACTCGGTCCCACCGACCTCCCCTCCGGGAGGCGCCCTCCCCATCGCCCTCGAAGCTCTCGGCAACGGCTATGCGATCGGTTACGTGGTCTGCGGCATCGCGGCCCTGGCGTGCTGCCTGCTGAGCGTGATCGCGTTGCGGGGGAAGGGGGGCGGGGACGCGACGGAGGGACTCGACAAGGCAGAAGGAGCAGCGGAGGTGCCGGCGTGACGAACTGTCACAAGTGATCCACACCTGTCACAGCTGATCCACAGGAGAAACCCCGGGTCGGTCAGCCCTGTCTCCATGGGCGGGCGCCGGCGAGGACCGGCCCCGCACCATCCGGACTCGGGGGACTCTCCATGCAGTACGTGAACGGCATCCGCAAGGCCGCGCTGGCGATCGCCGCGCTCTCGGCCGCCCTGACGGTGACGGCATGCCAGTCGGGCAACTCACCGACGGCGGCGGACTCACCGTCGAAGGCCGCGAGCAGCAGCGGGACGCCGTCGTCCGCGCCTTCGTCGCCGTCGGGCAAGCCGGGTTCGGAGGCGCCGTCCACTGCGGGCACGCCGACGGCGACGGCGTCCCCCATCTCCGGCTCCGGCACGGGCTCGGGCTCGGGCTCCGGGGGCGGGACGTCGAAGACCTGCGCGGCGGAGGCCCTGACGGTCACGGCCCACCAGGCGACGGACCGCCCGGACGGCACCGGAACCGGGGCGGCGATCATCGAGTTCACGAACAAGTCGGCCAAGCCGTGCACGCTCCAGGGCCACCCCACGCTCGTGGCCGGCGCCGGGAACGGCTCCCCCGACCACAACGCACCCCTGAAGGTGACCCCCACCGGCACGGCCACCCCGGTCACCCTGGCCCCCGGCGGCACGGCCCGCCTCAAGCTGACCTTCGTCCAGGTCCAGGGCGAGGCGGACGGCTACTGCGAGTCGGGCGCGACACCGTCGTCGTACCCCACGCTGGTGGTGGGCCTGCCGGGTGCAGGTGCGCATCAAGTCGCCCTGGACGACGGGGTGTTCGCGGAATGCGACAACACGGTGACGGCTACGGCGATTACGGCGACGGAGCTGACGTGAGGCCGGCGAGCCGACGGTGGGTGCGGACCATCATGAGCCGCGCCATGAAGGGATGCACCCACCGCACGACACCCCAATAGGCCCGGGAACGCCACCCGTTGGCCTTCACGGAACTACAAAGAATCACGCGCTCGCCTTCGACGAGGATCGAGGCCCAGGCATCGAGCCCCGAGGCGCTCACCTTCATGAGCACCTCACCGTCTCGCCGCCCGACCACGGGAAAGGCATCACGCAGAATGCCGGTCCAGGCGGCGGGATCACGCGGCATCCCGGGCAGCAACTCCATGGCGTAAGCGTCCCGGTAATCGGGCCGCTCCAGCGCCTCCCCGATCAACCGCGCGCGCTCGGGAAAGGGGGCCGCCAAGGCCTTGTCCTTGACCATCACACACCTCCATACGCTACCGTACGGAAAATCGACCATACGGTAGCGTATGGTCATGGCGCAACCCAGAAAACCCAGACTCACGGCCCGCGACTGGGCGGACGCGGCACTGGCGGCGATCAGAGAGGGCGGCGGCCTGAAGTCGGTGGCCGTGGAGCCCCTGGCCGCCCGCCTGGGCACGACAAAGGGCAGCTTCTACTGGCACTTCACCAACCGAGAGGCGTTGGTGGAGGCTGCTTTGTCCCGCTGGGTGGAAACGAACACGGACGAGATCATCACGGTGGTGGAGACGGAGCCGACCCCGGAGTCCCGCCTACGCAAACTCCTGACGGAGGTCACAAAGCCGTCGGGCACGGACCCCCTCGAACTCTCCCTCCTGTCCAGCAAGGACCACCCCCAGGTGGCGATGGCCCTCCAACAGGTCACTGCCCGCCGGATCGCCTACATCGCGGGTTTGTTCGAGGACTTGGGCTTCACGGACGCAGAGTCCCGCCAGCGGGCACTGATGGCCTACAGCTTCTACCTGGGACACGCCCAACTCGCCCACGCCGTACCGACGGCACTACCGGCACGGGAGGAGTTTCCGGGGTATCTGGAGGTGGCGGTGGGGGCGCTGCTGCGGCGCGGATAACGGATGGCCATAAACGTTTCCGCAGGTCAGCTGCTTGTTTGTTGATCACCCAATCGCGGTGATTCCGGAAACATCGCGCAACCGCCACCTCAAGAAGCCGGTTCCCCAGGTACTCATCAGGAGATCACCAGGAGGGGACCACCTCTGCCATGCACTACCTCACGCGCCTCACCACCGCCCTCGCAGCCGTCTGTGCCCTCGCCGTCGCCGCGCCAACGTCCGCGCACGCCACCGCGGTCGGGTCAACTCCCGTGCGGACCTTCGAGTACAGCGTCGGCGGCATGACGATGAAGGTGCCGACGGGCTGCCTGTTCACGCACATCATCCGCGGCAGCGGACGGAAGATCACGTACCAGAACGCCGGCGTCGACTGCGCCTTCGTCGCGGCGCTCGGTAGCGGTTTCTGCAACTGGCGTATCGACTTCAGCTACGCCGACACCGACAACCGCACATACCGCACGTCACGCGGCCGGACCCACAACGAATGCAAGATCGACCCGATGCGGAACAACTCTCCTCAGACATTGCCTCGTTATGGCAAGGCGTGCGCCCACCTGTACGTCAACGGCGTGCGCCGCGTCAGCCAGTGCCACCACATCACGAAGTGAGCCCCTCATGGTCGAGCAGGAACAGCGGAACGAGTCGGATCCGACGTCGGAAACACGGCAACAGCGAGCCGGCATCGCCGCGTTCCTCGTCGGCCTCCTAGCCACGCTCGCGTTCTTCGCCTTCTTCCCCGGCCTGCCCCACGTCATCGACTGGGGAGCCATCCTCGTGGCCCTCGCGGTAGGCGGACTCGCGCGCTGGCTCTACCGGTCCCGGATGGCAAGGACGGCACGCGAGAAGGACAGAGCCTGAAGGCGGACGAGCTGAACCACGTACCCCGGGCGGGGGAAGCCGCCGTGCGCACGCTCCTGTACGCGTCTCGTTCTTCCCCCGTACGCCTTCTCCATGTTTGATGTCTGGCGGTCGTGAACATTACGGGCGCGGTTCCGGACGTTCACTGCCGTCTCGCCCGAGTGTTCACGTGCTCCGGACTGGCAGGGACGACGTTGACAACGTTGTCCCCGGTGAGGCCGGACATGCGTGTGTCGCGACGCTGGAGAGGTTCCGTGCACATCAGATCCCGCGCTTCCCTGCCCAGATCCCGCGCTTGCCTGCCCAGAACGATCCCTCCGAGACCCGCCCGCCGACCCCGCCGTCGGCCACTGCGCGCGACAGCCGCCGCGCTGCTCGCCGGGGCGCTCGGCCTGGCCGCGCTGACGGGCGGCGGGGGTACGGCCGCCGTAGCCCTACCCGGCGCGACCACGTCCGCCGGGTCCACAGCCTCCACCAACTCCGCAGCCTCCGCCGGGACATCCAGCGGCACCGACTACACCAAGCTCGTCGACCCCTTCGTATCCACCGGCGGTGACGACGGCAACGACCTGCCCGGCGCCGAGGCCCCCCACAGCCTCGCCAAGGTCAACCCGTTGACCACGCCCGGCCGCAACCACACCGGGTACGACTACGACGAGGACCACATAGCCGGCTTCACCGCCACGAACCTCGACGGGGTCGGCGGATCGGGAGGCGGCGGGGATCTCCTCGTCGTCCCGACGTCCGTGGAGTACAACAGCCGCCCCGCCACGGCCAGTTACGCGCACACGTACAGCCACGACGACGAGACCGCGGCGCCCGGCTACTACCAAGTCGGTCTCGGGGCGATCTCCGGAACCGGCTCCTCGGTGACCCAGGGCCCCGGCACCATCAACGCCGAGACGACCGCGACCACGCGCACGGCCCTGGAGCGATACAGCTTCCCCGCCGGATCCGAGCCCCGCCTCGTCCTCGACCTCGCCAACAACTTCACGAGCCGCACCCGCGCGACCCTGAAGGCGACGACCCTCGCGGACGGCACCACCTCGATCACCGGGCTCATCGCGGGGTCGTTCAACGGCGCCTCGTACAAGCTGTATTACGCCGCCACGACCAACTCCCCCGTGACGTCCCTCCAAAGCTGGGGCGACGACGGCAAGTTGAGCGGCGCGTCCGCGCAGGACGGCGCCGACACCGGCGCGATCCTCGGCTTCGACAAGTCCGCCGGGAACGACATCGAACTCCGCGTCACGCTCTCGCCCATCAGCGCCGAACAGGCAACCACCGACCAGCACAACGAAGTCGGCGCCCTCACCTTCGACCAGGCACGCGCACGCACGGCCGCGGACTGGAACAGCACGCTGGGCGCCGTAGCGGTGAAGGCCTCCGGGACGTCCGACCCCAACTCCACGCTCACCAAGGAGTTCTACACGCACCTATACCGCATGTACGCGCTGCCGGTGAACGCCACCAGCACCACCGGGACTTACCGTGGCGTCGACGGAGCGGTGCACAAAACCAACGGCTATACGTACTACGACGGTTGGTCCACCTGGGACGACTTCCGCAAGTACTCCGTCGAGGCGTACATCGACCCGGCCACCTACCGGGACCTGGTGCAGTCGCTCATCCTCCTCTTCGCCGACGCGCACACCTCCGGCAAGAGCCTCGGCAGCCTCACCCACTCGGTCCCGACCGTGCGCTGGGAACGCTCGGCGGTCGTGGTCGCCGACGCGGTGTCGAAGGGGTACAAGGACTTCGACCGGCTCGACGAGGCGTACCCGGCGCTGAAGTCGTACACGGGTTACTACACGGGCGCGCAACTGCGGCAGGGATACGTCTCGGGCGATCCCGGTACGACCGTCCAACGCGGTTACGACCAGTGGGCGTTGGCCGTCGTCGCCGACGCGCTCGGCAAGGACGCGGACGCGAAGAAGCTGCGCGCCCAGTCGACCATGGCGATCGACAACCTGGTCAAGTCCGGTGCCTGGACCGCGTCCGACGGCACCCAGGTCGGTCTGCTCACCCCGCGCGCCACGGGCGGCGACTGGCAGAGCGCCGACTACGAGAAGTTCGAGGCGGCGGGCCTCTACCAGGGCACGCTTTGGCAGTACAACTGGTACGACGCCTACGACATGGCCGGCCTCATCCAGGCCATGGGCGGCGCGGAGGCCGGCAAGGCCGCGGTCAACCACATGTTCGGCGAGGACTCCGACGCCGACGACGGCTCGACCATGCTGCACTCCAACGCGAACGAGATCGACCTGCAGGCGCCGTACCTCTTCAACTACGTCGGAGAGCCGAGCCTGACGCAAAAGTGGGTGCGCGCCATCTACACCGGCACGACCTGGAACCGGTACATCGCGACCGGCTCCACGAACGAAGCCCCGAGCTCCGGCGGCGAGTTCACCCCGCCGGTCAGGACGCAGGTCTACAAGCTCTCCCCGCACGGCTTCCTGCCGACCATGGACAACGACGCCGGCACCATGTCGACCATGTTCGTCGCGGCGGCCCTTGGGCTGTTCCCGGTGACGGCGGGCTCCAGCCAGTTCCAGATCGGCAGCCCGTTCTTCGACTCCACGACGATCACCTACGCCAACGGCAGCAAGTTCACGGTGAAGGCCGACGGGGTGTCGCCGAGCAACTACTACGTGCAGAGCGCGACCCTCAACGGCTCCCGTTTCACGAACACTTGGCTCGACTACTCGCAGATCATCGCGGGCGGGACCTTGGATTTCCGCATGGGCTCCAAGCCTTCCGACTGGGGCGCCCGTACGAAGCCCGCGTACTCGCTGAGCACGGAAGACGGTGACGATACGTCACGACCGGCTACTGGTACGACAGTTGTCACCGCCAAGCCGGCCACCGTCACGACCACCGCTGACGGCACGGTCGACGGAAGCGTGCAGCTCACCCTCTCCTCCGGCCCGGCGTCGTTCGCCGCGCGCAAGGGCACGAGCCTCACCGGGACCAAGGCCGCGACGGTGACCGGTCTGCCGGCCGGCGTCACGGCGGACCTCCGCGTCACCGGATCACGCACGGCGACGCTGTCGCTCACGGGCACCACGAAGGTCGACGCCCGTTTCGGCATCACGTTCCGAGACGCGGCCTTCGCGCACGGCGTACCGGCCTCGACGGTGACCGGCACCGGCGTGTCCGCGACCGACCCGCTGCTCATCTCCGCCGCGGCCGTGCCCCGTAAGGCCCTCGCCGCACTGGTCGACCAGGCGTCCCTGGTGCGCGAGGGCAACTACTCCTACGGCTCCTACACCCTGTTCCAGTCGGCGCTCGAACGTGCCCGGGCAGTCCTGGCGGACGCCGCTTCCGGCACCAGCACGCTCATGGCCGCGGACGACGCCCTGCACTCCGCCATCGACGCGCTCACCATCGACGAGGGCGGCTACGCCGTCCTGCAGGCCGAGGACCCCGACCAGATGGAGGGCCCCAGCCTGAAGAAGGAGGCGTACTACTCGGACGGCGACCTCGGCGGCGTGACCGAGGGCTCGTGGGAACGCTTCAACAAGCTCGACTTCGGCGGCGTAGCCCCGCACAGCATCTCCATCCGCTACGCCAACTCCCAGGCGACGACCGCGAGTCCGAGCAGCGTCGACATCCACGCCGGCGCCGCCGACGGCCCCGTGGTCGCCACCGCCTCGCTCCCCGGAACGGGCGGCTGGCAGTACTACGCCACCGTCCAGGCGACCGTCACCGACCCGGCGGCCCTGCTGGCCGCGTCGAGGGCGACGTTCGTCTTCCACGCCCCGTCCGGCCAGCAGTGGGTGTCGAACTTCGACTGGTACCAGTTCTCCCCCGACGACATCGCGTCGTCGCCCACAACCACACTCGCCACGCTGACCACGGCGAACACCACGACCACCGGCGACGGTTCACTCCCGCTCAAGCTCTCGAACGGCATCTTCGAGAACGTGACGAACGGCGCGTGGGCCGAGTGGAAGGACACGAACCTCGGCGACGGCGCCGACACGGTGACCGTCAGCTACGACAAACCCCAGTCGCGGGCGGCATCGGACTCGCACATCGAGTTGCACCTCGGCTCGAAGGACGGCGCGAAGACGGTCAACATACCGCTCGCGTACACGGGTTCGAGCTGGGGAACGGTAGCCACGACGACCGTACAACTGGACCCGAGCGTCTTCACCGGCGTCCAGGACGTGTACGCCGACTTCCTCTCCAGCACACAGACCGACGCCCAGCCGTACGTGGCCAACGTCTACTCGCTGACCCTGACGCGTAACGCCGACGCCCCGGTGTCCTTCGACGCCACGGCATTCACCTCGAACAGCGGCGGCGGCCTCAAGAGCGAGCCGGTCGGCTGGACGGGCGCGGGTTCCGCCACGGACCTGGGCGGCACGTACAACGGAGCCTGGCTGGACTACGGGAACATCGACTTCGGCACGTCCTCGAAGAACACGGTCACGGTCACCTACGTCAACAACTCCGCGCGCTGCGGCACGGGTTCGGCCGTACAGCTCTACCTAGACGGCTTCGATCCCACCACGCCCGGAACGCCGTACGCGACGATCCCCCTGCCCGTCACGGGCTCCGCATGGTCGTCGGGCGGCACGACGAGCCTGACCCTCCCGAAGGGAATCACCGGCACGCACACGGTCCACCTACGGCTGACGACGACCCCGGACGCCTCGCACCCGTACGTCGCGAACCTGGGCCGATTCACGTTCAGCCACGCCGACACACCGACGGGCACGGACACGACGGCCCTGCGGAAGGCGATCACCGAATACGAGGGCCTGTCGGACGACGAATCACGCTACGACACGGTCGACTTCGGGGTGTTCATGCGCGAACTCGCCGCAGCCCGGGCCCTGTTGACTGCCGACGGCGCCACGCAACTCGAACTCGACACCCAAACCCGAAGCCTCACCCTCGCCGCCAACCAACTGATCCCCCTGCCGAGGCTGAGACTGGAGGACTTGGTCACGAGCGCGTCGACTCTCGCCAAGTCCCGCTGCACGGACGCGACTTGGAAGGCATTCACCGACGCACTGGCCGAGGCGAAGACGACCCTCGCCGACGACACAGCAACGGACAACACCCTCACCGCACGGTACGAGGCCCTCGACCACGCCCGTTCCGCGCTCACCACGAAGCCGAAGACGGTACCGACCGCGCCCGCGGCCGTGTCGGCGACCTCGTCCGGCACGAGCGTGACGGTCACCTGGTCCGCCCCCACGGACGACGGCGGCTCCCCGGTCACCGGCTACGAGATCACCCTGACCGGCGGCCACGAGGTCGAGATAGACGACCCGGACAGCCGCAGCACGACGTTCACCCGTCTCCCGTCCGGCCGTTCCTACTCGGCGCGCGTCCAGGCGGTGAACGCGGTCGGCGCCTCGCAGCCGAGCGCCGCCACCCAGCCCGTGGTCACCGGCGGCAGCACACCGCAGAAGCCGACGGTGACGGGCGTACTCACTGAAGACAAGCAGGTCCGGGTGACGTGGCGACCGGCGGGTGACGGCGGTTTCCCGATCATCGGCTACGAGGTGACCCTGGATGACGGAACCACCGCGCACGTCCCGGCCACGACGGACACGGCGCTGCTCACAACCACGAGCAGAGCGAAGGCCCACACGGCGACGGTGACGGCGGTGACCTTGGCGGGAACGTCGGCCGACGCGACGACGAGGGAGACGTCCGCCACCGAACCCGAGAGCGACCCGTCGACGTACGTACCGTCCCCCTTCCCGGACGACACCCTGAAGGCGACGTACGCCTCCGACACCTGGCCCACGACCGACTACTTCCACAACCTGCTGAGCGGCATCGACGACCTCGGCTCCACCACCCTGGCCTCCAACACGAAGGTGCCCACCGACACCCAACTCACCGCGGAGAACGACGAACTCGCAGTCGGCATCAACAACGCGGCGACACAGAAGGAGGTCGACCGCGCCGAGGTGGACGCGACGAACAGCTCCACGATCACGATGGCCGACAGCCTGGGCTCAAGGCTGGGCCAGATCTACCTGGACGCCCTGAACGACGGCCAACTCCCCAAGACCAACGCCCTGTTCGGCCGCGTCACGCAAGGCCTCGACGGCGTAGACGAGGCAAAGAACAGCTACGGCTACCTGCGCCCATACGTACGACTCGGCTTCGTAGGCGACGGCGGCCAGATCTACGAGTCCCAGGACGGCTCGTACGCCGGCCTCGCCACCAGCGGCTCGTACCCGAGCGGCCACACCTACGGCGGCTACGAGGCCGGCACGATCCTGGCCACCCTGCTCCCGGAACTGGCCCCGTCGATCCTCGCCCGCACCTCGGAGTACGGCAACAACCGCATAGTCCTCGGCTTCCACTACCCCCTCGACGTCATGGGCGGCCGCATCACCGGCCAGGCCACGGTGGCCCACCGCTGGGCAGACCCCGACTTCGCGAAACTGCTGACGCAGGCCCACACGGAGATCGAGAACGTACTACTCGCCCAATGCGAGAAGGAGGGTTACGGCAACACACTCGCGACCTGCGCAGGCGCCCCCTACGCGGGCCTGAGCACGGCACAGGACATCGACCTGTACACGCAACGCCTGACGTACGGCTTCTCCCGGGTCGGCAAGCCGGGCCGCCCCCTGGTCACCCCCTCCGACGCGGCGGCCTTGCTGACCACGGCCTTCCCGAACCTCACCACCGCCCAGCGCACCCAGATCCTGGAACAGACCGCAACGGACTCCGGCTACCCACTCGACCTCACCGCGGCCGGCGAGGCGAGTTGGCAACGCATCAACCTGGCGGCGGCGATGGCGGCGCACGTCGTCGTCAACGCCGACGGGTCGGTCACGGTGACCAACTCCTCGGACGCGACGAAGGCGAGCGTCGCGGACGCGAGCGCGATCACGGTGGGCGGCGCAGCGATCGACGGCTTCGACCCGAACGTCACGACGTACGTGGTCGATTGGCCGAAGGACGCGAGGATCCCGACGGTCTCGGCGGTGCCGGCTCAACCCGGGGCACGGGTAAGGGTTATGCCCGGCAGCTCCACGGTCACGTCAACGGATCCCGGCTTCACCACCCGCACGATCAAGGTGACCTCCCCCAACGGTTCGGTCACCCGCACGTACACGGTCGGCTTCCACCGCACGAACCACACGGACCACTCGTCAGCCACCGCTGGCACCGAACTGTGGTCACAGGCGACGGCCTGGGCTGATACACGAGGAATCCGCCAAACGCAATACACGCCCTGACCACGGGGGTGCCGACACCGCCCGGCCGGATTTCCGGCCGGGCGGCCCGCGACAGAGCAGAATCACACGTTGTGTCGGGAGAAATGGAAGCGCATCAACTGAGCAGCGTGACTGGCCATCGCTGCCTTCCAGGGTGCAGAGTCCTCCGCAGCGATTGCTCCCCACAGCCGGGCCACTGCTACGGCAAACGCACCGCGTGCCTTCGGATCGCACTCACGCCAGGACGGAACTCGCTGCGCCCACGAGACCGCCTCCTCAGCAGTCGCCCCAGCCTCCATGATTCGCAAGGCGAGCATGAGCGGATCGATCCACGCCGCACCCCGCGTCGGCCACGCCCAGTCGATCAAGCGTGCCCTGGCACCGTGGATGAGGACGTTGTCCGGGGCGAAGTCCGTGTGCAGCAACGCGTCCCCCTCGAATAGCACCGCCTGCCCCTCGTCGGCGTACTTCCCCCACCGTTCCTCCGCTGTCTTCAAGCCGAGGTCCTTCGGTGCGGCCACCTGCTGCAGCTCGGCGAGCGCGGCCAGGACCAGCGTCAGGTCGTCGGCCTTGCTGTAGTCGGCATGGCGGCCATCGACCGCCTCGTAACCAAGCAGCTCCCACCCTCCAGCCTCCACATGCCACAGAAGCCGCGGGCAAGCAGCGGGCAGGTAGGGGCTGATTGCGATCTCCCTCTTCTGGGAGGCAACCTGCGGGTTGTCGGCTGGGATGCCCTTGACGAAGACGGGACCGCTCTCGGTGTCGAGTAGAGCGGCAATGGCGCTGTTGATCCCGCCTCCGGCAGTGCGAGCTCTGGCGATACGACCGGTCTGGGCGATGACCGCCTGGCGAGCGGCCGATGGCAGCTCGTCGAAGGCGAGACGGGGCATGGACACAGAGCGCGGTTCCTCGGGTGAGCGGGTGGAAGGGTGAGGCCCCGGCCAGCGTAGACCGGGGCACCGACATACCGAGGGATGGTCTAGTACGGGTTGTCGTCACCGGCCGAGCAGTTGCACCCGGCAGCCTGGGCGACGTCGCCATCGATGTCGCTGATGATGCGGAACTCCCCCTTGCCGATAGTGGGGACCTGAACGGGTACGGGCAGCATTCCACCGGCGTCGACAGGCGGGCGTCGGCCGATGGTGAGCACGACCGGTTCAGACGTGGGCAGGGTCGCGTTGGGTGAGGTCATGATCCGTAGCCTCCGTGTTGGCAGTAGAGCGATCGGTTGTCCCCCGCCTCCTGGTAGAGCTTCGCCAGCGGCCGGCACGTCCTGCATGTGGCGGCCTGTGCGCAGCCGGAGCACCCACCGGTGCGGAGCTGTAGGGACTCGGCGATGGCGCCGAGCCTGGGAAGGCCGTCGAGGCCTTCCGTCATGAGGTTCACGCTCGGATCGCGACCTACTTTGCAGATGGACGCGATTCCGTGCGGATCGACGTGGAAGAAGGTGTGACCGGCATTGCAGCCTGTGAAGACGCTGCGTGGTCGCAGGTGGTCGGTGGCCTGAGCGGCGAGCGGACCCGCGTCACCATCGATCGTCGGCGACATACCCGAATACACCTGGTACGGGAACCCCCATCGGTCCTCTGCGAGGCGCACCATGCCGTCCAGCTCATGCGCGTTGGAGTCGGACACGATCAGGTTGAGCCGTACAGGCAGGCCGGCCTCCCGCGCCGCATCCAGGCCGCGGGTCAACCGGCGCCACGCGCCACGATTGCGAGTCACGCCCTCATACGTCTCCTCGGTCGCGCCGTAAAGGCTCATCGTCAGCCGGTAGGGCCGGTGGCGGGTGAGCAAGTCCCGGATGGCTGCCTTGTGGAGCTGGGATCCGTTCGTCGACACCTGCACCATCAGGCCGAGTTCATGTGCGTACTCGTATGCCGCAGCGAACTGTGGATCGATCAGGGCCTCGCCGCCGGTGATTTGCAACCACAACACACCGGCGTCGCGCAGCAGTTCCAGCAGCCGCCGCTTGTCCTCCCACGACAGCCCGGCGAACCTCTTTTCGCCGAGGTAGCAGAAGCCGCAGTCGTAGTCGCACCCCAGATTGATCTCCCACGACGCCTTCACGAAGCCGTACGGCGACGGCTCGCGAACGAGCACCACCGTGGACAAGGCGGCGCCTTGAGGCAGACGCATCCCCCACGCCTGCGAAGCGGCGAGGTGTAGCCAGGCCGGTGGCGCATGACCTTCAGGGACGGTGCGCAGTTCGTCGTAACACGATCGGTGAATCTGGATGCCCTGTGGGTGGCCGGGTCGCAGGATGAGGTGCTGCCCGAGGAACGGGCTGGCGAGCAAGCTGTGCATGGGATTCCTCACGGGTCGTCAGACAGACAGGGGTTGGGGAGGTGCCCGCGCGCTCGCTTCTCAGAGCAGAGCGCAGACCTGCTGATGACACAGGGCGGTCAGGGCCCGGCAGTTCAGGGCCAGGTCTTCCAAGTGCACGGCAGCAGCGCGATGGTCGAGGTCTGGTCCCTCGTTCAGCGTTCTGTGAGTGCGGACGAGCAGCCAGCACGCGGTTTCACGTTCGCTGGTATCCGCCGACTGCGTTTCGAGTGCCGCTTCCAACTCCCCGGCCAGGGCAGTTACATGCCTGCGCAGATAGCCGGCCCAGCCTGTCCACCTCGGCCCGATCCGGGACCTTGGCGGGTAGCCCATTGGTCAGCTCCAAGGCTTCCGTCCAGACCTTGCGGCACACGTCGAATTCGAGCGACCGGTCGTCACCCACCGGCGGCCTCCTTCTTCGCGGCCAGGCGGAAAAGGCCTACGTGGACCATCTGCGCGACCGCGTTGGCCTGGCAATGGGTTTCCGGCCGGACCGGTGGCACACACCATGAGGAGCGGGCCTGATCGCGGTTTGAGTCGATGGTCGGGTGCGGCACACCGAGATAGCTGCCCGCACCAAGACAGGCCGTGCCCGGCATACTCCAGGCAGCGCATGCCCCAACCGGGACCAGGCAGTAGTACCGACCCGATTGGCGATCCACGAAGACAGGACCGCCGTGCAGTGCGGCGGCCAAGTACTCGTCGACCTGGGCCCGGCCCTCGCTCCGAGCAGCGGCGCACACGATGTCGCCGGCAACGCGAATAGCAGAAAAGCGAACGCCGCAGCGCAGTAGGGTGATCTCCATCGTCTGCCATTCGGCACCGGCCCGGGCCGGATCGTCGGCAGCTTGGAGGAGCCACTCCGTCACGTCCAGCAGGTCATCGAAGTGCGAGCGCACGAGCAGACCGGGTTCCGAGGCCGACTCCACGACCACGCACGACGCCACCGGAAGTGACACGTTCGGGCCATGTGCACCGGCAATGGGGTCCATGGGCAGCTGCCTCCCAACTAGGGTCAATCAGGGATGGCTAAGACGGTAGAAATCCGGCGCTCAAGCCTGAAGTGACTGCGAGTACAGGTGAGTTGCGCCCAACCCCCGGGAACGGACACCTCATGCGGCCAAACTCACGACAAACCCTGACTGGCGGTACGGGAAAGCCGTCACGACCCCGTTCAGGTCTGATCTCGGGGTATGTCCTGCGCGTCATCAGGGAGCAGTTGGGCCACACGCAGGAGGAGGCCGCGGAACAGCTGGAGGTCTCACCGGACACGATTGCCGGATGGGAGACCGGCCGTCGCCCACTGACGGCCGTGCCGGTCGGTCAGATGCTCATGCACCGCCACCGGCTCATGCAGTTGGGCACGCCGACCGCGCTCCTTCAGGCTCTCGAACGGGCCTTGGAGGCGGACGTCCTCCTCGCGACGGTCCTCGACGACGATGCTGCGGTGGAGGAAAGCCCCCTGGGCACGATGGTGATGCAGCGCGACCTCGGCGAAGTCCTGGCGTGGCCGCTCAATGGCGTACCACCAAGGCCAATCCGGGACTTGCCCCCATCACCACGCCCCCGTCGCGGGCCTGCCCCCGCCGGCCCCCGACTCAGCCGCCCGGAACGCACGGCGTTCTTCTCCACGATGCGGCAGACGGCAGAGCAAGCCCGGGGCGAGACTCAGTTCTTACTCCGCCGCCAGGCCTTGTACCTCTCCGGCTACGACACCGAGCCCGACGCAGCGGACTGGCTCACCCACCAGCAACGCACCGAGCGCCCTCACGACTGGCTGACCTCATGGCTGAACGCCCGCAGCGTCGCGGCCGTCGCCGCGCGGCAGGGCGACCGCGACCGGATGAGCCACTTCATCGACACGGTGCTCACGGACGACGAAACGGGCGAAGCCGCCAATCTGAACTACTGGGCGTACTGGGTCGGCGAGATGCGGCACATGGAACTGTCGGACGACTTCATCGCAGACCGCACACCCCGCCCATGGCCCGGCGACAAGCTTCTCGCCCACCTCGTCCAGGGCCTGTCCCCGCAACACGGCTATGTCGACCTCAACATCCACACCCTGTGGTCCCTCCTGCAGATCCGCCCCCATCTGCTGCGATCAGGCACAGCGGCCCACGCTCTGCGCGACCGCCTCCCGGTGATGTTGGATAGTCACGAGCTCTCGTCGCGCGGGCGACGGGAGTTGGAAAGCATCCGGTACGCGATCCGCCTCGCCGAGGCGTGAGAGGAGCCCACGGTGTCCGAGGACCTGACTGCGGTCGCCCGTTTCCTGTACGAGGCGGGGACGCTGAAGAACACCGCCCGCTCCGGATGGTGGATGGCCGGCGTGAAGCACCCCGAGTCGGTCGCGGAGCACTCGTGGCGCACGGCCCTGATCGCGACGATCATCGCGAAGCTGGAGGGCGCCGACCCGGCGCGGGCGGCGTTCCTGGCGGTGTGGCACGACTCCCAGGAGACGCGCACCGGGGACGTCAACCATTTGGGCAAGAAGTACAGCGGCGGAGAGGCCGATCCTCGCGACATCACTGCTGACCAGGTGGCGGGGATGCCGGAACTTCTGGCCGAAGCTGTGCGGGACCTCGTCGCCGAGTACGAAGCCAAGGAATCGGTGGAGGCAATCTGCGCACGGGACGCCGATAAGTTGGAGTGCATGATTCAGGGCATCGAATATCGGGACCAGGGCTACACGAAAGCCCAGAGGTGGATCGACAACAGCCGCGAGCGAATCGTCACCAAGACGGGGCAGGCACTGGCTGACACGGTGCTGGCGACGGGGTCGTTGGACTGGTTGCGGACGGCGCTTGGCGAGCGGCAAAGCTGAGTTCAGACGAAACAAGATCCGTCAAATCCGGCCTGTCCGGTACTACCTCCAACCAACAGCATCGAGTTACTAAATTGAACGCGGGTTGTCGTAGCTGTTGGCAGAACTAACAAGCCGTCGATATTCGATCCCCGTGTCGCTCGCGCAACACACCCGCCCCCACCCCAAAAACAATCAAACCCCCTGTGTCGGTGCCGACCGCAGAGGGAACTCGATCAAAGTTGCTGCGCGCAGTTCCTCGTTCCTCAGCAGACCGACAATATCCGGCGGCTCGTCACTCATGACCAAGGCCGCTCCCGGGAGCACGGCCTGACGCAGCATCGCCTGCCACACGTCAGCGAACGGCTGCCCCTTCAGCACGTCTAGGGCATCACGCTCGGCCTTCCTGTCGCCCTGCTGCCGGGCCAAGTCCCAGCCCCTCAGCACAGTTCGGATGTTCAGCTGCGCCAATTTCCGACCGGCTATGAGGCGTCGCTCGGGAAGGTTGAGGCCGAGTAGGTTGACGGTCGTCCGCCCCTTGTCGGTCTCGCCTCGGTACTTGCCTTCCCTTAGGTTCAACATCAAATGGTCGAACGGGTCGTCCCGGGTCGGGTCGACCAGCAAGGGCTCGCCGGTCTCTTCGTCACACTCCCACCAATCCCGCTTGTATGTGCTGTTGCACGGGCCGCACACCAGAAGGTGGTTGGGCCAGAAGAAGGTCTTGAGAGCGTCGTGTTCCCGTGGTTCGAAGTGTTCAATGTCGGTCGCAGTGAAACCACCACAGTACATGCAGCAGCCAAGGACTCCCGGGGCCATCCTGAGGAGCACCGCACGCAGTTCCTGCTTTACCTCGCCCTCGTCGTTCCACAGGTTGTCCGCGTATCTCTTCCGCTCACCACTCACTACATCCCTGAGACCGATCCGACCCGTGAGCACCGTCATTCGTGCCATAACGCCCTCGGGGAGCTCGAGGCGTTGAATCGGGATCACGCGTCCCGCTCCCGGGACAGCCGATACCGTTCCATCACTTCATCAACACGGGCCACTGGTGAACTGGAGAGGCGCTCGCGCAGGTGCAGGTATTCTTCGGTCTGCCTGGCATCGGCCCGCCCGAGCAGGACGTCATACTCCAACTCAGCCAGTCTGTCCCGCAGTTGACGCGCCTCGTCGGAATAGGGCGAGTCCAGGCCGAACAAGTCCGATAGCGCCGCGTCGTCCCCCGTCCCATACACGATCCGCCCAAACAGATCTCCTTCCACCACGTGTGGCGGTTCCTGCTCCCCCACCCCGGGCAGCCGGATCAACCCGCCCGGGTCCGCTGCCTGGCAGATGTACGGGCTGTGGGTGGTGACGATGAACTGGATTGCCGGGAAGTGCGCGGTGAGCCATTGCCCGATGCGCTTCTGCCACGTCATATGCAGGTGCGCGTCAACCTCATCGATCAGCACGACCCCCGGGTGGGGCAGTACGACCTTGCCGCTGTCGCGTTCCTCGAAGTCGAGGGTCCCGTACGCCGCGTGCATTTGCCGGACGATGTCCAGGACCAGAGCGACCACGGTTCGTTGCCCGTCACTCATCCGCCGCAGTTCGACCTTGGCACCCTCGGGGCCGTTGTCACCCCGCCGCCGCAGCCACATCCCGTCGGAGTCGACGTCCTCGATGCGGTAACTGTCCGGTAGCAGTGCGTCGTTGTCATGGCCGTCGTTGAGCAGCCTGAGCACTCCGGCCTTGAGTTCGCGGATCCCGGGGCGCTTCTCCAGGGAGCGCAGGTGAAGGGAGAGCAGCCAGTCAAAGGCCTCGGTCAGGGCCGACTGCTCCTCGAAGAGGGTGCGGAGCGCGGAGGCCCGGTCGAGCTGCTGCGGAGTGCGCTCATAAAGGCCGGTACCGGTGAGGCGCCGGAAGGGTCCGTAGGCGGCGCAGAACCAGCCGGGCGGTGGGGCCGAGGACCACAAGGTGGAGGTGAGGCCCCGGTGGCCCGAAAAGACGACCTCGGTGGGCGGCTCGAAATCTTCGACGGGCTCGTCGAATCCCTCGTCCTGCTCAGGCCGCCATTCGAGCCGTGCTTCCGCCATACCCCCGCGTGGGGCCATCGTGTCAGCACTCCGGTCAGCAATGACCTTGGCCACCACTGCCCCCCGGGTGGCACCGTGAGTCAGGTAGTCCTCGATCTCCGGTTCCAGCTGGTGTGCACGGCGTCCGCCGGCAAGCGTGAGCGCGAGCATACGTAGCAGGGTGGTCTTGCCCGAGCCATTTCGCCCAGCCATCACCGTCCAGCCCGCATATCCGCCGCTGGGCCGGGTGAAATCGAGGTCGCAGGCGCGAGGCCCGTGGAAACCACGCACCCCGTCAACCCTGAGCCTCGCCACGTACACCGGCCTGTCCTTCCCTCGGCGTGACATCCAGCACACCGTCTGTGATATCGCCCACTGTACGGACCACCAGTGACAACGGCAGTTCCGGGCTTGATCTTTGCGTACGCTCCCGGTTTGCGTACAGCGGCTGCTGTAATCGGTGTACGGACATTCGACCGGTCCGGGGAGACACGTACTGGGGAGGGACCATGAGCGGCGCCACACCGGAGTGGGCCAGGACGGCGGAGACAGCCCTGGCCACCTCGGGCTGGCGGGTCTACGGGCCCGGCGAGCGTGAGCTGGGCGTCGCTCATGAGGCTGTGTGTTCCCCGGTCTCCCCAACCCTGGTCCTCTTCACGCTCTACGTGCAGCGCCGCCTCTGCGGGATTGTCGCCGCCGGTCCCGCACAGAGCGACGAGCAGGTCCTCCTCGACACCGCGGCCGACCAGGCATCCCGGATAGCGGACCGGCACGCTGACCGCGCCTGGCGGGGCGCTCAACCCCTACCTTTCCAGTACGCCGCCAACGGCGCCGGCTGGCGGTTCCGCAACACGCTGGACGCCGAACAGCTCGACGGCACCCCCGCCCCTGACAGCCCGCAGGGTGGGGCGCGCAGTCGGCGTGTTTTCGCCCCGCATCAACCCGCCACGGTGGAACGCTGGATGCGGGAAGCCGAGCGGAAACCGACCGCTCCGACCTTCCGTGCCCGCCTGCGCAAGCTCCCCGCCATGCGCCTCGACCACAAGCGGCTGCGCTCCGCCCAGTACAAGTCCATCAAGGCGCTGGAGAAATCCCTCGCCCGTGACGACCAGCGGGCCCTCATCCAGATGGCCACCGGGGCGGGCAAGACGTACACCGTCGTCCAGAGCAGCTACCGCCTGCTGCGCCACGCGCACGCCCGCCGGGTGCTGTTCCTAGTGGACCGTAACAACCTGGGCAGACAGGCATACAACGAGTACCGAGACTTCGTACCGCTTGGAGCCAAGACGCCCTTGCACGAACAGATGCCGCTGCGTTTATTCAGCAAGGGCGCGGTCGCGGACTCGGACAAGATCGTGATCTCTACGATCCAGCGCCTGTGGTGCAAGCTCTTGGGGATCCCCGTGCCGGCCGAGGACGACGAGAATTTCGAGATCGAGCGGGCAGACCGACTGGCGGGCCGGGTGGCGTCCGTGAGCTACTGCCCCGACCTGCCGCCTGACCACTTCGACGTGATCGTGGTCGACGAATGCCACCGGTCGATCTACGGGCGGTGGCGCCCTGTCCTGGAGTACTTCGACGCCCATGTGATCGGTCTGACTGCGACGCCGATCCAGCAGACTTTCGCCTTCTTCGACAACAACCTGGTCAGTCAGTACACGTACGAACAAGCCGTCGCGGACAGCATCAACGTCGACTACGACATCTACAAGATCGGCACACGGATCACCCAGCAGGGATCAGTCATCCCCGCGTCAAGTACGGAGGTCCATTCAGACGGCACCATCCAGCAGGTCAACTCGGTCATCGCCAAGGTCCACAAGCTGACCCGCTCCGAGCAGTGGCAGACTGTGGAGGAGGATGATCCCTACGCCCGTACCGAGGTCAACCATCGGGTTCGTTCCAGCGACCAGGTCCGCCTGGTTGTGAGGACTTTTCGGGACAATCTATTTACGGAGATCTTCCCGCCGACCATTGACCAGCAGACCGGCGAGATCCAGAGCCGGGAAATCGTGCCCAAGACGCTCATCTTTGCCCACAACGACCTCCACGCCGATGCCATCGTCGAGGCCGTACGTGCTGAGTTCAGGGCCGGGGACGGCTTCTGCAAGAAGATCACCAGCCAGGCGTCCCGCCCCGACAAGGCGCTGTCCGACTTCCGCAACAGGCCTGACCTGCGTATCGCTGTGACGGTCGACATGATCGCCACCGGCACGGACATTCCGGCCCTGGAATGCCTGGTCTTCATGCGGGACATCCAGACTTGGTCGTACTTCGAGCAGATGAAGGGACGCGGCGCCCGCACCGTCAAGGACGCCGATCTGGTGAAGGTCACAGCGGACGCCGTCCACAAGGACAGGTTCGTGATCGTCGACGCGGTGGGTGTCACTGAACATCCGAAGACCGACGCCCGCCCGCTGGTACGGGATGACGCCGCACCCGTGCCGAGCCTGGGGCGGCTCCTAAATGCCTGCGAGAAGGGCGAACTCCTCCACCCCGACGACATCGCCACCCTCGCCGGCCGCCTCAGCCGTCTCGGACGCCGCCTGGATGAGCGGGGCCGAGCCGCCATCGAGAAGCACCTGCAGACCGACCAGACGTACGAGGCACTGGTCCGCTCCCTGGTCCGGGCCGCCGACACTGAGCAGCCGACGGTGGTACGCGCCGAGAGTCCAGCGCCGGATGAGCTGGACGGGTTCGTAGAGATCGCCGACGCCGTGGGTCTGCTGACCGCGAATGACGAGCTACGTGCCGCACTCCTCAAAGCCGCCCAGGACAGCTGGCTGCTGATCGACCACCTCAGCGAGGACCAGCTCCTCGAGGCACGCGGCCTCCTGGACGAAGAAGAGGCCCGCAGGGTCGTCGACGACTGGCGGGCGTACATGGCTAACCACGCAGACCAGATGCTGCCGCTGCAGCTCGCCTTCCAAGAACGACGGCCACCCCGCGAGGTACTCCGCGAACTCCGAGAGCTGATCGACAAGGTCCGGGCAACTCGGTGCGAATGGACCGAGGCCAGGCTCTGGAAGGCATACATTGACCTGGAGATCGCCAAGGGCGTCGCGAGGCGGAACGCCGGACTAGTCGAGTTCCTGTCCCTCATGCGATACGAGCTCGGGCTCGATGGAAAAGAGTTCCGGCCATATCGCAGTACGGTTGAGCGCCGACTGGAAGCGTGGCTCGCCCGCCAGGAGACGGCAGGCGTCGCATTCAACGACCGGCAGCAAGCATGGCTACGGCAGGTCGTGAACGTTGTAGCGGCCAATGCCACGCTCACAGTGACCTCGTTGGACGAGGGCCGACGAGCGGCGGTCGGCGGCTACGGCGACTTCGTCGATGCTTTCAAGGACAGCCAGTGGCAGCCGGGTGAGCTGGTGGACGAGTTGGACAGGGAATTGGGTGCGTGAGCGCGAGCAAGGTTGAGGATGGCAGCAGGACGTGTGCCAAAGGGCTGCCGACGGGGTGGGCGTGGGCGACGGTAGCGGATGTCGGTGACGTCGAACTCGGCCGATCGCGCCATCCTGACTGGCACGAAGGCCCCGAAATGCGACCCTACCTGCGAGTGTCCAACGTCTTCGAAGACCGCATCGACCCGACAGGCATGAAGGAGATGGATTTCTCCGGGGTCTTCGATAAATATCGCCTGGAGCCCGGCGACATCTTGCTCAATGAGGGCCAAAGCCCCCATCTCGTCGGCCGCCCCGCCATGTACCGAGGAGAGCCCGCAGACGTGGCATACACCAACAGCCTCATTCGCTTCCGGGGCAATACCGGGATCTTGCCCGAATGGGCGCTGCTCGTCTTCCGCCATCATCTGCATTCCGGACGCTTCATGCGCGAGGTCCGCATCACAACGAACATCGCGCATCTGTCAGCGGCACGGCTGAAAGGGGTGGAATTTCCGGTTCCACCTACCGCAGAGCAGCACCGCATCGCCGCCGCCCTTGACATCCGCATGGCCCGGCTCGACACCATCGAGCGCACGGTCATCTCCGCCCGCCGCGACGTCGCTGCCCTTCGCAAGGCTGTCCTGCTGGACGCAGTGCCGGAGCCGGAACAGTGGCCTGCTCACTGGACGGCCACGACGACCGGCAGGGCCGGAACCGTCGAGTTGGGGCGTGCCCGGCACCCCGACTGGCACACCGGCCCGAAGATGCGCCCATACTTGCGCGTCGCGAACGTCTTCGAAGACCACATCGATAGCAGTGACGTCAAGGACATGGACTTCTCTGGAGTCTTCGGCAAGTACCGCCTGGAGCCCGGCGACATCCTGCTGAACGAGGGCCAAAGCCCTCATCTCGTCGGCCGCCCCGCCATGTACCGAGGGATCCCTGAGAGAGTCGCTTTCACCAATAGCCTGTTGCGATTTCGCGCGGGCAAAGACGTGTTGCCCGGCTGGGCACTTCTAGTGTTTCGCCGTCACCTCCACGCCCGGCGTTTCATGCGTGAAGTGCGCATCACTACGAACCTCGCGCACCTCAGCGGGGCCCGTCTGAAGGCTGTTGAGTTCCCGGTGCCGCCGCTCGGCGAACAGCAGCGGTTGATCCGCACGACCAAGCAGCGCCTCGCAGCCCTTGATCGCATCGACCTCAGCCTGGACCGCACCGTCCGTCACAACGCCGCTCTGCGCCGAGCCCTTCTTTCCGAGGCCGTCTCCGGTTGTCTTGTTGCGCAGGATCCGGCTGACAAGCCAGCCGAGGAATTGCTCAAGCAAATTCGTGTCGAGCGTGAGGCAGCCGAGGCTGATCGAAAAGCCGCTCGGAAGGCAGCTAGCGCTGGACGGGCGCCGAGTAAGGGTGCCGCTGCTCCACCTCCTATCAGCGCACACGACACCACCCTCACCGAGGGTGAACAGACCACCCTCCCTCTGGAGTTCAGCTCGTGAATCAGGAAGCCCGTCGCCTCGTAGACCGCCTGTGGAAGTACTGCAATGTCCTGCGCGACGATGGCGTCTCCGCCTCGAGCTACCTAGAGCAGCTCAGCCTCCTGGTCTTCCTGAAGATGGCTGATGAGACGGAGCAGCTCAATGCCCATCGGCCCGACCCGGCCGATCACGAGCACATGCTGCCCACCACTCCCGAGTGGCAGGGCCGCGGTTGGCCCGAACTCATCGACCTCGAAGGCGATCCACTTGAGGAGGCGTACAACAAGCTACTCACGGACCTCGGCCGCCGCAGTGAACAGAACGGCCACACCACCCTCAGTTTGATCTTCAACCGGGCCCGCAACCACATTGAGAACCCAGCCCATCTCCGCCGCCTGATCGTCGACCTCATCGACAAGGAGAAATGGCGCAACTCGCGCTCCGACATCAACGGCGCTGCGTACGAGGCATTGATCGCCCGCAGCGCGTCGGACACCAAGGCCGGAGCGGGTCAGTACTTCACCCCGCGCGCACTCATCGAGTCCATCGTGCGGTGTATGCGACCAACGCCGCGCGACACGATCACCGATCCGGCTTGCGGCACCGGCGGCTTTCTGATCGCCGCCTACGAGTACATCATTCGGGACTGTGGTGACGACCTCCCGGACGACGACCTCCACCGCCTCCGCACGGAGTCGATCTGGGGGCACGAGATCGTGCCCGCGACCGCACGCCTCGCCGCAATGAACTGCCTCCTGCACTCACTCGGTGACCCCACCGGGAAGCCGATCATCGAGGTCGGTGACGCTCTGGCCAAGCCCCCCGAGCGGCATGCCAGCCTGGTCCTGGCGAATCCGCCCTTCGGCAATAGGTCGGGCATCAAGATGTCCGGCAAGGAAGTCGACGCCGAGGTGGACGACCGCGACAGCGTGACATACAACCGCCCAGACTTTTGGGTGGGCGAACAAACCACGACCAACAAGCAGCTGAACTTCCTCCAGCACATCGGAACCCAGCTCACCGACAAGGGCCGGGCGGCTGTGATCGTTCCCGACAACGTTCTGTACGAGGGCGGTCCCGGTAGCGTCGGCGATCTAGTCCGCCGCGAACTGCTCACCGGCTACAACTTGCACACCATGCTGCGCCTGCCGGAGAACATCTTCTACGCCGGCGGCGTGAAGGCCCATGTTCTCTTCTTCGAAGCCGTCTCCGGACGTCGCGCGGACGACGATCCGCCACACACGACGTATGTGTGGACTTACGACCTCCGCACCGGCAGCCGCTTCACTCTCAAGAAGAACCCGCTGAAGCCCGAGCACTTGGCTGACTTCGAGAAGCAGGCTTTCGACCCGTCCGACCCAGACCGCAAGCAACGTCAAGAGTCGGACCGGTTCCGCCGCCACAATGTCGCAGAGCTCTTGGCTCAGAAGCAGGTGAACCTGGACATCGCCCGCATCAGCCCCACCGCGTCGGCGGCCCAGGAGTCGCAGACATCCATCGACGAACTGACCCGGTCCGTCGCCGGAGACCTTCGCACGGCCTTGGCCGAGATCGAGGCTTTCGCACAGGAACTCGACGTCGATCTCACCATGGCGTCGGAGTGAGCTGAAGCAAGAGCTACAGGACGGAGTGCGCGTCCGTTGCTGGCCCTGACTGTAGATCTTGAGAGGAACCGCCCCGGAAACAGCGTCAGCCCGCCTGATGACGACGTGATCGCAGCACTTCTAGAGCTAACGAGTGGGCCTGCCCGCTGTGCCTCACCTTGCGAGCACAGCGGGCCAGACGTCGATTCGATTGAACGTTGCCCTCACTGGGCACAGAGTCCGGCACAGGACTGCCAAACACTGGGGGAACCATGAGCAACTCGCCCATCGACGGCCGCGGATACACCATCGAGCTGCTCTTCAGCCATCGTTTTCGCCTGGATCCTTACCAGCGGGAGTACACCTGGTCGACCGACGATGTCCGCAGACTGCTGCACGACCTCAAGCGCCGTTTCCTGCACAGTTGGGATCCTCAAGACACACGCCAGGCAGTGGGAAGTTATACGCCTTACTTCCTTGGTCCATACGTCTTCTACCAGTCCGACGGAATCAGTTATCTCGTCGATGGCCAGCAGCGGGTCACAACACTGCACCTACTCCTCATTCACATGCGGCGCCTCCTGCTGGAGCAGGAACAGCCCACTGAGGCCGGTCAACTCGAACGTCTTATCTCCAGCGTTCAATACGGCAAGGTTACCTTTGCTGTAGATATCGAGGAACGAGCTCCACTGCTGACAGCACTTCTAGACCGTAGCCCGTACGAGCTATCGCCTGACGCCAACCCTTCCATTCGTAACCTCTGGGCTCGCAGCCGAGACATCGAAGAAGAGTTCCCAACCGAGCTTCTCGGCGAGGCTCTGCCGTACTTTCACGACTGGCTACTCAACCGCGTTGGGCTGGTGGGCATCGAGGCTCTCGATCGAGGGAACGGCTGGGAAATCTTCGAGACCATGAACGACCGCGGTACTCGCCTCAGCCCGGTTGACCTGCTCAAGAGCTTCCTTCTAGCCGAAGCTGACCCATCGCAACGGGACTCTCTCAACGCCACGTGGCGGTCCATGCTGACTAATCTCATCGCTGTCGGCAATGTAATTCCAGCCGACTTCGTCAAGACACTTCTGCTCGCCAAGTATGCCGCCATGAACGAAGAGGCAAACGACGTTCAGCAGATCGAAATGTCGTTCCACGAGTGGATCCGCAAGAATCACCGCCGCATCGGACTAGTAGGCCGAGCCGACTTCGCCCGTTTCATCACGCAGGACCTGAAGCATCTGGGCGAGTGTTACGCAATGCTGAGGCACGCAGCCGCCTTCCCTCAGCAGGGGCTGGAAGCCGTCTACTACAACGAGACAAACGGCATCAGCGATCAGTACCGACTGATCTTGGCGGCGGTTGACCCAGGCGATGGCCAGTCGGTTCAGAAGCACAAGGCCCGTCTGATAGCCGGATTCCTCGATCTGCTCTTTGTGCAGCAACTCATCGGCGGCTACGTCCCACAGGGAGCGGACATGGCTGCCACCGTAGACCAGCTTGTCCCTGCGATACGTGATTGTCGTTCTTCCGACGAACTAAGCCGAATCCTGGCCGCCGAACTCCCCGCAGGCGATATTTTCCCTGACTTTGCCGAGTACGGGCTTCGCACGGATAACCGACGTCAAGTCCGTTATCTGCTTGCTCGGATGACAGACTTCGCCGAGATCGGTATCGGAAATCTGTCCCGAATCCAAGAGTATCTTAGCGAGACCAAGCCCTATCAAGTAGAGCACATATGGGCCGTCCACTTCTCGCGATACAAGGATCTAGTGAAGACGCAGGCAGATTTCGACAAGATCCGCAACCGGCTCGGTGGACTATTACTTCTGCACCAGTCAGATAATGCTAGCTACCGCGATGATCCCTACATGGATAAACTTGAGCACTACCAGCGTCAGAACATTCTGGCTGCAGCACTGCATCCCACGACTCACAGACGAAATCCACGCTTCGCAAGATTCCTAAAAAAGCATGATTTGCAGGGCTTGATGCGCCCATACCCTGGCGACTTCAAGGTGGGGGCAAATGAAGAACGACAGAAGCTCTACAAACGACTCTGTGAGATCATCTGGTCTCCAGAGGAGCTCGGCTTGTCACGGAAGGATGTGGCCGCACAGCACCGTCGATCCAAGCCAACCAAATCGGCGACCCGCGCACACTACGGAGTGGAAGTGTCGCAGCTGATGACTGCCGGGATCCTCACCGCAGGAACGAGACTAAATCCAGGCAGGCACCCTGCCGACGCGTTCGCCGAGATACTTCCCGACGGCCGAATCCGAACCTTCGACGGCCAAGTTTTCGGGGCTTTGTCTCCCGCCGGTGCCCACGTGCGAGGGACAAAGGCC
Organism: Streptomyces sp. NPDC047081; assembly: GCF_040643775.1. Taxonomy (NCBI): domain Bacteria; kingdom Bacillati; phylum Actinomycetota; class Actinomycetes; order Kitasatosporales; family Streptomycetaceae; genus Streptomyces; species Streptomyces sp. NPDC047081. Next base: position 363,922 of record NZ_JBEYUY010000001.1, on the reverse strand, counting down.
AGCCCCGGGTGGGATTTCTGGCATGTGGAACGAGATGGGGCACTCATCCCAATCAAAACGTTGCGGGACGAATACCTGAGCTCGGCGCGCTGAGACTCAAGGCCCCATGCAGCCCGAGCTTGGGGCGGCGCAGCGGCGGCGGCAGACGAGTCGGGCTATACGCCGGGTTCTGTTCCCCGGCCCCCTCGCGGAAGCCGGGGCGACGGCCATCCATCTAGGGCCGGCGTTGCCGTCGGCCTCGTGCGGTCTACCCGCGGACTCGGGCGGGCAGCCCTCAAGCGTCCGCGCAGGAGCGCCAAGGCGCTCCCTTTTGACCTTGCTCCGGGTGGGGTTTACCTAGCTGCTCAGGTCACCCCGAGCACTGGTGGTCTCTTACACCGCCGTTTCACCCTTACCCGGCGCCGAAGCGCCGGGCGGTCTGTTTTCTGTGGCACTGTCCCGCGGGTCACCCCGGGTGGCCGTTAGCCACCACCCTGCCCTGTGGAGCCCGGACGTTCCTCGGGGAGTCCCCTCACGGGGATTCCACGCGGCCGTCCGCCCGGCTCGTCTGCCGTGTCGACCATGTTACCGGGCGTGCAGCCACCTTACGGACGGGTCCCGCCGGCGCCAGTGTCGCGAGTACCGACCCCGCCAGGATCAGCGTGAACGCCGCCCCGATGCCCCACGTCAGGTCCTCGCCCAGGAACACGGCGCCCGCCGCCACCGCCACCGCCGGGTTGACGTACGTGAAGACCGTCGAACGCGTCGGGCCCACCTCCTTGATCAGTTCCAGGAAGGCCACGAAGGCGAGTGCCGTGCAGATCGCGCCCAGGGCCAGCAAGGACACCAGGACCGTCGTCGACGGCATCGACGTCGGCCGGCTCGTCGCCGCCGCCGGGGCGTACACCAGCGCCGCCAGCGTCAGGCACGGGACTATGAGCTGCAGCGTCGGCACGTCCTTCAGCCAGCGGGATGCGATCAGCGGTGCCGTCGCGTAGCCCAGGACCGTCAGGAACACCTCCCCCAGCGAGCGCGCGTCTCCGCCCCTCAGGTGCGGGATCGTCAGGACCGCCACGCCCGCCAGGCCCAGCGCCAAGCCCGTCATCCGCCGTACGCCCAGGTGTTCCGTGTTGCCGAAGAAGCGGGACAGGACCACCCCGACGATCGGTACGCCCGCTATCAGCAGGCCCGCCGTCGAGCTGGACAGATGCCTCTCCGCGTCCGTCAGCGTGAACCACGGGCCGACGATCTCGATGCACGCGAACGCCAGCATCGGCAGCCAGTGCGCGCGGATCGTGTGCAGCAGGCCGCCGCCTCGTATCGCGAAAGGCAGCAGGAGCGCCGCGCCCAGCGCGCACCTCGTGAAGACCACCATCGATGGGGACATCGGCGCGTCCACCGCCACCTTGATCATCAGGTAGGGGACGCCCCAGACCACTCCCATCAGGGAGAACAGGAACCAGCCGCGTGCAGTCATGCACACACCTTCGGCCGGATCAGGGTCCGACGTCTTGAACGCTGTTGCGGTACGCCGCCGGAGTCACCCCCAGCACCCGGCGGAACCAGCGCGTCAGGTGCGCCTGGTCCGCGAAGCCGACCAGCGATGCCGCCTCCGCCGGGCGCACCCCCGTGTCCAGGAGGCGGCGGGCCCGGGTCACCCGGTACTGGGCCAGCCAGGCGTACGGCGGCAGCCCCATCGTCGTACGGAAGGCTCGGAGGAGCTGGTAGCGGGACAGGCCGAGGTCCCTCGCCAGGTCGGCCAGGGAAGGAGGGTCCAGGAGTTCGTCCGCCAGGCGGTCCCTTACGACCGTCGCGACCTGGTCGGCTCCGGGGACCAGGTCGGAGACGGAAGGTGTCGTGGAGTGGCGGCGGGCCAGGGCCGTGAGCAGCCACGGCAGGCGGGATTCCGCCTCCAGGGGGTCGGGGCAGGTGCCCAGTTCCGTGTGGGTGCGGAGGATCGCCGCGGCCAGTTCCGGGTCGTCTATCAGGGGCTCGCGGAAGTGCGGGACGCCGCCGGCCGGCGTGCCCTCCGTCAGGAGTGACGGGGCCGCGTACAGGGCCCGGTACGCGTAGCCGTCGGTCGCGTTGCCGGGGCCTCCCGTGTGCACCTCGCCCGGCGCCAGTACGACTATGGAGCCCGGGCCCGTGCGGATGTGGCCGCCCCGGTAGTCGATCACCTCGGAGCCGTCCACGCACACGCCGACCGTGAACTCCTCGTGCGCGTGCGGGGCGTAGACATGCTTGTCGAAGCGGGCGGTCAGGAGGTCCAGGGAGGGTCCGCAGCGGCCCAGCCGCGTCCTGGTCCACCGTGCTTTCTCCATGAGCCGCCCCCTTCGTCGTCCTCAGGGTGCAACGCCGGGAGGATCAGAGAAAGTCCGCGGTCTCCAGGTGGAAGGCGAAGGGTTCGGGGAGAGCGAGCGACTTGCCGAAAGCGAGAGTGCAGTGCTGCCGGTAGTCGTTGTTCTCCGGGTCGCTGAACAAGGTGACCTCGGAGGTGCCACGGTCGACGAGCAGGTGGAGGGGAATGCCGCCGCGGGCGTAGCAGCGGCGCTTGGCCTCGCGGTCGACCTTGGGCTTCGTGGAAGTCACCTCGAGCACCATGGCGACGCCGTTGCAGGGCATCCAGGGGTCGGCACCCCGATACAAAGCCAGCTCCGCAGGCGCGAAGGTGCCGTCCGGGATCACATGGTCTTTCGGGCAGCCCTCCGCGTTCTTCAGCTTCAGTCCCTTGTTCCCGGAGAAGTCCATGTCGGTCCGCGACCGCCTGATCATCTGCGTCACAATCCGGCTGATGTAGTGCTCGTGGTCCCCGTCCGGCGGCGGCGTCACGACGATCTCCCCCTCGATCAGCTCTGCCCGGAAGCCCTCCGGAGTCTCCAGGGCGAGAAACCACTCCAGCAGGAGCTCCTGCGTGATCGGTTCGTGTGCCACGGCAGTCATGTCACGCCCCTCCTTTCGCCGCTCGCCAGACTGGGACACCGGAAGATCACCTGTCCAAGAGATCGGGAACCGTTCCCTCGATCGTGGCACACGATCACGTCGGCCGTCAGGCATCGCCCCGCCCGCTTGACCCTGCCGCGACGTCAGCGTTTGTACTGGTGCCATGCGGATCGGAGAACTCGCCGCCGCCGTCGGCGTCACCACGCGGACCGTGCGGCACTACCACCACCAGGGCCTGCTGCCGGAACCCGAGCGGCTCGCCAACGGCTACCGGGACTACACCCTGCGGCACGCCGTCGTACTCGCGCGCATCCGGCGGCTGACCGAACTGGGCCTCGGTCTCGCCGAAGTGCGGGACGTGCTCGCCGAGGACGCCGGCAAGGATCTCGCCGAGGTGCTCACCGAACTCGACGAGGACCTGGCCCGGCAGGAAGCGGCGATCCGGGAGCGTCGGGCGCGGCTGCGGGCGCTGCTGGAGACGGACGGGCAGCTGACCGCCGAGGGTCCGGTGTCACCCGAACTCGCCTCGGTCTTCGGGGACTTGGCCCATGCCGCCACCGACTCCCCCATGGCCGCCAAGGACCGCGAGATGCTCGCGCTCATCGACAGCATGGCGTCGGTGAAGGACCGCGAGCAGCTGATGGGCATGCTGCGTGACGCCCTCACCTCCCCCGAGGCCAAGGCGCGGGCACTCAAGGCGTACGCGCTCCTCGACGCGCTCGCCGACGCCGACCCCGCCGACCCGCGCGTGGACGAGGCCGCCCGCGTTCTCGCCGAATGCGTCCCGCACGGCCTGCTCCCCCAGGAGACGGTCGACCACGACGACAGCTTCATGCGCGCCTTCTACGCCGACTTCGCGCCCGCCCAGGCGGAGGCCATCCGCCGGACGCTGCGGATCCTCGCCGGGGAGGGGCCGTGAGGACGGCGTACCTCCTGCTCCGCCACGAACTGCGGCTGCTGGCAAGCCTGTTGATGTGGCTGACCCGGCGCACGCACGGGGTCGGAGGCGGGCGGGGGTTCGGGTACGCGCGCGGGCAGGGCGCGGTGATGTTCGGGTTCGCGTTCGTGTGCGTGGTCGAGACGGTGACCATGTCCGTTCTGCTGCGCGGCTACCCGGCGCTGCACCGGGTGGTGCTGGTGCTGGACGCGTACACGGTCGTGTTCATCGTCGCGCTGCACGCCGCCTCCGTCGTACGGCCGCACGTGCTCGACGCCGGTTCGCTGCGGATCCGGCGGGCCGTCCACGTCGACCTGCGCATACCGCTGCATCAAATCGGCACCGTCCGGCGGGAGTTGCGCACAACTCACGACCGGGTAGAGGGCCAACTCGACGTGCCAGTAGGCTCGCAGACCGCAATCACCCTCGAACTCACCGCGCCCGTAACCCACTTCACCTTCCTCGGCCGCCGCCGGGACGACATCAGGCTCGTGCGCTTCCACGCCGACGACGCCGACACCCTCGTACACGAGATACGGGCCCTCACGCGGGCGCGAAGCATACCTTCGCCGCCGCTCCCGGATCGGCCTGGGTGAGGCGTACCCGTAGGCGTTCCCCCAGCGGCAGGTGTTCGCCCTCGATGCGGCCGATGATCGCAGGGGACTCCAACTGGACGGTGCCGACGGTGGGTTGGCGGTCCTCGATCTCCACCACGACCGCGTCGAAGATCTCTCCTACGCGGTCCTTGAGCAGCGCCGCCTCCACGATGTCCACGCACGCCCGCTCCACCGCGCCCGCGCGGCGGGTGCCGTCGGCCATCTCGTGCGGGAGGGTGTCCAGGGCGGCCGGCACCCAGTCGGGCGGGGCCTCGCCTGCGGCCGCCGCGAGGCAGATTTCGGAGGCGTAGCGGTCGGCCAGGCGGCGGAGCGGGGCCGTGCAGTGGGCGTAGGGGGCGGCTACCGCGGCGTGGGTGGTGATGGGCGGGAGGGTGCCGTCCCGGAAGACCGTGTAGCCGGCGCCGCGCAGCAGCGTCGTGCACTCCTGGAGGAAGGCCGCGTGGTCGGGGCGGTGCGGGTCGAGGGAGCGGATCAGCTGGGCGTACGAGACGTGGTGCGGCCAGTCGATGTGCAGGGCCTGCGCGGTACGGCGGAGGCGGCCGACGGCGCCGTCCGGGGCGGCGGGGAGCGTGCGCAGGACGCCGGTGCCGTGGGCGAGCATGAGGTCGGCGGCCGCCATGCCGGTCAGGAGCGAGATCTGGGCGTTCCAGCCGTCGGCGGGGAGGGGCGCGCGGTAGCTCAGCTCGTACGTGTGGTCCCGCTCGACGATCTCCTGCTCGGGCACGTTGAGCGAGATCCCGCCCCGCTCCACCTCAAGGCGTTCCCGCGCCTCCCCGATCTCCTTCAGCAGCGCCAGCGGCTCCTCGGCCGTCTTCTCGTCGAGCTGCTTCTGTACGTGCGCGTAGTCGAGCTTGGCCCGGCTGCGGACGAGCGCGCGGCGGACGTCGACGGCGCGGGTGCGGCCGTCGGCGTCGAGGTCGATGGTCCAGAGGGCGGCCGGGCGGATCTGGCCGGGGAGCAGGCTGGCGGCGCCCTCGCTCAGCAGCTTCGGGTGCAGGGGGATGCGCTCGTCCGGGAAGTAGAGAGTCGTCACCCGCCGGTGGGTCTCCACGTCCAGCGCCGACCCCGGTACGACGAAGGCGGCGACGTCGGCGATGGCGTACCGGACGCGGTAGCCGGTGCCCTGACGGGACAGGTGCATCGCCTGGTCGAGGTCGGTGGAGGCGGGCGGGTCGATGGTGAAGAGGGGGATGTCCGTGGCGTCGTACGCCGGGAGGACCGGGGCCTTGGCGGCACGCTCGGCCTCGGCGAGCGCTTCGGCCGGGTAGCTCTCGGGGACGTCGAGTTCGGTGCGCAGGGCGGTGAGGGCGGCCCGGAGGGGGGCTTCGGGGGCGCCGGTCACTCGGATGTGGCGACGGGGCATACGGCGAGCGTAGAACGCGGGTCGGACAGTGGCACGCCGTACGCTGTCGCAGAGCTCAACAGAAGGAGATCTTCCGTGCTGGTCCTGCTGCCGCCCTCCGAAGGCAAGGCCTCCTCCGGCCGTGGCGCCCCGCTCAAGCTGGAGTCGCTGTCGCTGCCGGGGCTGACCCCCGCCCGTGAGGCCGTACTCGGCGAGCTGGTGGAACTGTGCGCCGGGGACGAGGAGAAGGCGCGCGAGGTGCTCGGGCTGAGCGAGGGGCTGCGGGGCGAGATCGGCAAGAACACGGAGCTGCGCACGGCCGGTGCGCGGCCCGCCGGGGAGATCTACACGGGGGTGCTGTACGACGCCCTCGACCTCGCCTCCCTCGACGCCGCCGCGAAGAAGCGCGCCGCGCGCTCGCTGCTGGTCTTCTCCGGGCTGTGGGGCGCGGTGCGGGTGACGGACAGGATTCCGTCCTACCGCTGCTCGATGGGGGTGAAGCTGCCCGGGCTCGGCGCGCTGGGTGCGCACTGGCGGGCGCCGATGGCGGAGGCGCTGCCGGAAGCGGCCGGGGGCGGGCTCGTCCTGGATCTGCGGTCCTCGGCGTACGCGGCCGCGTGGAAGCCGAAGGGTGAGGTGGCCGGGCGGACCGCGAGCGTACGGGTGCTGCACGCGCCGACCCGCAAGGTGGTCAGCCACTTCAACAAGGCCACGAAGGGGCGGATCGTACGGAGCCTGCTGACGGCCGGGGTCGCGCCGAAGGGGCCGGCGGAGCTGGTGGAGGCGTTGCGGGACCTGGGGTATGTGGTGGAGGTGGAGCCGCCGAAGGGTGGGGCCGCGAAGGCGTGGATGTTGGACGTGCTGGTGGACGAGATCCACTGACCAGCCTGGATGAGGATTGTTGCAGCATGCGCAATGGGCTTTGCGCATGCTGCATGTCGGCGGCACGATGAGGGCATGACCTCCCTCCTGGATCTCGCCCCGGTCGTCCCCGTGGTCGTACTCGACGACGTCGCCGACGCCGTGCCGCTCGCCCGTGCGCTGGTCGCCGGGGGGCTGCCGGCGATCGAGGTGACCTTGCGGACTCCGGTCGCGCTGGACGCGATACGGGCGATCGCCGAGGGAGTGCCGGACGCGGTGGTCGGGGCCGGGACCGTGATCACGCCGGAGCAGGTGAAGGAGTCGGTGGCGGCCGGGGCGCGCTTCCTGGTCAGCCCGGGCTGGACGGACGTACTGCTGGAGGCGATGCGGGGGTCCGGGGTGCCGTTCCTGCCGGGGGTGTCGACCACGTCGGAGGTCGTGGCGCTGCTGGAGCGCGGGGTGCGGGAGATGAAGTTCTTCCCGGCGCAGGCGGCGGGCGGGACGGCGTATCTGAAGTCCCTGGCCGGGCCCTTGCCGCAGGCCCGCTTCTGCCCGACGGGCGGGATCGGTGTCGCCAATGCGCCGGAGTATCTGGAGCTGCCCAACGTCGGCTGTGTGGGCGGGACTTGGATGATTCCGGCCGATGCGGTCGCCGCCGGCGACTGGGGGCGGATCGAGGGGCTGGCGCGGGAGGCGGCGGGGCTCAGGCCACGCGGATGACGACCTTGCCGAAGGCCGCGCCGGAGGCGTAGTGGCGGTAGGCCGCGCGCGTGTCGTCGTACGGGAAGACGCGGTCGATGACGGGGCGGATGCCGTGCAGGGAAATCGCTCGGTTCATCTGCTCGAAGTGGGTGCGGCTGCCGACGAAGAGCCGCCGCATGGTCAGCAGGCTCGACGCGAGGGCGTCGGTGGTGATCTGCAGGGTGTCCTTGTGCGGGCTGTTCGCGGCGACGAGGGCGATACGGCCGTAGAGGGCGGTCGCGCGGACCGACTGCTCGATGGTGTCGGGGCCGCCCGTCTCGACGACGAGGTCCGCGCCGCGGCCGCCGGTCAGTTCGCGGACGGCCGCTGACCAGGCGGGATTCTCGGTGTAGTTCAGGACGTGGTCGGCGCCGAGGGACTTGAGGCGTTCGGCCTTCTCGGGGCTGGACGTCGTGGCGACGACCCGTGCGCCGAGCGTCTTGGCGAACTGGACGGCGAACAGGGCCAGTGCGCCCGTGCCGAGGGTCAGGACCGTCTCGCCAGGGAGGACCGGCTCGGCGCCGGTGAGGGCGTTCCAGGCGGTGACGCCCGCGCAGGGCAGGCAGGCCGCCTCCTCCCAGGTCAGGTGGTCGGGGACGGCTACGGCGGCGGTCTCGTCGAGGCGGACGTACTCGGCGAGCATGCCGGGCAGGGTGGCGCCGGGCTGGTCGATGAGGGCGGGGGTGATCCGGCCGTCGAGCCAGCGCGGGAAGTAGGTGCTGGTGACGCGGTCGCCCGCGCGGAAGCGGGTGACCTGCTCCCCCACCGCGACCACCTCGCCGGCGCCGTCGCTTACGGGGGTCACGCCCGGGGCGGCCTTGAGGGGGTACGTGCCGTCGAGGATGAGCAGGTCGCGCTTGTTGAGGGATACGGCGTGGATGCGTACGACGATGTCGTGCGGGCCGGGGTCGGGTGGGCCGGGGGTGTCGCGGAGGGTTATGCCGTCGATGGAGCCGGGGTGTTCCAGGTGGTAGGTGCGCATGCGGTCATGCTGGTCGGGGTGGGGGCGGGGCTCAATTCCCGGCAGGGTATGGGCGGGTGTCCGTGCTGGCGGGGGGCGGTTGTCGTACCCGTGACGTACAACTGGGCGTATGGCCACCACCGTGGAACAGCCGCCGCCGTTCGCCCGGGAGTTGTTGCGCTGGCGTACCGTGCGGCGGGTCAGTCAGCTGGAGCTCGCCGTGCGGGCGGGGACCACGCAGAGATACGTGAGTTTCATCGAGCGGGGGCGTTCCGTGCCGGGGCGGGCGGTCGTGATGCGGCTGGCCGAGTCGCTGGGGCTGACCCTGCGGGAGCGGAACGCGCTGTTGCTGGCGGCGGGTTACGCGCCCGCGTTCGCCGAGTCGCCGCTGGACGCGGTCGAACTCGCGCCTGTGCGGGAGGCGTTGGACGGAATCCTGGAAGGGCATCTGCCGTATCCGGCGGTGGTCGCCGGGCCCCGGGGTGAACTCGTCGCGGCGAACGGCGCGTTCGACGTACTGGCGGAGGGGGCGGCGGCGGAGTTGCTGGAGCCGCCGGTGAATGCGCTGCGGCTTGCGCTGCATCCTCGGGGGATGGCGCCGCGGGTGGTGAACCTGGACGCGTGGGGGCGGCACATCGTCGAGAACCTGCGGGCGCGGGCGTTGCGCAGTCCCGATCCGCTGCTGGACGGGCTGGTGGCGGAACTGACGGGCTATCTACCGCCGTTGAGCGAGCCCGGGGACGACTATCTCGGGTTCGCCGTGCCGCTGCGGCTGCGGTGCGCGGAGGGTGAGCTGCGGCTGCTGACCACGCTCACGTCCTTCGCGACCGCCGTCGACGTCACGCTGGCCGAGCTGCATCTGGAGGCGTTTCTGCCGGCGGACGCGGAGACGGCGGAGATACTGCGGAAGCGGGGCGGTGAGCGCGGGTGAGGGACCTCGGCCTTGTCCCGGCGCGCCGCCTCAGCGCAGGTGAGAGGTGTCGTTGAAGAGGCGGACGCTCGCGTTGCCGTCGGCGTAGTAGGCGACGGCGGAGAGGGCGGCCGCGGAGAGTTCCATGCGGAACAGGGACTCCGGCGGGGCGCCGAGGGCGAGTTGGACGAAAGTCTTGATCGGGGTGACGTGGGAGACGAGGAGGACGGTGCGGCCCGCGTAGGCCGCGACCAGCTTGTCGCGGGCGGCGGCGATCCGGACCGCCGTCGCGGCGAAGCTCTCGCCGCCGCCGGAGGGTTCGGCGGTCGGGTCGGCCAGCCACCGGGTGAGGTCGTCGGGATAACGCTCGCGGACCTCCCCGAAGGTCAGCCCCTCCCAGGCACCGAAGTCCGTCTCGCGGATGCCCTCGTCGACGGTCACGTCGAGACCGAGGTGACGGGCGACGATGCCGGCGGTCTCACGGGTCCGGGCGAGGGGGGAGGCGACGATGGCCTGGATAGTGCCGCGCCGGGCAAGCGCAGCGCCGGCCCGCTCGGCCTGCTCACGTCCTACGTCGGAGAGGGAGGGGTTGGTACCGCCGGATCCGGAGAACCGCTTCTGAGGGGTCAGCGGAGTCTCCCCATGCCGCAGCAGTACGAAGGTCGCCGGCGCCCCCATATCGGCCGGAGCCCACCCGGGCGACGCGACAACGCCAGCGGCACGAGCATCGGCGTCAGCCTTCGCGGCTCCGCGGCGAGAAGCAGAGGCGGAAGATGAATCGAGCTCGGCAGAAGAATCCGCCGCCGACCACCGCTCCCCCCGCTTCCCCGCATCCATCGCCTCGTTCGCGAGCCGGTCCGCGTGCTTGTTCCGCTCTCGCGGGATCCACTCGTACGTCACCCGGTCCGCCGGGAACACCCGTGCCGCCTCCATCGCCAGCGGCTTCATGTCGGGGTGCTTGATCTTCCAGCGGCCCGACATCTGCTCGACGACCAGCTTGGAGTCCATGCGGACGTGGACGCGGGCGGACGGGTCCAGGTCGTACGCCGCGCGCAGGCCCGCCAGCAGCCCCCGGTACTCGGCGACGTTGTTCGTGGCGACGCCGATGTACTCGGCCGCCTCCACCAGCGTCTCCCCGGTCACCGCGTCCAGCACCACGGAGCCGTACCCCGCGGGCCCGGGGTTGCCCCGTGACCCGCCGTCGGCCTCGACGATGAACTCCCGCACAGCACAAGCCCCTTACAGACGCCCTACAGACCGGACTCGGCCGTGCGCACGAGGATGCGGCGGCAGTTCTCGCAGCGCACCACCGTGTCGGGCGCGGCCGCGCGGATCTCGTTGATGTCGGTGATGGCGAGCTCCTGCCGGCAGCCCTGGCAGGTCCGCTGGTAGAGCTTGGCCGCGCCGATCCCGCCCTGCTGCTCGCGCAGCTTGTCGTACAGCTTGAGCAGGTCCGCGGGGATCGTGCCGGCGATGACCTCGCGCTCCTTCGTCACCGTCGCCACCTCCCCGTCGATCTCCTCGAACGCCGCGTCCCGGCGCGCGGTCGCGTCGTCGATCTTCGACTGGACCGAGGAGACCCGCTCGGTCAGCTCGCGCACCCGCTCCTGCACGGACTCGATGCGCTCCATGACCTCCAGGACGACGTCCTCCAGGTCGCCCTGCCGCTTGGCGAGGGAGGCGATCTCGCGCTGGAGGTTCTCCAGGTCCTTCGGGGAGGTCACCGCACCGGAGTCCAGGCGCTGCTGGTCGCGGGCCGCGCGCTGGCGCACCTGGTCCACGTCCTGCTCTGCCTTGGTCTGCTCGCGGGCGGTGTCGCTCTCCTCGGTCTGCGCGGCGACGAGGAGGTCGCGCAGCTGGGTGGCGTCCTTGGTCAGCGAATCGATCTCGGCGTGCTCGGGCAGCGACCGCCGCTTGTGGGCGAGCTGCTGGAGGCGTACGTCGAGTCCCTGGACGTCGAGGAGTCGGATCTGGTCGGCGGGCGCGGCGTTCAGTTGGGGGCTCCCGATGAGTTGGAGGTGGCGGACGCCGCGTGGGCGGTCCAGGGGTCGGTGACCGTCTTGGAGACATGCACGCGCAGGTCCCAGCCGTGGCGGTCGGAGATCTCGTCGAGCTGGGTGGCGGCCAGCTCGCACCAGGGCCACTCGGTGGCCCAGTGCGCCGCGTCGAGCAGCGCGAGGGGGCTTCGCAGTACGGCCTCGGAGGCCGGGTGGTGACGCAGGTCCGCGGTGAGGAAGGCGTCCACGCCGGCCGCGCGGACCTGGTCGAAGAGGCTGTCGCCGGAGCCGCCGCTGACGGCGACCGTGCGGACCAGCGCCTCGGGGTCGCCGGCGACCCGGATGCCCTGCGCGGTGCCGGGCAGCCGCTCGGCGGCCCGCGCGGCGAGCTCGCGGACGGTCACCGGGCGGTCGAGCTCGCAGACACGGCCCAGCCCGCGGCGGCCCTCCAGGTCGGTCGGGTCCGGCACGAGGGGTCGTACGACTCGAAGGTCGAGGGCGCCGGCGAGCGCGTCGGAGACGCCCGGGTCGGCGGTGTCGGCGTTGGTGTGGGCGACGTGCAGCGCGATGTCGTTCTTGATGAGGGTGTGCACGACCCGGCCCTTGAAGGTGGAGGCCGCGACCGTCGTCGTACCGCGGAGGTAGAGCGGGTGGTGGGTGACCAGCAGGTCGGCGCCGAGCTTCACCGCCTCGTCGACGATCTCCCGCACGGGGTCGACGGCGAACAGGACCCGGGTGACCTCCTGGTCGGGGTCGCCCACGACCGTGCCGACCGCGTCCCAGGACTCGGCCCGCTCGGCGGGCCACAGGTTCTCCAGCGCGGCGATGACTTCAGACAGACGGGGCACGGACAAAAGGCTACCTGCCCCATCCCTGCGCCTAAACCGGCGCCGCTCTCGCGGAGGTGGCTGCCCGCCGTCGTGGTTCCTCAATTGATGGTTGCGGTGATCTTGGGTTGGAAAACCCGTGACCCCGCTCAGCACACCGGTCCCCGTTTCCTCAGGCGAATCGTTCCTGTGCCACCCCTTTGTGTGAAGGGTGAGCCTCGTGGTCCCACGCCTGTGCGTGCGAAAACTAGCTTCGTGGCCGGAGGTGACCAGACGATGACGGCCTGTGCGATCGAGCCCGAGGCTGCTCCCGAGGACGAGTTTCCGCGGGCGGGCTGCACCATCACCGCGGACGGCGCCTATGCCGCCCGCCTCGCGCTGGACGGCGACTCGTGGTTCCCGGAGCGCTGGACGCTGGACGGCCCGGAGCCGTACGTGGTGCCGCTGCCCGGCAACCAGCCCGAGGAGCCCGGCACCGAGGTGCAGCCGATGGGGGACGGGCGGGTGCTGATCCGGCGTGTGTCGGAGGGGCGGCACGTCTTCTCGCTGCTGTATCCGACCGGGCCCGGCACCGGCGAGGTGCTGATCGGCGCGGTCGAGTGCCCGGACGAGGGGACCCGGCTGCGGCTGCTGCCACCGGCGCCGGGCGGCGAGAAGGCGTACGCGCTCTCCGTGGGCCGGCGCTCCAGCACGGTGTGGCTGGTGGCGGGCGGGGCCTTCGGGCCCGAGCACGTCGCGGAGATCCCGGGGCGCTGCTCGGGCGGGGTGTGGCTGGACCGGGCGGGGCGGATGCTTGCCCTGGACCGGGAGGTCGGCGGGTGTACGAAGGCGATCACGGTTGATCTGGAGCGGGCCGGGGAGGTCTCGCCGCTGCTGCAGATCGCGTCCGGCAGCAACGACCGGCTGCTGCTCGCCGACCCCGACAGCGGCCTGCTCCTGATCGCCTCGGACGCGCCCTCGCCCGGCGCGGAACGGCTCGGCTGGGGTGTCCTCGGCTCCACCCTGCCGGTCCGCTTCCCGGAGTGCCTGCGGGTGCCGGACTGCACGGTGACGCCGTTCGCGATCCAGCCGGGGCAGGTGCTGATGCCGGAGAGCTGCGGGGTGGCGCTGCGGGTCGACGGGCCGATGGGCAGCTGGGTCGGGCTGTGGCGGCCGGATCTGCGGCAGGTGCACCATCTCCCGGCGCCGGAGGGGTGGTTGACCGGCACGGGGCTGTGGACCAGGGACGGGGAGCTCCAACTGCCGTACGCCGATGCGGAGGTGACGTGCGGGGTGGCGCGGGTGCGGGTGCCTTCGGACGAACAGGCGGAGGAGCAGAAGGAGGAACAGAAGGAGCCGCAGGAACAGGGAGAGACAGCGGATCCGGGGGAAGCAGGGCGAGCAGAGGAACCGGAGGAGCCGTCGCAAGCGGAGCCTCCGGAGCCGGTCGCGCCGCGTCCCGTGCCCCTGCGGGAGGCTCCTCTGGGGCGTCTTGTAACGAACTAGTGCCGGTTGGCTGTGCCGTCTGGATTCGGGGTGAGGTGTGCCGGTTAAACTCGCCCGGCTGTTAGAAAGATCATGTTGACGGGGTGAATCCTTCCGATGAGCGACGCAAGCACCATGCAGCCGCTGTCCACCGAGTCCCAGGACGACGCCGGGCACGGCCGTCACCGGGGGCAGCTCTCGGCCCAGGACGGTGACACGGCCCCTCGCGGCCGGCACCGCAAGCAGTCCGAGGACACGGAGGCGGCCGCCTGACGGCACGCACCACGTAGGGCCCGCACGCTGATCGGCGTGCGGGCCCTACGTGCCTCTTCGCGCCTCTAGGTCCTCTTGAGCCCCAGCACCTCCGCCGCCCCGAACGTCTCCCCGTCCGGCCGTTCCGCATAGTGCGGAGTGAGTACGGCGTCCAGCTCGTCGTAGGTGAAGGCGTCCTGCTTGCTGTCGAACTTCGCGCGGACCCGGGGCCGGTCGACCACCGCGACCATGCCGCCGTGCACCACGAGCAGCTGGCCGTTGACGCGGCTCGCGGCGGGTGAGGCCAAGTAGCCGACCAGCGGGGCGACATGCTCGGGCGAGAGCGGGTCGAGGCCGTCCGTCGGCTGGTCGAAGCCCGCGAAGACGTCCTCCGTCATCCGGGTGCGGGCGCGCGGGCAGATGGCGTTCGCCGTGACGCCATACTTGGCGAGGGCGAGGGCGGTCGAGGTGGTGAGGCCGACGATTCCGCCCTTCGCCGCCGCGTAGTTGGGCTGCCCTGCCGAGCCCGCCAGGAACGCCTCCGAGGAGGTGTTCACGATCCGGCCGTACACCTGCCCGCCCGTCGCCTTCGCCCGCTCACGCCAGTGCGCCGCCGCGAAGTGGGTCGTGTTGAAGTGGCCCTTGAGGTGGACCCGAATCACCGAGTCCCACTCCCCCTCGCTCATGGAGAAGACCATCCGGTCGCGCAGGATGCCCGCGTTGTTGACCAGGATGTCCAGCTTGCCGAATTCGGTGATCGCCAACTCGACCAGTGTGCACGCCTGTTGGAAGTCGGCGACGTCCCCGGTGTGGGCGAGGGCCTTTCCGCCGGCCGCGCGGATCTCGGCGGCGACCTCCTCGGCGGGGCCGGTCGAGGCCTCCCCCGAGCCGTCCCGCCCTGGTTGCCCGAAGTCGTTGACGACGACGGCCGCACCGAGCCGGGCGAGTTCGAGCGCCTCGGCCCGGCCCAGGCCACGACCGGCGCCGGTGACGACGGCCGACAGTCCTTCAAGTGGCAGCGACACGGACACTCCCGTCAGATCTCGATGCACGTACGGAGCGCCGTGCCCGTCCGCATCTGGTCCAGCGCCTCGTTGATGTCGGCCAGCGCCACCCGGTGCGTGATCAGGCCCTCCAGGTCGATGCGGCCGGCCCGCCACAGGGCGATGGTCCGCTCGTAGGAGCGCAGGACGTCGCCGCCGCCGTACATGGACGGGAGGATCCGCTTCTCGTCGAAGAACAGCTCGAACATGTTGAGCTGGAGGAAGTCGTCCATGGCGCCCGCGCCGACGACCACGAGCGTGCCGCCGCGCCGGGTGTTCTCGTACGCCGTGCGGGCGGTGACGGACTTGCCGACGACCTCGAAGACGTAGTCGAAGCCCTCGCCGCCGGTGACCTCCTGCTTGGCGGCGGCCAGCTCGTCCGGCGAAACGGCCCTGGTCGCACCGAACTTGAGCGCGGACTCGCGGCGCGAGGCGACCGGGTCGACGGCGACGATCTCCGCCGCGCCCTTGAGCCGCGCGCCCTGGATCGCGGAGATGCCGACGCCCCCGCAGCCGATGACGGCGACCGACGAACCGGCCTCCACGTCCGCGGTGTTGAGGGCGGCGCCCAGCCCGGTGGTCACCCCGCAGCCGATCAGCGCGGCGATGTCGAAGGGCACGTCGTCGGGTATCGGCACCGCGCAGCCCGCGTCGACGACGACCTCCTCGGCGAAGGTGCCGGTGCCCGCGAAGCCGAAGACGTCACCGGCGGGGCGGCGGAAGTTGGGGGTGCCGGCGTTCATGAACCCGGCCAGGCACAGCTCGGTCTGGCCGCGCTTGCAGGCGGGACACTCGCCGCAGGCGGGCAGCCAGCACACGACCACCCGGTCGCCCGGCTTCACCCGTGTGACGCCCTCGCCCACCTCCAGGACCTCGCCCGCACCCTCGTGCCCCGGCACGAACGGCCCCGGCTGCGGCAGCACGCCGCTCATCGCGGACAGGTCCGAGTGGCACAGCCCGGTCGCCCGCACCCGGATCCGCACCCTGCCGGGCCCGAAGCCCGTCGCCTCGACGTCGTCGAGGACCTCCAGCTTGTCCTGGCCGATCTCGTGCAGTACGGCTGCTCGCATTGGTGCGGCTCCCCTCACATGCTCAACTGCCTACTGGATCAGGAGTGTTCGACGATCGTGTCGGCGAGCACCGGCGCGTCGTCCCGCTCGACGGCACTGACGGCGACCCTGATGGACCCGGGCGTGCGCCACATGCGGATCCGCAGCGTCTCGCCCGGGAACACCACTCCCGCGAACCGGGTGACGTACGACCGCACCCGGCTCACGTCCCCGCCGAGCAGCGTGTCGACGACCGCCTTGAGCGTCATGCCGTACGTGCACAGCCCGTGCAGGATGGGCCGTTCGAAGCCGGCGAGCTTCGCGAACTCCGGGTCGGCGTGCAGCGGGTTCCAGTCGCCGGAGAGGCGGTAGAGGAGGGCCTGGTCCTCACGGATCGGCCGCTCGACGGTCCGGTCGGGCTCGCCGGCGGGCGGTTCGAGGCGCGTGGAGGGGCCGCGGTCGCCGCCCCATCCGCCTTCCCCTCGTACGAAGATCTGCGCGTCGTTGGTCCACAACGGGCCGTCGGCGTCGGCGACTTCGGTGCGCATGACCAGGACGGCCGCCTTGCCCTTGTCGTACACGGCGGCGATGCGGCCGGTGGCCGTGGCGGTGCCCGCGACCGGGATGGGGCGGTGCAGCTCGATGGTCTGGCCGCCGTGCAGGACCTTGGCGAGGTCGACGTCGACGCCGGGCATGGACAGGCCGCTGATCACGCCGGGCGAGCCGTTGCCCGCGACGGTGGCGAAACTGGGCAGGACGTGCAGCCGGGACTCCAGGGTGTAGCGCAGCTCGTCGGGATCGGTGGCCGGGATTCCGGCGCCGATGCCGAGGTGATAGAGCTGGACGTCCTTGCGGTCCCAGGTGATCTCGCCGGACCGGGGTTCGGCGGCGAGGGCCTTCGCTGCGTCGATGGGCATACGGCTCCTGGTGGCTCACGTTGGCTCAAGACCTCGGCGCGGCCGTCCGCACCGTCGGCCGCGACCGAGGTCGTCACGGGGCCGATCTAGAACGCGTTCCAGTCCGGCGCCCCTTGTATAGCCCAGGGCACCGCACTTGTGAAGGCTCCTGACGCTGTGTCAGGTCGGCGGGGCGGTGACATTTGTACTGGGCGAGTCCGTACATGCGCATCTGCCGGACGGGCGCCGCGATCCATACCGTCGTACCCATGACACAGACGGAATGCGCCGCCGCCGTGTCCTTCACGGGGGCGGTCAAGAACTTCGGCGCCGTACGGGCCGTCGACGGCGTGGACCTGGCCGTCGCGCCCGGCGAGACGGTGGCCCTGCTCGGCCGCAACGGCGCGGGCAAGTCGACGACGATCTCGCTGCTGCTCGGCCTGTACGAACCCGACGAGGGCAGCGTGCGGCTGTTCGGCGGGCCGCCGGAGCGGGCGGTGCGTGCGGGGCGGGTCGGCGCGATGCTCCAGGAGGGGCGGGCGGTGCCGCGGGTCACCGTGCGGGAGCTGGTGGCCTTCGTGGCCGGGCGGTATCCGGCGCCGATGCCGGTCGGGGAAGCCCTGCGGCTGGCCGGGATCGCGGAGCTCGCGGGGCGGCGGGTGGACCGGCTGTCCGGCGGGCAGGCACAGCGCGTGCGGTTCGCGGTCGCGCTCGCCGGTAACCCCTCGCTGATCGTGCTGGACGAGCCGACGGCCGCGCTGGACGTGGAGGCGCGGCACGCGTTCTGGGCGTCGATGCGGTCGTACGCACGCCTCGGGCACACGGTCCTGTTCTCCACGCACCACCTGGAGGATGCGGACGCGTACGCCGACCGCATCCTCGTGGTCGACCGCGGCCGGATCGTCGCGGACGGCA
Source organism: Streptomyces sp. NPDC047081 (assembly GCF_040643775.1). NCBI lineage: Bacteria > Bacillati > Actinomycetota > Actinomycetes > Kitasatosporales > Streptomycetaceae > Streptomyces > Streptomyces sp. NPDC047081. Next base: position 346,191 of record NZ_JBEYUY010000001.1, on the reverse strand, counting down.
CCGGTGAGCAGCTCAAGCGGTCGGTCGGCGGCGGCCTGGTCGCCTTCGACCTCGCGGGCCGCGGCACGGCGGGCCTGGAGCTGCTGCCCGGCGTCCGTTCGCTGGAGGTGCGCGGCGGCCGGGCCCGCCTGCGCACGGACGACCCGGACGCGACGGTGATCGCCCTGGCGGGGCTGGGTGCGATACGAGCCCTGGAGGTGGCCCCGGCATCGCTCGACGACGCGTTCCTTGCACTCACGGCACCGACGGCGGAGGAGGCGGCCTGATGTTCGACTACCTACGGCTCGAAGTACGCCGCACCCTCCGTGACGTCGGTTTCGTCATCGGTGGGATCGCCATGCCCGTGCTGATGTATCTGCTGTTCACCAACCTCGGTGCGGACGACGGTACTTGGAAGACCGGGGCGATGGTCGGGATGGCCGGGTACGGGGCCGTCGGGTCCGCGTTGAACACCGGGGGCGGGGTCGCCGAGGACCGGGCGATCGGGTGGCTGCGGCAGTTGCGGGTGACGCCGATGACTCCGCGGCAGGTGGTGGTCGGGCGGGCGCTGACCGGGTCGGTGACCGTCCTGCCGGCGATCGTCGCGGTGCTCGCCGCGGGTGGGCTGCTGGGCGGCGTGCGGCTGGCCGCCTGGCAGTGGGCGGCGATCGCGCTGCTGCTGTGGCTCGGCTCGGTGCCGTTCACCCTGCTGGGCCTCGGCAACGGCTACCGGCTCACCGGCCAGACCACCGGCGTGACGAACATGGCCTGCAACCTGGGCCTCGCGGTGCTCGGCGGCCTGTGGTTCCCCGTCGCCCTGTTCCCGGGCTGGCTGCGCGCCCTGTCGGCGTACACCCCCACCTACCGCTTCGCCCAGCTGGGCACGTCGGTCGCGGAGGGCCACGCCCCGGCGCTCGGCGCGATCGCGGTACTGAGCATCTGGCTGCTCGCTTTCGGTTCGTACGCTGTGCTGTCGTACCGCCGCGGCGCGGGCGACAACTGACCGGGGGAACGGGACATGGACTGTGACATGACATGGCGACAGCGGCTGCTGGTCCAGCTGGAGGTCTGGCAGTCGTCGCGGGCGCTGTGGAAGGAGGAGATGGAGGAGTACAAGGAGGCCCGGAAGTCGGCCCGGAAGGGCGGCCGGGAACCCGAGCACCCCGGCCCGCCGGCCAGCGGCTTCTCGCTCATGCCCTGGCTGCTGATGGGCCTGGGCGCCCTCTCGAACCTCTTCCAGGGCGAGACCCCCAACCCGTGGATCGGCGGCCTGGGCCTGCTCGCCTTCAACTCCCTCTACATCTATGTGTCGTTCCGCTCCTTCGACAAGCAGAAGCGGCACGAGACCTCCACCCGGGTCGCCCTGCTGGTGATGTTCCTGCTGACCACGGGACTGGCCGCCGGGTACGGGCACAACTGGCTGCTGTTCTTCCCGCTGCTCGGCCTCGCCACGGGCGCGACCCTGCGCGGGCCGTGGCTGGGCCGGGTGGGCCTGGGGCTGGCCGCCTTCGCGGGCGTCGTCTCCGCCTTCCACGACGCGTCGAACGCCACGACCATCGCCTACGGCACCTTCCTGTCCACGATGGTGACCGCCGCGATCCTGTCCCTGTCCGAGGCGGTACGGGAACTGCGCGCCGCCCGCGAGGAGTTGGCCCGCCGCGCGGTCGAGCAGGAGCGGCTCCGCTTCTCCCGCGACCTGCACGACCTGCTCGGCCACACCATGTCGGTGATCGTGGTGAAGTCGGAGGCCGCCCGGCGCCTCGCCCCGCGCGACCTGGACGCGGCGCTCGCCCAGATCACCGACATCGAGTCCGTCGGCCGGCAGGCCCTCACCGAGATCCGCGAGGCGGTGACGGGCTACCGCGAGGGCAGCCTCGGCACCGAACTGGACCGGGCCCGCTCGGTGCTGGACGCGGCCGGCGTCGAGCCGGTGCTGAAGCGCTCGGGCGTGCCGCTGGCCCCGCAGACCGAGGTACTGCTCGGCTGGGTGGTGCGCGAGGCGGTCACCAATGTCGTACGGCACGCGGGCGCGACGCGCTGCGAGATCACCGTGCACGGCACCGACGAGCAGGTCCGGCTCACGGTCGCCGACAACGGCACCGCCGAGCCCTCCGCACAGCTCCCGTCGGACGTGGGCGGCACCGGTCTGAAGGGGCTGACCGAGCGCCTCGCGGCGGCCGGCGGCTCCTTGCGGGCCGGCCGGTCACCGCGGGGCGGCTTCACGGTCACCGCCGAACTCCCGGTGGAGCCCGGCGGAGTGCTGGACCCCGTGGCGCTTACGGCGCCCAGGGCGAGCTGACCACCCAGCTCACGTCGTCCGTCCAGGAGGTGGCGCTGTCGAAGTCGTTCGAGCCGCCGTCGCTGGCTATGTAGACGTTGAGGTTGTAGTGGCGCAGGAATCTGGTCGGGTAGTTGTACGAGGCGAACGAGGTGCCCGTGCCGCTCTTGCCGGTCGTCGGGCAGAACGTCGCGTCGGACCTGAACAGGGCGGTTCCGTCCATGGGTTGGCGGTAGAGCTTGTAGTTGGAGTGGCGCAGGAAGTCCCCGGGGTAGTTGCGGGACTCGAAGGAGACACAGGAGCTGCTCGCCAGGCCGCGGCGGACGATCCAGGTGGCGTCGCTCTTGTCGAGCGTCGAACTGCTCGATGTGACCGGGGAGATGACCGCCGCGTTGTTCTGGTGGCGTATGTAGTCGCTGGTGCAGCACGCGGTGGTGGCGCGCAGCGAGATCTCCGAACCGGGCGTCAGTGAACCGGTGGTGCCGGTCGCGCCGCCGTAGCCGACGGAGACGATGTTGGCCTGTACGGCGTCGTCGGCGGCGTCGGTCGGGATGCCGGAGGTCATGACGCCCTCGAAGAAGGAGCCGATGGAGCCGTTGCTGTTGTCGCCGCCGGTGCCGAGGACGATCGAGCCCTCCTGGTGCATGGGCGAGTATCCGCCACCGTTGACGGTCGGTTCACCGCCGGAATACGTCGTGGTGAGGCTCCCGGATTGCGCGTTGCCGTATTTCAGAGCGAAATGGTCCTGGCCGTTGTTCTTGAGCAGCGCGGTCACGAAGGGCAGTGCTCCGGTGCCGGTGTTGGACGAGTTCGTGCTGTAGCCGAGATTCGACTGGAACAGGCCGTTCTCCAGGTCGGCCTGCACCCAGGGGCCGCCGCCGTAGCAGGGCGAGAACCAGCACTCGGTGCCGAAGTTGATGGCGTCCATGTGGCCGTTGCCGGTGTCCGTGTTGTTGGTCTCGGCGTTGCCGTAGTCGAAGCAGCAGCGGCCGTTGACATGGGTCCCGGAGGTGACCATGTACATCCCCTCGGCCCCGCCGTTGGTGGCCACCCCGGACGTCGAGTTGTCGCGGTAGCCCATGCCGGCCGAGATCTCCAGGCCGTAGACCTGGTGCCCGCCGACGGTCACCGGCAGCGCGTCCGCGGGCGCCCCGACATCGGCCGCACCGGCCCCGCCCGCGCCCTCGACGGTGAGGTCGTTGTGGCGGGCGGACTGGTCGTAGATCTTGGTGATGATGCAGGTCGTGCCCGCACAGAAGGAGTCCTGGGCAGCCGCGTTGGCATAGCCGCCGGCGGCCAGCAGCCCGATGTTCGCGGTGGCGCTGTCGGAGGCGCGCTGCACCTGGTAGAGCGAGCCGTTGTACGAGGAGTAGAGCGCCCTGACGAGGCTGTGCGCGGCGACGCAGGGGGTGCCCGCGGCGGCGTAGACGTCGCAGGGCAGCGAGCTCGCGGCCTGGGCCTGCGGGACCGCGGCGGCGAGCGCGAGGAGCGTGACGAGCGCGGAGAGCGCCGCCAGCATCGCGGTTCTGAGCCTTCGGAACACGGTGGACCTCTTCTCTGTCCGATATCCCGGACATTATTCGACCGAAATACCGAACTCATTTCGCGGATCGAAATACCGAACAATTGGAGAAGGGCAGCGGACAGTAATTGCAAAGGTGAACTCCCAATGCAGAGGCGATTGTTGGGCCGTCGTCGAAGGCCGTCAAGACTCGCGGAACGGAAATATGTCGAGTCTTTGAATTGCGCCGCCTCCCGGCGCGCCCTCTACCCTTGGCCCGTGGACGAGATGCCGCGGGACCACCGCCCGGCGAAGTGCGTGAGGGTCCTGCTCGCCGAGGACCAGGGAATGATGCGGGGCGCGCTCGCCCTGCTGCTCGGCATGGAGGCGGATCTGGAGGTGGTCGCGCAGGTCGCGGCCGGCGACAGGATCGTGGACGCGGCGCTGACCCACCGGCCCGACGTCGCCCTGCTGGACATCGAACTGCCGGGCATGAGCGGCCTGGAGGCGGCGGCCGAGCTGCGCGACCAGGTCCCGGACTGCCGGGTGCTGATCCTGACCACGTTCGGCCGGCCCGGCTATCTGCGCCGGGCCATGGAGGCGGGGGCCGCCGGCTTCCTCGTCAAGGACGGGCCCGTGGAGGAACTGGCCGCCTCGATCCGCCGGGTGCTCACCGGCGAGACCGTGATCGACCCCGCGCTGGCCGCGGCCGCGCTCAGCGCCGGGCCGAACCCGCTCACCGCGCGCGAGTGCGACGTGCTCAAGGCGTCCGTGGACGGTGCGACGGTCGCGGACATCGCCGGGAAGCTGCACCTGTCCGAGTCCACGGTCCGCAACTACCTCTCGTCGGCCATCGGCAAGACGGCCACCCGCAACCGGATGGAGGCGGTACGCGAGGCCCGCCGACAGGGCTGGCTGTGACCCCCTATTTCGTCACCTCCGCGCTCGCGTAGGACGTGCCCTCCGGGGCCCGGCACACGAACCAGTTCGCCGTCGTCGAGCCCGCCGCCGGGCGGAGCATCGCCGCGAGCTGGGGGGAGACGTCGTAGCCCGCCGGGATCCAGTGGGTCACCGTCGACGTGCCGTTCTTCCAGGTGCAGGTGACCTCTCGGGCCGTCTTGGCGACCATGCCGACCACCAGCTGCCCGGACTCGGACTCGGGTGCGTAGCGGGTCGCCATCGACTCCATGTCCGTGCCCGCGAACGGCTCCAGCTCCTTGGCCGTGTTGAACATGATCTGGGTCCCGCGCTCCCCGTCGTACGACCGGAGCACGAAGAACGAGGTCTTGCCGATCAGATCCGCCGCCTTGTGGACCTCCGCGGGCTCCACTCCGGACCTTGTCATGGCGTCGAGTTGCCGTGTCGCCTCGGCCTTGTCCTTCGGCGCTCCCCAGAACTGCACGACGAGGGACCACGTCTTGCCCTTGTACATCCCCTTGGCCAGGGACGTGACCTGAGGCTCGTACACATGCCTCTGCTCCGGTGTCTTCCCGTGCGTCGCCACCACCGCGCCCCGCCCGCCGCCGTCCCCGCCCCCGTGCAGCAAGCCCGCAGCCGCCAGCGTCCCCGTCGACCCGGCGATCACCGCGGCCGTCACCGCGGCCACCGCCCAGCGCCGCGCCCTGCGTCGCCGGCCGCCGCGCAGCACCGCCTCCACGGGGGCTATGCCGATCTCGACCTCGTCCGCGGCGTCCGCGAGGAGGAGGGTGATGTCCGTCTGTGTCATGTCGTGGTTCCTCTCCCGGTCCGCGCTCATCACTTCCGCCCGCCCTGCGTCACCGTCTCCGCCAGTCCCGGTATGGCGCGGAGTTTCGCGATGCCCTTCGCCGCGTTGCTCTTCACCGCGCCGACCGAGCAGCCCATCGCCTCGGCCGCCTGGGTCTCCGTCAGGTCCTCCCAGTAGCGCAGCACCACCGCCTCCCGCTGCCGGGGCGGCAGTGCGGACAGTGCCTTCAGCAGGACGCCCCGGTCGTCGGCCTGGGCGATGCGGTCACCGGTGTCGGCGATCTCGCGGACCAGGCCGGAGTCGTCCTTCGGCGCCAGGAACTCCCGCAGCCTTCTGCGGTGCCTGCGCGCATGCGCGTTGATCATCACGCGCCGTACATACGCCTCCGGGTCGTCCGCGGCGGCGACCTTGCGCCAGGCCACGTACACCTGCTCGAACGTCGACTGGACCAGGTCCTCCGCGGCGTGCTGCTCCCCCGTGAGGAGAAATGCCGTCCGCACCAGCCGCGGCCAGCGGCCGATGAAAAAGCTCTGGAACTCCGCGTCCCGAGCCTCCCTGCGATCCCCCATGGGCACCTCCTAGATACAAGAAGGAGTCCATGGACCGCCCGGACCGTTGCCTCACTTCGCGGAAATTCTCCCCACGGCGCGTTCCCCCAGGTCCGCCGGCTTCCGCCCCGGCAGCCACACCAGCATCAGCACCGCCCCCGCGAGCAGCACGCCCGTCCCCGTCCGGAACACCAGCGCGTAGCCCTCGGTCAGCGCCCCCAGCGTCGGGCTGTCCCCGGTGCGCGCCGCCGCGATCGTCGACATCACCGCGAGCCCCAGCGAACCGCCCATCGTGCGCGAGGTGTTGACCAGCCCCGACACCAGCCCCGCCTCCCCCGGCGCCGCCCCCGACGTGGCGAGCGCGGCGAGCGGCGTCGCGGTGAGACCGGCGCCCAGCATCATCAGGATCCCGGGGAACATGATCTCGGTGAGGTAGTTCCCGGCCGGCGTCATCAGCGACTGCCAGCCGAAGCCCGCCGCCGCGACGACCGTGCCGAGCGCGGCCAGCCTGCGCGCGCCGAGCAGCGGCATGAAGCGCGGGGCCGACTTGGACCCGAGCAGCACCGCGAGCGAGCTGGGGACCAGCGCGAGACCGGCCTCCAGCGGGGTGTAGCCGAGCACGTTCTGGGCGTACAGCGTCATGAAGTACCACATGCAGAACATCGCGGAGCCGCACAGGAACATCGCCACGTTCGCCGAGGACACCGCCCGCGACCGGAACAGCCCGAGCGGCATCAGCGGGGCCGCCGTACGCGCCTCGACCAGCAGGAACACCCCGATCAACGCGAGCCCGGCGAGCAGCGGCAGCAGCGTCGCGGCCGCCGTCCACCCCTCCGCCTCGGTCTGCGAGATGCCGTACGCGAGGGTCGCGAGCCCGGCCGTCACCAGCACCGCACCCGGCAGGTCCAGCCGCCGCCCGTCGCCGTTCCGGCTCTCCCCCAGCCACCGCATCGAGCCGGCCAGCACGACCGCCCCCACGGGCACGTTGATCAGCAGCACCCACCGCCAGGACAGCCCGTCCACCAGCGCCCCGCCGACCAGCCCGCCGGCCGCGCCGCCCCCCGCGCCCACCGCGGTCCAGGTCGCTATCGCCCGCGCCCGCGCGGCACCCTCCGGGACGGCCGAGGTGAGAATCGTCAGCGTCGACGGGGCCAGCACCGCCGCCCCAAGCCCCTGCACGGCCCGCGCGACCAGCAGCTGACCGCCCTCCTGCGCGAGCCCGCCGCCCAGCGAGGCCAGCGTGAACAGGGCGAGCCCGACCAGGAACATCCGCTTGCGCCCGTACAGGTCCCCGGCCCGGCCGCCGAGCAGCATGAACCCGGCGAAGGCGATCGCGTACCCGTTCACCACCCATTGCAGGCCCTGCGCGCTCAGCCCCAGGTCGGTCCGCATCGACGGCAACGCGACGTTGACGACCGACACGTCCAGCACGACCAGGAACTGCCCGGCGCAGGCGAGCGCGACCACCAGCCAGGTGGGGGGCGCGGTGGTACGGGAGGTCCGGGTGACGTCAGCGGCTTCCAGCATGGGTGTCATGCTCTCAACCCGCTTACGGTCCTTGCATCGGGATTTCGCCGGACCCGGACCTACAGCGCAGGACCTAGACCGCGCACGACAGCGCGGGAGCCAGACCGCCTGCGCCACCGCCGTACGCCCGAAACCGCCTAGACGGCCCGTACCAGCGTCACCACCGCGGCCCCACCGAGCCCGATGTTGTGCGCGAGCCCGACCCGCGCCCCAGGCACCTGCCGCTCCCCCGCCGCGCCCCTCAACTGCCACACCAGCTCGGCGACTTGGGCGATGCCCGTCGCCCCCAGCGGATGCCCCTTGGAGATCAGCCCGCCGGACGGGTTCACCACCCACCGCCCGCCGTACGTCGTCGCCCCGGACTCCACCAGCTTCCCGGACTCGCCCTCCCCGCACATCCCGAGGGCCTCGTACGTCAGCAGCTCGTTGACCGAGAAGCAGTCGTGCAGTTCTACGACGTCCACGTCGTCGATGCCGAGTCCGGACCGCTCGTAGACCTGGCGGGCCGCCTCCCGCGACATCGGCTGCCCGACGACGTCGACGCACGAACCGGACGCGAAGGACTCCTCGGTGTCGGTCGTCATGGCCTGGGCGACGATCTCGACGAGACCGGTGAGCCCGCGCTGCTCGGCGAACCGTTCCGACACCACCACCGCGGCCGCCGCGCCGTCCGAGGTCGGCGAGCACTGGAGTTTGGTGAGCGGGCGGTGGACGGTACGCGCGGCGAGGATGTCGTCGACCTCGTACACGTCCTGGAACTGCGCGTACGGGTTGTGCGCCGAGTGCCGGTGGTTCTTGGCGGCGACCGCGGCGAGCTGCGCCTCGGTGGTGCCGTACTTCTCCATGTGCTCGCGGGCCGCGTCGCCGAAGATCTGCGCGGTGGGCGGGGTCATCTCGAAGCCGTGCCGGGCGGCCATGATCCCGTAGTGCCGGGCGACGGGGGATGTCGAGAAGTCGCCGCCATCCGCCCCTCCGCCCAGCGCGCCCTTCTTCATCTTCTCGAAGCCCAGGGCCAGTACGCAGTCGGCGGAGCCGCCCTCGACGAGCTGGCGGGCCAGCATCAGGGCGGTCGAGCCGGTCGCGCAGTTGTTGTTGACGTTGTAGACCGGGACGCCGGTGAGACCCAGCTCATAGGCGGCGCGCTGGCCGGCGGTGGACGGCTGGAAACAGTAGCCGACGGGAACCTGTTCCACGTCGGTGTACGCGACCCCCGCGTCCGCGAGCGCCGCGCTCCCCGCCTCCCGCACCATGTCCCAGTACTGCCAGTCACGGGTCTCGGGCTTCTCGAACTTGGTCATCCCGACGCCGGCCACGTATGCCCTCATGGCGCGCGAGACTAGAACACGTTCCACTAACTCGCCACCCCCTGACGCTGCATCAGATTCCCATGACCCGGTCAAGAATTGATTAGAGGCTCGAAGCAACGGAATAGTTGCCTGTGCATACGAGGTTTACCCAGCACTTATCTACTGGAGGCCTCCCGCAATGACCCACACGACGAACGACCTGCCCGCCCGGAGAGCGAGCGGGGCCGTGGTCCCGGTGCTCGCCTTCGCGGGCATCGTTGTCGCGGTGATGCAGACCCTGCTCGTCCCGGTGATCAAGGACCTGCCGCAGCTGCTGGACACCGCGCCCAGCAACGCCACCTGGGTCCTGACCTCGACGCTCCTCTCGGGCGCCGTGGCCACCCCGATCATGGGCCGCCTCGGCGACCTCTACGGCAAGCGGAAGATGCTGATCCTCAGCCTCGCCGTCATGGTGGCCGGCGCGCTCGTCAGCGCCCTCACCAGCCAGCTGCTCACGATGATCGTCGGCCGTACGCTCCAGGGCTTCGCGATGGGCGCGATCCCGCTCGGCATCGGCCTGATGCGCGACATGCTGCCCCGCGAGAAGCTCGGCTCCGCGATGGCGCTGATGAGCTCCTCGATCGGCGTCGGCGGCGGACTCGCGCTGCCGCTCGCGGCGCTGGTCGCCCAGCACGCCGACTGGCACGCCCTCTTCTACGGCGCGGCGGGCCTCGGCGCGCTCTCGATCGTCCTCACTCTGCTCGTCGTACCGGAGTCCCCGATGCGGGCGGAGGGTTTCTTCGACATCCTGGGCGCGCTCGGGCTGTCCGCCGGTCTGGTCCTCTTCCTGCTGCCGATCACCAAGGGCAGCGACTGGGGCTGGACCTCGGGCAGCACGCTCGGCATGTTCGCCGCGTCGGCCGTCGTACTGGTCCTGTGGGGCCTGTTCGAGCTGCGCTCGCAGGCACCGCTGGTGGACCTGCGGACCACGGCCAGGCCCGCCGTCCTCTTCACCAACCTGGCGTCGATCATGGTCGGTGTCTCGTTCTACGTCGTCTCGCTCGTCCTTCCCCAGCTGCTCCAGCTGCCTAAGGCCACCGGGTACGGCCTCGGCCAGTCCATGGTCGTCGCCGGTCTGCTGGTCGCTCCGCTGGGGCTGACCATGATGGTCACGGCGCCGGTGTACGCGCGGCTGTCGGCGAAGTACGGGCCGAAGTTCACCCTCATCCTCGGCATGCTGATCATCGCGATCGGGTACGGCGCGGGGCTGGGGCTCATGAGCGCGGCCTGGCAGAGCCTCGTCATCGCGGTCGTGCTGGGTGCGGGGATCGGGCTCGCGTACTCGTCGCTGCCGGCGTTGATCGTGGGGGCGGTGCCGGCGTCGGAGACGGGGGCGGCGAACGGGCTCAACACGTTGATGCGGTCCATCGGTACGTCTGTTTCGAGTGCCGTGATCGGGATGGTGCTGGCCAACACCGCGAACAATGTCGGTGGGGTCGCGATCCCGACCATGCACGGGTTCCGGGTGTCGTTCCTCATCGCCACCGGGGCTGTGGCGATCGGGCTGGTGATGGCGTTGTTCCTGCCCAAGGCCAATCGGGCGCCTCAGCTTCGTGCCAGCAGTGAGGAGGAGGCGGGGGTCGCCAACGCGGAGGCTGTGCTGCGGGGGTTCCGGGGGCGTGTGCTTGATGCCGGGGGCGCTCCGGTGGCTCGGGCCAAGGTGACGCTCATCGACCGGCGGGGGCGGCAGGCGGGGGCGACCGTGTCCGAGGCCGACGGGAGCTATGTGCTGGCCGTGCCTGCGCAGGGGGCGTATGTGCTGGCGGCGAAGGCCTCCGGCCATGGGCCGCTTGCCTCCTCTGCTACGCATTCGGGGGAGGAGTTGGCTGTGGATCTGGATCTTTCGCTGCCCGGGGAGACTGTCAACGCCTAAGGGGCAGGGGGGGTTCTGTTGAGTGGCGGCTGATGCTTCGCCGTGGCTGGTCGCGCAGTTCCCCGCGCCCCTGAAGATGCTCCACGTGCCCCCTGCTGAGTAGATCGGTGGGGGGTACGACAGCATGGGTGGCCTGAGTGTCGTACGACTGGAAGGAAACCCATGGCAGCGCCCTCGCCCGAGATCCTGGCCGCCTTCGAGAAGGCGAAGGGGTTCATGCCCCTGCATGAGGGGCTTGCGCTGTACGGAGCCGCTGTTGAAGCCGGTGCGCTCGGGTTGCCGCTCCTCGAAGTCGGGACCTACTGCGGGCGGTCCGCCATTCTGCTCGGGGATGCCGCTCGGGAGGCCGGGGTCGTCGCGCTCACGCTCGATCATCACCGCGGGAGTGAGGAGCAGCAGCCGGGGTGGGATTACCACGACCCGGAGACTGTTGACCCCGAGCTCGGGGTGATGGACACGTTGCCCGCCTTTCGGCGGACGCTGTACCGGGCCGGGCTCGAGGAGCATGTCGTTGCTCTCGTCGGGCGGTCTCCGCAGATTGCCGCGTTCTGGAATTCGCCCCTCGGGCTCGTCTTCATCGACGGCGGGCACACGGACGAGCACGCCAACGCCGATTACGAGGGGTGGGCACCCCATGTGGCCGAAGGCGGGCTGCTGCTCATTCATGACGTGTTTCCGGATCCGAAGGACGAGTTCACGGGACAGGCGCCGTACCGCGTCTACCTCCGGGCCCTGGAGTCCGGTGCCTTCACGGAGGTCTCGGTGACCGACTCACTGCGCGTCCTGCGGCGAACGGGAGCGGAGATCAAATAGGCGGCGTGGGCCGGTCCAGAGCGACGCGGCCGGCGCGGATGAAGAGCATGGGGCATCTCTGCGCATCGGCCCGCTTCAATGGTCCTCCGCGCAGTTCAGCAGGTCCCGAAGGCTTGAGAGGCAGGCGTTCACCCGAGCAGCCGACTTCGTCGTGCCCCTGCAACTCGACCGCGGAGGAGGTCATCGGTGCCTCTCTGTACGTTCTCCTGCCGTGCAGACGGATCTCTTCCGCATTCCCTGCGGGGGTGTCCGGCAGAGGATCTGCGATGGTCGAGGGCCGCTATCCGGGCCAGCTGCGATTTCTCGGCGAATTCCTGACAGATCAGCTTCCTTTGTCTCGTCGCCAACAGTCTTTCCTGTCTGCGGGACCGACGTTCTTCCTGTTGCTCCAGCGCCCGCTGTTTCGCGCGTTCCGAGCGGCTGTTGATGAACCCCGTAAGGCTGCCGCCGATCAAGGTTCCGAACATTCCCATGGACGCGAGGAGCAGTGAATCGGCCATGTTCAATGTTTTGCGCCGCTGGGTGCCGAACTACTCCTCTCATCCCAACGGCCCGCACGAACCCTATGGACGCCATCGATGGCCGTTAGGGTGGCAGGCGTGTCGTACGTAGGCCCTGACTTCGATCCTCCGCAGCCCCGCCGCCCCCGTCGCGGCCCCCTGACCGTGGCGGTCGCCGCGCTCGTGCCGGGGGCCCTGCTGGGGTGGCTCGTGTACGAGGCCGTGGGCGGGTCGGGGGGCGGGGGCGGCTCGGGTGAGGCGAGTGTGCGGACCTCGCCGGCGACCTCGGCGCTCGGCAGTCCCGTCTCGTCGGCCGCTCCCCCATCCTCCTCCTCGTCGGACGACGGCAAGGAGTCGGCCTCACCGGCTCCGACCGACTCCTCCCCCGCCGCCTCCGGGCCGCTCAAGGGCAAGGTCGTCGTGATCGACCCGGGGCACAACCCCGGCAACTTCCAGCACACCGCCGAGATCAACCGCAAGGTGAACATCGGCACGAACTGGAAGGAGTGCGACACCACCGGGACCTCGACCAACGGGGGTTATACGGAGGCGGAGTTCACGCTCGACGTCTCGCACCGGCTGAAGGCGCTGCTGGAGAAACTGGGCGCGACCGTGAAGTTGACCCGGGACACCGGTTCCCCTGCCTGGGGGCCCTGCGTCGACCAGCGGGCCCGGATCGGGAATCTCGCCCACGCCGACGCCGCGATCTCGATCCACGCGGACGGGGCGGCGGCCGGTGACCGCGGGTTCCACGTCATCCTTCCCGGCTCCGTGCACGCGGGCGCCGCCGACACCCGCGCCATCGTCGCCCCTTCCTCGGACCTCGGCGTGCGTATCGCGGGCAACTTCGTCCGGGTGACGGGCGAGCCCGCGTCCAACTACATCGGCGACGGAACCGGTCTCGTCACACGTAAGGACCTCGGCGGTCTCAATCTGTCAACGGTTCCCAAGGTGTTCATCGAGTGCGGCAACATGCGCGATAGCAAGGACGCGGCACTGCTCACCAGCGGGGCCTGGCGACAGAAGGCGGCACAGGGGATCTCTGAAGGAATCGTGAGTTTCCTGCGCGCTTCGTGATCGGCGGGCGGATCCCTGCGGACACCCTGGTCGGGCGGGCGATAAGGTCTACCGACGACGAGACGACTGACGAAGGACCTGCAGTGAATATCCGCTCCCTCAACCGAGGCGACGGCGTGGTGATCGGGGCAGCGGTGTTGCTGTTCATCGCGTCGTTCCTCAACTCCTACACCTATTCCGGCTACGACGTCGACGTGAACGCGTGGGACAGTCTCGGCATGGGCTTGGGCATCTACATGGCCGGCGTCGTCGGCGCCGCTCTGGTCGTCGTCAACCGCGCGCTTCCGCAGCCGCGCAAGGTCGCCGGACTCGACCTCGGAGCGGTCGGTACAGCCTTCGCCGTCATCGTGGCCTGGAGCCTGTTCTGGTGGCTGGTGGACAGCGGCAAGGGCACCAGCCCCGCCGCCGGTCTCATCCTCGGCTTCGTCGCCGCCCTCCTCCTGGCCGGTGCCGCCATCGCCACCCCGCTGGTCCCCGCGCTCCAGGCCGCGCTCATCCCGGCCCCCAAGCCGCAGACCCCGCAGCCGTACGGCGGCCAGCCGCAGCCGGGCGGTTACGGCTACCCCGGTGCGCAGCAGCCGCCGTACGGCGGTCAGCCGCAGCCGGGGCAGCCCTACGGCGCCGCGCCGCAGGCCCAGGCGCCGCAGCCGGTCGGGGACTTCTCGCCGTTCTGGTTCGCCGTCCCGGTGCCGCGGCCGCTGTTCGCGGAGGACGGTTCGCCGACGCCGATCGCCGAACTGGCGCCCGGTACCTGGTACCTGGCCGTCGAGCAGCGCGGTCCGGGCCTGGTCGCCCAGACGCAGGACGGCCGCCGCGGTGTCCTCCAGGACACGTCCGGCATCCAGCGCGGCTGAGCCGAAGCAAGTAGCGGTACCACGGCCTCTCGCCCTTTCGGGCGGGGGGCCGTTGTCGTACAGTCGCAGCTCTTAGCGTCAGATTTGACGGACCGTCAGATATCTGGTGGAGGCGCCATGCGACTCGGTCTCGCCCTCGGTTACTGGGGCCGCGGCCCCTCCGCCGACCATGTGCCGCTCGCGCAGGAGGCCGAGCGGCTCGGGTACGACTCCGTGTGGACGGCCGAGTCGTGGGGCTCGGACGTCTTCACACCGCTGGCCTGGATCGCCGCGCAGACCTCAAGGATCAGGCTGGGTACGGCGGTTGCGCAGATGGCGGCCCGGTCGCCGACCACCACCGCGATGCACGCCCTCACCCTCGACCATCTCTCCGGCGGGCGCATGATGCTGGGGCTGGGGCTGTCGGGGCCGCAGGTGGTGGAGGGGTGGTACGGGCGCCCGTTCCCGAAGTCGCCGCTGACGGCGACACGGGAGTACGTGGATGTCGTACGGCAGGTGCTGCGGCGGGAGGGGCCGGTCGCGCTGGACGGACGCTTCCACTCGCACCCCTACCGGGGCGAGGACGGGACCGGGCTCGGCAAGGCGCTCAAGCCGATCACGCATCCCCTCCGTCCCGACCTGCCGATCCTGCTCGGCGCGGAGGGGCCGAGGAACGTCGAGCAGACGACGCGGATCGCCGACGGGTGGCTGCCGCTGTACTGGTCGCCGAGCCGTCCGGACGTGTACGGAGCGGCAGTTGAGGCCCTTCCGCCCGGCTTCGTCGTCGCCCCGCTGGCCCGGGTGCAGGTCTGTGCCGACGTCGCCGAGGGGCTGCTGCCGGTCAAGACCATGCTCGGCTTCTACATCGGCGGCATGGGGCACGCCTCCCGCAACTTCCACGCCGACCTGATGGCGCGGATGGGCTACGAGGAGGAGGCGCGGCACATTCAGCGGCTCTTCCTGGAGGGGAGGAGGGAGGAGGCCGTGCTCGCCGTGCCGGACGCCTTCGCGGACGAGATCTCGCTGGTCGGGCCGCGCGAACGCATCGCGGAGCGGCTGGAGTTGTGGCGCAAGGGGCCGGTGACGGACCTGCTGGCACTGGCCCCGGACCGGGAGTCGCTACGGGTGCTGGCCGAGCAGAACTCCTAGCTGCCGCCCGCCAGTTGGCCGGCCGACGGGACCTTGTCCGTCACCTCGGCGCCCGCGCTCTCTCCCGCGTCCTTGACCTTGTTGATGATGTCGTCGAAGGAGCCGGCCGCGTCGTCGGCCGAGTCGCCCTTGCGGAGTTTCGACGGGAGGTCCTTGAGGGCGTCGATGCCGGAGCTCAGCGGGGCGAGGGCCTTGGAGAGGGTCGGGTCGCCCTGGGCGTTGCGGGTGGCCGCCTTGAGCCGGTTGTACGCGAACGCTCCCGCGAGCCCCGCCTTCACCAGGGCGAACTTGCGTCCCTTGGTGCCCTTCTTGAACTTCCCGGCCTTCCAGGGCTTCACGATCCACTGGTACGTCGCCCCGGCCGCGAGCCCGGCGTTCGTCACGAAGCGGGTCTTGGCGAACTTCTGGCGTTCGGCCGAGCTGGTGGGGCTCGGGGTGTCGGCTGCGGCGGCCACGACCGCTGCGGTGTCCTGGGCGGCATCGGTTCCGCTGTTTCCGCAGGCGGTGGCGCCGGCGAGCAGGGCGCAGCAGAGGGTGAGCGCCACGAAGAGGCGCCGTATCGGTACGGGCACGGGGTCCTCCGGGGTGTTCTCCCCGAGTCGGTGTTCCTCCGGCAGCCTGCCCCGGGCCGGCGCTGTCCGCCACTCGGGCGAACCCGTTCGGGTTTCATTCGGCAAGTCGCGGCAATCCGGAAAGCATGTCTCGATATAGCAGTGGCAATCGGGCCGGCGCGGTCGTGGCGATCGTCGCCGACATCATGGCCCTCATCCTGGGCCTGTGGATTCTGATGTACCTGCTGGACGCCAACCGTGCCAATGAACTGGTGCAGTTCGTCCATGACGTGGCCAACTGGCTGGCGGGCTGGTCGCGTGACCTCTTCACCTTCGACAAGGCCTGGGCCCGCGTGGTCGCCGGCTACGGCCTGGCGGCGGTGGTCTACCTCTTCGTCGGCCACGCGATCGCGGGCCGGATGCAACGTCACTGAGAGGACCGGTGCGCCTCACGTCGTCCGGTCACCCAGCGCTCGACCTGATCGACCGACTCCGCCGTCGGGCGTCCCGTGGTGTCGATCAGGTCGGTGCGCCATCGCGGATCCTCGGCGGTCCACCCGGTCCAACGGTGCCAGGCCATCTCCGGCCAGCTGCCGTCGATGATGACCTCGGGCTTGAAGCGCGGGTCGCGGGCGTGGCCGCGGTGCCAGGCGGCCCAGCCGCAGAACGCGTCGACGGCGTCCTGGTCCCAGCGGCCGCCGTCGCGTGCGGCGAGCCGTTCGCGCCGTACCTCGTCGGCGACGTCGATCAGGCACACCGCGATCCCGTCCAGCAGCGGGGCCGAGGGGGCGGCGAGGACCTCGCCCAGGGGCGACTGCCCGGACAGCAGCAGGTCCAGTCCCCTGGCCTGGTAGTCCAGCGCGCGGCGCACCCACAGTTCGGTCATGCGGTTGCGCCAGTGCGGAGGGATCGGCGGGTCCGGCACGCCGACCTCGTCGAACTCGTGCACCACGAGACCGTCCAACCGGTCCGCGACGGCGCGGGCGAGCGTGGTCTTGCCCGCGCAGCTGGATCCGGTGAGTTTCAACAGCATCCGGCCAGGGTGGCCGCCGACGGCGGATTTCTCGACCGGATTTCCGGCGGTACGAGGGTCAGCAGCAGTCGGGGTCCAGTCCCCTCGGCAGGGTCTCGCCGCCGAACACCGTGCAGGTCGCGTCGTGGCCGCCGAGGGCCGCGACCGCGAGGAGGAGGGAGCCGGCCGTCCAGGTGGTGAGTTCCTGGGGCCAGATCGTCTCGTCCTCGAAGACGTAGCCCGTCCAGTAGAGGCCGGACTCGGCGTCGCGCAGGTGCTGGATGGACTGGAGGATCTCCAGCGCGCGGTCGGACTCGCCCATCGCCCAGAGGGTGAGTGCGAGTTCGGCGGACTCGCCGCCGGTCACCCAGGGGTTCGGGACGACGCAGCGCACGCCGAGGCCGGGGACGACGAAGCGCTCCCAGCCTTCCTCTATACGGGACTTGGCCTCCGTGCCCGTCAACGCGCCGCCCAGCACCGGGTAGTACCAGTCCATCGAGTAGCGGTCCTTGTCGAGGAACCGCTCGGGGTGGCGGCGGATCGCGTGACGCAGCGCCCCCACCGCCAACTCCCAGTCCGGCTGCGGCTCTTCGCGCTGCTCGGCGATCGCGAGCGCGCAGCGCAGCGCGTGGTGGATCGAGGAGGAGCCGGTGAGGAGGGCGTCGGCGGTGAAGCTCCCGTCCTCCTCGCCCTTCCAGCCGATCTGCCCGCCCGGCTGCTGGAGCCGCAGCACGTACTCGACGGCCGCGTAGACGGCCGGCCACATACGGTCCAGGAAGGCGTCATCGCCGGTGGAGAGGTAGTGGTGCCACACCCCTACGGCTATGTAGGCGACGAAGTTCGTCTCCCGGCCGTGGTCGGTGACGTCGGCGAACTCCCCGTCCTGGTATGCCGCGTACCAGGACCCGTCCTCGTTCTGATGCCGCGCGAGCCACTCGTAGGCCCGCTCGGCGGCCTCGTGCTCGCCCGCCGCGTCCAGCGCCATCGCTGCCTCGGTGTGGTCCCACGGGTCGAGGTGGTGTCCCCGGAACCACGGGAGCGCCCCGTCCTCCCGCTGCACGGCGAGGATGCCGGCGACGGTCGCGGCGGCCTGCCCGGCGGTGAGGACCCCGGGCAGGACGAGGTGTTCTGTCCGGGGAGTGGTCACCGCGCGCCCGCCCCCGCCTCGGAGAGCTTGGGCAGGTGCGGCTTGGTCGCGTACGCCACGAAGCTCTTGCCGATCAGCGGGTTCAGCGCCTGCTCGGCGACCCGGGTGGCCAGGGGTTTCTTCATGATGTCCCAGACCAGCAGCTTGTGGTACGCCTTCACGGGCAGCGCCTTGTCGTTGTCGACGCCGAACGCGCACTTCAGCCACCAGTACGGCGAGTGCAGCGCGTGCGCGTGGTGGGTGCCGTACGGCTTGAGGCCCGCCTCGCGGATCTTCGCGAGCAGTTCGTCCGCCTTGTAGATGCGGATGTGGCCGCCCTCGACCTCGTGGTACGCGTCCGACAGCGCCCAGCAGACCTTCTCGGGGCCGTAGCGCGGGACGGTGATCGCGATCCGGCCGCCGGGCTTCAACACCCGGACCATTTCCGCGAGTACGCCCTTGTCGTCCGGGATGTGCTCCATCACCTCGGAGATGATCACGACGTCGAAGGACTCGTCCGGGAAGGGGAGGGCGAGGGCGTCGCCCTCCATGGCGGTGGCGGTGGCGCCTTCCGGTGCTTCCCCGGCCTCCTTCATCGCCGCGAACCACTTCGCGACCTCGCGGATCTCCTCGCCGTTCTGGTCGAGCGCCACGACCTGGGCGCCGCGCCGGTAGCACTCGAACGCGTGCCGGCCGGCTCCGCAGCCGAGGTCCAGGACGCGGTCGCCCGGGGCGAGCGGGAACCGGGAGAAGTCGACGGTCAGCACGTGGCCCTGCTTTCGGAGTAGACGCCGGTGTCGCTGGTCGGGGTCGCGGATTGGACGCCCTGAGTGGCCGCGGAGCGGCCGGGAAGCGTGCTCGCGATGGGGGTCCCCCCGCGCGAGCGCCGTCGAGCGTGGGGGAGGGCCATGGCCTCGCGGTAGTGCAGTACCGTGCCCTCCGCTGCTCGCGCCCAGGTGAACCTCGCCAGTACCCGCTCACGGCCCGCCCGGCCGAGTCGGGCCCTCAGTTCGCGGTCGCCGAGCAGTCGGCTCAAGCCGGCGGCCAACGCCCCCGAGTCACCCGGCGGTACCGCGAGGCAGGTCTCGCCGTCCGGGCCGGCCACCTCCGGGATCGCCCCGCCGGTCGTCGCCAGCAGCGGTGTGCCCGTCGCCATCGCCTCCGCCGCCGGGAGGGAGAAGCCCTCGTAGAGCGACGGGACGCACGCGACCTCCGCCGAGCGGACCAGGTCGACCAGTTCGGCGTCCGAGATGCCCTTGACGAACTCGACGGCGCCTTCGAGGCCGTACCGCTCAATGGCCTGTGCGACGGGCCCCTCGGCGGGCCGCTTGCCGACGACGACCAGGTGGGCGTCGGGGTGTTCCGTACGTACCTTCGCCAGCGCCTCGACGAGGAAGACCAGGCCCTTGAGGGGGACGTCCGCGCTGGACGTCGTCACGATCCGGCCGCGGACCACCGGGACCGACGGGTCCGGCGAGAACAGGTTCGTGTCGGCACCGATGTGGACCACGTGGATACGGTCCTCGCGCACGCCCAGGTGGTCGACGATCTCGGCGCGGGAGGTGCCGGAGACGGTCAGGACGGACGGCAGCCGGCGCGCGACGCGCTTCTGCATGCGTGTGAAGGCGTACCAGCGGCGCTTGCCCCAGCGCTGCTGCCAGTTCTCGGCCGCGTCCAGCTCCAACTGCCGGTCCACGGTGATGGGGTGGTGGACGGTGGTGACGAGCGGGGCGCCGACGTCGCCCAACAGCCCGTATCCGAGCGTCTGGTTGTCGTGCACGACATCGAACTCGCCGCGCCTGGCGCGGAGATGACGGCGGGCGCGGAGGGAAAAGGTCAGCGGCTCGGGGAAGCCGCCGGTCCACATCGTCGCGACCTCCAGCGCGTCGATCCAGTCGCGGTACTCGTCGCGCTTCGGGGTGCGGAAGGGGTCCGGCGAGCGGTAGAGGTCGAGGCTCGGCAGCTCGGTGAGGCTGAGGCGGGCCGCGTACTCCGCGCCCTCGTCGAGGACGGGATACGGCTGGCTGCCGATCACCTCGACGCGGTGACCGAGGCGGGCCAGCTCGCGGGAGAGGTGGCGGACGTAGACGCCCTGGCCGCCGCAGAACGGGTTCCCTTTATAGGTGAGGAGCGCGATGTGGAGCGGTCGCTCGCCGTCGGCGGCCGAGGCCTCCTGGGGCCCGGCCTGACTGGCCTCAGCGGTCACTCTGGGCCCCCTTCTGCGTGCACTGTCCCGCGAGATTACGCCGGGACGCTAATCTAGAACAAGTTTCAGACTTGATCGTCCAGGAGGCTCTGAATCTACCGGCAGGTAGGGGCACTGTGAGCAGTGGATCAGGTGATTCGCGCCACGGCGGACGCCCTGCCATGCTCGGTGCGATCACCGGCCTTCACCGACTGTCACCGGACGGGACACATGCCTGCGGAAGCCAAGCCGGACGCCACCGCGCGGACGTCCTCCCCGCCCCTCACGGAGCGGCAGGAGGCGCGTCGTCGACGCATCCTGCACGCGAGCGCGCAGCTGGCCAGCCGGGGCGGCTTCGACGCGGTGCAGATGCGGGAGGTCGCCGAGTCCTCGCAGGTGGCGCTGGGCACGCTGTACCGCTACTTCCCGTCCAAGGTGCATCTGCTGGTCGCCACCATGCAGGACCAGCTGGAGCACATGCACGGCACGCTGCGGAAGAAGCCGCCGGGCGGCGAGACGGCCGCCGAGCGGGTCGCCGAGACCCTGATGCGGGCCTTCCGGGCGCTGCAGCGCGAGCCGCATCTGGCCGACGCGATGGTGCGGGCGCTCACCTTCGCCGACCGCAGCGTCTCGCCGGAGGTCGACCAGGTCTCCCGACAGACCACGGTGATCATCCTGGATGCGATGGGGCAGGAGAACCCGACCCCCGAGCAGCTCTCCGCGGTCCGCGTCATCGAGCACACCTGGCACTCGGCCCTGATCACCTGGCTCTCGGGCCGCGCCTCCATCGCCCAGGTGAAGATCGACATCGAGACGGTGTGCCGGCTCATCGACCTCACGGCACCGGAGGACAACTAGCTGTTGCGCAGGGCTCGTTGACCGAGAGCGAGGACGGCGAACGTCCCGATCCCGCCGGTCGCCACGATGACGAGACCCGGCCGCAGCCACACACCCAGCGTCCCGGACGGCGCGATGCCGATGCCCTGGTCAGCCCACCGGCTGCAGCCCGCTCCAGCTTCGGCCGATCGCCGTTTCGGTCGCCCACTGGTCCAGCAGGCGCCGGGCATCCTCCTCCGGGGCCGCGAGGGACACCCGCTGGGCGCCCGTGTGCAGGGTGCCGTCCTCGCCCTCCTTGGCCACGCTGCCCTCGCTGCAGCAGGCGCAGAGCATCTGGACGCTGCTCGCGGGTTCGGCGCCGAAGCCGTGCTCGGTGAACAGGTCGAGCAGGGCCCGTACGTCGGCCTTGTCACCCGCGGCGACCGTCACCTGGAGGGTGGGCAGTTCGGACTCCTGGAGGAGGAGCAGCTCCTCGAAGACGGGGTAAGTCCGGCCGTCGTAGACCCGCTCGCCCTTGGGTTCGCCGTCGTGCACGACGATCTCGCCGTACCGCCGGCCGCTGGTGATGGGCACGTTGACGACCCGTCCCCGGGTCGGGCAGAGGCGTTCGATCCAGACGACCTCGCGCTCGCCGCCGGTGTCGAGCCGTACGCAGGCCGCGCCGAAGCTGCCCTCGATCGGCCCCTCGCCGTCCGGGATCTCGATGCCGAAGCCGGCCCAGGCGTCGCGGGCCGTCGGCCAGTCGCCCTGGATGGTGGCGGCGATGCCGAGGTTCCAGAACGCGGGGTCGCCCTCGCCGCGCGGGGCCCGGGCGGCGGCCTCGCGGCCGAGGGCGTACGCCTTGGCCCAGTTGCGCAGGAACTTGTGGGCGAGCGCGGCGTCGTACCACCAGTCCGCGCTCGCCTTCTCGTCGGGGAAGTGCGCGAGCAGCTGCTCGTAGAGGTCGGCGGCGCGCAACCACTCCTTCTCCTGCCAGGCCGCCCGCGCCTGCTGGAACAGCCTCTTCGCCTCGGACTTCTCCACCCTTTTCCCTGCCCCTGATCGCTTCGGTGACGACCGCAGGAGCGTATGCGGCTACTCCTCGGGCGGGAACACCGGCTCCCCGCTCCCCAGCAGGGTGATCACGATCGCCTCCACCGGGCAGTTCTCGGCGGCGTCCAGGATGCGTTCGTTGGCGTCCGTCTCCGGGTCCACCGGGTGCGACTGCATGGCCGAGTCGAGGCGGAAGGCGCCCTCGGCCCGGTGCGTGCACTGGGCCGAGCCGATGCAGACGGAGCGGTCGACCTCGACGTGCCAGCGGTCTCCCATGCCGCTCAGCCCTCCCAGCCGGCGGGAAGGTGGATCATCTTGTGTTCGAGGTACTCGCCGTAGCCCTCGGGGCCGAACTCCCGCCCCAGACCGGAGTTCTTGTAGCCACCGAACGGGCCGAGCATGTCGAGGCTGAAGGTGTTGACCGAGTAGGTGCCGGTACGGACCTGCCCCGCGACCTCGATGCCGTGTGCCACGTCGGCCGTCCACACGCTGCCGCTGAGCCCGTAGTCCGAGTCGTTGGCGATCTTCAGCGCCTCGGACTCGTCGCCGTACGGGAGCAGGCAGATGACCGGGCCGAAGATCTCCTCGCGGGCGATGCGCATGGAGTTGTCGACGTCGCCGAAGAGGGTCGGCTCGACGTACCAGCCGCGGTCCAGGCCTGGCGGCCGGCCGCCGCCGGTGAGGATCTTGGCGCCCTCCTCCTGGCCGATGCGGATGTAGTCGAGGTTGCGCTGCTGCTGGCGTTTGGCGACCAGGGGGCCCACCTGGGTCGCGGTGTCCAGCGGGTCGCCGACCACCAGCGCGCTCGCGGCCTGCGCGAAGGCGTCCGCGAACTCGTCGTAGCGGGAGCGCGGGACGAGGATGCGGGTCTGCGCCACGCAGGCCTGCCCGTTGTTCATCCAGGCGGCGGGCACGACCCCGGCGACGGTGGCCGCCACGTCCGCGTCCGGCAGCACCACGGCCGCCGACTTGCCGCCCAACTCCAGTGTCACGCGCGTGAGATTGCGCGAGGCGACCTCCATCACGCGCTTGCCCGCGGCCACCGACCCGGTGAAGGAGACCTTGTCGACGCCGGGATGCCCGACGAGGTACTCACTCACCTCGCGGTCGGCCGGCAGGATCGACAGCACACCCTCGGGCAGCCCGGCCTCGCGCGTGATGTCGGCGAGGATGTACGCGTCCAGCGGCGACTCCGGCGAGGGCTTGAGGATCACCGTGCAGCCGGTGAGCAGCGCGGGCGCGAGCTTGGCCGCGGCGACGAACTGCGGGACGTTCCAGGGGACTACGGCCGCCACGACCCCGACCGGCTCGCGGCGCACCAGGATCTTCCCGAGCACGCCGTCGCGCCGCTCCTCGTACGTGAAGTTCCGCGCGACCGTGATCGCCGCGTCCCACACCATCATCGCGCCGAGCGCCTGCGCGAGCACGCTCCAGGAGTACGGCGACCCGTTCTCGGACGAGATCACGCGCGCGATCTCCTCGTGCCGCACCGCGATCGCGTCCTTGATCCGGGTGACGACCTCGATCCGCTCGTCGAGGCTCATCCGCGGCCAGGGCCCCTCGTCGAAGGCCCGCCGCGCGACCGAGACGGCCCGGTCGACGTCCTCCCGCGAGGCGTGCGGCACCCGCCCGATGACCTCCTCGGTATGGGGCGAGATCACCTCGATGACGTCCTCGCCCAGGGGATCGGTCAACTCCCCGCCGATGAACAGCTGTCCGTGTTCCACGAGCTCGGCCATCACCACTGCCCTCGTTTCTGACGGTGTTTCAGGAACTGATACCAGTTCTAGTTATAGTGAGCAATGGCCGTGGAGCGGAGGACAGATGGCGACGACGTTCGATCATGGTGGGGGCATACGGTCCGTTCAGGTGCCCATTCCGGACAACCCGCTCGGGTACACGCTGGTGTACGTCGTGGACACCGACCGCGGACCCGTGCTGGTGGACACCGGGTGGGACGACCCCGCCTCCTGGTCCGTGCTCGCCGAGGGGCTGGCCGGCTGCGGGACCTCCGTCGAGGAGATCCACGGGGTCGTGATCACCCACCACCATCCCGACCACCACGGCCTGTCGGGCAAGGTGCGCGAGGCCTCCGGCGCCTGGATCGCGATGCACGCGGCCGACACGGCGATCGTGCGCCGGACTCGGGAGACCCAACCCGGGCGCTGGTTCGCGTACATGACCGACAAGCTCACCGCCGCCGGTGCGCCCGAGGAGCACATCGCGCCCCTGCGCGACGCGGCGCCCCGCACCACCCTCCCCGGCTTCTCCCCCGCCCTGCCCGACCGCGAACTCGTCCCCGGCGAGCTCCTCGACCTCCCGGGGCGGCGGCTGCGCGCGATCTGGACACCGGGTCACACTCCGGGCCACGTCTGCCTGCACCTGGAGGAGGAGCACCCCTCCCGACTCCCCGGCCACGGACGCCTGTTCTCCGGCGACCACCTCCTCCCCGAGATCACCCCGCACATCGGCCTGTACGAGGATCCCGACGACGCCACCGTCACCGACCCGCTCGGCGACTACCTCGACTCCCTGGAGCGGATCGGGCGCCTGGGCGCGGCCGAGGTGCTCCCCGCCCACCAGTACGCCTTCACCGACGCGGCCGCCCGGGTACGGGAGTTGCTCGCCCACCACGAGGAACGCCTCGCCGACCTCCGCTCCCTCCTGGTCGAACCGCTCACCCCGTGGCAGCTCGCCGAGCGCATGGAGTGGAACCGGCCCTGGGGCCAAATCCCTTACGGATCAAGGAACATCGCGGTCTCGGAGGCCGAGGCGCATCTGCGGCGGCTGGTGAAGCTGGGGCGGGCGGAGGCGGTGGCGGGGAGCGAGCCGGTGGCGTACGTGGCGGTGTAAAGGGTCGGTGGCAGTGGAAAAGGGGTCGTGGGCGCGGCGGGTGCGCTGTTACCAATGACCATGGACCCCTTGGAGCGGCTGCTCGCCGAACGCGCCTGTGAGCGTCTGATCCTCGACTTCGTCCACCGTCTCGATCTCGGTGAACCCGCTTCCGTCGCCGGGCTGTTCACCGAGGACGGGGTGTGGGAGTGGCCGCCGCCGGGAGACGGTCGACGGTCCGTAGGGCGGGCTGAGCTGCGGGCGTACTTCGGGGCCCGGCCGCCGGACAAGCTCTCGCGGCGGGTCATGTCCAACATCCGCGTCACGGCCACCTCACCGGACACGGCCGAGTCGACGTCGTACTTCACGACGTACCGCGTCGAAGGCTGGACCGGCGGCATGCTCCCGGCCGGCCCGCCGGTCCAAGTCGGCCACTACGAGGACGAGTTCCGGCGCATCCACGGCAACTGGCTGCTCGCCCGCAGGGTTCTGCACCTGCCCTTCGGCGGACCGACTCCTCAGGCCTCCGCGTCGCCCAGCGCGTAGTCGAGGCCTTCGTCGTACGACATCGCCGTGCCCTCGGCGTATGCCTGTTCGTAGGCCTCGTCGCCGAGGCAGGCGGGCGCGGAGGGCTCGTTCGCGGGTGTGGCGGCCGAGAGTTGCGGGGGTCCATCTGGGCGCGGCCGAGGGGTTCCCAGATGCACCGGTCGACGCCCCAGCGACGACCTACCCCTGGTCCTGTGCCAGCCGGTCGGCCGAGGTGCCGGTGCCGCTCATGCCCGCCAATACGTCCTGATCAACTCCTCGGCGTCCCCGAGGAGTTCGACCTCCCGTGCGCTCATGGTCGGATTGCGGGAGCGCCGCTTCCGGGCCTCCGCGAGCCCCTCCTCGGTGAGGTGGGAGGGGTCGGCGAGCAGGGCGGCGAGACCGGCGCGGGCCAGGTCGGACAGGTGGGCCAACGGCCCGTCGTCGACGGCGACTTAGGCAAGGATCACGGCGGACATACCCCAGTCGAGCCCGGGGTCCCCTTCCTCCGCGTTGCTCCAGTCGATCACCATGGGCCGCCCGCCCCCGGTGAGCATCACATTGTCCGGATGCAGGTCGAGATGGAGAACCCGCCCGGTCCCGCCCGGCCCCGGAATGCCGTGCAACTGCCGCAGCAGCCCGGCCAGTACCTCCCCGCCCTCCCGCACGCCGATCGTCCCGGCCCCGAACGCCTCCAGCATGGTCACCCCGGCCACCCGCTCCATCACCAGCTCGGTCCGCGTGGAGTCGGCGAGCCGGACGCGGGGCACGGGATAGCCGTACGCGCGCACATGCTCCATGACCGCACCCTCGGCGAGCGCGTCGCCCCAGCCCTCCCGGTTCCGCCGCAGCACCCAGCCGCCGTCGATCTCGTACACGTCGCAGGTACGGCCGGAGCCGAGCAGTTTCCCCGTGATCCCCATGCGATGGAAACTACCCACTCGCACAGCCGCCCCTCAGGGTCCTGGTTACGGGCGGGTATGGTTGCCGAGTCGTCATCACACCCGTACGGGGGGAAGCCGGTGCAATTCCGGCGCTGACCCGCAACCGTGATCCGTCCCCCGGGACGCTGAGCCGGACTGCCCCGCGCGAACGTGACCGGCTCAGGTGTGCCGGCAGCCCGCCGGCGCACGGCACCGTCGAGGAATACGGAGCCGAGCCGCCCGGGGTGTCCCCGTGCTGCCCGGCTCCCCCACCGGGAGAGGCACCCACCGATCATGAACGTCGTCCGCCGCAGCGCCGCGGCCCTGGCCGCCACCGCAGTGATCGGCACCGCGACCCCGGCCGTCGCCGCGACCCCGTCGCCCTCCCCCTCGGTGGCGATACCCGACGGGCTGTACGGCACCACCGACCCGACGTACGACGGTGTCTGGCGCCAGTCGCTGGCCCTGCTCGCGCAGCGCACGGTCGGCGTCGAGCCGGCCCGCTCGGCCACGGACTGGCTGGCCGGGCAGCAGTGCGCCAACGGCGCCTTCGCCGCCTTCCGCGACGGCAAGGACGCACCCTGCAAGGCCGACACCAACAGCACGGGGGCCGCGGTGCAGGCGCTCGCGGAGATCGGCGATTACGACGCCCAGGTCGGCAAGGCGGTCCGCTGGCTGAAGTCGGTCCAGAACAAGGACGGCGGCTGGGGCTACTTCGCGGGCGGCGCGAGCGACGCGAACTCGACGTCGGTGGTGATAGGCGCGCTCGCGCAGGGCGGGGTGACGGTGCCCAACCTCCGCAAGGACGGGAAGTCGCCGTACGACGCGCTGCTGAAGCTGGCGTTGCCGTGCGGTG
This sequence comes from Streptomyces sp. NPDC047081, assembly GCF_040643775.1. NCBI lineage: Bacteria > Bacillati > Actinomycetota > Actinomycetes > Kitasatosporales > Streptomycetaceae > Streptomyces > Streptomyces sp. NPDC047081. The sequence continues at coordinate 319,162 of NZ_JBEYUY010000001.1, read as the reverse complement.
GGAAGGACGGGGGCGCGTTCGCGTACCAGCCGGACAAGAAGGGGGAGTTGACGGCCAACGCGGACGCCACGGCGGCGGCCGCGCTGGGTGCGCAGGGCGAGACCCTGGCGGGGAGCGCGCAGGACGAGGACGACTCCGCCGCGACCTGCCAGAAGCCCGAGGGGCCTCTGCCCGTGCAGGCGGGAACCAACGGCGCGGCCTGGCTCGCGAAGACCCTGGCGAAGGACGGCCACCTGACGACGGCCCTCCCCGGCGCCGAGCCCCAGCCGGACTACGGCAACACGGCCGACGCGGTGGTCGCCCTCTCCACCTCGGGCCTGGGCGACCAGGCCGCCAAGCCCCTGCACTGGCTGGAGTCCAACGCGGGCGCCTGGGCGGCGAAGGCGGGCCCGGCCGCGTACGCCCAACTCATCTTCGCGGCGGCGGCGACGCCGGGTGGCGACGTGCACGACTTCGGCGGGGAGGACCTGGTGGCCAAGCTCAACGCGACGGGTCCGAAGCCGGAGGGGGTGGACGACAACCCGACGGCGGGCGCGAGCGACGCGAAAGCATCATCCGACACCGACGATTCCGACAAGGGTGGTCTGAGCGCTGCCTGGACGGTCGGCGGCGGGCTCCTCATCGGCGCGCTGATCGGCTTCGCCCTGATACTCCGGGGCCGGAGGCGTCAGCAGTGATCCGCCGAGCCACCGTGGCCCTGGCCGCGCTGTTCCTGACCTTCTCGGCGGGTGCGCCGGCCCACGCCACGGCCTACCGCTACTGGTCCTTCTGGACCTACGACGCCTCCCACTGGACGTACGCCACGCAGGGCCCGTCGACGACCCGCCCCACCGACGGCGAGGTCCAGGGCTTCCGCTTCGCGGTGAGCGAGGACTCGACGGAGGCGGCGAGGCCGCGGGGCCCGGTCTCTTTCGGGGTGATCTGCGCGCGAACCCGGACGCAGAAGGACCACAAACGGGTGGCGTTGGTAATCGACTTCGGCACGAAGCGGGACGCCCCGTCGGGCGAGACCCCACCGACCCGCCGCACGGCATGCGCCCGGGTGCCCTCGGATGCGACGACGGCGGAGGCCCTGGCATCGGTGGCGAAGCCCCTGCGCTACGACACGAACGCCCTGCTGTGCGCAATCGCGGGCTACCCGGAACGGGGGTGCGGCGAGCCACTGACGACGGCAACGCCCGCGAAGAAGAAGGGAACGGGCCCGTCAGCGGGCTTGTGGGCGGGAGTAGCGACGGTGACGGTGTTGGGGGCGGCAGCGGTGTGGCAGACAAGGCGGCGCAGGCGTGGCTAGCAATGCCGCACAGCCTGCGGCCGGTCGCGCCCCGGCCCCCGCCCAGCCCCCACGCCCCGCCCACCTCCACCCCGCCGCCTGGTGGCTCTGGTCCCTCTCCCTCGGCACCGCAGCCACCCGCACCACCAACCCCCTCCTCCTCACCCTCCTCATCACCACCTCCGCCTACGTAGTGGCAACCTGCCGCCCCACCACCCCCCACTCCCCCTGGTCCCGCTCCTACTCCGCCTTCCTCAAACTCGCCCTGACCGTCCTCCTCATCCGCCTCCTCTTCGCCACCGCCTTCGGCTCCCCCCTCCCCGGCACCCACACCCTCCTCACCCTCCCCGAAGCCCCCCTCCCCCACTGGGCCCAGGGCATCCGCATAGGCGGCAGGATCACCGCCGAAACCCTCACCTTCGCCTTCTACGACGGCCTGAAACTGGCCACCCTCCTCATCTGCGTAGGCGCCGCGAACGCCCTCGCCAGCCCCACCCGCCTCCTCAAGTCCCTCCCCGGCGCCCTGTACGAAATGGGCGTGGCGGTGGTCGTGGCCCTCACCTTCGCCCCCAACCTCATCGCCGACGTCCACCGCCTACGAGCCGCCCGCCGCCTCCGAGGCCGCCCCGACAAGGGCCTCCGCGGCCTCCTCCAGGTAGGCCTGCCCGTCCTCGAAGGCGCCCTGGAACGCTCCGTCGCCCTCGCCGCCGCGATGGACGCCCGCGGTTACGGCCGTACCGCCGAAGTCCCACCCGCCGTCCGCCGTACGACCACCGCCCTCACCCTCGGCGGCCTGCTCGGCGTATGCGCGGGAACGTACGGCCTGCTGACCGCCGAAGGCGGCGTCTACGGCCTCCCCCTCCTCCTCGCCGGCCTCACCGCGGCCCTCATCGGCCTGCGCCTGGGCGGCCGCCGCACGCCCCGCACCCGTTACCGCCCCGACCGCTGGAACACCCGGGCTGCCTGGTCGCCGTCTCCGGAATGGCGGTCGCGGCGGCACTCACCCTCGCCTCCGCCCAGGACCCCACCGCCCTCCACCCGGGCGTGATCCCCCTGGTCGCCCCCACCCTCCCCCTCTGGCCGGCGGCGGCCGTACTCCTCGGCCTCCTCCCCGCCTTCGTCGCGCCATCCCCCAAGGAGCCGTCGTGATCCGCTTCGAAGATGTCTCCGTCACCTACGCCGGAGCCACCGAACCCACCGTCAGGAACGTGGACTTCGAGGTCCCGGAAGGCGAACTCGTCCTCCTGGTGGGCCCGTCCGGTACCGGGAAGTCGACGATCCTCAACGCGGTCAGCGGCCTGGTCCCCCACTTCACCGGCGGCACCCTGCGCGGCAGGGTCACGGTGGCGGGCCGCGACACCCGCACGCACAAGCCCCGCGAACTGGCCGACGTGGTGGGCACGGTGGGCCAGGACCCGCTCTCCCACTTCGTGACGGACACGGTCGAGGACGAACTCGCCTACGGCATGGAGTCGTTGGGCCTGCCGCCCACGGTGATGCGCCGCCGAGTGGAGGAAACCCTGGACCTCCTGGGCCTCACCGACCTCCGCGCCCGCCCCATCTCCACCCTCTCCGGCGGCCAGCAACAACGAGTGGCGATCGGCTCGGTCCTCACCACCCACCCCCGAGCCCTGATCCTCGACGAACCGACATCGGCCCTGGACCCCGCAGCGGCGGAAGAAGTCCTGGCGGTCCTCCAACGCCTGGTCCACGACCTCGGCACCACCATCCTCATGGCCGAACACCGCCTGGAACGGGTCGTCCAGTACGCCGACCAGGTCGCCGTCCTGGCAGCGCCGGGAGCAACACCGAAGCTCGGCACCCCGGCCGAGATGATGGCCGTATCGCCGGTATACCCCCCGGTGGTGGCCCTGGGCCGCATGGCGGGCTGGACCCCATTGCCCCTGACTGTGAGGGACGCAAGGCGAAGAGCAGCAGACCTGCGCGACCGGCTGACGCCGCCAGCAAGCACCCCCAAGGGGCGCGGGGCTGTATTGGATATGCGGCTACCGCCGCGTGAGCGCGACCAGCCACACCCAACCCGCACCCGCCAACGATCAGCACCCCCCGAGCCATCAGGCGCCCCCACCCCCCACGCAGCCGAGGTCCACTCCCTCTCCGTCACCCACGCCCTCCACAACATCACCCTCACCATCACCCCCGGCGAGACAGTCGCCCTCATGGGCCGCAACGGCGCCGGAAAGTCCACCCTCCTCAACACCCTCGTAGGCCTGACCAAACCGTCGACCGGCGAAGTACAGGTGGGCGGCGCAACCCCCCACCGCACCCCACCCCCCGACCTGATCCGCCGAGTGGGCCTGGTCCCCCAAGAACCCCGAGACCTCCTCTACGCCGAGACGGTCGCCGCCGAATGCAGGGCCGCCGACCACGACGCCAAGGCCACCCCCGGCACCTGCCGCGCCCTCCTCTCCGATCTCCTCCCGGGGATACCGGACACCACCCACCCCCGGGACCTCTCGGAAGGCCAGCGCCTCACCCTCGCGCTCGCCGTCGTCCTGACCGCCCGCCCACCCCTGCTCCTCCTCGACGAACCGACCCGAGGCCTGGACTACGCGGCGAAGTCCCGCCTGACCACCCTCCTCCGCGCCCTCGCCACCGAGGGCCACGCGATCATCCTGGCCACCCACGACGTGGAGCTGGCCGCGGAGATCGCCGACCGCGTGGTCCTGCTCGCCGACGGCGAGGTGATCGCGGACGGCCCGGCGGCCGACGTGATCACGGCCTCCCCCTCCTTCGCCCCGCAGGTCAGCAAGATCCTGGCCCCCCAGAAATGGCTCACGGTGGCACAAGTGAGAGAGGCCCTGCAGTGAAGGTCATCCACCTCGGCCCCCGCTCCGTCACGGCCCTCGTCCTCGTCAGCGCGACAGGCGTCGCCGCCCTCGGCTGGCCCTTCCTCGCCCCGCCGACCTCCCAGGTCAGCGCCCACGCAGCCGACGCCCCCTGGCTCTTCGCCGGCCTCCTCGTCCTCCTCGTACTCGTCCTGGCCGCGACGATCTCGGAATCGGGCCTGGGCCCGAAGGCCGTCGCGATGCTCGGCGTCCTCGCGGCGACCGGCGCCGCCCTGCGCCCCCTCGGCGCGGGCACCGCCGGCATCGAGCCCATGTTCTTCCTCATGGTCCTCAGCGGACGCGTCCTCGGCCCCGGCTTCGGCTTCACCCTCGGCTCGCTGTCGATGTTCGCGTCGGCGCTGCTCACCGGCGGGGTGGGGCCGTGGATGCCGTTCCAGATGCTGGCGCTGGGCTGGTTCGCGATGGGCGCGGGTCTGCTGCCCGGGGCGGAGCGCCTGCGCGGCCGGGCCGAGCTCGCGCTGCTGGCCGGCTACGGCTTCCTCGCCGCGTTCGCCTACGGCACGGTCACCAACCTCGCCGGCTGGCCCTTCATGCAGGGCCAGGCCTCGAACATCGCCTTCCAGCCGGACGGCTCGGCCCCCGCCAACCTGGCCCGCTTCGTCCTCTACTGCGTGGCCACCTCGCTGGGCTGGGACCTGGGCCGGGCGCTGTGCACGGTCGTACTGACCTTCCTCCTCGGCCCGGCCGTGCTCAGGGCGCTACGCAGAGCCACCCGGCGGGCGGCGTTCGAGACCGCGGTCACATTCGAGCCCCGCCCACCGGTGAAGCACCCCACATGACCCACATCACCCACTATATTCACTAGTAGTGCATATCGGACGCCATGCTCACGCCAATACCGCCCCTGACCTGCACATAGAGATCCAGATCACACAAGTCACATGCACCCCACATGCGACCACAACTAGTAAAAGGGGTCATTGCGGACGCGCTCCGAGCCTGTTTCTCTGGACGACGTCGCACGGCGCCGACGAGCCCTCAGGGTCGCGGCGCCGACGTATGAGCCCGAGAGGTGCCGTACGCGACGACCATGTCCCCGAAGAAAAGGTTCTCCGTGTTCGTCTCCCGCATCGCCCGCAGCATCGCGTCCCCGAAGAAGGCCCTCACCACCGCCGCCGTGGCCGCCGCCACCGCCGGCATGGTGCTGACCGCGGCCCCCGCCCACGCCGCGACCGCCGACTCGGCCACCGAGGCCAAGGCGATCGCGCACCAGCTGATCCCGAACGCGACCCAGTACGCCGCGTTCAGCAAGATCGTGGAGCACGAGAGCGGCTGGAACGTCAACGCCACGAACGCCTCCTCCGGCGCCTACGGTCTGGTCCAGGCCCTCCCGGGCTCGAAGATGGCCTCGGCCGGCTCGGACTGGCGCACCAACGCCAAGACCCAGATCAAGTGGGGTCTCGACTACATGAACTCCCGCTACGGCAGCCCCACCGGCGCCTGGTCCTTCTGGCAGGCGAACGGCTGGTACTGATCCGCCGCCCTGGGGCGCCGACACCGCGAACGTACCGAAGTGGTCCGTGGCGCCCTGGTCTCTCACCCGCACCCTCGCCCCCTCACCGGCGAGGGTGCGGGCGCATGTGCGGGCATTGCCGACGTACCCATCGCCACCTGCCCGCCCCCTTCACCGCGCGGGCGTCGTGGTCGGCGACCGGGGTGTCCGAGAACCCCCCTCCCTCATGGTGGACTTGGGTGCACCCCGCCCGTCCGGCCCACCGCGGAGCAGCCTCCATGAGCGAGCAGACCGAAGAGACCACGCACGAGTCCCGCGGACTGCGCCTGGTCGCCGTGCTGTTGGGGCTGACCGTGGTCAGCGGCCTGATCGACGCGGTGAGCTACCTGGGCCTGGGCCACGTCTTCACCGCCAACATGACGGGCAACGTCGTCGTCCTCGGCTTCGCGGCGGCCGGTGCCCCCGGCTTCTCGGTCCCGCACACGGCGACCTCGCTGGTCTGCTTCCTGATCGGCGCGACGGCGGGAGGCAGAAGCTCCCGGTGGCTCGGCAAGGGCTCCCGCCGCAGGTGGGCCCGCCTGACTATCGCCACGGAAGCGGTCCTGCTCGGCGTATGCGCCGCGGTGGCCTTCGCGGCCCCGCACGCGACGGCCACGGTCTACACCCTGATCGCCGTCACGGCCTTCGCGATGGGCCTGCGCAACGCCACGGTCCGCAAACTCGGCATCCCCGACCTCACGACGACGGTCCTCACCATGACCCTGACCGGCCTGGCCTCCGACTCCCGCGCGGGCGGCGGCTCGGGCCACCGCTCCCCCCGCCGCACGGCGTCCGTGGTCGCGATGGCGGCCGGCGCCTGGCTGGGCGCGTGGCTGGTGACGGACCACGGCCTGGCGATTCCGCTGCTGGTCGCGGCGGCGGTGGCGGGGGTACTGGCGGTGGTGGCCTCGGGCCGGGAGTAGGAGCGGGGAGTCGGCGCCAGGCATATCGTCCGCGTATCGAAAACCGCATACGCGCGGGCAACACGGCACTGCCTTGGCTGGGCGCATGCCCTACTCCGAACCAGTACGACTGACCGTGCGGCCGATCAGCGCCGCCGAGCACCTGGCGTTCGTGCGGACGCGGGGATCGGTCAGCTTCCTCCAGACCCCGGCCTGGGGCCGTGTGAAGACCGAGTGGCGCAGTGAGTCCCTCGGCTGGTACGACGGCGGCCGGCTGGTCGGGGCCGGACTCGTCCTGCACCGCCCGGTGCCGCGGCTGGAGCGCTACACGCTGGCGTATCTGGCCCAGGGCCGGGCCATCGACTGGAACGGCAGGCTCGACAGGTGGCTCGACCCGCTCGCGGGCCTGCTCAAGGGGCAGGGCGCGTTCGCGATCCGGCTCGGCCCGCCGGTGCGCACGGACACCTGGAGCGCCGCGCGGGTCAAGGAGGGCATCGCCGACCAGGGCGTCAGACGGCTCACCGACCTGTCCGGCGGCCGGACCGACCCGATCGGCGCCGGCGTGGCCGGACAGCTGAGGGACGCGGGCTGGCTGCCGCGGAGCCCGGAGGACGGATTCGGCGCCGGACAGCCGCAGTTCACGTACGAGATCCCACTGACCGGCCGGACCGAGGACGACCTGCTCAGGGCCATGAACCAGCTCTGGCGTCGCAACCTCAAGAAGGCGGCCAAGGAGGGCGTCGAGGTCACGGCCGACGAGATCACGGCCGTTGACGACCTGAAGGCATTCCACGACCTGTACGTCCACACCGCGGAGCGAGACCGCTTCACGCCCCGCCCGCTGCCCTACTTCACGACCATGTTCGCCGAGCTGAGCGCCGAGGCCCCCGAGCGGATCAGGCTCTATCTGGCGCGCCACCAGGGCGAGTTGGTCGCCGCCGCCATCCTGGTCCGCGTCGGCGCGCACGCGTGGTACACGTACGGCGCCTCCTCCACCGCCAAGCGCGAGGTGCGCGGCTCCAACGCGTGCCAGTGGGCGATGATCCGGGACTCGCTGGCGGCCGGCTGCGAGGTCTACGACCTGCGCGGCATCACGTCCACCCTCGACGCGGACGACCCGCACGTAGGGCTGATCCAGTTCAAGGCCGGCACCGGCGGTCGGGCCGTGCGGTACGTCGGCGAGTGGGACCTGCCGCTGCGGCCGACGATCTACCGGGCCTTCGACCTCTTCATGAGACGACGCGGGCGGTGAGCCCGCATCTCACGACCTATACGCGTCTCACGACCAGCTCGCCCTTGGCCGTGGCGATGGCCGCGCGTGACCCGAACTCGCCGAGGTGGGCCTGTCCGACGTTCAGGACGACGGCGATGTCGGGCGCGGCCAGAGCGGTGAGCTGGGCGATGTCGCCGACGTGGCGGGCGCCCATCTCCAGGACGAGGAAACGGGTGGCCGCGTCGGCGCGCAGCATGGTGAGCGGGACGCCGAGCTCGTTGTTGAGCGAGCCGATGGTGGCGACGGTCGGTGCTGCGCTCTTCAGTACGGCTGCCAGCAGGTCCTTGGTGCCGGTCTTGCCCTGGGAGCCGGTCAGAGCGGCGACGGTCAGGCCGTCGCGCAGCCGCGCGACGACGTGGGTGGCGAGTGCCTGCAGCGCGCGCTGTACGTCGCCGACGACGACGGTGGGAAGTGGGGTGGGCCGGGAGCCGAGCACGGCGACCGCGCCGGCCAGGGCGGCCTGACCGGCGTAGTCGTGGCCGTCGACGTGCTCGCCGGCGAGGGCGACGAAGAGGCCGCCGGGCTCGGCCTGCCGGCTGTCGAGCACGGCGGGCGCGGTCACCGTCACATCGCTGTCTCCGTCTCCCGCGACCGTCCCCGTGACGGCCGCGGCGATCTCGGCGAGGCGGAGCGGGATCATCAGGACCTGCCCAGCAGCGCGACGGGAAAATCGAAGTAGGTGTCCGGATAGGGCTCGTCCTTGAGGGTGTAATGCCACCACTCGCGGTCGTAGGAGCTGAACCCGCAACTCTCCATGACGGAACGGAGATACCGACGGTTCGCCGCCTCGTTTCGCGCGATTCCCTTCGCTCCGTGGTGAGAGATGGGATCCATCAGGTCATGGCCGCCGCCCATGGGGGCGAGTTCACCGGTTTCCAGGTGATAGATGGTCAGATCGACGGTGCTGCCACGACTATGACCCGACCGGGCAGCCACGTACCCACTCTCGAACATCTCGGCGCGGTCGATGTTCGGATAGTGCCGTGCCTTCGTCCTGCCGTCCTCCGGCTCCCGCGACCAGCGCAGAAAGCGGTCCACGGCGCCCTGCGGCCGGTAACCGTCCCAGATGAGCAGGCCGAAGCCGCGGGAGGCGGCCTCCTCTCGCGCGTTCCGGAGGGCCGCGCACAGGGCCCTCGTGCCGACGATCCGGTTCGCCAGGTATCCGTCCACCGGTTTGCCGGTGAAGTTGTCCCAGGTGGCGTACTTGGCGTCCCAGCGCACGCCGGGTACGAACTCGTCCAGAAAGACGAAGTCGTCGTTCATCGGCCCGCCCTCGCCAACGCCAACGACACCACCCGGTCGATCACTTCGGCGAACGGCAGCCCGGCGGCTTCCATCATGCGCGGATAACGGCTGTAGGAGGTCAGGCCGGGGAGCGTGTTCACCTCGTTGAGGACAACCTCCCCATCAGCCGTGAGGAACAGGTCCACGCGCGCCAACCCCCCGCATCCCAGGGCGCGGTACACGTCCTTGGCCGTCTCCTGGACGAGCGCACGCGAAGTCGCCGAGATATCGGCGGGAACGATGGGAGTCGAGTTCTCGGAGCCGCTTTCGGGGTCGTCCTCCTGGTGAATCTTGAAGAAGCCGTGGGACAGGGCGATCCGGTCCACCTCGCCGACGGTCAGGTCAGTCCCGTTCCCCAGTACGGCGCATCCGACCTCGTCGCCGACGACGGCTTCCTCGATCAGCACCTTGGAGTCGTACTTCCGCGCGATGTCCATGGCACCTGGCAGTTCTTCCGCGGCGGACACCTTGCTGACACCGAATGACGACCCCGAACGGGCCGGCTTGACGAAGACGGGATAACTGAACCAGTCGCCGTCGATCTTCTCGTCCGGCGTGACGGTCCAGAAGTTCGGCGTCGCGATTCCCTTGCTGCGGGCGACGACGTAGGTGAGGGATTTGTCGAGGCACAGGGCAGAACTCTGAATGTCGCATCCCACGTACGGGATACCGGAGAGTTCCAACAGCCCCTGCATAGCGCCGTCCTCACCGAACTTGCCGTGCAGGACGGGCAGTACGACGTCCAGGCCGACGGTCTCGTAACGCCCCTGCTCCAGGACGAGAAGTCCACGCACGCCACCACCGTCCGGCGACAGCACGACGGTAGGCCCCCCACCGTCCTCCCACTCCGCCCCCGGACGCTCACATAGCTTCCAGGCACCGCCCTTCGTGATCCCGACATAGAACGGTTCGTACTTGTCGAGGTCGAGGTTCTTGGCCACTTCCTGCGCGGACTTGACGGAGACGGGGTGTTCTTCGGAACGCCCCCCGAATACAATCCCAACCCTCAACTTATCCATACTTCTGTTCCCCACTCTCGAATTTCAGACAGTTGGTGATGGAGTTCTCGACGGTGTCGCGCAGGGCGCGGTCGGTGTAGTAGGCGGTGTGCGGAGTGATGAGCACGTTGGGCATTTCCTGGAGCCGCAGCAGGTGTTCACTGTCGATACGCGCGCCTCTGCAGTCGGCGTAGAAGATCCCCTCTTCCCCCTCGACGACATCGAGGGCCGCACCGCCCAACCTGCCGCTTTCCAGGGCGACCACGAGAGCCTCGGTATCGATGAGTGAACCGCGCCCGGTATTGACGACGAAGGCACCGCGCTTCATCTGCCCGATGCGCCGACGGTCGAGGAGGTGGCGCGTCTCGCGGTTGAGCGGCGTATGGAGCGTGACGATGTCGCTGAGTCGCAGCAGTTGGTCGAGGGAAACGTATTCGACATCGGTATTGGCCCGGTTGCTGTGGGCGAACACTCGACACCCGAACCCCCGAAGCCTGCCGACGACCGCCGCCCCGATGCGCCCGGTCCCGACAACCCCAACGGTCAGATCACGCAACTCTTTCCCGCGCACCCCGTGCAACCGGTAATCATGAACATCCGCACGCCGAACGGTGGACTTGGCGTTCCGTACCGCCATCAGCATCATCATCAACGTGTAGTCGGCGACGCTGTCGGGCGAGTAAAAGACATTCTCAACGGAGATGCCGAGACTGGCCGCGTACTCCACGTCGAGGTGGTTGAATCCGATACTCCGAGTGGAGATGTAGGCAACACCGGCGCGACTCAGAGCAAGGAGAGCGGAGTCCGATATCCGCGCCTTGTGACCAACACTGACACACCGATTCCCAACGGCCAGCCCGGCATTACCCTCGGACACGCCCGCTTCAGTAATGGTAGGCACAACACCAAAACGGGGCGCCAACTCCCGGAACAGAACGGCCTCGTCCGGTTCGCACCCGTAGACCGTGATTCCGGTTAAGGCTCCAAGCGATCGGCTACGACGGACCGCAGTTCGTACGGGTTCGCTGTAGGTCATGCCCGTAGTCAAGGGGGCAGGGTGTTGCAGGCACGTATGCGGTTTCCGATACGGCGACGATATGCTACTCGTCAGTAGTAGCCTGACCGCGTCGGCTACCCTCTCGATTCACCGATCGACTTGTCGACGCAAGGGCGGCCCAAGTGAAGTACGTGCGTGTGGAGTCATTGCAGGATCGGTACGGATACCACCTGGATCCACAGAATTACTTGCAGGCCCTCCCGCAGCTCTCTGACAGCCTTCCCCCCGGCGCGGCAGCGTTTGCCGCCCACCCGGAACACTACGATTTTCGAGCCGCTCGGTGTGTCAAGGATCTGGAGCTGAGCCAAGCAACGCTCGCCGATGATCAAGGGGAAATCACTCTCGAATTTTCCCTGATCCCCAACGAGTGGAAGCACGAGGGCGGTTTGCGTATCCGCTACTCGGACGTCCAGTCTTTCCGCGTGGACACCCAGGACCCCGACGGCATGCTCCCTCGCCTGGGCGCCCTGCAGTTGGACGAAGTGCTTCCGCATCCGTCAGGCATGTCGCACGAGATTTCCTTCACGTGCGGTTCAGTCCTCGTCGTCGCTGCCGATCTCGCGGCCACGTGGGGGTAGAGGTCAGCCCGAGACAACAGGGGGCGATGAGTTTCGGCATGCTTGACAACCGCCTTGCCGTCGCCTCCAGGTGACCGTCTTCCCCGTGATCAGCGGTCGGACCGGGACCGACCTGATCTTCGAGGGCGCGGACGACTTCGACCTCGAACTGATCGAGAGCCGGACGTTCGACGGCCGCACCCAAGAGCCCACCTACCGGCCCATACCGCACCGCCCGGTCAAACGCGGTCGTGCAGCGTGATCCGGTAGCCGTCCGGGTCCGCGAAGGTGAACGTTCGGCCGAAGGGGCCGTCGATCGGGGCGGAGGTGATGGTGTGGCCGTCGGTGGTGAGCGCGTCGTGGATGGTCTGGACGTCCGTGGCGTGGAGCCAGATCGCGGTGCCGATGCCGGGCTGCGCGACGGACGCGAGGTCCGTGCCGGGAATGACGTCCCGCAGCGCGAACGCGATCGGCTTCGTCTCGAAGACCACGGCGTGCGGAGGTCCCGCCGGTGAGCGGACCAGGCCCAGGTAGCGCTCGTAGAACGCCTGCGACGCGTCGAGGTCGCGTACCTGGAGCGAGATGAAGTCGGGGCCGGTGGCGGGCATGGTGACGCTCCTTCGCAGGGAACTCATGTCAGTTTTCTGACACGCAGCACGCTATGTCAGAATGCTGACATGGGTCAAGAAGGTGTCGGCGTCGACCTGGAGACGTCACTGGGCTACCTGCTCAAGGAAGCGTCGAGCGCCCTGCGCGCCGCCATGGAGGAAGTGCTGCGCCCGCTCGGCATGAACGTGACGCACTACTCCTGCCTGGAGCTCCTGGCGCAACGCCCCGGCCTGTCGAACTCCGAGCTCGCGCGCGGCGCCTTCGTGACCCGGCAGACGATGAACGTGCTGCTCCAGTCCCTGGAACGCGACGGTTACGTGACCAGGCCCGAGCAGGCCCCCGTCGGCAAGGCCCTCCCCACGCGGCTCACCCCCCGCGGCCGGCGCAGCCTGGAGCAGGCGAGCGCGGCCGTCCGGTCCGTCGAGGCCAGAATGCTGGCCGGCCTGACCGGACCCGAGCAGGCGGAGGCGTTCCGGATCCTGCAGAGCATGGTCCGTTCCCTGCGCGGCAGTTGATCCCCGCGCGGCAGTCGACAGGGTTGTCGATCAGGCCAGCTCCACCCGGACCCGGTGGTCCGGCCCGCCGTCCTTCGCCAGGATCGAGTACTCCTCCGCCACCGCCCGGTACAGCCGCATCCCGCTGCCGCCCCGGACGTCGTCGAGCGTCCACGCCCGCCCCCCGTGCAGCAGCGACCGCCGGGAGAACGCATCCATCGCCCGCTCGGCGTCCGGCCCCTCGGCCACCCCGGCGACCGCGGACACGTACACCCCCTGCCCCGTCCCGATCGCCACGGACGAGTCGAAGATCGCGATCCCCACCTCCGGCCGCACCGCGATGTTGCACGAATGCCGGGCCTCCGGCGAGGACACCCACACGAACTCCCGGTACCCGACGTGAGCGAAGTAGACGGGAGAGCTCCACGGGCGGCCCTCCGAGTCGGCGGTCGCCAGCACCATGTAACGGTTCGTGTCGACGACGCCACGCGCCATCCCGGCCCGGCTCATGCGCCACTCCTGCGGTACGTCATCACGAAGTCCCGCTCCCACGGCGCCGCCGCGTCCACCTCCGCCCGCTCCCACGCCCCGCGGATGACATCGCCGCCCTCCCCCACCTCTCCGACGAACCGCTGCCGGAACGCCAGCGGCGAGAAGTCCGGCCGCTCGCGCAGCAGTTGCCAGATGCCATCGGCGAAGGTCATCGCGTACAGGCGCACTACTCCCCGCGAGTCGTAGTAGTGCTGCGTGTACCCGCCCGTCTCCGGGGCGACCGCGATGATCGCCATGCTGTCGGGGGCCGGATTCGGCGCCTGCATCCGCTGGACCAGGAAGCCTCCGTCCAGGCCCCACTCGAAGACGCAGCGGCCCTGCGGCGGCGCCGCCGGTCCCGGAAACTCGGCCTCCACCACCCACTCACCGACCAGCACGTCCAGCCGAGCCAGCGCTTCCCGCCGTTCCGTCGTGTCCACCGCGAACACCTCCTCACCAAGACAGACCGCAGCGGCGGGCGGAACTCATCGGCGCACCCTTCCGGTCAGGGCTTCCCGCACTCGAACCACACCGTCTTCCCGCCCCCGCCCCCGCCCCCGGCCCCCGCCAACGACACCCCCCACTTGTCCACCACCGCCTCCAGCAGGAGCAGCCCGCGCCCGCCCTCGGCCTCCGCCCCCAACTCGGCCCTCGCGGACGGGAGTCGAGGGCAGCCGTCCGTCACCTCCACCCGCACCCCGGCCAGTTGCCGCAGCACCAGCAGCACGCACCGCCGGTCCGGCACATGCCGTACGACGTTGGCGACCAGTTCCGTCACGCCGAGTTCCACCGCGTCCGTCAGCTCCGGCAGGTCCCACTCGTCCAGCAGCGAGCGGACGATACGGCGGATGTGGCGGGCCGAGTGGGCGCCGACCGTGAGACTCAGGCGGTAGGTGGGGGGAAAGTATGGGTTCACGGGACGATCGTGACCTGGCACAACTACGCTGGGCCATAGGGTGAATACAACCCGTCGCGATGTACGCGGAGCCGACTGCACGAGGGGGCCGTACGTGACCCACATCAACACCCTCGACCCGGGCGCCTCGCCCCTCGACTACTACGGCTACGAGCTACGCCGTTACCGCGAGGCCGCGGGCCTCACCCAACGCCAACTCGGCGACATCCTCAACTACACGGGCTCCCTCATCGGCCAGATCGAGACCGCCCGCAAGCTCCCCACCTTGGAGTTCAGCGAGCGAGCCGACGCGGCACTGGAGACGGGCGGCGCGTTGTCGCGGCTCGTCGAGCTGGTGATGCGCAGTCAACTTCCGGCGTGGTTCAGGCAGGTGGCCGAGCTGGAGGCGCGGGCCGTCGAGATCTGTACGTTCCAGATGGGCATGATCCACGGCCTCCTCCAGACCGACGCGTACGCACGCGCCACCCTCGGCGCCCTCGACCGCACGAACCTCGACGACCGCACCGCGGTACGACTGGCCCGGCAGCGCATCTTCGAGAAGGACGAGCCGCCGGTCTTCTGGATGGTCATCAGCGAGGGCGCCTTGTACCAGGAGGTCGGCGGGACGGAGACCATGCGCGGCCAACTGGCCCACCTGTTGAGCTTCGAGAACAACCCGCGGATCAACGTCCAGGTGCTCCCGTTCTCGGCAGGCGCACACGCCGGTTCCCAAGGCTCATTCACCGTCTTCCGGTTCGCGAGCGACCCGACCATCGTCTATACCGAGGGCTACAGCAACGGGCATCCGACCGCGAACCCGGACACCGTCAAGGACTGCTCACTCCGTTACGATCATCTGCAAGCCGCCGCGCTCTCCCTCAGGGACTCGGCGGAGCTGATCCGGCGGGTGATGGAGGAACGCTATGGAGAACCAGGCGACCCAGTGGCGTAAGTCCAGCTACAGCGGCGACCAGGGCGGCGAATGCCTCGAAGTCGCCGAAGCCCCGACCGCCGTATCCGTCCGCGACTCAAAAAACGTGACCGGGCCGGTGCTGTCCTTCCGGCCCGACGCCTTCCGTCAGTTCGTCACCTCCTTCGCCGCCCGGTGCGATCTCCACTCCTTGCGGAAGAAGTAGACCCGCAGCGCTCCCACCGCCAGGAACATCAGCCCGACGCCGAGCCGGCCCAGGCCTCCTGCCGTGACGAACCAGTAGAAGGCCAGGCCGGTGAAGAAGGCGCAGATGGCGATGATCAGCGGGTCGCGGATGTAGAAGGGCAGGACGCGGAGGATCAGGTTGATCAGCATCGGGCAAGTTGACCAGCCCGGGTCCTGACTGTCTACTGCCTTTGTCTGCTACAGCCTTTGCAGGATCGTGCCCGTGGCCAGCGCGCCGCCCGCACACATCGTGATCAGCGCGAACTCCTTGTCCGTGCGCTCCAGTTCATGGAGGGCCGTGGTGATCAGCCGCGCACCCGTCGCGCCCACCGGATGCCCGAGCGCGATCGCGCCGCCGTTCACGTTGACCTTCTCCAGGTCCTGCTCGAAGACCTGCGCCCAGCTCAACACCACCGACGCGAACGCCTCGTTGATCTCGACGACGTCGATGTCGCGCAACGACATCCCCGCCTTGCCCAGCACCGCGCGCGTCGCGTCGATCGGTCCGTCGAGGTGGAAGTGCGGGTCGGCGCCCACCAGAGCCTGCGCGACGATCCGCGCCCTCGGCTTCAGTTTCAGCGCCCGCGCCATCCGTTTCGACGCCCACATGATCGCCGACGCGCCGTCGCTGATCTGGGACGAGTTGCCCGCCGTGTGAATGGCGGTCGGCATGACCGGCTTGAGGCCGGCCAGCGCCTCCATCGACGTGTCGCGCAGGCCCTCGTCACGGTCCACCAGGCGCCACATGCCCTGCCCGGCCCGCTGCTCGTCCTCCGTGGTCGGGACCTGGACCGCGAAGGTCTCCCGCTTGAAGCGCTCCTCGGACCAGGCGATCGCCGCCCGCTCCTGGGAGATGAGGCCGAGCGAGTCGACGTTCTCCCGCGTCAGGCCCCTGTTACGGGCGATGCGCTCCGCCGCCTCGAACTGGTTCGGCAGGTCCACGTTCCACTCGTCGGGGAACGGCTTCCCGGGGCCGTGCTTGGAGCCCGACCCCAGTGGAACGCGTGACATCGCCTCGACGCCGCAGCTGATGCCGACGTCGATGACGCCGGCCGCGATCATGTTGGCGGCCATGTGCGAGGCCTGCTGACTGGAGCCGCACTGGCAGTCGACCGTCGTCGCGGCGGTCTCGTACGGCAGGCCCATGGTCAGCCAGGCCGTGCGCGCGGGGTTCATGGACTGCTCGCCGGCGTGGGTCACCGTACCGCCGACGATCTGTTCGACCGCGTCGGCGGGGATGCCGGTGCGGCCGAGCAGTTCACGGTAGGTCTCGCCCAGGAGATAGGCGGGGTGCAGGTTGGCGAGTGCTCCGCCGCGCCTGCCGATGGGGGTGCGTACGGCTTCGACGATCACGGGTTCCGCGGCCATGGGGGAGGTCCTCTCCTCGGGTACCCGCGCGGCGCGGGGGCGTCCCGGCCGGCCCCGCCACGCTGAACTAGTACGTGTTCTAGTTCTGCAAGGAGTCTGCTGACTGAACGTCCATAACCGCAAGGGTCGTGCATGCAATTGGGTGCGCCGTACCCCTTGCCTCTTGTAGAACCCGTTACTACCTTCACGGCAACCTGGTTCCTGATGGACCGTCAGAATCGAAGCCACGCACGCCGGAGTCGCCCATGTCCTGTCCAGCTCTGCCCGACGGGTTCGACTTCACCGACCCCGATCTGCTGCACGCCCGAGTGCCCCTGCCGGAGTTCGCCGAGCTGCGCCGGGCCGAACCGGTCCGCTGGATCCCCCAGGCCGCGGGCGCGGCGGGGTTCGGGGACGAGGGCTACTGGGCCGTCACCCGGCACGCGGACGTCAAGTACGTGTCCACGCACCCCGAGTTGTTCTCGTCGTACCTCAACACGGCGATCATCCGCTTCGGCGAGCACATCGAGCGCGACGCGATCGACGCGCAGCGGCTGATCCTGCTGAACATGGACCCGCCGGAGCACACCCGGGTCCGCCAGATCGTGCAGCGCGTCTTCACCCCGCGCGCGATCCGGGCACTGGAGGACCGGCTGCGCAGCCGCGCCCACGACATCGCCGAGTCGGCACGCGCCCGCTCCGGCTCCTTCGACTTCGTCACCGAGGTCGCCTGCGAACTGCCCCTGCAGGCCATCGCCGAGCTGATCGGCATCCCGCAGGACGACCGGGCGAAGATCTTCGACTGGTCCAACAAGATGATCTCGTACGACGATCCGGAGTACGCGATCACCGAGGAGGTCGGCGCCGAGTCGGCCACCGAGCTGATCGCCTACGCGATGAACATGGCCGCGGACCGCAAGCAGTGCCCGGCGAAGGACATCGTGACGAGGCTGGTGGCGGCGGAGGACGAAGGGAACCTGAACTCCGACGAGTTCGGCTTCTTCGTGCTGATGCTGTCGGTGGCGGGCAACGAGACCACGCGCAACGCCATCACCCACGGCATGCACGCGTTCCTGACCCACCCGGAGCAGTGGGAGCTGTACAAGCGGGAGCGCCCGGAGACGGCGGCCGAGGAGATCGTCCGCTGGGCCGCCCCCGTCAACGCCTTCCAGCGCACGGCGACGCAGGACCTCGAACTCGGCGGCAAGCAGATCAAGAAGGGCGACCGCGTCGGCATCTTCTACGCCGCCGCCAACCACGACCCCGAGGTCTTCACCGACCCCGACACCTTCGACATCCTCCGCGACCCCAACCCCCACCTCGGCTTCGGCGGCGGAGGCCCGCACTACTGCCTCGGCAAGTCCCTGGCGGTCCTGGAAATCGACCTGATCTTCAACGCGATAGCGGAAGCGCTCCCGAACCTGACCCTCGTCAGCACCCCCGACCGCCTCCGCAGCTCCTGGATCAACGGCGTCAAACACCTCCAGGTAACCACGAGTTGAAGCAACTCCCCCCACTGACCCGGGCCGACGGCCTCCCGGCGCCGTCGGCCCGCTCAAGCGGCCGTTACCCGTCAGGACGTGGAGGAACCACTGGCCGCGCCGATGATGACGAACAGCCAGAAGAGGACACCGATCCCCACACTCGTGTAGACGAGTATCCGGGCTTTCCGTGACGCCTCCGCGGCTCCCTGGAAGTCGCCCACCGAGGTCCTGGACCCGGCTTGCGCCGCGAAGACGATGGCGGCGATCCCGGTCGGCAGGAAGCAGAGGACTGTGACGAGGACGGCCGGCACCATATAAGTACGGGGGGCCGTCATGGGGGTCGCGAATGATGGGGCCCTCCCATGGTCGCTGAATTGCCTGCCCTGCCACAACTCCTCCTGCGGCGGCTTGGCGCGCGGTTGTGCTGGACGTCCCTCCCAAGGCGTCCCCTGCTCCCATTTCTCGGAGTCCGCCATGGCCGAATTCCCTCCTTCGACTGCACCGTTTCAGTTCGGAACCCACATGGCGCTACTGGCGTCCCAGGTCCAGCGCCCGTCCCGGGCATCCAGGCCGACCGCCTGTTTGTACGCCTGCTCGGGGAGGTCCGGGGTGAATGTGACCCGCCCGCCCGTAGGCATTTCGAAAACCAGCCCCCGAGGTGCCGGCCCCTCCTCCGCGGCGGGCTTCAGCAGCCGCTGAGTGAACTTCTTCAGCCCCACATGGGCCTCTTCCGCGAATTTCCGGAAAAGGGTGCGCAGGAACGGCTCCAGGGCCGCGGTCATGACGAGTACGTGCACGAACTCCGACGTTCCTCTCCGCGTCGGGACGAGCATGCAGGTGGTGTCGATGCCCGCCGCTCGCAGCAGGTCCTGCCCCTCTTCGGCGGGATGGGAGGGCAGAGCAGAGGGCCAGAAGATCTCAACCTCTACGTCGGTCATGGTGCGTCTCCGTTTCGGCCATCCAGTCGGGCACCGACCAGCGCTCGATCGTCCCGGTTCGGGTCGCGGTCACCAGCCCCTCGTCGTCCAGGAAGCCGAGCCCCACCGGCCAGCCGGCGATGTTCCCCACGAAGAACGCGGTCCCGGTGTGCAGGTTCCGGATGGCGACGCCGCCTCGGTCGTCGGCGACGGCGAGCGCCGGGCGGTCTACGGAGAAGGCCAGTTGGAGGACGGGCCGGCCGTCGGCCTTGCGCCACAGCTGCCGGCCGTCCCAGCTCCACAGCCGCACCTGCCCGTCCCGGCAGCCGGTCGCGAGACAGTCCTCGGTGTAGGCGAGGGAGAGAATCGGCTGGGGGTGTCGCCATTCCACGACGGAGTCTCCCCGCCCGTCCAACTGCCGTACGGGACCGTCGCTGCAGGCCACGACGACAGCCCGGTCCCCGGGGGTGAAGCCGAGGTACCCGAGAGCGACCTTCTCCGGCGCCGTACGGCGGGAGTTCTTCGCCGCCCATACGGGGGCCGGCCAGACGGGCAGGTCCCGCACCCGGACGCCGTGCGTGTCGTAGATCTCGACGCGGTTCTGCACGGTGAGTGCGAGCCAGCGACCGTCCGCGCTGAAGGCGAGGGCGGAACCTCTCCCCCCGACGTCGAAGACGAGCGCGGGCGTCTCGGTCTGCAGGTCCCACACGACAACGGTGCCGTCGTCGTGCCGGCTGGCCACATGCCGCCGCCAGGGGCTCCAGGCCAGGCACACCGGGTGCCCGCCCCGAACAGGGAGGCACTGGGCGGCCAGTTCCCCTTTCCGTCCCTCCAAGACCCGGACCACACCGTCGTCGCAGGCCACGGCGAGCAGATCGCCAGGCCCTCGTACGAGGTGGAGGCAGGGGCCGGATTCGGCGATGACGGTCCCATGGGGAGTTTCCGGGGGCGGTGGCAGGGGTGGTGGCGGGGGTGGCGGTTGTTTGGACGACGTGGACGACGGCCGCTTCGGGGTGGTCGGCGGCTCGCGCGGCTCCTTCGGCCCAGACGTGAAGATCTGGGTCGTGTCCGACGCGAGGAACAGGACCGGTGTGGCCCACTCCAGGGTGCCCAGACTCATCTTGACTTCGTCTCGGGCGAGCATCACCGCCCGGTCGACCGGGAATCCTTCGGCGATCCGCTCGTAGAAATAGGACGCGAAGACGAAGGCGGCCTCGTCGGTGATCTCGTACTGCATGGCCACAACAGCGGGTGCTCCCGCTCGTACGAGGGCGGCGGCGGTACTCGAGAAGACGTCACCGGATCCGCTCACCGCGGACTCACAGGCGTTCAGCACGATGAGGCGCAGATGCGGGCTGGCTCCGATCAGCCGCTGAAAATCCTCGGCCGCGACGCGCATCGCAGACCCGCCGGCGCCGGAAAGCTGGATGTATCCGGTCCCGTTCTCCTCGTCGAATCCACCGTGACAGACGCAGTGCAGCACGTGCCACGTACCGGATTGCAGCGCCTGCCTGAGGTCCTGCCACCGGTCTCCGGGGAGCCAGTGGACATCCACCTTGTCCGAGCCTTGCTGCTGGAACACATGCGCGATCCGGTCTCGTTCCTTTTTCTCGTCCAGTTCGGGTAGATCACTCGGGACAGCCGACATTCCGAGCACCCGGAGCGGAAGGGAAAGAGGTACCGGGGATATCGGATCCATGAGCTGAAGGGCTCGCACAATCGGCACACTGAGGGCAAGATAATCACCGCGAGACGGATCGACCATATACTCCCACGGAATACGGCATACTTGCGGACCGTCTGGTCGCAACAGCACGCGCAACGGCTTTCTATCCGTCTTGGCACGACGTTTGCAGAGTTCGAACTGGACACCTATCGCACCCTGCAGAATAGATTCCGTGAGACGCCTCCCGAATTCCCGGACCGACTTCTCCGGTGCCGACGTTCCACGCTTGATGGTTATGCTGTACGACTTCGCCAGGGAGAGCTCCACCTGGGCCAGCGCTGTTTTCAGCTCACTTTTCGAATAGGGAGGAGGTACCCGCACGCTCGCTTCGCCGCACTCAGAAGAGCATCTGACGATCCACTGAGTGTCGCTCTCGATGATGTCGAGCCGAAACGGCAGACCTTCCATCCCGCCACCTCCGACCCCCCAACTCCAGTGCACACCCGATACTTCGGGGCGTCCACTCGGCTGCCGGGCGGTGGTGTCGGGTCAGCCCGGTGCCCCGTCCTTCACCAACGCGGGCTCACTGCTCGCCGAGGCAGCCGCGGCACTCCGCGCCCGCGGCCCCTGGAACACATACGCCAGCCCGAACCCGGCGCCCACCACCACCGCCCCGCCCACCGCGTCCAGCACCCAGTGGTTGCCCGTTGCCACGATCGCCGAGACCGTGAAGAACGGGTGCAGTAGGCCCAGCGCCTTCATCCACCACTTGGGCGCGATGATCGCGATCACCACTCCGCACCACAGCGACCAGCCGAAGTGCAGGGACGGCATCGCCGCGTACTGGTTGGTGAGGGCGGTGAGGGTGCCGTAGTCCGGCTTGGAGAAGTCCTGGACGCCGTGGACCGTGTCGATGATGCCGAGGCCGGGCAGGAGGCGCGGCGGGGCCAGGGGGTAGAGCCAGAAGCCGACCAGGGCGAGGAGCGTGGCGAAGCCGAGGGCCGAGCGGGCCCAGCGGTAGTCGACCGGGCGGCGCCAGTAGAGGACGGCCATGACGGACAGCGGGACGACGAAGTGGAAGGACTCGTAGTAGAAGTCGAAGAAGCCGCGGAGCCAGTCGACCTTCACCACCGCGTGGTTGACCCAGTGCTCGACGTCGATGTGCAGGAAGCGTTCGAGGTCGAGGATCTGGTGGCCGTGGTGCTCGGCCCGCGTCCGCCCCGCCTCGTTCGAGCCGCCCGTCGCCGCGAGTCTGACCTTCTGGTACGCGGCGTACGTGACGCGGATCAGGAGCAGTTCGAGGAGGAGGTTCGGGCGGGTGAGGACCCGGCGCAGGAACGGGAGGAGGGGTACGTGCCTGAGGCGGGCCGGGACCGGGTCCGCGTACTCGGTCGGGATCGGCGTCCGGTAGTACGGCGAGGTGCGGGACAGGAACGGGACGACGGTCGCCGCGGCGAGAGCGGCGAGCAGGACGACGTTGTCGCGCAGGGGGTCCATCGCCGACATGTTCGGCAGCATCATCTTCGCCGGCAGGGTCATGACCAGGACTACGGCGACCGGCCAGACGTAACGGTCGGACGCGCGCTTGCCGACCCGCCCGACGACCGCGAGCAGGACCCACAGGAGCTGGTGCTGCCAGGTCGTCGGCGAGACCGCGATCGCGGCGCAGCCGGTGATGGCGACCGCGAGCAGCAGCTGGCCGTCGCGGGCGTAGTGCACGGCCCGGCGGACGCCGAGGACCGCGACGGCCGTGCCCAGCGCGAAGAAGAGGCCGATCTCCAGCGGGCCGGTCAGGCCGAGGCGCAGGAGCGCGCCGTGCAGGGACTGGTTGGCGAGGTCGTCGGCCGGTCCACCGAGACCGGTGCCCGCCATGTGGTGCACCCAGTAGGTGTACGAGTCGTGCGGCATCGCCGCCCAGGCGAGCGCCGTCGACGCGGCGAAGGTGACCCCGGTGGACAGCGCGGCCCGCTTGCGGCCGGTGAACCACAGCAGCGGCGCGAAGAGCAGCACGGTCGGCTGGAGGGCGGCGGCGAGGCCGATCAGCAGGCCGCTGGTGCGCTCGCCGCGCCAGACGAAGCAGCCGACCAGGACGAGCAGCACCGGGATGATGCTGGTCTGGCCGAGCCAGAGGGTGTTGCGGACCGGCAGCGACAGCATCAGCAGGCTGATCGCGACCGGCGCGGCGAGCAGCGAGGTGCGCCGGCTGACCGGCTGCGGGAGCGCTCGGGCGACGACCAGGCCGAGGGCGGCCACCAGCAGCAGCGTGCCGAAGGTCCAGCCCCAGCCGAGCGCCTGCTCGGCCGCCCGGGTGAGCGGCTTCATGACCAGACCGCCGAAGGGCGTGCCGGTGAACTTCGTCGAGTCGTACAGCGAGCCCTTCACATGCAGGACGCCGTTCGGGCCGACCCAGGTCTCCAGGTCCGTCAGCCGCTCTCCCCTGGGCGTGCCGAGGACGACGGCCACCTGCCGTACGGCGAGGACCGCCGCGACCAGCCACAGGCCCAGCCGCGCCACGCGCAGGCGTCCCCTGACCGTGCCGACGGCCGTCGCCCCGAAGGCCTTCGCCGGTCCCCCGCTGTGCTCCACGTTCGCCACGCCTCGTCGGCCTCCCGCCCCGTTGCTTTGAGCCCCCTGAGAGAGACGCAGGCTACCGCGCCTTCACCTGACGTCCGTCCTCCTTTTGTTTCGACGACGATAGTGCGCCGGAGGTTGGCCTGCCTCGGCGGGACGCGAGATGGATCACATCCGAATCGCCACGCGCCGCCCGGCACCTGCGTAACGTCGGAAGACCTGTCCATGGGACCACGGAGGGTGCGGGGTATGGCCGGTTTCCTGCGGAAATGGGCGCGGGCGCGCTTAGCGACGATCCTGGTGGTCCTTCTGACAGTCCAACTGGGTTCCTTGATCGCACCGGCCTACGCCTGCGGCTGCGGCGCGCTGATCCCGGGCGCGGCGCAGAGCGTCAGCGTCGGCCGCGAGGAGTCCGTGGTGCGCTGGGACGGGAGCCGGGAGCAGATCGTGATGAGCCTGGCGGTGGACGGCGACGCCGAGCAGGCCGCCTGGATCATGCCGGTCCCGCACCGCGCGACCGTTCAGCTGGCCGACCCCAAGCTGTTCACCCAGCTCCAGGCCGCCACCGCCCCCGTCCGCCGGGACCGCTACTACTTCTGGCCGCAGACCGGCGACTGGCCGCTGACGACCGGCCGCGACAGCGTCGCCGGCCCGCGGGGCGCGGGCGTCGCACCGTCCGGCGTCGGCGTGGTCGGCCGCCAGAAGCTCGGCCCCTTCGACGTGGCCCGGCTGACCGCCACCGACCCGGCCGCCCTGAACGGCTGGCTCGGCACCAACGGCTTCACCATGCCGCCCCGCCTCGCCGGCGCCCTCCAGCCGTACGTGGACCGCCGCTGGGAGTACGTCGCCGTCCGCCTGGCCCCCGAGACCGCCGGCACCGCCCTGAACGGCACGCTCGACCCGCTGCACCTCACCTTCGCCTCCCGGCAGCCGGTCTACCCGATGCGCCTGTCCCGGCTCGCCACCACCGCGCAGTCCCTCGGCCTGTACGTCCTGTCCGCGCACCGCATGGAGCCGAGCTCGGCGATCGGCGGCTCCCGGCCCCGGGTCACCTTCGCCGGGCGCGTCACGGCGAAGTCAGGCCCGCTGGCCGAGCTGGCCGCGGGCGCGCCGTTCCTCACGGCGATCGGCCAGGAGTTCCCGACCCCCTCGGCGATCTCCGGCGACCACGTACTGCGCCGGGCGTCCGCCGACACGCCGTTCCAGCAGGTCATCTACGAGGACCACCTGCGCCTGGTGGCGGGCGTCCCGGTGTGGCTGCTGACGGTCGTCGGCGCGCTCGCGGCGGCCGTCACGGCCGGTGCGGTCTTCGTCGTACGACGCGCTCGGCGGCCGGCGGCCGCGCACGCCGCGCACGGCCCGCATGTTCGTTAGCCTGGCTAGTTAGAAGCTGTAAGTAGCTGAGAAGCCTCAACCAGCCATCCGAAAGGCACAGGTGCATGAGCGAGTCTCGGACCTGGGACGACGTCGACGACTACTTCACCACCCACCTCGCACCGAACGACGAGGTGCTGGAGGCGGCGCTGCGCGACAGTGAGGCGGCCGGGCTGCCGGACGTCGCCGTCACGCCGTCCCAGGGCAAGTTCCTGCACCTCCTGGCGCAGATCCAGGGCGCCCGCACCATCCTGGAGATCGGCACCCTCGGCGGCTACAGCACGATCTGGCTGGCCCGCGCCCTGCCCGCGGACGGCAGGCTGATCTCCCTGGAGTACAGCGCCAAGCACGCCGAGGTCGCCACCCGCAACATCGCGCGGGCGGGCCTCGACGGACTCGTCCAGGTGCGGGTGGGCCCGGCCCTGGAGTCGCTGCCCAAGCTGGCCGACGAGAACCCGGCCCCGTTCGACCTGGTCTTCATCGACGCCGACAAGAGCAACAACCCGCACTACCTGGAGTGGGCGCTCCGGCTCACCAGCGCGGGCAGCCTGATCGTCGTGGACAACGTCGTACGGCAGGGCCGGGTCGCCGACGCGCACAGCACCTCGCCGGACGTGGTGGGCAGCCGTGCCGCGATCGAACTGATCGGCAGCCACCCGAGGCTGACCGGCACGGCGCTGCAGACCGTGGGCAGCAAGGGCCACGACGGCTTCGCGCTGGCGCGCGTGCTGGCGTAGCCCCGGCCGCTCAGCTCTTCGGGGTGAGGTCGAAGGCGGGGTAGGACGGCGTGGACAGCCCGAAACCGGACAACGGGTCGGAGGGTGCGGGGGACGCCGTGGGGACGCCGTTGTCGTCGCAGAGCCCCGGCCCGGACGGTGCGAACACGTGGTAGTCGACCACGCGCTTGGTGGGGAAGGTGACGGTGTCGCCCAACAGCGTGTCACCCGTGTCGATCTTGGTCGGCAGTTCGCGGTCCTTGAGCGGCGCGCCGACGTAGATCGCCTCCAGGAAGCCGTCGCAGGGGCTCGCCTTGGCCGAGGCGAAGCCCTTCGGCGGCTTCACGTCGTGGACCTTGCGGCCGTCGATCTTCAGTTCGCTGCGCTTGAGGGGCTGCAGGACGTAGTCGTAGTCCACCTCGTTCGAAAGAGGGTCGGCGGCCGAAGTGGCGGAGGACGGGCGGTAGTTGACACGCCAGTACTGGACCTGCACGGTCACCCGGTCGCACAGGGGCCCGTCGAAGCCGGGTATGGACTTGGGGAAACGGACCTCTCCCGGGCCCAGGGCGGGCGTGCCGATCTGTCCGAAGTCGACCCAGTCCACCCCCTTCGCCGTGCTCCACTTCGCGTTCGGGTGGCAGCCGTCCGCGTTGGTGGGGTAGACGTCCGACGGTTTGACCACGGGGGTGGGCGAGGCGGTCGACGGGGTGGCGGCCGGGGCCGCCGCGGTCGTCGTCGCGGAGGGGCCGGCAGCGGCGTCGTCGTCACCGCTCCCGCCGGAACAGCCGGCGGCCGCCAGCACCGCCGCGACGATCACGGCCGCCCGAACCCGTCTGTGCGCAGTGGTCATGCCGCTTTCCCCCCGTCCGCCCGATGGATCACGATGCTCCCAGGTGAAGTTGCCCGTCTGCCATGACGGAAAACTCACGTTCGACGGGTTCGGAGCGGGCGGCGGATCCTCAGAACTCGTGGTAGAAGCCGACGTTGACGCTTCGCGGGGCGGTGCGGTCGCGGACGACGATCTCGCCGTTGCCGCCCCTGGGCAGCGCGACCGTGCCGCCGTAAGGGAGCGTCTGCGCGTACTCCCCGACGACGAGCCGGACTTCGGAGGACGGTTCGGGCTGCGAGCCGCGCAGCCAGGTCACCTGCCAGGTCCCCTCCGGGCCGCACAGGAACTCCAGGTGGACCCTCGACACGAACAGCCAGTCGTCCGGCGAGACCAGACGGCACACGGACTTGTCCCGCCCCATCCGCAGCACGGCGCCCGGCTCACTGGGCGCGTCGGCCATCTGCATGCCTGCCGTGGCCCCCTCTTCCCCGGACACGGTGGCCATGGTCAGTTCGAGCACGTGCTGCTCCTCTTGAAGTGTGCCTACACAGCCGCCGCATGATAAATCGCCCGGCCAGGTCACGTCCGGCACAATGAAGTCATGACCGAGCGAAAGCCACCGGGTGTGCCGTGGGAGTCCTGGGTCGACAAGCAGATCCGGGACGCCGAGGCGCGCGGAGAGTTCACCCAACTGTCAGGCGCGGGCAAGCCGTTGCCCGCCGGCACGGACACGTCGTACGACGAACTGTGGTGGATCAAGCAGAAGATGGCCCGCGAGGGACTGTCGGTGCTGCCGCCGACGCTGGCGCTGCGCAAGGAAGCCGAGGACGCGCTGACCGCGGCGTACGCGGCGCCCTCGGAGCGGATCGCGCGGAAGATCATCACGGACGTGAACGTCAAGATCCGCGACATGATGTTCAAGCCGCCGCCGGGTCCGCCGCTCGGGATGAAGCCGTACGACGTCGAAGAGGTCGTACGGGAGTGGCGCGAGCGGCGGCCGGCGTCGTAGCGAGGTGGGTGGGTCAGCTGTGCAGCAGCCGCTCGGCCAGTTCGCGGTAGTCCCTGAGGGCCAGGCGGAGCTGCTCGGTGTCGGGGTGCTCGGGCACGGAGCGGCCGCCGTCCTGCCAGGAGGTGCGCAGGGCGCGACGGCGCCGGGTGACCGCGTCGGCGAAGCGGCCGGCGATCTCCTCGACGACCTGATCGGCCTCCCGGACGGCGTCCTGGGGCCCGTCGACGAACCCGGAGACGGCGTTGCGCAGCCGGAGCTCGAGCTTGTCGCATTCGTCGTGGGGGAGGAGACGGGCGGCGGGGCGGCTGCCCGGACCGGCGGCTTCCTCGGTCACCGCGGGCGGGGTGGGCGCGATGGTGTGGCCGGACCCTTTGCCGGTGGGTGCGCCGGGTACCTCGGAACTGCCTGTCGCCCGGTCGTCGGCCGCCTCCGGCGGGGTCGGTGCCACCGGGCGGCCGGTGCGCCTGTCGGCGGCTTCCTCGGGCGTGGTGGACACGCCGGTACGGCTGCCCACACCCTTGCCGGCGGTGTTGCCGGTGCCGGCCTCGTCCTCGGTCGCCTCGGGGGGCGTCGGTGCCACCGTCCGCCCGCTCGCCTTGTCGTCGTCGCCGTGCCTGCCCGGCCCCGCGGGGCCGGTCGTCATGTCCGTCATGTCACTCAACTCCCCTTCGCGTGACGTCGGTTGAGGGCCCACGGCAGATGGCCGCGGCTCTCCTTGTGGCCGTCGGTGCGGGCGTCGGCGGTCGTCCCGGAGCCGTCTTCGCGGCGGTCGTGGCGGTTCGGGGCCGTGAGGTCCTCGAAGAGGGCGCGGGCCTCGACCATGGCCTCCCGCAGCTCCTCCGTGTCCGCCCGGTCGCCGTCGTTCCCGCTCACGCCGACGCGCGCGACGCGGTGGACGTGCCGGTAGCCGTGGACGTGGTCGGCGTGGTGGACGGAGAGCGCGGCGAGCTGCTCCTCGTACTGGCCGCCGTCCGGGAAGCCGCGCGCGGCGGCGATCTCCGAGAGCAGCCGGTCGGCGTCGGCCACGGCCTCCCGCGGCGAGTCGACGAACCGCTCCTGCGCGGCCGTCCAGCGCTGCTCGAACTCGTGGCGGCGCCCGGCGTCGAGCGGCGTCTCGCGCAGCGCCCCGTGCCGCTCCACCCGCTCGGCCAGTTCGCGCTCGGCGGCCTTGGCGTCCCCGTCGTGCCGGGCCAGCGTCCGGTCGTACTCGGGTCCGAATCGACGCTTGAGGTCCCGGCCGCCACGCGGGCCCCGGGCACGCTGGGCGAAGGCGGCCGCGACAAGGGCCACGACCGCCACGATCACGATCAGAGCGATGATCATGCCTGTGGACATGGGTACCTTCCGGTGGGTCGGCCCAACGGGCCGGTTCCCCGACCGGGTTGCCAGCGGGCCCCCGCCCAAACTGCCCGGGCGGAGGTGGGGAGGCTGTTGTGGGCACGGGGAGGGGACGACAGGTGCCACAGGTACTGGACTACGACGGTGAGGCCCGGGACTACAACGCCTCGCGGGGCGGCGAGGCACGAGCGATGGCCGCGGCGGACGCCCTGGAACAGCTGCTGCCGCCGGGCCCGTGCAAGCTCCGGGACATCGGATGCGGCACGGGCATCGTGACGAGGAGGCTGCTGCGGCCGGACCGCACGCTCCTGGGCGTCGACCGCTCCCCCGGCATGCTCGGCGTGGCCGCCCGGCGGCTACCGGGCAGCGTGGTGCGCGGCGACGCCACACGGCTGCCGCTCGCGACGGGCAGCGTGGACGCCGTCGTACTCGTCTGGCTGCTGCACCTGCTGCCAGATCCCGCCGCGGTGCTGGCCGAGGCGGCCAGGGTGCTGCGGCCGGGAGGGGTCCTGATCACCACGGTCGACAAGGACGACGCGTACTTCGCCGACGCCAGCGACATCGCCCGCATCACGGCGGACGTGCGCCGCCGACACGCACCCGACCACTCCACCCGCCTCCTGCCCCAGGCCGCCGACCACGGCCTGACTCTCGCCGCCGAGACGTCCTTCCCCGGCACCGGCCAGGGCCGCAGCCCCCGCCGCTGGCGGGAAGTGATCGAGGCGGGCCGCATACCGTGGTGCGCACAGACCGCCCCGGAGGAGATGGCGGAGCTGCTACACCGACTCACCGCACTGCCCGATCCGGATACGACGCCCGTACAGCAATCCCTGTTCAAGGGAGTTCGCGACCTTTGCTACGACCGCGGGATCAGACGCGCTGAACGGTTCGCGAAGGTCATGCACGGGTCGCGAGGCGGGCTTGCAACAGCTCGTGCCGGAACTGATAGGTGGCGCCGACCTGGCGGAGGACTCCACGGCTGTGCGCATCGACGAGGAACGTCATCAGCCTCAGAGGCAGCCGCCCTGTGCCCCACCAGTACAACCGCATCAGCGCGAAGCGTCCCCATGCCGAACCCACGATCGACCAAACGAGTCCGCTCGCCACACTGGCGGCAGCGCCCATGGCCAGCGTGGCAGCCGTCGGGAGAGCGGACCATGCGGCGGTTGTCACGAGCAGGCCGGCGGCGAACCCGATCAGACACCCCTGTGTGATCGCCGAGATCCGGTCCGCCTTGAGCAGCCTTTGCGGATCAACGGCCTGTTCCGCTTCGACGGGGGCGACGACGAAAGCGAGCAGCACCGTCCCGAACGCCGTGAAGATCGACACCAATGTCTCTGCAGACAGGTGCACCGTGGCGATATTGACGATGACGGCGCCGCCGATCGGGATGACAACCACGACGAGGATCCGGCCGACCTGCCGAAGGCCCTGCGCAAGCGTCGTCGGTCCCACGGCCGTCGGCTGCGGAAGGTGACGCAGCCATGGGATGAGCCAGACGGCCGCTCCGACGACGACTCCGAAAAGGCAGCCGAAAAACAGCCCCCGCCCCTGCCCGGCATCCACGCTGAGCACGATCGTCGCGGCGACCGCCGACAGCACGGTCGCAGCCAGTGTCAGTGCCACGCGCACACCACGCAGGGGAATACCGTCCGCGAACCGCCACCAGCTCAGGTTCTGTCCGCCGCTGCGGGCCAGGTGCGCGGCGAGGTGGACCAGCCAGCGCTCCGCCTTCGGGGCAGACAGCCGACGCGGGTGGTGTCGGCCCGGGTCCGCGTACGCGGCGGCTACGAGCCCGTCCAGCAGGTGTTGACGCAAGGCGTGGGGATCGCGGAACTCGGGTCGCAGCAGTTGTGCCGGATCGGCGTCGGTGTCGCTGAACTGGACTCGGGCGAGCCAAACCATGAGTGGATTGGACAGGACTGTTGCGATGCTTCGGCTCTCCGGCAGGTCAGGATGGTCGCTGAGTTGCTGCAGTACAGGAGTCCACTTGGTGCCCGAGCCCAGGCTGCCGTCCGGCCGTGTCGTTCGCGGCAGATACGCGGCGAGGGTCTCGAGGCGTAGCGGTTGCAGCCCAATGACCGCCGCCCCGGTCAGCACATCTCCGGCCTCTGTCGCTGCGCGGTACTGCTCCGTGCGGCACGTGATGACGATGTGCTCGCCGCGGTACAGCACAGCATTGAGGTTGCGCAGTACGTCGGCCTTGACCCGGGTCGGCAGCTCGTCCAGGCCGTCGAGCACCGGCAGGACACCCCGACCGTGGACCAGCCGATGCGCCCAGGAAATGCCGTCGTCGTCCAACTCCGACAGCCGTGGATCGAGTTCCACCAGCCGACCGCAGATCCACGAGCGGAAGTCCTGGCTGTCCGGGTCCCAGGTGCTTGCGGGCAGCACAACCGGTACCGGCTCACCTGGCATGCGGACGGCGAGTGACTCGACGGCGAAGGTCAACGCGGCGACGGTTTTGCCCGAGCCCGCGTCGCCGAGCACGACCAAGCGGCCGGTTGGTACCTGCAGGTACGCTTCCAGCACCGACAGCGACGGCGTGCACCGCATGCTCGGCGGTTGGACGTCTGCATCCGGCCAGATGTTGCTCGGATGGTCCATCAGGTCGCGGTCGGCGAGCTGCCAGTCAACCGGCAGCAGGTCAGGATCCTGCAGCCGCCGAACCGCGCCCTCCGCCGCATAGCCGTCCGCTGCCGCCGCTGCGAGATTTTCCAGGTACTGGTCGGCGGGGCGTTGTTGCCGGGTAGCCACACCGTTTCGCACCCCCAGGGTGGCGTCGATCGTCAGCAGGATCGCAGCGATGTTGAGGAACAGGCCCAGGATGCTCGCCCATTGATCGGACTGCGCCCGGCCTTCGTGAAGGAAGAACATCCCGAGCGCAGCGCAAACCACAATGCCGACAGTGAATATGAGGAATCGTCGTATACGCCACGGCCGTCGCTGTCGGGTCACGCAGATGAGTATGGCGTGACCTTCGCGGGCGCCGAGTACGTTGGTGACGGCACCACGGCCAACCGGTACGGGCTCGGCGGAACACCGCTCAGTGCGCGAACCTGCGTACCCCCGTCACCGACCACACCGTCGCTATCCGGCCGTCCACCACCTCGAACAGGTCGATGCCGCTCTTCTGGGTGCCGTCGGGGCGGGTCACGTGCCAGCAGGCGGCGACGCGGCCGAGCCGCGGGTCCACGGTGGGGGTGCCGTCGACGGCGTAGCGGCGGCCGGGGTGGGTGGTGCGGTGGCCGGCGATCATGTCGACGATGGCGGCGGGGCCGCGGATGCCGTCGGTGCCGGAGGCTTCGGGGTTGCTGCCGAAGCGGATGCGGAAGTCGGGGGCGAGGAAGGTGTCGGGGTCGGTGTAGTCGCCGTTCCAGAGGGTGGTCCAGCGGTCCACGAGGGCGCTGCCGGTCTCCGGGGTGAGGGTGATGGCCGTGGTCATCGGTGCCGCCTTTCGCTCGTACGTCGGTGAGGAGTCCGTCGG
The DNA here is from genome assembly GCF_040643775.1 of Streptomyces sp. NPDC047081. Lineage (NCBI taxonomy): Bacteria > Bacillati > Actinomycetota > Actinomycetes > Kitasatosporales > Streptomycetaceae > Streptomyces > Streptomyces sp. NPDC047081. The sequence continues at coordinate 287,036 of NZ_JBEYUY010000001.1, read as the reverse complement.
TCGGGAACACCTCCAGCCTCGGCCGCGCACGCGACACCCCTATGTCGGTGATTGCCGTCACACCCCGAACTCGCCCAGCGGAACCAGGTCCGACCCCAGCGTGTCGAGCTCGGCCAGGTCGACCGGCCGCTCCGGCACCCGCTCCTCCAGCGCCCGCACCGCCCGTATCCGGTCCAGCCGGAACCCGCGCGGTGCCTCCCGCAGGCGGCACCAGCCCGCCAGGTACCAGTGCTCCTCGCCGCCGAGGAACGCGATCGGCTCGACCTCGCGCGTCGTCGGCGTGCCCTCCGCGTCGGTGTACTCCAGCCGCAGCACCCGCCCCGCCGTGAGCGCCTCCCGCAGCGGCGCCGGTACGACGGGCTCGGCCGACCGCGCCGTCCGGGCCGGCGGTACGAGGAGCTGGACCCGGCCGGTCATCTCGGCGGCGGCCGCCCGCTCCCGTTCGGGCATCACCGCGAGCACCTTCTGCAGCGCACTGCGCGCGTCCGCCGCGAACGGCGTCCCCGCGAGCGCGTGCAGTCCGACCGCGAGCGCGGTGGCCTCTGCGGGCGTGATGGTGAGCGGCGGCAGGGTCCGCTGCCGGTCCAGGGCATAGCCGCCGCGCCGGCCCGGCTCGGCGTACACCGGCACACCGGACTGCTGGAGCGCCGCCAGGTCCCGCTCGACGGTCCGCACACTCACCTCGAAGCGGGCGGCGAGCGCACGTGCGCTGCGCGGCCGGGGCGCGGCGGCCCGAAGTTCCTCCACCAGGGCGTAGAGCCGGTCGGTGCGGTTCATACCGACCAGTCTGCGCAATTCCCGGGGTCACGCATATTCGGTTGCGTGCCCGGCCCGCCGTCTCCGCAGAATGACCGGATGAGCAACTGGACCGTCACCCCGGAACCCGTCGGCTCCCCCGCGGCCACCGCCCTCTGGCGGGCGTACTACACGGAGGTCAGCGACCGCTGGTACCTCCTGCACGAGGGCCGGCGCACCGACCCGGCCGAGCTGGAGCGCGAGATCTCCGCCCGGTCTGGGGACGAACTCGCCCCGCCTTCCGGCCGGTTGCTGGTCGCGCGGTACGGCGGTGAGCCCGCCGGCAGCGCGGGCGTGCGGCTGCTGGACGGCGACACCGCCGAGCTGACCCGGGTGTTCGTGTACGAGGAGATGCGCGGCAAGGGCGGCGCCCCGCTCCTCGTACGCGCCGCCGAGGCCGCCGCCCGCGACCTGGGCGCCCGCCAAGTGGTCCTCGACACCCGCAGCGACCTGGTGGAGGCCCGCGCCCTGTACGCCCGCCTCGGCTACACGGAGACCGGGCCGCACAACGACGACAAGTACGCCGAGCACTGGTTCCGCAAGGATCTGCCGGACTGATCCCCAGCCGGGCGGGTCGGGTCCGGTCCTGCTCAAGTCAGCCTGGCCACCGGCCCGTTGTCGTGCGGCTGTTCCCTCTCCGAGCCGCACAGCTCGTCGTTCAACTGCCGTACCAGCTGGGCGAGATCGGTCGGGCGGTCCGGGCCCCACCAGTCGCCCAGCAGCTCCGCCAAGGAGTCCTCACGGGCCTGCGCGAGGCGGTCGGCGACCTCGCGTCCGGTGTCGGTCAGTACGAGGTCGAGGCCTTCACGGGTGGCGAGCCGGCGTTCCTCGACCTGGCGGGCGGCGGCGAGGATGACGTTCAGCGGGACGGCGCTGCGCTCGGCGAGCACGCCGGGTTCGACCCAGCCGTACTTCTTCATCCGCAGCAGCAGCCAACTGGCGCCCGGAAGAAGGTCGTAGCCCGCCCGCTCGGTGATCTTCTCGTAGATCGCGCGGCGGCCCTCCCGGGTGCCCAGCAACGACAGCGCACGGCACACCTCGTCGTACGAGGACCGCTGGACGGGGTTGCTGGCGAGCGTCTCGGTGAGGTCGGGCGCGGTGACGGACCCGCGCAGCCGGTCCTCCTTCAGGAACCACGCCAGTACGAAGCCGAGGAGGGCGACGGGGGCGGCGTACAGGAAGACGTCGGTGATGGACTGCGCGTACGCGTGCAGGGCGGGTGCGCGCAGCGCCGGCGGGAGTGAACCGATGCCGCGCGGATCGGACTTGAGCGCGTCCACGGAGAAGCCCGCGGGGAGTCTGGCGCCCCGGAAGGCGTCCGTCAGCTTGTCGCCGAGGCGGCTCGCGAAGACCGTGCCGAAGATCGCCACGCCGAAGGAGGCGCCGATCGAGCGGAAGAAGGTCGCGCCGGAGGTGGCGACGCCGAGGTCCTCGTACGAGACCGCGTTCTGCACGATGAGCACCAACACCTGCATGACCAGGCCGAGTCCGAGGCCGAAGACGAAGAAGTACGTGCTCATCTCGGCCGTGGAGCTGTGCTCGTCGAGCCGGTGCAGGAGGAGCAGGCCGAGCGCGGTGACGCCGGTCCCCGCGACGGGGAACACCTTCCACCTCCCCGTCCGGCTGACGATCTGGCCGGAGACTGTGGAGGAGATCAGCATGCCGAAGACCATCGGCAGCATGTGCACGCCGGACATGGTCGGCGAGACGCCCTGGACGACCTGGAGGAAGGTCGGCAGATAGGTCATCGCGCCGAACATCGCGAAGCCGACGATGAAGCTGATGACGGCGGAGAGCGTGAAGGTGCGGATGGTGAACAGCTTGAGCGGGAGGACGGGTTCGGCCGCCCGCCGCTCCACGAGCACGAACGCGACGGCCAGTACGACGCCCAGCACGGCGAGTCCGACGATCTGCGGCGAGCCCCACCCCCAGGTGGTCCCGCCCAGGGACGCGACGAGGACCAGGCAGGTGGCGACGGAGGCGATGAGGAAGGTGCCGAGGTAGTCGATGACGTGCCGGGTGCCCTTGCGCGGGATGCGCAGGACGGCGGCGATCACGGCGAGCGCGACGACGCCGACGGGCAGGTTGACGTAGAAGACCCAGCGCCAGCTCAGATGCTCGGTGAACAGCCCGCCGAGCAGCGGCCCGAGCACGCTGGTCGCCCCGAACACGGCTCCGAACAGCCCCTGGTAGCGCCCGCGTTCACGTGGCGGGACGACGTCCCCCACGATCGCCATGGACAGCACCATCAACCCGCCGCCGCCCAGCCCCTGCAGGGCCCGGAAGGCGATCAACTCGCCCATGTTCTGGGCCATTCCGCACAGCGCGGAGCCGACGAGGAAGATGACGATGGCGATCTGGAAGAGCCGCTTGCGCCCGTACTGGTCGCCGAGTTTGCCCCACAGCGGGGTCGCGGCGGTCGAGGCCAGCAGATACGCCGTCACGACCCACGACAGGTGTTCGAGGCCGCCGAGGTCGCTGACGATCGTCGGCAGCGCGGTCGACACGATCGTCTGGTCCAGGGCCGCGAGCAGCATCCCGAGCAGCAGGGCGCCGATCGAGACGAGGACGTTCCTGGGCACGTGCGGGTCCCGTGCCTCCTGCCGGTGCCCGGTCACCGCGGGCGCATCCCCTGCCATGAGGCCTCCCAAGGCTCCCCAAGGGTCACGGACCGTCCCGGTCCATCTTCCATCGTGGGTGGAGTGACCGGTTTTGGCCCGTCGAGTCCCGCGGAATCCGCTATTCCGGGGGCTTGTGGGAGACGGGGTGAAGGAGATCTGCATAATCTCTGGAGTTCGTCGGACAGGCGCCAGGGGAGCGCGGAGGGAGGGACGAACGCGTGACAGAACCGAAAGGTCACATGTGCCCGGAGTGCGGTGCGCCCAGAGCGGCCGACAACACCCCGTCGTGCGGCTGCACGGAGCGGGCGTCCGAGGCCCTGCGCGACGCGCGTGAGGCCCAGGCGGCCGCGGCGGAGGACTTCGACCCGCTGCGCATACGCCCGTACGTCGAACTCGACGGGGCGGCCCACGACGCCTCGGTGGCCGCCGCCGAGGCGACGATGCCGCTGCGGGCGATCACGGGAGCCGGGGCGACCGAGCCCAGCACGCAGGATCTACGGCTGTTCGAGCCCGGCGAGAGCAGCTACGGCGAGGCGGGGAACGACGAACCGGGCGTCGGCCCCCGCATCCGTCGCCGCCGCACGGTCCTGCTCGGCGCCGGCGGGGCCCTGGTGGCCGTGGTCGCCGCGGCCGGCCTGGCGAGCGGCCTGTTCTCCTACCGGACACCGGCCCGGGACACGGCACTCCCGGACGACATACGGGCAAGCGTCCCGGACACGTCACCGAGCGAGCCGTCCGCATCACGGTCCGGGGACGGGGCATCGGCGGCCACACCCCCGCCGGTCTCGCAAACACCGTCGGCCACGGCCTCCGCCTCGGCATCCCCGTCCCAGACGGCCTCACCGAGCCCGTCCACCTCACCGACCCCGACCCAGCCCCCGCCGACGGTCACCGCCACGGGCACGGTCACGGCCACCGACAACGACCGCCAGACCGCGCCGCCGGTCCTGCGCCGCGGCGACAGCGGCGACGAGGTCAAGGAACTGGAACTCCGCCTGACCCAACTCGGCCTCTACACAAGGAAGGCGAGCGGCCACTACAACGAGGGCGTGGAGGACGCGGTCACCAGATACCAGCAGGCCCGGGGAATCCAGGTCGAGGAGTACGGGGTGTACGACCTGGAGACACGGGCACATCTGGAGTCGGAGACGACGGAGCCGTGAAAACGACGGTGGTCCTTCCCACCTAGCCCACGTACAGCCGGATCCACCCGTCCGCGCCGGCTTCCACCCGCACCTGCGTCAGATCCCGGACAACCACGTCCGGCTCGTGGAAGTCGGCCCGCGGCCCAACCCCCACCACCCGCATCCCCGCGGAGCGCCCCGCCGCGATGCCCGCCGCGGAGTCCTCGAACACCACACAGTCGGCCGGATCGACCCCCAGTTCGGCGGCCCCCTTCAGAAAGCCCTCGGGATCCGGCTTGCTGGCCCCCACGCACTCCGCGGTCACCCGCACCTCCGGCAGCTCCAGCCCCGCCGCGGCCATCCGGGCCGTGGACAGCGGGACGTCCGCCGACGTGACCAGCGCATGCGGCAGCCCCCGCAGCGAGGCGAGGAACTCCCCGGCCCCGGCGATCGGCACCACACCGTCCACGTCGGCCGTCTCCTCGGCCAGCATGCGGGCGTTGTCCGCGTGGTTCTGCTCCATCGGCCGGTCCGGCAGCAGCAGCGCCATCGACGCGTATCCCTGCCGACCGTGCACGACCTTCATCACCTCGTCCGCGTCCAGCCCGTGCCGCTCGGACCAGCGCCGCCAGCAGCGCTCGACGACGGCGTCGGAGTTCACGAGAGTGCCGTCCATGTCCAGCAGGAGGGCGCGGGCGGTCAGGACGGTGGGCACGGTGGTGACCGTCATCGGCAGCTCCAAGGCGCGGAGGAAGGGACAAGGCGGCCCCGTCCGCCGGTCAGGGAAAACGGACGGGAGCCACTTTGTTCCTCCACGGTACAAAATCGGCCCGACATCCGCCACCGGCTTGAACAAAGGTTCACCGACCGTTCAGCTCAGCCGGTGATCGCCTCCCACAGGCTCCACACCCCGAGCCCCGTCATCAGCAGCGCGGCGATCTTGGTGATGAGGGCCAGCGGCACCCGCTTCATCAGCGCTTTCCCGCCGACGATGCCCAGCCCGGCCACCGCCCACAGCGCCAGCACCGCCCCGAGGCCGACGGAGAGCGGGTCGTCGTAACGCGCCGCGAGGTTCGCCGTCATGATCTGCGTCAGGTCCCCGAACTCGGCGACCAGGATGAGCATGAACCCGGCCCCGGCGACCTTCCAGAAGGACTGGTTCTCGGGCCTGCGGATCTCCTCGTCGCCGTCGTCCTTCTTGAACAGCAGCATCGCCGCACCGCCGAGGAAGAGGACACCGGTCACCGCGTGCACGACCTGCTGCGGCAGCAGGGTCAGCACGCTGCCGGCCGCGACGGCCAGCACGACATGCAGGGTGAACGCGGCGGCGACGCCGGCGAAGACGTACGAGGCCCGGTAGCGGGTGCCGAGCACGAGCCCGGCGAGCGCGGTCTTGTCCGGCAGCTCGGCGAGGAAGACGACGCCGAAGACGAGCGCCGTGACGGTGATGCTGATCAAGGTTCCTCAATCGGTCGGGGCTGCCCCGCCGAGAGTGCGTTCCTGTGCGCGGACACCTCGGCAGGGCAGCACACGGTCAGTGCACTGCTTGCCGAAGGTCTCGCTGGCGAGGTCCGCTAGGGACCCGCCTCCGGGCGCCGGCTCAGACGAGCTGAGCAGTATGTCGACGGTCCGGCGAAGAGCTACTCCCCTTCGTACGCCGTCAACTGTACGCGAGAGAAAGTTCGACCGTGAACCTTGTCGTGTCATGTACGCGTCACTAGCTTCTTACCGAACACTCACCTCCCCGAAACACGGGCCCGCGAGCATTCCATCGCTCGCACTCCAACGCCCCCACACCCCAAGGGAGTTCGCAATGCCGAAGTTCTACGCGCGTCGACGGCTCAGCATACTCGCGGCTCTTACCGGACTCATAGCTTCCATCGGACTTTTCAACGGTCCGACCGCGTCCGCCGCGCTCCCGACCCCCGTCAGCGCCGCCACCGCCCGCACCTACCTCGCCTCGCTGACCGTGGCGACGGAGGTCAGGACGGGTTACGCCCGCGATCTGTTCCCGACCTGGATCACCATCAGCGGTACCTGCAACACGCGTGAGTACATCCTCAAGCGGGACGGCTCGGGCGTCGTGACCGACTCCGCCTGCGTCGCGACCAGCGGCAGCTGGTACTCGCCGTACGACGGCGCGACCTGGACCGCCGCCTCCGACGTCGACATCGACCACCTCGTCCCGCTGGCCGAGGCCTGGGACTCCGGCGCCCGCAACTGGACCACCGCGCAGCGCCAGGCCTTCGCCAACGACGTGACCCGCCCGCAGCTGCTCGCGGTGACGGACAACGTCAACCAGTCCAAGGGCGACCAGGACCCGGCCACCTGGATGCCGTCGCTCACCTCGTACCGCTGCACGTACGTCCGCGCCTGGGTCCAGGTGAAGTACTACTACAACCTCTCGGTCGACACGGCCGAGAAGAGCGCGCTGACGAGCTACCTCGCCAGTTGCTGACGATTCAGTAACGGAACCTCCCCACCCACCTCCGTCGTTCCGTACCGTACGGGGCGACGGAGGAGGGGGATCATGGCAGAACTGCGCCTGGGGCCCGTGCTGAGGTATGTCGACGGCTCGTCCGCGACCGTGTGGGTCGAGGCGAGCCGCCCGTGTGCCGCCGAGGTGCGGTGCGCGGACGGCGCCGGTGGGCAGGCCCGCACCTTCCAGGTCGCCGGCCATCACTACGCGCTGGTGCAGGTCGAGGGTCTGACCGCGGCCACGACCACCTCGTACGACGTCCTCCTCGACGGCACCCCCGTCTGGCCGCCGCCCGACTCCCGTTTCCCGGCCTCCGTCATCCGCACCCCGGGCGACGACGACGCCGTCCGCGTCTCCTTCGGCTCCTGCCGCTGGGCCGCCCCGCCCGCGGACGAGGCCGACCCCGTCGGCCCGGACGCCCTGGACTCCCTGGCCGCGCGCATCGCGGCCGACCCGGACGGTGAACGGCCGGACGTGCTCGTGCTGTTGGGCGACCAGGTGTACGCCGACGAGACCTCCGCCGCCACCCACCGCTGGCTGGCCGCGCGCCGGGACCTGAGCGACCCGCCGGGCAGCGAGGTCGCCGACTACGAGGAGTACACCCGCCTCTATTACGAGTCCTGGCTCGACCCCGAGGTGCGCTGGCTGCTGTCCACCGTGCCGAGCTGCATGATCTTCGACGACCACGACGTCATCGACGACTGGAACACCTCCGCCGCCTGGCTCGCCGACATGCGGGCCACCCCGTGGTGGCGCGAGCGGCTGCTGAGCGGCCTGATGTCGTACTGGGTCCACCAGCACCTGGGAAACCTGTCCCCGGCCGAGCTGTCCGCCGACCCGCTGTACGCGGCCGTGCGCGAACTCCCCGACGGCACCGACGAGTTGCGCGCCTTCGCCTGCAAGGCCGACGCCGACCCGGCCTCCGTGCGCTGGAGTTACCGGCGCGACTTCGGCCGCGTACGCCTGCTGATGGTGGACACCCGGGCCGCCCGTGTCCTCGACGAGGAGGCCCGGTCGATGCTCGACCCGGGCGAGGCCGAGTGGCTGCGCGAGCAGGCGCTGGAGGGGCCGGGGTCGTACGACCATCTCCTCATAGGCACCTCACTCCCCTGGCTGCTGCCCCATCTCGTGCACGACGCCGAAGCGTGGAACGCGGCCCTGTGCCGCGGCGACCGGGGCGCGCGCTGGGCGCGGTTCGGGGAGGACCTGCGGCGGCGGGCGGACCTGGAGCACTGGGCGGCCTTCCCGGCCTCCTTCGCCGAGCTGGCCGCGCTGATCGCCGAGGCGGGTACGGGGCCGCAGGCGCCGGCGAGCGTGCTGGTGCTGTCGGGGGACGTGCACCACGCGTACGTGGCCGAGCCGGTCTGGCCGACGGGCGCCCCGGACGCCCGCGTGCTCCAGCTGACCTGCTCGCCCGTGCACAACGCCATCCCGCTCGCGATACGGCTCGGCTTCCGCTTCGGCTGGAGCGCGGCGGCCCGGGCGCTGGGGCGGCGGTTCGCCCGGCACGGGCGCTGCGCGCCGACGGCGGTCAAGTGGCGCAAGACGGGCGGGCCCTGGTTCGGCAACCAGCTCATGACCCTGACCCTGCGCGGGCGCTCGGCGCGGCTGCGGCTGGAGCAGGCGCGGGCGAACGGCGCGTTGAAGACGGTGGAGGAGTCCACTCTCACCACCGCATGAGTGACAAGTGTCTTACCACCACATGAGTGACCAGTGCGGTGTCTGAGACCTGTGCCACCTCCTGGGGCTCGCGTTGGCTTCTGTTACGCCCGACGGCATGATGAGGCGGACCGTCCGCTTCCGCCGGGCGGTTCACTGCCAAGCGCCCCACACGCACGGGAGTCCCCCTTTTGTCCGCACCGCCGCAGCAGCCGTCCGTCTCCCTCGCTCTGGTCGGCGCCGGCCCACGCGGCACCAGCGTGCTGGAACGCCTCTGCGCCTCGGTCCCCGAACTCCTCCCGCCCGGGGCGCGGTTGACCGTGCACGTGGTCGACCCCGCGCCGCCGGGTGCGGGCAGTGTGTGGCGGAGCACGCAGTCGCCCGAGCTGCTGATGAACACGGTGGCCTGCCAGGTGACCCTGTTCACCGACGACAGCGTGGACTGCTCGGGCCCGATCCTGCCGGGGCCGAGCCTGTACGAGTGGGCGGGCGGTGAGCTGGGCGCGGACGAGTACCCGACCCGCGCGCACTACGGGCGGTACCTGGAGTGGGTCTTCGCCCGGGTGGTGCGGGAGGCCCCGCCCGGCGTGCGCGTGGTGACCCACCGGGCGCGTGCGGTACGGCTGGACGACGCCTCCGACGGCCGGCAGACCCTCACCCTGGACGACGGCCGCACCCTCAACGGCCTGTCCGGCGTCGTCCTGGCCCAGGGCCACCTCCCCACGGCCCCGGACCCGGCGTCCCGCCGCTCGGCCGCTCACGCCGACCGCCACGGCCTGCTCCACTTCCCGCCGGCCAACCCGGCCGACCTCGACCTGACCCCCATATCCCCCGGCGAACCGGTCCTGTTGCGCGGCCTGGGCCTCAACTTCTTCGACCACACCGCCCTGTTGACGACGGGCCGCGGCGGCCGGTTCGTGCCGGGTCCGGGCGGTCTGCGGTACGTCCCCTCCGGCCGCGAGCCCCGCCTGTACGCCGGCTCCCGGCGCGGCATCCCGTACCAGGCGCGCGGCGACAACGCGAAGGGCCCGTACGGCCGTCACCGCCCGCTCGTCCTGACCCCGGAGGTGATCGCCGGTTTCCGCAAGCGCGCGGACTCCGGCGAGGCGCCCGACTTCCTGGGCGAGATATGGCCGTTGGTGGCGAAGGAGGTGGAGACCGTCTACTACACGGCGCTCACCGGGCGGGCCGACCTCGCCGACCTCTTCCTCTCCGTCCCGCACGGGGATCCCCAAGAGGCGCTGGTCCTCGACGAGTTCGGGGTGTCCGAGGGTGACCGCTGGAGCTGGGAGCGGGTCTCCCGGCCGTATACGCAAGGGGAGTTCGCGCATCCCCGGCGGTGGCGGGAGTGGCTGCTGTCGTATCTGCGCAAGGACGCGGCGCAGGCCGCCCTCGGCAATGTGGCCGGCCCGCTGAAGGCGGCCCTGGACGTGCTGCGCGATCTGCGCAACGAGCTGCGGCTGATCGTCGACCACGGCGGCCTCGCCGGTGTCTCCCGGCGCGAGCACCTGGACCGCTGGTACACCCCGCTCAACGCCTTCCTGTCCATCGGCCCGCCCCGGCGCCGCATCGAGGAGCTGACCGCGCTGGTGGAGGCGGGCGTGGTGGAGGTGCTCGGGCCGCGCGTCGAGGTGCGGGAGGGCGACGGGGCCTGGCTGGCCCGCTCCCCCGAGGTCCCGGGCTCGGAGGTGCGGGTGACGACTCTCATAGAGGCCCGTCTTCCGGAACCGGATCTGCGCACCACCGGCGACGAGTTGCTCGCCCGGCTGCTGCGGACGGGACAGTGCCGGCCGCACATCGTCGACGGTTACGAGACCGGCGGGCTGGACGTGACGCAGCGGCCGTACAACCTGATGGACCGTCAAGGGCGAGCGCACCCAAGGAGGTTCGCGTTCGGGGTGCCGACGGAGGGGGTGCACTGGGTGACCGCGGCGGGAGCCCGCCCGGGCGTGGATTCGGTCACGCTTTCGGACGCGGATGCGGTGGCGAGGGCGCTGCTACGTGCGGCGACGCGGGAAACGGAACCGGAAGCGGAAGCTTCCCGATGGCCGGATGTTGAACTTGCAAGCATCGATTAGGCAGACCTAACGTGGATCGCTCATTCGGTACCGCCGCCCCCACCGACAAAGCCGAAGGAGCACCCCCACATGTCCGCTCGTCTCAATACCGCTCAGCCGTACGTGATCGGCCTGTTGCGCATAGTCGTCGGCCTGCTCTTCGCCGTGCACGGCGCCGCCTCGCTCTTCGGCGTCCTCGGCGGCGCCGCGGGCACCCAGGGCGGCACCATCGACGCCGGCACCTGGCCCAGCTGGTACGCGGCCGTGATCCAGCTGGTCGGCGGCACGCTCGTACTGCTCGGCCTCGGCACGCGGGCCGCCGCGTTCGTCGCCTCCGGCTCCATGGCGTTCGCGTACTTCGACGTCCACCAGCAGGCCGCGCTGTGGCCGATCCAGAACGGCGGCGAGCTGTCCGTCCTGTTCTGCTGGACGTTCCTGCTGCTCGTCTTCACCGGCTCCGGCGCGTTCGGCCTGGACCGGCTGCTCGCCAGGCGCACGTCCGCGGAGGAGCGACGCGCGGCGGACCAAACGCCGGTCGCGGCCTGATCCGGGCATGAGCGGGGCCTTCCCCCGAAGGTGGGGGAAGGCCCTTCGCGTCTCAGGAGACGCCTGCCCTACGAGGCCCCGGCGGTCCAGCCGAACGGGACCGTGAAGCAGGCGACCCGCGTGCCATGGGTGCCCGGCATGTCATGGATGACGACCGAGGATGCCTCGCCCTGCCGGAAGCCCCAGTCGTGGCGGACGCTCGCCGCGCCCGCGCCGTGGTCGTCGGCGGTGAAGTCGAGCCAGACCTCGTTGGCCGCGTTGACGTGCGCCTCGTCCGTGCCCTTCTCGTGCTGGTAGTGCCCGCCCGCGGCGGCCGGGTCGGCGGCGCAGGGCTTCTGGTGCACATGGACGCCGTACTCGTGCCCGGGCTTCAGCCCGTCGACCCGCAGCTTCACCGTCGTCGCGCCGCTCTCCTCGGTCCGCTGGCTCACCTCGATCCAGGCGGCCGCCGGGACCAGTGCCATGTCGTACGTCACCGCGGCCGACGGCACGAGAGCCGTCGGCGGCGCGAAGTGCGCGTCCGTCCGCATCCAGTAGCCGTTGGCACCGCCGGTGCCGGCCGCCAGCACGGCCGCCGCGACGGCGCCCGCGCATATTCCTGCCACCATTCGTCCACCGTTCCTCACGTCGTGTGCTCGACTCGTCACCCCTCTTCCGTGCTACGGGACTGCGGCGGGCCCCGCCGCTCGGGAGACGGCAGCCGGGTGAACGTCCTGTGCCGATCACACGCGCCCCCCATGAAACTGCTGTCACACCCCAGGCGTACGCTGTATGGCTGTTACTGGCCGCCCCTGCCGCTCCCCCGCGACGTCGCGGCACGGTCTGGCCAACGGGGGAGTTCACGGGGAGTCGTGGTGCTGGAGAGTGTGGGGTCGCTGACGGGCAGCCCTTGGATTTACGCCATGGTGGCGATGTCGGTGCTGCTCGACGTGTTCCTGCCGGTGCTGCCGAGCGGCGTACTGGTGATCACGGCCGCCACGGCGGCGGCCGCAGGCTCGGCGACCGGCCAGGTGCCGCACGCGGTGCCCGACATCATCGCGCTGACGCTGTGCGCGGCCACGGCCTCGGTCCTCGGCGACCTGGTCGCCTACCGCCTCGCCTGGCGCGGCGGCGCCCGCCTGGACCGCGCGATCGCCCGCTCCCGCCGGCTGACCTCCGCGCAGGAACGTCTCGGCGCGGCCCTGGCCCGCGGCGGCGGCGCGCTGGTCATCCTCGCCCGCTTCGCCCCGGCCGGCCGCTCGGTCGTCTCGCTCGGCGCGGGCGCGGCCCACCGCCGGGCCCGCGACTTCCTGCCCTGGTCGGCGCTGGCGGGCCTGACCTGGGCGGTGTACAGCGTGGCGCTCGGCTACTACGGCGGCCAGTGGCTCGGTACGACGTGGCTGGCGACCGGGGTGTCGGTGCTGGCGCTGTTCGGGGCGGGGGCGGGGGCGGCGTACGTGATGCGCCGGCCGGCGAAGGCGTCGTAACGCCTGTTACACGGATGCCTTCAGGTCACGCGGACGCCTTCTGGTCACGCGGACGCCTTCTGGCCCCTTATCTCCAGCCCTGTGAGCAGCTCGGCCGTGGCCTCGGCGATCGCCTCCACGGCCTGGTCGAACACCTCCCGGTTGTGCGCGGCCGGCGCCCGGAAGCCGGACACCTTCCGCACGAACTGCAGGGCCGCGGCCCTGATCTCTTCCTCCGTCGCCTCTTCGGGCAACGCGGGCGGGCGAAGGGTCTTGATGCTCCGGCACATGAGACCAGTCTCCCCCAACTCCCCCGCGCCTGCGATGATCCTTTCCGAGGCGGCCACCGTCAGGGGCCGACCGACGAAGGGACAAGAGAATCATGGCGAACGACGAACCCACCGTGGCCGTCCTGGGCCCCGGCGGCATCGGCGGCCTGCTCGCGGCGCTGCTGTCGCGGGCCGGTCACCGGGTGATCTGCCTGTCCGGCAAGGAGACCGCGGACGCGCTCCGCACGGACGGGATCCGGGTCCGCAGCGGCCTGTTCGGCGACTTCACCGCGCGCGTGGAGGCGGACACCGAGCTGCGTGAGCCGGTCGACGCGTGCCTGGTCGCGGTCAAGCACACGGCCCTGGACAACGCGCTGGACCGCGTGCCGCCGGCCGCGCTGGGCGACGCCCTCCTCGTACCGTTCCTGAACGGCGTCGAACACCCCGCGACCCTGCGCGCCCGCTACCGGGCCGACCTGGTCGCCCCCGCCGTCATCCGCGTTGAGTCGACCCGGGTCGCGGCGGGGGTGATCGAGCACGGCAGCCCGTTCGCGGAGATCGACCTGACCGGGGACGGGGTGGACCGGGCCCGTCTCGACGCCCTGGCACAGTCCCTCGGCGCCGCCGGCCCGACGACCCGCGTCCTGGACGACGAGACGTCGGCGCTCTGGGCCAAGATGTCGTTCCTCGCGCCGTTCGCGCTCCTCACGACGCGGTACGCGCTCCCCCTGGGCGACGTCCGCACCCTGCACCGCGACGAGTTGACCGCGCTCGTAGCGGAGACGGCCGCGGTGAGCCAGGCCTCCGGCGGCCCGTCCGACCCGGCCCAGGCCCTGGCCCGCTACGACGCCTTCCCGCCCCGGACCAAGTCGTCGATGCAGCGCGACGCGGAGGCGGGCCGACCACTCGAACTGGACGCGATCGGCGGGGCGTTGCTGCGCGCGGCGGAACGGCACGGGGTGAGCGTGCCGGTGGCGGCGCGGGTGATGCGGGAGTTGGCGGACGGCGGTAGGTAACACCGTTGCTCCACCGGCCGGTTGGCACCTCGCACGCCAGGCGTCAACCGGCCGCCGCCCGCAGATCGACTCTCCAGTCGTTGGACGTGGCCCAGTGGCCCTTCGGGTACTCGAACTCGACCGGTCCGAGGAGGGTGAAGCCGGCCTTGCGGCAGACGGCGTTCGACGCGGGGTGGTCGACGCCCGGGAACGCGTGCAGGTACTGGTGCAGCCCCGCCGCGCGTGCCGCCCGTACGACCTCGCGGGCCGCCGCCGCGGCGAGCCCCCGCCCCTGGAACTCGGGCAGCACTCCCCACCCGGTCTCCCACACCGTCCCGTCCCGCCACTCCTTCTCCCAGAACCCGATCGAGCCGACGGTCTCGCCGCTCTCCGCGAGCTCCACTCGATACATCCGCCCGGGCTCCACCTCCTGATACCGCAGATGCCGGGCGGCGAGCTTCTCCTCGCTCTCCGGCCCGCCCAAGTGCTCCGTCATCTCAGGGCTGTTGTTCCGCTGCAACAGCCAGAAGTCCCCCTCCGACCAGGCAACCAACCGCACCCGTTCCGCTTCCGTGCCGTCCATACCGCCACACTAGAACCCGGGTCTGACAACGCGACCGTCTGCGATGAGACGGCCCAGTGAGGTGCGGGCCGGTGGGCCCCAGCTGGGCTTGCCCCCGGGACGGCCCCGCACACCGGCCTCCCCGATGAGGATGCCGCTGAGGGCGCGCAGCACCGCCCAGCCGCGGGCGCGACGCCGGGTCGCGGAGTCGGCGGTCGGCAGGCAGGCGTCGTAGAAACGGTCGATGGCACCGTCCGGCAGCAGGATCCACCCGGCGGCGAGATCGCAGGCCGGGTCGCCCGCGCAGAGGTCGCCGAAGTCGATCACGCCGCAGAAGGTGCCGTCGTCGGTGAGGACGTTGGCGGGATGCAGATCACCGTGGAGCCACAGCGCCGGCCCCTCCCACTCGGGCGCGGCGACGGCGTCCTCCCAGACCGCGCGGACGGCGTCCGGGTCGGGAAGCAGCCCCAGCTCGACGGCCGAGGCGAGCTGCCCCGCGAACCCCTCCGCACTGTCGCCCAGCGACCCACCACGTCCGCGCCCGGCCGGGGCCCCTTCGGGGGCGGGCCGGTGAAGGGCGGTCAGGAAGGCGGCCAGGGTGTCGGCGGCCTCCGCGGCACGGGTGGCGGGGGCGCGGTCGGCGGGCGTTCCCGGCACCCAGGTGGTGACGATCCAAGGCCGCGGAAACCGTTCGGAGGGCTCGCTCAGGCGCTGCGGGACGGGAACCGGCAGGGGAAGGTGCGGGGCGAGGGCGGGCAGCCATGCGTGCTCCTTGCGGAGCAGTTCGTCGGCGGAGAGGGTGGCCCACGGCAGCCGAACGGCGAGATCCTCGCCGACCCGCCACAACTGGTTGTCCCAGCCGCGCGCGCCGAGCGTCACGGGGAGACCGGCGAGGTCCGGGTGCTGGTCGCGCAGCAGATCCCGGACCAGTTCTGCGGTGATCTCGATCTCGGTGTGGGTCATGCGGAGCCACGGTATCCCGACAGTGATCCGCCGATCGCGACGATCGACCGTCCCAGGCGGGCGAGCGGGGACAGGGCCATCAGGGCCGGCGACAGCAGCATGCCCACGGCCGCCACCAGGAGGCTGGCGCGCGTCCCCCACGCTTCCGCGAGGAAGCCGCCGAGCAGCGAGCCGAGCGGGGTCATCCCCATGCCGACGAAGTTGATCGTGGCGGCCGCGCGGCCCTGCATGCCGTCGGGTGTGACGGTCTGCCGGACGGCCATGACCGTGACGTTCACGAGCTGGCCGAAGGTCCCGAAGACGAAGTTGATCGCGAGGAGTGCGGCCAGGGTCGCCGTGGACGGGCCGTGGAGCGCGGGTACGAAGAGGAACACGCCGTCGCCGAGTGCCGCCGCGGACACGAGTACGGCGCCGTACCCGAAGCGGCCCGGCAGGCGGGCGGCGAGCAGCGCGCCGAGGAGCGCGCCCGGTCCCGTGGCCGCGAGTGCCAGTCCGACGGCGGTGCCCGACAGGTGCAGGTCCCGTGGAAGGAAGAGCAGATAGACGGTCATCACGGCCGAGAAGGAGAACTGGAAGGCGGCGGAGGCGAGACACACGGTACGGAGCGAGGTGTCGGCGGCGACGAAGCGGAGACCTTCGTGGATCTGCGGCCAGAGCCGAGGGGGACGACGCTCGGAGCGCTGCCGTATGGATTCACGGCGACCGATGCGCCGTATCGAAAGGAACGAGAGCGCGAAGAACACCGCGCCGGACGCGACGGCGATCGGCCCCGAGAACGTGGACACCAGAGCGCCGCCCAGCGCGGGGCCGGCGATCTGCGCGGCGGACCGGCTGCCCTCGAGCGCGCTGTTGCCCCGTACCAACTGATCGCGCTCCACGAGCCGTACCAGGGACGCCTGATAGGCCACGTCGAAGAACACGGACAGCGCACCGACGGCGAAGGCGATCGCGAGCAGTGCGGGCAGACCGAGCACGCCGAGGAGGCCGGCCACGGCGGCGGCGCCGAGCGCCAGGGCCCGGCCGGCGTCCGTCGCCGTCATCAGCGTGCGGGTGCGCCACCGGTCCACCCACACCCCGGCGAGGAGCGACAGCAGCAGAATCGGCGCCTGCCCCACCGCGCGCAGGGCGCCCAACTGGCCGGCACCGGCGTGCAGGGTCAGTACGGCGAAGAGCGGCAGCGCCACCAGGCTTGTCTGTTCGCCGAGTTGGGAGGCGGTCTGGCCGAACCAGAGCCGACGGAAGTCGCGGTCACGCCACAGGCTGGAGGGTGGCACAGGGGCTCTGCCCCTCAAGTCGCCGGCCGGCTCGGGTGGTCGTCCGGGCGCCACAGCCAGCGGAGGGCGTCGGGGAGCAGGACTCCGCCGTGGTTGGGGCTGTGGCCGCCGTCGCCCAGGACGAGGCGGAAGTCGTAGCCGGCTTCCGCGAGGGCGGCCGCGACACGGAGGTTGGCGGCGAGCCAGTTCGATTCGGGCTCGTTCCAGCGCAGGTCGCGATGGCCGGCCTGGAGGAAGATGCGCAGGGGCTTGCGCGGGACGCGGGGGATGAGTTCGGGGTACGGGTTGCCGCCCGGCATCTGCGTGAAGCTGGACAGGTACCCGATCACCCGGCGGAACCTGTCCGGGCGCAGCCAAGCCGCGGTGAAGGCGCAGTTCCCGCCGCTGCTGCCACCGCAGATGCCCCAGCGGTCGGGATCCTCGGCGATCGAGTAGCGCTTGGTGACCTCGGGGATGATCTCCGTGAGGAGGAAGCGCACGTACCGGTCGTCGTAGGCGTCGTACTCGGTGTTGCGGTTCTTGGGATGCTCAGCGCCCGGGAAGACCCCGGGGTCGACGAACACGCCGATGGTGACGGGGATGTCCCCGCGGTGGACGAGATTGTCGAGTACGACCGCGCCGCGGACCTCGCCCTCGGGGTCCAGGTACCACCACCCGTCCTGGAACACCATCAGCGACGCCGGTTCCGAGGGCTCGTACAGCGCGGGCACGTGCACCCAGAACTTCCGTGACGTTCCCGGGTAGACGGCACTGTCGTCCCACTCGAACTCGATCGTCTCGCCGACGGGCACGCCGGGCTGCGCGGCGGAGTCGGGGCCATGGGCGTAGCGCACGTCCCGCTGCTGAATCGGAAGCGGCTGGTAGGGCACCTCGATCGTCACGCGCGCCAACCTAGGAGAGATCACGAGGGGCCTCAACGGGGTTTCCCGGGGCGCCCGGTGGCGGTGCCGGCCCGCACTCGTTCGCATGAACCCCGGGAAGAAACTCGCATCCCAAATTCGAACAGGCGTACCATTGCGGCGTGGCGACGACCTACGACTTCCCGAGCGACCTCCTGGCCGGACAGGAGGAGCTGCATCAGGTCCGGGCCGAGCTGTCGGCCCTGCTCAAGCGGCTGCCCTGGTCGGTCGAGCCCCTGGACGGCTTCAGCGACACGGGCGGCTGGCGCAAGGTGGAACGCCCCGCGTCCCCCGGCTGGACCCCCGACGAACAGGCCGAGGTCGAAAAACTCCGCCGCCGCGAACACGAACTCGCGGTCTTCGTCACGACCCACCGCTTCTGGACGGAGTTCACGTCCGCAGACCGGGTGAAGGCCCGGATGAGCCTGAAGCATGCACACGGAGACGGAAGCGGTCGCTCTGAGTGACAGCTCCGTCCCACAGACCAGGCGAACAACGGCGGCACACCCCCCAAGGGCGGCGGCACGACCCCATGCACAAGAGCGGCCCCCGGATTCCTCCGGAGGGCCGCTCGCTCGTTGCTTCACACGGTGGGCGCGGACGGTTTCGAACCGCCGACATCCTGCTTGTAAGGCAGGCGCTCTACCACTGAGCTACGCACCCGGGACAGGTCGACAGACTACATGGCCCGGGGCACTGTCCTGCAAACCCGTTTCGCAGGCAGGCAGGACGTGTAGCCGTTCCTAGGGACTGAGGGGGACTGCGTCCTGCTTCCAGGACGGCCGCTCAGCCGTGTGCCCCGAGTGGTGTTGGGCACACTGGTCGCCTGCTTTCGCTCCATGCCCGGGCTGCACGGATCCTGTCCGTGGTCCGGGAACACGGGGGCAGGGTCCCTCACGCCTCCGGGACTCCGGGCCGGCCTGGGCGGTCCGATGCCCGTATCCATCTCTCTGGTGGATACGGGGCGGTGTCGTCCGTCGCCGGATCGGATGCCCGAGGGCGCGCCGTCCGATCGCCACGGCTGCCGCGTCGTGGCGAGTGGTCCTACGGGTCTTGGTGCTCAGGGGCTGCTGCCAGTGCTGCGCGCCCCATCGAGAGGTGTACGCCGGATCCACCGCGACGACGGCCACGTTCTGTTCCGCGGCCATCGAGACGAGCCGGGCCTTGAGCCGCGCGGTGGGAAAGCGGCAGACGAGACGGCGGAACCGCTTGTTGCGGCCGTGCCGCTCCCTGGATGTACTTTCGGTGAAGTCGAGGTTCTCGAGCGCGATCGCCGCGACCCCCGTGCGGCGGGTGTGGTGCAGCAGCCGGGTCAGTGCGTGACGGATCTGGGCATCCCGATGGGACGCGCCGCCCGACAGGTCGTAGAAGAAGCGCCGGGGCTCGCCGACCGGGTTGCCGTGCACATCCAGGTGCCAGGCCGCGAGATGGTCGTCGTTCATGTCCACGGCGACCACACCGCGGGACAGGGCAGCTTCGAGCGGGACCAGCGGGATGGGCGAGCGCTGCCAGGAAGCAGTCACGTACCAGCGGCCACGCAGGCAGTCGAGGTGAATTCGGTACGCGACCGCCCGATTCCCGGCGATCCGGTCCCGCCACTCCGAATCCCGGTGCTGAAAGGTCACGGTCGCATCCAGCACGTACCGTCCGTGCGGGGCGTTGGCGAGGTGCGCCAGGGCGGCCGGGAGCCTGATCGAGAGCTGTCCGGCGTCCGTGATGCGAATGGTCTCGTTCCCGTACCGCTTGCCGGACTCGCCGTCGGCTGTCAGGAACATACGGGCGGCCCGCCACCGGTCTCGCCACGCCTGCCTGCTCGGCCCGGCCTCGTCCACGTGGTGACTCAGACGCGCGAGCCTCTTGCCGCCGCGCACCACATGCGCCCGCCCAGCCGCCCGGTCGGCCTCCAACGCGTTCAGCCTGTGCCTCAGGTCGCTCAGACGTCGGGACTTGGCGTGCCATTCCGCTCGTGTGGCACAGCCGCGCACCAGCCCGGCGCGCTCGTCCACCTTGGCTCCGAGCGGCCTCGCCAGCCTGGCCTCGATCCGGGTGATTTCTCCCCGCAGCCACGCAGCCTCGGCTCCCTGACCACGCCTCGCCAGAGCCCACTGGTCGTGCGTCGCCTTCGTGAGGCTGCCCGCCCACCGCGCCGACGAGACCTTGGACAGCTCACGCTTCCGCTCGGCCCATGAAGCGGCATCGTGTTCGAGTCCCTGACGGGACCGCACAGCGAGATCCCTCGACGCCAGGGAGCCGAGGAACACACCCACCTCGGTCAGCACCGCCGCATCCGCCGCCGACACCCGCAACCGGGTCCGGATCGCCATGCCGGCCGGTCCGGGCACCACGAACGACGGCGCCAACTCCCGCAGCCCGCCCACTCTTCCCTCCCCACAGGCTCCGAAGATCCTTTCATCACATCCAACGACGACCGCCCCCAAAGGTCACTCATTCGACCGAAGAACTCATGTCCCTGACATCGGTATCGGGGGTTATCCCCACCCCGGATCCGGGAGCGGCCCGGATCCCCCCGCGAGGGGCGGGTCCCTACGGTCGGTCTAAGAGGCTTCGCAAACAGTTTCAGGGCTCAGGGGGAGATCGTCATGGCTCGTGTGTTCAGTCGTAGTGTCGGCGCTCGTGTCGGTCTCGCCGTGGGTGGGGTCGTCGTGCTCGTCGGGGGTGTCAGCGCGTGTGGCGCGTCCGCGGGGGACGACAAGGATCCCGATCATCGGAGCTTCGCGCTTGAGGGGCGGACGCTCACCGTCGACTCCGACGACTCCGCGCTGGAGATCGTCGCCGCGGACGGGAACCCGGCGGGCAAGGTGGAGGTCACCCGGTGGTTCCAGGGCTCCGTGGCCGTCGGGAAGGACCCCGAGGTCACCTGGTCCATGAAGGACGACCGGCTCACCCTGCGGATGAAGTGCTCCGGTGTCGTCGCCGACTGCTCCGCCAAGCACCGGATCGAGGTGCCCCGGGGAGTCAGGGTCGAGGTGGAGGACGGGGACGGGAGCGTACGCGCGCGTGGGTTCAAGGACGCGCTGAGTATTCGTACGGGCGACGGGTCCGTGCATGTCACCGACTCCAGCGGGCCGCTGACGCTGCACACCGGCGACGGCTCCGTGCACGCCGACGTCGAGTCACGGCAGGTGCGCGCCGAGACCGGCGACGGGTCCGTGCACCTCGAACTCGGCGCCGTACCCGACCTCGTCGACTCCCGCAGTCACGACGGTTCCGTCACCATCGCCCTGCCCAAGGCCACGTACCGGGTGACCACGGAGACGGGCGACGGGTCGGTGGACGTGTCCGTTCCCCGTTCCGACTCCAGTTCACACGTGGTGACGGCCCGTACGAGCGACGGAAAAGTCACAGTCGGCACCGCGAACTGACCGGCCCGTGTGTTCGTCCTCTCCGGGTGGGAGAATGAAACAACCACCGGCCAGGACGGATGACAGCACGGGAGAGGGATGTGACGGCGACACCTTCGCAGCCGTACTCGCCGTTGGTGCCGCGCGCGGAGCGCACAGCGCGCGCAGGCCGTCGGGCGCGCGCAGG
Source organism: Streptomyces sp. NPDC047081 (assembly GCF_040643775.1). Classification (NCBI taxonomy): domain Bacteria; kingdom Bacillati; phylum Actinomycetota; class Actinomycetes; order Kitasatosporales; family Streptomycetaceae; genus Streptomyces; species Streptomyces sp. NPDC047081. Next base: position 265,799 of record NZ_JBEYUY010000001.1, on the reverse strand, counting down.
CAGCCGGGCTTCCGGACACCGCCCGGCTCGCGCACACCGCCAGGCGCTCAAGGACACCGTCACCCTCTTCGCCGCCCTCCCCCTCGTCGCCGCGCTCGCGCTGCCCGCCGCGTTCGCCGGTGGTGGCACCCGGCGCTGGTTCGGCGGGCGTGCCGAGAGTCAGCGGGCCGAGGCGCAGGCCGCGAAGGACGCCGCCGCGGCCGCGTTCTACGAGCTGGACACCGCCCAGCGCGATCTGCGGATCTCGATAGAGACGATCACGGCCGTCGACGACTCGCCCGCCGCGCGCCGCGCCGTCTCCGACTTCGAGGCGCTCGGCCGCCGTATCGACGAGGCCAGCGGCCACTACATCGAGGCCGTCGACTCCCATGACCTCGACCGCGACGACCTGGAGGCCTCGGTCGCGGCACGCGCGCGTACGGAGCTGACCCGGGCCAAGGACGAGCTCACGAACGTCAAGCGCGAGCTCGACCGTTTCGGCGACAGCCTCGGCCCGCTGCTCGGCAAGGCGGAGACCCAGCTGGCCCGGCTCGCCCCCGCGGTGGAGCGTGCGCGGCAGGGGTTGCTCGCCGCGTCGAACGCGCTGGACGCGGTACGGGAGACGGAGCTCAGGGCGGACGACCTCGCCGCCCGTCTCGCCGCCCTCGGGCCGGAGCTGACCAAGCTCAACCAGGGCGCGGGCAAGCACGGTGTGCCGCAGACGCTGGAGCGGGCCGAGCGGGTGGCGCGGGAGGCCGAGGCGATCCGGGTGGAGGCGGGGCGGCTGCCGGAGCGGGCCGCCGAGATCGACCACCGCCTGGTGTCGCTGCGCACCCGCGCGCAGGCGCTCACCACGCGGGCCGGCCAGGTCGAGCCGATCCTCAGCGAGTTGCGCCGTCGTTTCTCCGCGGCCTGCTGGCAGGACCTCCAGCATGTCCCGGACCAGGCCGCGGAGAACGTCCGCCAGGCCGAACTCAAGCTGAAGGAGGCCCAGTCGGCGCGGGACGCCCAGCGCTGGCCGGACGCGACGTCACTGCTGTCGACGGTGCGGGCCCTCCTCAACACGACGGACGAGTCGGTGTCGGCGGCCCGCGACCGCCTGCAGCGCCTGAACGCCGTCCAGAAGGACCCCCAACAGGAGATCGACCGCACGAGGTTCGCGATCCGGGACGCCCAACGCCTTGCGATGACGGGCCGTTCGACGCCCGACCCGCGCCACGCGCGCCCCTTGGACGACTCCGTGGCACGGCTCGACCGAGCGATCGCGTCCCTGGAGGGCCGCCACCCCGACTACTGGCACTTCCTCACGGAGACGGAAGCGGTACGGCAGACGGTGGCCGGGGTGGTCGCGCAGATCCGCGAGTCACGCGGATCGGCAACGCCCTAGCTCCGGTAGGCGTAGTACGCCGAGTTCGGATACGAGGCGATCAGACTCGACAGCGACCGCCGATACGTGTCCGCGTCGTGGTACGTCAGATACGGCACCCCACTCGAACTCCGGTACGTCGTCATCATCGAGTGGTCCTTCGCACCGTCCTTGTCGAAGTCCACCTGCAACACATCACCGACGTCCATCTGATACGCGTTCGCCAGCGCGCTCGTCCTCTTGGCGGTCTGCGTGAACCACGACCACTCGTTCACCCCGATCCAGGTGTCGGACTCACCGGACGTGACGGAGTACCAGGTGTCGTAGTCCTCACGGGAGTTGGTGACCTGCTTCCACCCACCCGCGTAGAGCGACTGGCTGAGGTAGTTCGTGCAGTCACCCCCGGCGTTGTTGTAACGCCGGTACGCGGTGTTGTAGTTCTTCCAGTACTTCTCCGCGTACGTCGCCATCGCCGCGTAGTTGTACGTCGTCCCCGACCCGAGGTTCTTCGGATTGGCCGGCGCGGGATACGTGATCGCGGACTTCGGCGCGTCGATGACGGCGCTCGGCCGCACCGGCGCCGCCGCGGTCACGGCGACCGGCTCGTTGACCGGCCGCGGCCCACGGTCCGTGATCCGCTCCCGCGTCAGCTGCCAGGTACCGTCCGCCGCCGCGGTGAAGACCAGTTCGTGGTGCGCGGTGAACCCCGTGGTGGCGGGTTCGTCGCCGCGTATCTTCGCGTACGTCAGTGTCGTCGCCTCGGTGACCAGGACCGTGGCCGTACGCCCCCGCAGGCGCGTGCTGTCGACGGTGACCTTCGTGTCGCCGTCGGTGTAGGCCTCACCGAGCGCGGCGAGCCGCGAGCGGGTTCCGTGCAGTGAAGTCACCGCGCTGGCCTCGGACTTGGCCAGGTCGGCGGCCACCCGCACACCGCCCGTCGCCTTCACGGCGGAGGCGGCGGACAGGCTCGGCGCGGCTCCCTCGACCAACGCGGCCGTACGGTCGCTGAGCACGGAGTCGGCGATGCGGCCGAAGGCGTCGGTGGTGGCCGCGGTGAGGGCGGGCGCCGGTGCCTGGGCCGCCGCGTGGGCCGCGGTCAGCGGAAGCAGCGCGGCGGAGAGGGACATCGCGGCGATTGCCGTGCAACGGCCTCTGACAGCAAGGAACTTGCTGGATCTCACGGGGTTTTCTCCTTGGAGTGGGGGGTGGTTCATTGCACGACCGTCGACCAGTCGGGCGACTGCGCGGGGTCCAGACTGCGCAGTCGCGCGAGGGTCTCCGGCTTCTGCACGTCCAGCCAGTCGGCCAGTTCCTTGAAGGACACGCACTTGACGCCCTTCTTCGTGCAGACGTTCTTGACGATCTGGTCGACGGCCTTCATGTAGATGCCGCCGTTCCAGTCCTCGAAGTGGTTGCCGATGAACAGCGGGGCCCGGCTGCCGTAGTAGACGCGGTTGAAGCCGGCCATGTAGGAGGCGACGGTCTGCTGTTCCCACTGGGGGTAGTCGGCGGGGTTGCCGTCGGTCTCGCCGTCGGACTGGTTGTAGAGGAAGTTGAAGTCCATCGACAGGCCCTGGTACTTGCCGCCCTCATAGGGGAGCAGCTGCAGCGGGAAGTTCCAGGCGCCGTCCTTCTTGGCGGGCCAGATCTGGAAGTCGCCGGTGGAGGAGGCGTCGTAGCGGTAGCCGTAGCTCTTCATGGCCTTGAGGAGGTTCTTCTGGCCCTCCAGGCAGGGCGCGCGGCCGCCGGTGACCTCCTTCTTGAAGTCGAAGGGGAGCGCGGGGATGTCGGTGAAGCCGGTGTTGGTCTTCCAGTTCTCGACGAGGGAGTAGAACTCGTCGAGTTCCTGCTTCCAGTCGTCGACGCTCCAGTACTTGCCGCTGGTCTTGGTGTCGCAGAAGTGGCCGTTGAAGTGGGTGCCGATCTCGTTGCCGTCCTCGTAGGCCAGGCGGAGCTGTTCCAGGGTGGTGCGGATGTGTTCGTCGGTGGGGTAGTCGATGGCGGCGGAGCCGGGCTTGTGCTGCGGCGGGTCGTAGAGGGTCTTCCTGCTCTTGGGCAGAAGGTAGATGCCGGTGAGGAAGAAGGTCATGTGGGCGTCGTACTTCTTCGCCAACTCCCGGTAGTGGGAGAAGAGATGGTCGCTGCCCTCCAGTGCGCCGTCCCAGGAGAAGACGACGAACTGGGGCGGCTTCTCACCGCGTTTGAGCGGCTCCGGCTTCAACTGCCCGGGCTGGGGGCCGGTGTAGGAGGTGGAGCCGTCGCCGAGGATCTTCGTCCTGCCGTCCCAGGAGGCGGAGGCCTTGGGCTTCGGCGAGGCGCCGGCGCGGGTGGCGGCGGCGGGTGCCGTGTCGTCCGGGCGGGTCAGGACGAGGAAGCCCGCGACGACCGAGGCGACCACGAGCAGGGCGGTCAGGGTGCGGACCTCGTGGCGGGCGGGGCGGCGGGTCGGCGCTCTGCGGCGCCGGCCGGTGGGCTGCTTGGGGCGAGGTCCGGGCATGCGGTGTTCGTGGGGCATGCGGTGCTCAATCTGCGAGGGGGGTGGTGGGGGGTGCGGGCCTCGGGGGTCAGCCGGAGCCCATCGGGTCCCGGGGTCAGCCGGAGCCCCATCGGGTCCCGGGGGTCAGCCGAGGCCCATCGCGCCCGACCAGACGGCGTACGGGACGCCGTCGTCGGACGTTCCTGCGAGTCCCTTGAGCGGCAGCGGCTCCAGGGAGGTGGCGAGGTCCATGCGGTAGACGACGACCGCGGTCGACACGGAGTCGGCGCTGCCGGCGTACCAGGCGGCGGTGTCGTCGGCGGTGGTGCCGGACTTCCCGGCCGCGGTCGGGGTGGCGACGGTGGGGTGGGCGCTGTTGAGGGCGTCGGTCAGGGCCGCGGAGACCTGCTCGGCGACCCGGGCGGTGACGGCCCGCCGGGCGGTGGGGGTGGCGAGCCGGACGGTGGCGCCGTTGCGGGTGATACGGCGCACCGAGTACGGCTCGGTGTGTCTGCCCTCGGCGGCGAAGGTGGCGTAACCGCTGGCCATCCGGATGGCGCTGGGTGTGGAGTTGCCGAGGGAGAGCGCGGGCACCTGCGGTCCGATGCTGGATTCGAGCAGCCCGGCCGCCTCGGCGGTCGCGCTCACCTTGTCGAGGCCGGTGTCCATGCCGAGTTGCATGAACGGCGTGTTGACCGACTGGGCGAGCGCCTTGCCGAGGGCGATCTGCCCGTACGACTTCTCGCCGTCGTTGTGCGCGGTGACCACCTTGCCGCTGCGGTCCCAGTACGGTCCCTCGGGCGTGGTCACGGGCACGCCGTCGTCGCCGTCGTACAAGGTCTGCGGGGTGACTTCGGTGGTGGGTCCGGAGCGTGTCTTGCGGACGCCGTGTTCGAGTCCGGCGGCGTAGACGAACGGCAGGAAGGCCGAACCGGCTTGCACGGTACTGGCGTTGGACTCGTTGTAGCCCTGCGTACGGTGGTCGGGGCCGCCGTAGACGGCGAGGATCCGTCCGTCGGTGGCGACGGAGGCGGCGCCGTAGTGGGCGGTCTCGGCGAGCTTCGGGGCGTCCTTCTTCGCCTGCTTGCGGGCCTTGGCGACGGCGTCCGTCAGCGCGGTCTCCCGCTTGCGGTCGAAGGTCGTGTAGATCTGGTAGCCGCCGAGGTCGAACTGCTTGTCGGAGATGTGCGCGGCCTTCTTGGCGTACTGCTGGGCCAGTTCGACGAGGTAGTCGCTCTGCTTGCCGGTGTCGTAGGTGCGGGCCGACTTGAGCGGTTCGGGGAACGTCTTGTACGTCGCCCGCTCGGCCGCCGACAGCTTGCCTATTTTCACCATCCGGTCGAGCGTCCAGGACCAACGCTCCACGGCACGCTTGTGGTTGGCCTTGGAGAGGGTGGGGTCGTACAGGCCGGCGCCCTTCAACAGCGAGGCGAGGAAGGCGGCCTGACTGGCGTTCAGGTGGGTGACGTCCTTGCCGTAGTAGGCCTGGGCGGCGCGCTGGATGCCGTAAGTGCCCCTGCCGAACCAGCTGGTGTTCAGGTAGCCCTCGAGGATCTGGTCCTTGCTCATGCGGTTGTCGAGCTTGAGGGCGATCATCGCCTCGGTGAACTTGCGGCTGACCGTCTGGTTCTGCGTCAGATAGACGTTCTTGACGTACTGCTGGGTGATGGTCGAGCCGCCCTCGGTGTCCCCTTGGCCGACCGTGCGCCAGAGTGCACGTGTCAGTCCCTTCACCGAGATGCCGGGGTCGGAGTAGAAGCTCTCGTTCTCGGCGGCGAGCACGGCCCAGCGGACGTCCTCGGGTATGTCCTTCAGCGGCATCGCCTGCCGCTGCACCCAGCCGGTACGGGCCATCGGGGTGCCGTCGGACCAGAAGTAGACGTTGTCCTGCTGGGTGGCGTAGCTGTTGAGGTTCGTCGGGATGTCGGTGGCGGCGTAGGCGCCGACGAGGAAGAGGGCCAGCAGGCCCACGGCGCCCAGGAAGCCGCCGAGCCACTGGCGCGGGGAGGGCAGCCAGCGGCGCGGGCCGGTTCTGTCCGGGCGGGGGTAGGCGGGGCGTAAGCGGCGTAACGCGGGGGCGAGACGCTGCCGTAAGGACTTCCAGGGGGACCGCTTGGGTGCCGCCCTGCGGCGGCGTGGGCGGCGGTGGTCAGCCGGCCGGCCACTGGGCTGTGCTGTCCCGGTCACGCTCGAAAAATATCAACGATCTTCGCAGGTTCTCCACACCCAAATCCGACAGGAACGATCACATACCGATCAGTAAGGAACATGGCGGCCTTGAGACTTGGATCACACTCGCGGCCGTGGGGCGCCGCTAACCTGGTCGCATGCCTCGCTATGAATACCGCTGCCGGACCTGCGGCGACACGTTCGAACTGAGCCGCCCCATGGCCGAGTCCTCCGACCCCGCCAACTGCCCTGCCGGGCATGGAGACACGGTGAAGCTGCTGTCCACCGTGGCGGTGGGAGGCACGGCCGACGCACCCGCCGCGGCACCGAAGGCCGGCGGCGGGTGCTGTGGTGGAGGGTGCTGCGGCTAGCGCGTCGCCTTCAGGAACTCCCTGATGATCCGCTCCCCCGCCAGCACTCCCCGCTCGGGCAGTGCCGTGAGCGCCGGGGCCGTCCACTCCGCGTCCGCCAGTTCGCCGTGGCCGGGGCGCCAGCCCCGGTCCGCCGCCAGGAGGAGGTCGGCGTCCAGCAGGGAGTCGCCGGCGGCCAGCGTGAGTTCGGCTCCCGTCCTGCGGGCCACCTCCCGCATCGCCGCGCTCTTCGTCAGCGGCTTCGGGACCGCGTAGATCTTGCGGCCCTGCAGGGACACCGTCCAGCCGCGGTTCTCCGCCCAGACCGCCAGCTCCTTGACCCACTCCTCCGGCAGCAGCTCGCGCTCCACGACCAGGTAGGCGAAGAGGTCCTCGGCGACCCGGTGCTTGCGCACCCACTCCGGGTCGGCCGTGGCCAGCAGGTGCTCGCGGATCTCGTCCAGCGGGGCGCACTGCTCGGCCAGACGGGTCGTGACCTGGGCGTGCCAGTCCAGGTCGGACACGCCGTCCACCATCAGATGGCCGCCGTTCGCGCAGATCGCGTACTTGGGGGCCGGGCCCGGCAGGTTGATGCGCTGGTACTGCTTACGGGTCCGGGTCGTCGTCGGCACGAAGACCGCCGCGTCGCCGAGGTCGGTCAGCAGCTGCGCCGCCGTCTCCGTCATGTACGACAGCGGCCTGCTCTCGTGCACCTCGACGCACAGCAGCCGCGGCGCCCGCGCGTCCGGCATGGTCAGCGCGAGGGCCGCCGCGGAGTAGATCAGCGTACGGTCGAGGTCGCTCGCCACCAGCACCGGCATCAGACGTTCACCGCCTTGCCGTCGGCACCCGTCGCACCGCGCGTGAAGCGGGGGTGGATCAACCCCACGCAGGTGTACGGCAGTTCGGCCACTTCCTCCACCGGTACGCCTCTCTGTTCGGCCAGCAGCTTCACATGGTCCAGGTCGGCGCCCGCCCCGGCCCGCGCCAGGATCTTCCACGGCACCCGGCGCAGCAGCACCCGCGTGGTCTCACCGACGCCCGGCTTGACGAGGTTCACGTCGTGGATGCCGTACTCCTCGCTGATCCGCTCGACGGCCGCCCAGCCCTCCCAGGTCGGCTCGCGGTCGCCGGACAGCAGCTCCTTGGCCTGCGCGTCGACCGCCTCGACGACCTCGGGGAAGCGGGCGGCGACGGCGTCCAGGAACTCCACGGAGACGTCGACGCCGGCGAGTTCGCGGTAGAACTTCGCGCCGTGGAAGTCGTGCGGGCCGACCAGGTCGGAGCGCAGGACGGTGCGTGAGATCAGGCCGGACACGGTGGAGTTGAGGCAGGCCGAGGGGATGAGGAAGTCCTCGCGGGTGCCGTACGTCCGCACGCACGAGCCCGGGTCGGCCAGTACCGCGATCTCCGGGTCGAAGCCGGTGACTCCGTCGGAGGCCTCGAACTCCTTGACGGCGTCGGCGAGTTCACGGGTGATCGCGCCCTTGCCGGTCCAGCCGTCCACGAACACGACGTCCCGCGGGTCGTGGTGGGCGGCCAGCCAGCGCAGCGCGTTGGCGTCGATACCGCGGCCGCGGACGATCGAGACGGCGTAGTGCGGCAGGTCGAGCCCGTGCCGGAACTGGGCCCAGCGGCGCATCAGGACGCCGACGGGGGTGCCGGCGCGGGCGAGGGAGACGAGGACGGGGCGCGGGGATCTCTCCGCGAGCACGAGTTCCGTGACGGCGCCGACCGCCTGCGCGAGGCGGGTCGCCGTCGTCTCCAGCGCCGCGTGGAACAACTCCTGGTACTGCTCGCTGGGTTGGTACTCCACCGGCAGCGACTCCGCGTAGTGCGCGCCGCCGCTCTGGATGGCCTCCTCCCGCTCCTCGGTCGGCGCCTCCAGGGTCACGTCCGAGAGATCCTGGAGCAGCCAGCCGACCTCTTCGGGGGCGTACGAGGAGAAGGCTGGGCCGCGGAGGGGCTCGGGCAGCATGGCGGGCCTTTCGGGGACGTACGACGGTATGACCGCCAGCAGGACGTGCGGGGTGTGGGCGGCCAGCTGGGCCAACAGGCCGTCCGGGGCGTGCAGTTCGGGGGTGTCCGCGGACGAGTCGACGACGGCTACGACCGCGTCGAAGTCGGCGCCGGCGACGTTGTACGCGTAGCGGGGGCCGGGGCCGTCGGCGGGGTTGTCGTGGGCCGGGAAGGTTATGCGGGTGCGTATCGCGTAACCGGGGTCGTCGACGGCCAGGACGGGTGAGCGGGTGGTGGTGGAGTAGGTGACCTCGGCGTCTGTTATCTGCTCCAGTTCGCGGGCCAGGCGGAGAGGGGCGTACATCAGCTCTTCGAAGCCGAGGATGTGTACGCGGTGGGCGTGTGGGGGGAGTGCCTCTGCCAGGCGGGCCGTCATGGCGGGGAGGGCGGTGTCCAGGCGTATTCGGTGGGCCGGGGTGAAACCGTGGCGGCCTCCGTCGGGGAGGTTTCGGGGCCACAGGAGGTCTAGGCGGTGCGTTGCCGGGTGCGGGTGTGTGGGGGCTTGTCGCGCAGTTCCCCGCGCCCCTGAAGGGGCGCTGCCCTCGAACCGCGCCACCAACTGTTGCCCCTTCTCCAGGACCCCCTCCGGCAGGCTTACGGTGCCCGAAGCCGCTGCCACCAAGTCCACCCTCGCGTTGATCTCGCGGGCGAACTCCTCCAGGCGGCCCGCGTCCGCCGCCGAGCGCATGTCCACCAGGGCGACCACCACGTACCGGCTGCGGGGATAGCGGGCGTGCAGGTCTCTGATCGTGTTCAGGATCGTGTTGCCTGTCGAGAACTCGTCGTCGACCAGGACCAGGGGGCCGTCGCCGGCCAGCAGGGCCGGGTTCTCCGGGAGCAGGAGGTGGGACGTGGCGTGGGAGTGGGACTCCTCGAAGCCGCCCGCTGCCGCCACGCCCGGTACCGGGCGGCGGGTGGAGTGCAGGTACGGGGCCAGGCCCACGCCGTCCGCGACCGCGTGGCCGAGGCCCGTCGCCGTCTCCGCGTAGCCGAGGACCACCGACCCGGCCGCCTCCCCGGTGCCCAGGAGGTCCCGGACCCTGCGGCCCAGGGCGAAGCCGTAGCCGTACACCACCGACGGGGACTGGGGTACGTGCTTGCCCAGGACGTTGGAGACGAGCAGGTGGGCCCGCTTGGGGTTGCGGCGCAGGGCCAGGCCCAGCAGGTCGGTCAGCTTCTGGTCGCCGACGAGCTCGACACCGAGCCGGTCGGCGACCCAACTGCCGGACCAGATCCCCTTGTTCACTGCGTTGATGATGTGCCCCAAAGTAGAGATTGTGCGGCTCAGCCGGGGATGCCCGCGGCGAGCAGGTCCACGAAGCTGACGTCCTCGCGGGCGACGCCGAACACCTCGGCCCGCAGCATGGTCCGCTCGGCCCAGGCGCGGTGCGGCTTCACCTCGTTCATCTTGTTCGTGTACGCCGACCTCAGCACGCCCCCGCCGCCCCGCTCGGGCCGCAGGATGTCCGCCGCGTCGCTGAACTCCTCGTGACTGACGACGGACAGCGCGTGCACGGGCAGGACGTGGGTGGGGTGGATGCAGGTCTTGCCCAGCAGACCGTTGGCCTGGTCGAGGGAGATCTCCCGCAGCAGGCCGTCCATTGCGTGCTCGATCAGTTTCTCTCGCAGTTCGACCGCCTGCCCCTCCAGGAAGGGGCTGGTGCGAAGGAGCGGCTTGAACATGCGCTCCGGGACGCGGAAGTACTCCCAGACCGGGCCGGTCACCGTGAATCCGGAGCCGTCGGCTCGGCCGAGCATGTTCACCACGTCGGCGATCACGGAGGCGATGATCTGGACGTCGTACGCCGTCATGTCGGGGGCCCGGCGCAGGCCGTACGAGGAGCAGAAGTCGGTCACGCCCAGTCGCAGCGCGAGCACGCGGGTGCGGTACTTCTCGACGGCGCGGGCGATGCCCTCCAGGGCCTCCACGCGCGACTCCCGGTACATCAGCTCGGGCGTCTCCAGGACCGGCATCCCGAACAGCCGGCGTCCGCTCGCCACCTCGGCGCCCGCGAGGGCCTCCAGGAAGGGGACGCCGCGCTCCTCGGTGAACTTCGGGAACACGAACCCGGACAGCAGCCGCACGGATGCGCCCAGGCGTCGTACGAGATCGGGGATCTGCTCGGGTGTGCGCACCCGGATGAACAGCAGCGGCACGCAGTCGCCCTCGCGCGCGGCGAGGTCGGCGAACTGGCGGACGAGGTTCTCCTCGCCCGCCACCACGTCCGCGTCGTCGATCGAGTCCTCCAGGCACAGCACCATCGAGACCACGCCGAGTCCCGCCTGCTTGACGATGTCGTCGGCGAGCCGCGGCCTGGTGGCCGGGCTGTAGAGCGTGGCGCCCAGGGCCGCGGAGAGCAGCCGGGCCGGGGAGTCCGCGTCGAACACGCACGGCTCCTGATGGAAGAGGCGCTGCCGCACCTCCGGGGCGATGTGCCCGAAATGACGCATAGAACTCCCCCGTGACGCAAGGTAAGCCTGTGGATTGGGTAACAGGTGGCCGGTAATAGTACGTACAAACCCATGTCAGGGGTTCCCACCGGGCATGAACTTCAGGTAACGCAGGACGTGAACAGCCATGTCGGCTGCGGTACCCCACGTTGTCGTGACCAGGACCGAGAGGGCAGGATGACCGCATGACGCACGCGATGCTGAAGGGGTCGAACGTCCCGCTCGAGGCCACGACGGTGCGGGCCGTGCTGCGCTGGACGCCCGGGCAGGGGGTTCCGGACGTCGACGCCTCCGCGCTGCTCCTCGGCCCCGACGGTCGTGTGCGCTCCGACGAGGACTTCGTCTTCTACAACCAGCCCCGGCATCCTTCCGGGAAGATCTGGTGGCTCGGCAAGAAGCGCCTCGCCGATGGTCCCACCGACACGATCCAGACGGATCTGGCCGGCGTCGAGTCTGATGTCAGCCGGATTCTGCTGGTCGCTTCGGCGGAGGACGTCACCTTCGACCGCGTACCGGGGCTGCGCATCCTGCTGTACGACGCCCGGATCGCCGAGGGCGAGCCGCTGATCACGTTCGACATCAAGCCGGAGACGGGCGGCGAGACGGCGCTGATCTGCGGCGAGCTCTACCGCCGCGGCGAGACGTGGAAGTTCCGCGCGCTGGGCGAGGGCTACACGGACGGCCTGAAGGGCCTGGCCACGGATTACGGCATCTCGGTGGACGAGTCGGAGGCGACGGGCGAGGCCGCGCCGGAGCTCTCCGCCCAGCCCCTCCCCCCGGAACAGCCGACCGCGGTACCCGCACAACCGGCCTACGGCTACCCCCAGGGCCCCCCGACGACCCAGCCGGCCTACGGCTACCCCCAGCCGGCGACGACAGCAGCGGCAGCCGCCCAGTCCGGCTACGGCTACCCGCCCCCGGTGACGACCCTCCCGGCCCCGGACGTCCGGCTCCCTCCTCAGGGGCCTCAGTTCATCCGACCTTGAGGGGCGCGGGGAACTGCGCGACAAGCCACGACGCACCCGCAGCCGCCGCACCACACAGCCCCCGAGCTCTCAGGCGACTACTTCTCCACCTTCGACTTGTAGCCCCGTCCCCACTGAAGTCCCCACCCGTACAACCGATCCAGCTCCGCCTGGAACCCGTACACGAACTTCACCTCGCGCCGGACCACCAGCTCGCCCTTCACGTTCTCGATCATCACCACCGCGCACGACCGCGCCTGCGGATGCCGTTCGTCCAGGTGGATCTCGATCCGCGGCCCGTTGCTCGGGTACAGCGTCACGATCGCGTGGGTCCGGTCGAACGCAGGTGTCTGGTCGTAGATGTACACGAACACCAGCAACCGCTTGATGTCGTCCCGGTGGTCGAGGTTGACGTACATCGTCTCGCCGGACGCCGACCCGAACCGGTCGTCGCCGCTGAGCTTGACGTACGGCGGCGCGTTCACGTCCCCGAAGTAGTTCCCGAGCGGCTGTACGACGCCTTTCGTGCCGTCTGTTAGCTCGTACAGGCACGCGAGGTCGAGGTCGACGTTGACCATGCTCTGGCTGTGCCCCATGACCTCCGGCGGCTTCAGCGCCTTGAAGGGGTGCCGCAGCAGCGACTCCCGCTGCGAGCCGCCTATGTCCGAAGTCCGCATCCGCCAGCTGAGGTTGACCCGCAGATGCCCGGTCGCCGCCCCCTGCTTGGTGAGCGAGACCTGGTTGTGCCGTTTGGTCAGCTCGATGGAGTTCGTGGCCGCGCTGCCGGAGTCGAAGTCGGCCGTGCGCGATCCCAGCAGACCGTCGAAGAAACCCATTCCCGCCCCCACGTATCCACGTATCCACCCAACCCAAAGACCGGCGGGGCGGCCGGAGGCCCGGCCGCCCCGCTCAGAGCGTTCCCTCACCCGCGGGTGCGTCACACTCCGGACGAGACCTCAGTCTTCTCGTCGGAGCCCGTCGCTTTTCCCTCGGCCGCCGCCAGTTTCTGGTTGCGGCGCACGGAGGACCAGAAGGACCAGCCGATCAGGACGACGCCGACGAGGCCGGTGATGACCTCGTTGATCTGGTACTGGATGGTGACCATGAGGATCACGGCCAGGGCGCCGATCGCGTAGTGGGCGCCGTGCTCCAGGTAGACGTAGTCGTCGAGGGTGCCCTGGCGCACCAGGTACACGGTCAGCGAACGGACGTACATCGCGCCGATGCCCAGACCCAGCGCCATCAGCACGATGTCGTTGGTGATGGCGAACGCGCCGATCACGCCGTCGAAGGAGAAGGACGCGTCCAGGACTTCCAGGTACAGGAACATGAAGAACGCGGCCTGGCCGGCGAGGACGATCGGTGGCTTCTTCTTGCCGGTGCGTTCGGCCTCTTCCTCCTCCTCGTGCTCCCGTTCCTCCTCCGCTTCTAGACGGTCCTCGAAGTAGCCGGAGAGACCGCCCACGACCATGTACGTGATCAGGCCGGCGATGCCGGAGATCAGCACCGTCTGTGCCTTGTCGGCATGTCCGCCGCCGTGCTGGTGGGCGTGGGTGGCGAAAGTGAAGGAGGTGATCAGCAGGACGATGAGCGAGATGCAGACCGACAGCATGTCGACCTTGCCGAGCTTGGCCAGCGGGCGCTCGATCCAGCGCAGCCACTGGATGTCCCGGTCCTCGAAGATGAAGTCGAGGAAGATCATCAGCAGGAACATGCCACCGAACGCGGCGATCGCCGGGTGGGCGTCGGTGACCAGCTCCTGGTAGCGGTCCTTGTTGTTCAGCGCGAGGTCGACGGCCTCGATGGGGCCCATCTTGGCGCTGATGGCGACGATGACGACCGGGAAGACCAGCCGCATGCCGAAGACGGCGATGAGGACACCGACGGTGAGGAAGATCTTCTGCCAGAAGGCGCTCATCTTCTTCAGGATTCCGGCGTTGACCACCGCGTTGTCGAACGACAGCGAGATCTCGAGGATGGAGAGGATCGCCACGATGCCGAAGGCCTCCCACCCCCCGTAGAGGACGGCCGCGGCCAGGCCGATCGCGGTAATCGCGAACGACCAGCCGAAGGTTTTCAGAAGCACTGGCTAACCCAATCCTCGGCGTACGGGTCCCCCCGTGCCGCACTCGGCTTTACGAAACGTTGACTCCGAAGTCTAGAGCGATGCCCCGCAGCCCCGACGCGTACCCCTGGCCGACCGCGCGGAACTTCCATTCGCCCTGGTAGCGGTAGACCTCGCCGAAGATCATCGCGGTCTCCGTGGACGCGTCCTCGCTGAGGTCGTAGCGGGCGAGTTCCTGGCCGTCGGCCTGGTTGACGACGCGGATGAAGGCGTTGCTCACCTGACCGAAGGTCTGGCTGCGCTCGTCGGCCATGTGGATCGAGACCGGGAAGACGATCTTCTCGCAGTGGGCCGGCACCTTGGCCAGGTCGACCAGGATCGACTCGTCGTCGCCCTCGCCCTCACCGGTGAGGTTGTCGCCGGTGTGCTCCACCGAGCCTTCCGGGCTCTTGAGCTGGTTGTAGAAGACGAAGTACTCGTCGCCCAGGACCCGGTTGCCCGCGCCGCACAGCAGGGCGCTGGCGTCGAGGTCGAACGGGGCCCCGGTGGTGGAGCGAGCGTCCCAGCCGAGCCCGACCATCACCTGAGTGAGGTTGGGTGCGGCCTTGGACAGGGAGACGTTGCCCCCCTTGGCGAGCGTGACGCCCATGATGCTGGTCCTCCCCGAGATGGTGCTTCTTTGGTTGTCGTGCGCTCCCCCCGGCGGGGGCACCCCCGGGGCGCCGCACGCGGGCGGTGCGGCGCCGGGGACGAGACCAGCCGGTCTCAGACGTTCACGCCGAAGTCCTGGGCGATGCCGCGCAGGCCCGAGGCGTAGCCCTGGCCGATGGCGCGGAACTTCCACTCCGCGCCGTGCCGGTACAGCTCGCCGAAGACCATGGCGGTCTCCGTCGAGGCGTCCTCGCTCAGGTCGTAGCGGGCGATCTCGGTGCCGCCGGCCTGGTTCACCACGCGGATGAACGCGTTGCGGACCTGGCCGAAGGACTGCTGGCGGTTCTCGGCGTCGTAGATCGAGACCGGGAAGACGATCTTCTCGATGTCGGCCGGGACGCCCGCGAGGTTGACCTTGATGACCTCGTCGTCGCCTTCGCCCTCACCGGTGAGGTTGTCGCCGGTGTGCTCGACCGAGCCGTCGGGGCTCTTGAGGTTGTTGAAGAAGACGAAGTTCTGGTCGTTGCTGACCTTGCCGGACGAGTCCAGCAGCAGGGCGCTGGCGTCCAGGTCGAAGTCGGTGCCGGTCGTCGTGCGGACGTCCCAGCCGAGACCGACGAGCACCGCGGTCAGGCCCGGGGCCTCCTTGGTCAGCGATACGTTGCCGCCCTTGCTGAGGCTGACTCCCACGAGTCCTCCATTGGTTTAGGGGCGGGGAGCCCCGCCGTGCTTCTGATACCGGATCAACGATTCGATCCTAGTGACGGGTTCCCGGCCCTCGCAGGCCCTGGGGACCAACAATCACAGGGTGTCGAGCGCCTTCACGTACTCGTTCAGGTCACGGGCGTCCGGCAGCGCGTTCACGACGGTCCAGCGCACCACGCCGTCCTTGTCGATGACGAAGGTGCCGCGCACCGCGCAGCCCTTGTCCTCGGCGAAGACGCCGTAGGCACGGGAGACCTCGCCGTGCGGCCAGAAGTCGCTGAGCAGCGGGTATTCGAGGCCCTCCTGCTCGGCGAAGACGCGCAGGGTGTGGATGGAGTCGTTGGAGACGGCGAGCACCTGGGTGTCGCGGTCGGAGAACTGCGGCAGGTTGTCGCGCACCTCGCACAGCTCACCGGTGCACACGCCGGTGAAGGCGAAGGGGTAGAAGAGCAGGACGACGTTCTTGCTGCCACGGAACTCGGAGAGCTTCACGGTGGCGCCGTGGTTGTCCTTGAGCTCGAAGTCGGGGGCCTTTTCGCCGACCTGGATCGCCATCGCGGATACGTCCCTTTCGGTGGGGCTGTTCGGGTGGTGGCACCAACCCTACGCAGCGATCACCGAAAGCCGGCGGACGGGCCGGGCACACCGCCCGGCCCGTCCGGCGAGGCTACTTCTTGGACTTGGCCGCCTTGGGCGTCACCAGCCGGCTGCCGCTCCAGTCCTTGCCCACGCTGACGCTCTTGGAGGCGGACAGCCCCGCAGTCGTCGCGGCTTCGGAGATGTCGCTCGGCTCGACGTATCCGTCACGCCCGGTCTTCGGCGTGAGGAGCAGGATCGACCCGCCTTCCTCGATGTACGTGGTGGCGTCCACCAGCGCATCGGTCAGGTCGCCGTCGTCGTCGCGGAACCAGAGCACCACGGCATCGGCGACGTCGTCGTAGTCCTCGTCCACCAGGTCACTGCCGATGACTTCCTCAATGGCCTCGCGGAGTTCCTGGTCTACGTCGTCGTCGTAGCCGATCTCCTGGACCACCTGCTCGGGCTGGAACCCCAGCCTCACGGCAGGGCTCGTCTCCGCGTGGTCCGCGGTCGCGCTCACGGGTTGCCTCCTGATCTTGTATTTGGGTATCTCTCAGCCACGCGCGTGCGCGAAGCATTGGCCGTAGTCCACACGGGCGGGGCGGATCGCGCAAGTACCCGGCCGTTCAGACCGCCGAAACGGTGACGTTCCTGGCCGTGTCACCGCAACTCCAGGCACGCCGTCCGCGCGGCAAGTGACCTACACCACACCTTTCTGCCCCCTTTGTGGCATTGGGAACCCGGGGGAGCTGACGCAGGTCTCGGTTACCTCTCAGTAGAGATGACGTTTGCTTCCCCGAGGTACACGATGGGGAACGGTGCAGGCATACCGAAAAGCAGCTCGAAGCAGAGCTCACAGCAGCCCTCTGACAGGTAAGGAACAGCGTGGCTTCCGGATCCGATCGCAACCCGATCATCATTGGCGGCCTTCCGAGTCAGGTTCCTGACTTCGATCCCGAGGAGACCCAGGAGTGGCTCGACTCCCTCGACGCCGCCGTCGACGAGCGCGGCCGTGAGCGGGCCCGCTACCTGATGCTGCGGCTGATCGAGCGGGCCCGCGAGAAGCGTGTGGCCGTGCCCGAGATGCGCAGCACGGACTACGTGAACACGATCCCGACCAAGGCCGAGCCGTTCTTCCCGGGCAACGAGGAGATCGAGCGCAAGGTCCTGAACGCGACCCGCTGGAACGCCGCGGTGATGGTCTCCCGCGCCCAGCGCCCCGGCATCGGCGTCGGCGGCCACATCGCCACCTTCGCCTCCTCCGCGTCCCTCTACGACGTGGGCTTCAACCACTTCTTCCGCGGCAAGGACGACGGTCTCGGCGGCGACCAGGTCTTCTTCCAGGGCCACGCCTCCCCGGGCATCTACGCGCGCGCGTTCCTGCTGGACCGGCTGACCGAGGAGAACCTCGACGGGTTCCGCCAGGAGAAGTCGAAGGCGCCCAACGGCCTGTCCTCGTACCCGCACCCGCGGCTGATGCCGGACTTCTGGGAGTTCCCGACGGTGTCGATGGGCCTCGGCCCGATCGGCGCGATCTACCAGGCGCGGATGAACCGCTACATGCACGCGCGCGGGATCGCGGACACGAGCAAGTCGCATGTGTGGGCGTTCCTCGGCGACGGCGAGATGGACGAGCCGGAGTCGCTCGGCCAGCTGACCATCGCCGCCCGTGAGGGCCTGGACAACCTGACCTTCGTCGTCAACTGCAACCTGCAGCGCCTGGACGGCCCGGTGCGCGGCAACGGCAAGGTCATCCAGGAGCTGGAGTCCGTCTTCCGCGGCGCCGGCTGGAACGTGATCAAGCTGATCTGGGACCGCTCCTGGGACCCGCTGCTGGCCCAGGACCGCGACGGCATCCTGGTCAACCGGATGAACACGACGCCGGACGGCCAGTACCAGACGTACGCCACCGAGTCCGGCGCCTACATCCGTGAGCACTTCTTCGGCGACGACCAGCGGCTGCGCGCGATGGTCGAGAACATGACCGACGACCAGATCCTGCACCTGGGGCGCGGCGGTCACGACCACCGGAAGATCTACGCGGCGTTCAAGGCGGCCACCGAGCACACCGGCCAGCCGACCGTCATCCTCGCCAAGACGATCAAGGGCTGGACGCTGGGCCCGAACTTCGAGGGCCGCAACGCCACGCACCAGATGAAGAAGCTGACGGTCGACGACCTCAAGGGCTTCCGCGACCGACTGCACCTGCCGATCTCCGACAAGGAGCTGGAGAGCGGGCTTCCGCCGTACTACCACCCGGGGCGGAACTCCGAGGAGATCCAGTACATGCACGACATGCGCAAGGGGCTGGGTGGTTACGTCCCGACCCGCGTCGTGCGCTCCAAGCCGCTGCCGCTGCCGGACGACAAGACGTACGCGACCGTGAAGAAGGGCTCGGGTCACCAGTCCATCGCGACGACCATGGCCTTCGTCCGGCTCCTCAAGGACCTCATGCGGGACAAGGAGATCGGCAAGCGGTTCGTGCTGATCGCGCCGGACGAGTACCGCACCTTCGGCATGGACTCCTTCTTCCCGAGCGCGAAGATCTACAACCCGCTCGGCCAGCAGTACGAGTCCGTCGACCGCGACCTGCTGCTCGCGTACAAGGAGTCGCCGACCGGGCAGATGCTGCACGACGGCATCTCCGAGGCGGGCTGCACGGCCTCCCTGATCGCGGCGGGTTCGGCGTACGCGACGCACGGCGAGCCGCTCATCCCGGTGTACGTCTTCTACTCGATGTTCGGTTTCCAGCGCACCGGCGACCAGTTCTGGCAGATGTCGGACCAGCTGGCGCGCGGTTTCGTGCTGGGTGCGACCGCCGGACGTACGACCCTGACCGGTGAGGGCCTGCAGCACGCCGACGGCCACTCGCAGCTGCTCGCCTCGACGAACCCGGGCTGTGTCGCCTACGACCCGGCGTACTCGTACGAGATCGCGCACATCGTGCAGGACGGTCTGCGGCGGATGTACGGCGGTGACGCCGAGCACCCGCACGGCGAGGACGTCTTCTACTACCTGACCGTCTACAACGAGCCGATCCAGCACCCGGCCGAGCCGGAGAACGTGGACGCCGAGGGCATCGTCAGGGGTATCCACCGGCTCGCCGAGGGCACCTCGGGCTCGGTCCCGGCGCAGATCATCGCGTCCGGTGTCGCGGTGCCGTGGGCGATCGAGGCGCAGAAGATCCTCGCCGAGGAGTGGAACGTACGCGCCGACGTGTGGTCGGCGACCTCCTGGAACGAGCTGCGGCGCGACGCGGTGGCCGTGGAGGAGCACAACCTGCTGCATCCGGAGGAGGAGCAGCGGGTGCCATACGTGACGCGGAAGCTGTCGGGTGCGCAGGGTCCGTTCGTGGCGGTGTCCGACTGGATGCGGGCGGTGCCGGACCAGATCGCGCGCTGGGTGCCGGGGACCTACCAGTCGCTGGGCGCCGACGGGTTCGGGTTCGCGGACACCCGGGGTGCGGCGCGGCGGTTCTTCCACATCGACGCCCAGTCGATCGTGGTGGCCGTGCTGACCGAGCTGGCGAAGGAGGGGAAGGTGGACCGCTCGGCACTGAAGCAGGCCATCGACCGCTACCAGCTGCTGGACGTGTCGGCCGCGGATCCGGGGGCGGCCGGCGGAGACGCGTAACCGCCAGGTCCCGCCCGTTCCCTACGATGCGGGCATGAAGCAACAAACGGCTCAGGGGCGTTGGGAGCAGCTCACCCAACGCCCCTTGCTGGCGCTCGCGGTGGCTTTCGCCGTCGCGTATGCCGTGCCGATCGTGGACAACTCCGCGGGTCACCGGCTGACGTACGCGTGCACGGTGGTGGAGTGGGTGGTGTGGGCGACCTTCGCCACCGACTATGTGGTGCGGGTGGGGCTGGCCCGGCGCCGCAAGGAGTTCGTCCGGACGCACTGGATGGACCTGTGCGCGGTGGTGCTGCCGATCCTCCAGCCGCTGCGGCTGCTGCGGATGGTGTCCACGCTCATACTCGTGGGCCGACGGGCCCGCATGGCCTCGCAGATCCAGCTGACGACGTATGTCGCGGGGGCCGTCGTCGGTCTGCTGATGTTCGGCTCGCTGGCCGTGCTGTCGGCCGAACGCGACTCCCCGGACGGGAACATCCGCACGCTGGGTGACGCCCTGTGGTGGTCCTTCACCACGATGACGACCGTGGGGTACGGGGACCACGCGCCGACCACCGGTCTGGGCCGGATGGTCGCGGTCGGGCTGATGCTCTCCGGGATCGCGCTGCTCGGTGTGATCACCGCGAACATCGCCGCCTGGTTCATCGCCCGGTTCGAGAAGGACGACGTCGAGGAACGCCGTCAGACGGAGGCCATCGAGGCACTGACCGCGGAGGTGCGTGCGCTGCGGGCCGAGGTCGCCGAACTGCGCGAGGTGTCGGGCAGGACCTGAGTCAGAACTGCCACATGAGCGCCGCGACGGTGTCGATCACGCCCAGGACCAGGGCGATGAGGGCCGGCACCGGGCGGGCTCCCGCCCAGCGGCGTCCCATGGCCAGCCAGCCGCAGACGATCGCCACCGGGCCCAGGATGATGCCCAGTACGAAGAGGCCCGCGACGGCGCACACGGCTCCGACGATGCCGAGTGTCGCGCGATCCTGCCCTGCCCGTGACCACGTCCGGCCACGTGACCGGGGGTGCCTGCGCGTTCCGTGTCCGAAGCCCGCCATCATCAACTCCCTGGTCCCCGGGGTGTGTTCGGGGTGCTGAGAGTGCGGGTACCCCGCGTGCGCGGCTTAATCACCGGGCGCGCGGCGCGCTGTCCCCCTCCGGCAGCGCGCCGCAGCGCCGGTCCGCCCTCTCCGGAGGGCTTGACTAACTGTGACCTGCGGCGCGTGCCGGGAGCGAGCGATCTTTAGCCTCTTCACCCTGATAGGCGAAGTCCCTGAAATTTCCGGGGAATTCGGCGGCCCAGGGGTGACCGGTCGGGCGGCTCAGATGTGACCGACGCCCGCGCCCGCCTCGGCGTTGGCGCCGCGCTTGGTGAGCAGGGCGACGAAGACGGCCACCACCGCGACTCCGCAGGCGACGAGGGAGGCGAGGCTCATACCCGAGATGAAGGTGTCGTGCGCGACGTCCGTGATCTTCGCGGCGATCGCCTGCGGCGTGCCCTTGGCGACCGGCGCGACACCGACCTGGACCGCCTCGGAGGCCTGGTCCAGCTGGGCCGGGGTGAGCGCCGGCAGACCCGCGTCCTTCCAGTTGCCCGCGAGGTCGCCGTCCACCTTGGAGGCCATGACCGCGCCCAGCACGGCCGTACCGAGGCTGCCGCCGATCTGCATCGCCGCCTGCTGGAGGCCGCCGGCGACGCCGGAGAGCTCCATCGGCGCGTTGCCGACGATGACCTCGGTGGCGCCGACCATGACCGGCGCGAGGCCGAGGCCGAGCAGGGCGAACCAGAGGGACATGACCGCGCTGCCGGTGTCCGTGTCCAGCGTGGACATCCCGAACATGGCGATCGCGACGGACGCCATGCCGCCGGCCAGCGGGATGCGCGGGCCGAGCTTGGTGATCATGGCCCCGGCGAGCGGGGAGCCGACGATCATCATCCCGGTGAGCGGGAGCAGATGGAGCCCGGCGTCGATCGGCTTCATACCGTGCACGTTCTGCAGGTAGAACGTCACGAAGAACAGGCCGCCCATGAACGCGATGGCCATCAGGACCATCAGCACGACACCCGCGGACAGCGGGACCGAGCGGAACAGGCCGAGCGGGATCAGCGGCTCCTTGACCTTCGTCTCCCAGAAGGAGAAGAGGGCGAAGCCGAGGACCGAGGCGGCCAGGAACGCCCAGGTCTTCCCGTCGCCCCAGCCCCAGGCGGGAGCCTTGATCAGGGCCCAGACCAGGCAGAACATCGCGGCGGAGAGCAGGGCGATGCCCAGCACGTCGAAGGAGCGCGGCGCGTTCTCCGCGCGGTGGTCGAGCAGGATCAGCAGGCCCAGGAGCAGGGCGATCGCGCCGACCGGGACGTTGATGAAGAACACCGACTGCCAGTTGACGTGCTCCACGAGCACGCCGCCGAGGATCGGGCCGCCCGCGGTGGAGGCGCCGATGACCATGCCCCAGATACCGATGGCCATGTTCAGCTTCTCGGCCGGGAAGGTGGCCCGCAGCAGGCC
This sequence comes from Streptomyces sp. NPDC047081, assembly GCF_040643775.1. NCBI lineage: Bacteria > Bacillati > Actinomycetota > Actinomycetes > Kitasatosporales > Streptomycetaceae > Streptomyces > Streptomyces sp. NPDC047081. The sequence continues at coordinate 243,893 of NZ_JBEYUY010000001.1, read as the reverse complement.
GAGCGCGGCCGGCATCAGCAGGGCGCCGAACAGGCCCTGCAGCACGCGGAAGGTGACGACCGCGGCGATGGAACTTGACAGCCCGATCGCGCCCGAGGCGGCGGCGAAGCCGGTGACGCCGATCAGGAAGGTCTGGCGGTGGCCGAAGCGGTCGCCGAGCTTGCCCGCGGTGATCAGGGAGACCGCGAGGGCCAGGAAGTAACCGTTGGTGATCCACTGGACGTCGGCGAAGCTCGCCTTGAGGTCCTTCTGGATGGCCGGGTTGGCGATGGCCACGATGGTGCCGTCGAGGGCCACCATCATGACGCCCACGGCGACGGTTATGAGGGTGAACCAGGGATGGCCGCGCAGCCCGGAGGACGGCGACCCGTCCGACGGGGCTTCCGGCGCCTTGCCGCCCCCCGACCCCGTCGTGTCGATGGTCTGACTAGTCATGCGATCGAGGCTAATGTCAGCCGCTGACAGTTGACAAACCAATTCACAAGACAGTAACTGACGCCTATGGAAACGCTGCGCGAACGCAAGAAACAGCGCACCCGGGACGCCCTGCTGAGGGCCGCCGTCGAGCTGTTCACCACGCGCGGGTACGAGGGCACGACCGTCGACGACATCGCCGAGGCCGTCGAGGTCTCGCAGCGCACCTTCTTCCGCTACTTCGCCGGCAAGGAGGAGGCCGCGCTCGCCCTGCAGGAGCTGGTGGTGGCGCGGTTCGTGGAGGCGGTGCGCGGGCGGCCGGCCGCGGAGGCGCCCCTGGAGGCGCTGCGGCAGGCGGTGCTGCAGGGCTGGGAGACCCTCAACGAGGTGATCGAGGCCGTCGTACCGGTGGAGACGTATCTGCGCATGTACCGGGTGATCGAGTCGACCCCGGTGCTGCTCGCGGCGCATCTGCGGCGGGACCTGGAGGCCGAGGACGCCCTCGCGCGGGTGCTCGCCGAGCGGGAGGGGCTGGAGGTCGACGCCGATCCGCGGCCGCGGCTGGCGGTGGCGGTGTTCGGCGGGGTGATGCGGGTGACCGAGCGGGCGTGGAGCACGGGCGAGGACTTCAGCCTGGAGGCGATGCGCGAGCTGACGATCTCGTACCTCGAACAGGTGGGTCCGGCACTCACGGAGAACTGGCGGACACGCTGAGACACACTGAGGTCATCGCCACGTTTATCGAAACGTGATACCCGTCACTCGGCTCACGCGAGACCCGCTCGTTCTCCTAGTGTGTCCTCCCAGTGACTTCCTTCGACACCTCCCCGCAACTGAACGTCTGGCGCGCGCTGCTCGCTCTGGCCGTCGTCTTCGTGATGCTGGCGACCACCGGCTGGACGGCCCTGCGCACCCACCGGAGCAGCACTCCGCTGCAAGCCTCCATCTCCTCCTGGGACCATGGCCGCCTGCACGGGCACCGGCTGCCGGACGCCGACGCGACCCCCGCGCGTCTGTCCCGTTTCTTCGCCTCGCTCACCGTCCAGGAGCGCGCCGAGCTCGCCCGCCGCTACCCACTCGCGGTCGGCAACATGAACGGCGCCCCGGTCGCCCTGCGCTACCGGGCCAACAAGCTCGCGCTCGCCGCGCAGCGCAAGGTCGAGCTCAAGCGCATGCACGATCCGCGCCTGTCGCCCTCCGGGCAGCAGGAGGCGGGCCGCCGTATGCACCGCTACGAGTCCCTGATGCACGAGGGCCGGCACATCCTGGCCTTCGACCCCGAGGGCACGGGCCGGGTCGCCGAGGTGTTCGGCAGCCTGCAGCACGCCGAGCGTGTGTCGGTGATCGTGCCCGGCGTCGACACCGACCTGCTCACCTTCCAGAAGACCAACCGCATGTACACGGCGCCGGTCGGCATGGCCAAGTCGCTGTACGCGGCCGAGAAGGCGGCGAGCCCCTCGACCCGTACGGCCGTGATCGCCTGGGCCGACTACACGGCTCCGGCCGGCCTCGGCATCGACTCGGCGACCGCGATGCGCGCGCAGGACGGCGCGGTCCGGCTGAACGCGCTGCTGCGCGCCCTTCCCGGCAAGGCACCCGTCTCCCTCTTCTGCCACAGCTACGGCTCCGTGGTGTGCGGGGTCGCCGCGCACACGCTGCCGGGCCGGGTGGCCGACATAGCGGTGGCCGCGAGCCCCGGCATGCGGGTGTCCAAGGCCGCAAGCCTGCACACCGGCGCGCGGGTGTGGGCGATGCGGGACGCCACGGACTGGATCCAGGACGTGCCGTACATGGAGGTCGGCGGGCTGGGCCACGGCGCGGACCCGGTGTCGCGGGCGTTCGGTGCGCGGGTGCTGTCCGCGGAGGGGGCGAAGGGACACGCGGGCTATTTCGAGCCCGGCACGGCAAGTCTGCTGAACTTCGCGGACATCGGTGTTGGCGCGTACCAGTCGGTCGTGTGTGAGCACGAGGATCAGGTGTGCCGCGCGGGTTTGTCCGGCGCGGCCGCGGCCGGACGCGCGTAGCGCCGCAGGAACTGCGGTCTGCGCGGGGTGGCGACGAAGGAGCGGGTCACGCATACGATGAGCCGCATGGGTGACGTACTGGCCGGATTTCATGCCGCCTGGGAGTTCGAGTCCGACTCCGTGCTCATCCGTTACGAACGGGGAATGCGAACACCCAAGCTCTTCCAGGCACTTGGTGAGCGTCGTGTTCCTCTTGAGGCGATCTCGGGGGTGACGCTGACCCCGGGCAGGCGCGGCACGGTCGTACTGCGGGCCGAACTGCGCGCCGGCGCCGATCCGTTGCTGGAAGCGGCTGCGGGGCAGCTGAAGGAAGGGTGCGATCCGTACCGGCTGGTGCTGCCGGCCGAGAAGGAGACACTCGCCGAGTACTACGCCGACGAGCTGAAGTCCATGCTGAGCGACGGCTCGGCTGCGGCGGACGGTTTCCTGGTGACCGCGCCCGAGGCGCCGCGGCAGTTCAAGGCGTACGACGCGAAGGCGTCCTTCGACGGCAATACGGTCGCCTTCCGGTGGTTCTGGACGGGCGCGTCGTCGGCGAAGTGGAAGGCCGGCGACCAGAGCTTCCCGGTCGCGGAGCTGGCGGGGGTGGAATGGCGCTCGCCCGAGGTCTTCGAGGGTCATCTACGGCTGCTGCGACGCGACGGGGTGGCGGCGCCGGCCCAGCCGGACCAGGATCCGGCGGCGGTGGTGTTCGGGCTGGGATACGGGCCGGTGCACGAGTCGCTGCCGTTCGCGGCGGCGGTGCTGGAGGCGGTACGCAGCAGCGGAACCGCGGCAGCGGTGCCCTCCGGGCCGGTGCGGCGGGATCCTGCTGACGTCGCCGAGAGGATCCGTCACCTGGGGGAACTGCATCAGGCCGGGCTGGTGACGGATGAGGAGTTCTCGGCGAAGAAAGCGGAACTGTTGGCTGAGCTCTGAGGTGCGTGGTCGGGTGCCGACCGTGGTGGGTTGCTCGCGCCCGCGCGGCGGAGCCGCATATCGATACGGCCCCGCGCCCCTAGGTGGGTCTACTCGCGGCCCGCCGAGGAGAACCGCATATCGGCGTATCGATCGCCCGCCACCTTCGACGCGATCGGCTCCAGGGCCGCCAGTTCGTCCTCCGTCAGTACGATCCTTGCCGCCGCCGTGTTCTCCTCCACGCGGGTCGGCTTACGGGTGCCGGGGATCGGGATCACCGGAAGGCCGTGGACCGTCGCCTGCTGCTGGACCCAAGCCAGGGCGATCTGGCCCAGGGACGCGCCGTGGGCCTCGGCCACCGTGCGGATGGGGTCCAGGAGGGTCAGGTTCGCGGCCGCGTTCTCGCCGGTGAAGCGGGGCTGCTGGCGGCGGAAGTCGTCGGCGCCGAGATCCGTGTCGGCGTTGGCGAAGGACCCGGTGAGGAAGCCACGCCCGAGCGGGGAGTACGGCACCAGGGCCACGCCCAGCTCGCGCGCGGCCGGCACGACCCGCGCCTCGATGTCCCGGCTGAACAGCGACCACTCCGACTGCACGGCGGCGATCGGGTGCACGCCCTGCGCGGCCCGCAGCTCGTCCGCGGTGACCTCGCTGAGCCCGAGGTGCTTGACCTTGCCCTCGCGGACCAGCTCGGCCATGACGCCGACGGTCTCCTCGATCGGCACGTTCACATCGCGCCGGTGCATGTAGTAGAGGTCGATCACGTCGACGTCGAGGCGCTTCAGGCTCGCCTCGACGGCCTGGCGGATGTACGGCCCGTCGTTGCGGATGACCCGGCGGGTGGGCTCGCCCGGCGGGATCGACAGGGCGAACTTGGTCGCGATGACGACCTGGTCGCGGTTGGCCTTGAAGAACGGCGACAGGAACTTCTCGTTCTCCCCCTGGCCGTACGCGTCCGCCGTGTCGTAGAGCGTGACGCCGAGCTCCAGCGCCCGCTCCAGCGTGGCCCGCGACTCCTTCGCGTCGGAGGGGCCGTAGGCGAAGCTCATGCCCATGCAGCCGAGCCCCTGGACGCCGACCTCGGGGCCGGTCTCGCCGAGTCGGGCGGTCGGGATGCTGCTGTCCGTCATCGGACCTTCTCCCCCTCATAGGTACGGACGCGCTCGGCGTCCGCGTAGAAACTGATCTTCCGGTCGAGCACCGCGAGGGTGTCCTGCAGCTCGGCGATCCGGGCCAGGACGTCCCGGCGGGTCGCTTCGAGCAGCTCGAACCGCTGTCCGTAGGTGTGGTCGCCCTCGCGCACCAGCTCGGCGTAGCGCACCATGTCGGCGACCGGCATGCCGGTGAGCCGGAGCTTGCCGACGAGGTCCAGCCAGTCCAGGTCGCGGTTGCTGTAGCGGCGCTGACCTGTGTGCGAGCGGTCCACGTGCGGCATGAGCCCGATCCGCTCGTACCAGCGGAGGGTGTGCGCGGTCAGCCCGGTGAAGGCGACGACCTCGCTGATCGTGTAGCTGTCCTGGCCTTCCGGGCGCCGGTGGGGGTGGGGCGGGGCACCGCAGGCGTCGGTCCTGGTGGGGGTGGTCTCCATCACCGTCATGCCTCAACGCTATGGCCTTGGAGTGCACTCCAAGCAAGCGGAACCCGTAAGAAATAGGCACAGCAGAAATCGGCACGACATCGCGCGGTGACGGTCGCTAGCGTGCGGGCCATGAGTCTCGTACGACGTGCGGTGCCGGAGGACGCGCCCGAGGTACTGCGGCTGCGCCAGGTGATGATCGACTCGATGCCGGGGTCGGACGGTTCCACAGGATGGCACGAGGAGTCGCTGCCCGGCCTGCGGGAGCGGCTGGGCGAGGCGGACGGGGACTTCGCGGCGTTCGTGGTCGACCATCCGGAGCGGCCGGGGGCGCTCGGGGCGCTGGTGGTGGGGACGGTCGACTACCGGATCGGCAAGGCGGGCAACCCGCGCGGGCTGGCGGGTTACGTCTTCAGCGTCGCGACCGACCCGGAGGCGCGGCGCCGCGGGTACGCGCGCGCGTGCATGGAGGAGTTGCTCGTCTGGTTCCGCGAGCGGGGCGCCGGGCAGGTCATGCTCACGGCCTCCGCGGAGGCGGAGCCGCTGTACGCGTCCCTCGGCTTCGCCCACAAGCCGGACCCCACGATGATTCTGAGGCTCTGAGCCGCATAGGCTCGACGGCATGTCGCTGAAGAGCCTCGCGCTGATCGAGAACTGGCCGGTTCCCACCGCCGCGGCGGGCGCGGTGCGCGCCGACGGCACGGCCCTGGGCACCCACGGGCCGGCAGACCACCGCTTCCCGCTGGCCTCGGTGACCAAGCCGCTCGCCGCGTACGCCGCGCTCGTCGCGTACGAGGAGGGGGCGATCGAACTCGACGAGCCGGCCGGCCCGCCGGGGTCGACAGTGCGCCACCTGCTGGCCCACACGTCCGGCCTGGCCTTCGACGAACACAAGGTGACGGCTCCTCCCGGCCAGCGCCGCCTGTACTCCAACGCCGGTTTCGAGCAGCTCGGCGACCACATCGCGAAGGCGACGGACATTCCCTTCGCCGAGTACCTCCGGCAGGCGGTCCTGGCCCCGCTGGGCATGACGTCCACGTCCCTGGCGGGCTCCCCCGCGAAGGACGGCGTCTCGACGGTGTCCGACCTGCTCCTCTTCGCGGCGGAGGTCCAGCAGCCGCGCCTGCTGGATCCGCGGACGGTCGCCGCCGCAATGACGGTCCAGTACCCCGGCACGAAGGGCGTCCTGCCGGGCTACGGCCACCAGAACCCCAACGACTGGGGCCTCGGCTTCGAGATCCGCGACTCCAAGTCCCCCCACTGGACGGGCAGTTCCTCCTCCCCGCGCACCTTCGGTCACTTCGGCCAGTCGGGTACGTTCCTGTGGCTCGACCCGGACGCGGGCCTGGCGTGCGTGGCCCTGACGGACCGCGCCTTCGGGCCGTGGGCGGTCGAGGTGTGGCCGGCGTTCACGGACGCGGTGCTGGCCGAGATCGGCTAGACCGCCGCCATCTCCCACACCAGCACCTCAGCCGCCGTCACCCCCACCGCCTCCAGGTCCTTCGCGTCGGTGATCCTCGCCGCGTCGCCCGGCCCCAACTCCCACCCCTCCAGCCGGACTTCGCCGCGCACCACATGGACGTACACGTACGGTCCGTCCGGTACCGCCGTCCGCTCCCCCGCGCCCAGGCGGCGTACGTGCAGCATCGCGCCCGCCTCCGGGACCGCGTACGGGGTGGAGTCCGCGATGCCGTGGACGATCTCGTACGACGGGTCGCCGCCCGGCTTCAGCGGGGCCAGCCACATCTGGACGAAGGTCAACGGGGTGTCCGCGTCGTTGCGTTCGACGTGGCGGACGCCCGCCGCCGCGCTCAGGCGCTGGACGTCGCCCGGGCGGACCCTCGTCTCGTGGCCCGCCGAGTCGCGGTGGGTGAGCTCGCCCTCCACCACCCACGTCACGATCTCCGTGTGGCTGTGCGGATGCTCGTCGAACCCCGCGCCCGGCGCGAGCCGCTCCTCGTTGCAGGCGATCACCGCGCCGAAGCGGAGATTGTCCGGGTCGTAGTGCGGACCGAAGGAGAAGGCGTGGTACGAGTCGATGCCTGCCGCGGGGTCGCCGCCCCGGTAGCGCTCAGCGGCGCGCCGTACGTCCATCACGTACCCCACGGTAGCGGTGCCCCGGCTACGCACACTCCCGTCCGGATAAGGCAGTCTTGTCCCCGTGCCCGAACCCGAAGCCAGCAAGCGTGAAGCCGTACCGCCCGCCGTTCATCCGCACGCCGCGACCCTGAAGCGGCTGGAGAAGTCCTCGGGGTCCCTCGCCGCGCAGGCCATCGCGCGCATGGACGAGTCGCTGCCGTGGTACCGGGCCATGCCCCCGGAGAACCGTTCCTGGATCGGCCTTGTCGCCCAGGCCGGTATCGCCGCCTTCACCGAGTGGTTCCGGCATCCCGACGCCCCGCAGGCCATCTCCACGGACGTGTTCGGGACCGCGCCGCGCGAGCTGACCCGGGCCATCACGCTCCGGCAGACCGTCGAGATGGTGCGCACCACCATCGAGGTCATGGAGAGCGCCATCGACGAGGTGGCGGCTCCCGGTGACGAGAGTGTGCTGCGCGAGGCTCTGCTCGTCTACGCCCGTGAGATCGCCTTCGCCACCGCGCAGGTCTACGCCCAGGCCGCCGAGGCACGCGGTGCCTGGGACGCGCGGCTTGAGTCGCTGGTCGTCAACGCCGTGCTGAGCGGGGAGGCCGACGAGGGGGCCGTGAGCAGGGCGGCCGCCCTCGGGTGGAACGCGCCCGAGCATGTGTGTGTCGTGCTGGGGACGGCTCCCGACGGGGACTCCGAGCTGACGGTGGAGGCGATCCGGCGGGCCGCTCGGCATGCCAAGCTCCAGGTGCTCACCGGTGTGCTCGGGGACCGGCTCGTCGTCATCGCCGGTGGCAGCGACAATCCCATCGGGGTCGCCAAGTCGCTGATCGGGCCTTATGCGGCCGGGCCGGTGGTCGCGGGGCCCGTCGTACCGGATCTGCTCGCCGCGACCCGGTCCGCGCAGGCCGCCGCCGCCGGGCTCAAGGCGTGTTCCGCCTGGCAGGACGCCCCGCGGCCGGTTCTGGCGGACGACCTGCTTCCGGAACGTGCCATCGCCGGGGATCCGAGCGCGCGCGAGCAGTTGGTGGAGGAGATCTACAGACCGCTGGAGGAAGCCGGGTCGGCGCTTCTGGAGACGCTCTCCGTCTATCTCGAACAGGCGAGCAGTCTGGAGGGCGCGGCCCGGATGCTCTTCGTCCATCCCAACACCGTGCGCTACCGGCTTCGACGTGTGACTGACGTCACCGGCTGGTCGCCTTCCGATGTACGTTCGGCGTTCACGCTGCGGATCGCGCTGATCCTGGGGCGTCTGGCCGATGGAGATCTCCCCGCCTAGTCTTTTGTCGGGGGTCCACAAAACCCCCTCGTGTTCTTCGTCCCTGTCCCCACGGGCGGCCGTGGCCGTCCACAAGAGAGAGTGTGAGAGTGCTCGTACTCGTCGCTCCCGGCCAGGGCGCCCAGACGCCCGGCTTCCTGACTCCCTGGCTCGACCTCCCCGGTGCCGCCGACCGCGTCGCCGCCTGGTCGGACGCCATCGGACTGGACCTCGCCCACTACGGCACGCAGGCCGACGCCGACGCCATCCGCGACACCGCGGTGGCCCAGCCGCTGCTGGTCGCGGCCGGAATCCTGTCCGCCGCGGCACTCGGTGACATCACGCCGGGTGCGGTGGCCGGGCACTCCGTCGGCGAGATCACCGCCGCCGCCTTCGCCGGTGTCCTCGACGACACCGCCGCGCTCACCCTCGTACGCAGGCGCGGCCTGGCGATGGCCGAGGCCGCCGCGATCACCGAGACCGGCATGTCGGCGCTGCTCGGCGGCGACCCCGAGGTCTCCGTGGCGCACCTGGAGAAGCTCGGGCTGACCCCGGCGAACGTGAACGGCGCGGGCCAGATCGTCGCCGCGGGCACCCTGGAGCAGCTCGCCGCGCTGAACGAGGACAAGCCCGAGGGCGTCCGCAAGGTGATCCCGCTGAAGGTCGCCGGCGCCTTCCACACGCACCACATGGCCCCCGCGGTCGACGCGCTGGCCGAGGCCGCCAAGGAGCTCGTGCCCGCGGACCCGAAGGTCACGTACGTCTCCAACAAGGACGGGCGGACCGTCGCCGTCGGCGCCGAGATCGTGGAGCGCCTGGTCGGCCAGGTCGCCAACCCGGTCCGCTGGGACCTGTGCATGGAGACCTTCAAGGAGCTCGGCGCGACCGCGATCATCGAGGTGTCCCCCGGCGGCACCCTGGTCGGCCTCGCCAAGCGCGCGCTGCCCGGTGTGCAAACCCTCGCGCTCAAGACCCCCGACGACCTCGACGCGGCCCGCGCGCTCATCGCCGAGCACGCAGCAGCCTGACGCCTAAGGAGCCGTACGAACATGTCGAAGATCAAGCCCAGCAAGGGCGCCCCGTACGCGCGCATCCTCGGCGTGGGCGGCTACCGCCCGACCCGGGTCGTGCCGAACGAGGTGATCCTCGAGACGATCGACTCCTCCGACGAGTGGATCCGTTCGCGCTCCGGCATCGAGACCCGGCACTGGGCGAACGACCAGGAGACCGTCGCCGCCATGTCGATCGAGGCGTCCGGCAAGGCGATCGCCGACGCCGGGATCTCCGCCGAGCAGATCGGCGGCGTGATCGTCTCGACCGTCTCGCACTTCAAGCAGACGCCGGCCGTCGCGACCGAGATCGCCGACAAGCTGGGCACGAACAAGGCCGCCGCGTTCGACATCTCGGCGGGCTGCGCCGGCTTCGGTTACGGCCTCACGCTCGCCAAGGGCATGATCGTCGAGGGTTCCGCGGAGTACGTCCTCGTCATCGGCGTCGAGCGGCTGTCCGACCTGACCGACCTGGAGGACCGGGCGACGGCCTTCCTGTTCGGCGACGGCGCGGGCGCGGTCGTGGTCGGCCCCGCCAAGGAGCCGGCGATCGGCCCGACGGTCTGGGGCTCCGAGGGCGACAAGTCGGAGACCATCAAGCAGACCGTGCCGTGGACCGAGTACGACTCCACGGGCAAGTTCCCTGCGATCACGCAGGAGGGCCAGGCGGTGTTCCGCTGGGCCGTGTTCGAGATGGCGAAGGTCGCCCAGCAGGCGCTGGACGCGGCCGGGATCACCGCGGACGACCTGGATGTCTTCATTCCCCACCAGGCCAACGAGCGGATCATCGACTCGATGGTGAAGACGCTGAAACTGCCGGAGCACGTCACGGTCGCGCGCGACGTACGCACCACCGGCAACACCTCGGCCGCCTCGATTCCGCTCGCGATGGAGCGGCTTCTGGCGACCGGTGAGGCGAAGAGCGGCGACACCGCGCTCGTCATCGGATTCGGGGCGGGTCTCGTCTACGCCGCCACTGTCGTTACCCTCCCCTAGGCACTCCGTGCCGGACCGACCGGTCCGGTGCGGGAAGCACTGCCAACCCTCTGGATAAAAACGAAGGAGCGCCACCATGGCCGCCACTCAGGAAGAGATCGTCGCCGGTCTCGCCGACATCGTGAACGAGATCGCCGGCATCCCGGTTGAGGACGTCCAGCTGGACAAGTCCTTCACCGACGACCTGGACGTCGACTCGCTGTCCATGGTCGAGGTCGTCGTCGCCGCCGAAGAGCGCTTCGACGTCAAGATCCCGGACGAGGACGTCAAGAACCTCAAGACTGTCGGCGACGCGACCGACTACATCCTCAAGCACCAGGCCTGAGTCACCCTCTAGGCCCCGGTTGCCTGGCCCCGCCACCCGGCGGTGGCGCCGCTTCATCCCCGTAATTGGAGAAAGAATTCCCGTGAGCCCGACCAATCGCACCGTGGTCGTCACCGGTATCGGCGCAACCACACCGCTGGGTGGCGACGCAGCCTCTACCTGGGAGGGTCTGATCGCCGGCAGGTCCGGTGTGAAGCCCCTGGAGCAGGAGTGGGCCGCCGAGCAGGCGGTCCGTATCGCCGCGCCGGTCGCCGTGGAGCCCACCGAGGTCATCCCGCGTCCGCAGGCCCGCCGTCTGGACCGCTCGGCGCAGTTCGCGCTGGTCGCGGCCCAGGAGGCATGGAAGGACGCCGGCTTCGAAGGCAAGGCCGGCGAAGACCGGAACATCGACCCCGACCGCCTCGGCGCGGTCATCGCCTCCGGCATCGGTGGCGTGACGACGCTGCTCGACCAGTACGACGTGCTGAAGGAGAAGGGCGTCCGCCGCGTCTCCCCGCACACCGTCCCCATGCTGATGCCGAACGGCCCCTCGGCCAACGTGGGTCTGCTCGTGGGCGCCCGCGCGGGCGTGCACACGCCGGTCTCCGCGTGCGCCTCCGGCGCCGAGGCCATCGGCTACGCCATCGAGATGATCCGCACGGGCCGCGCCGACGTCGTCGTCGCCGGTGGCACCGAGGCGGCCATCCACCCGCTTCCCATCGCCGCGTTCGGCAACATGATGGCGATGTCCAAGAACAACGAGAACCCCGAGGGTGCGTCGCGTCCGTACGACACCGCCCGTGACGGCTTCGTCCTCGGCGAGGGCGCGGGCGTGATCGTCCTGGAGTCCGCCGAGCACGCCGCCAAGCGCGGTGCCCGGGTGTACGCCGAGGCGGTCGGGCAGGGCATCTCCGCCGACAGCCACGACATCGTGCAGCCGGAGCCGGAGGGCCGCGGCATCTCGGCCGCGCTGCAGCACCTGCTGGAGGGCACCGACCTGGACCCGGCGGAGATCGTGCACGTCAACGCGCACGCGACGTCGACGCCGGCCGGTGACATCGCCGAGCTGAAGGCGCTGCGGAAGGTGTTCGGCGACGACGCGGACCACATGGCGGTCTCCGCGACCAAGTCGATGACCGGTCACCTCCTCGGTGGCGCGGGCGGTATCGAGACGGTCGCGACCGTGCTCGCCCTGTACCACCGGGTGGCTCCGCCGACCATCAACGTCGAGAACCTCGACCCGGAGGCGGAGGCCAACGCCGACGTCGTCCGCGGCGAGGCCCGCAAGCTGCCCGTGGAGGGCCGCATCGCCGCGCTGAACGACTCGTTCGGCTTCGGCGGGCACAACGTGGTGCTGGCGTTCCGGACGGTCTGAGAATCGCTCGTACGCAACTGAAGGGCCCCCACCAGCCGGTGGGGGCCGTTCGGCATGTACGGAACTTCAGACGACCTGATGCAGCCAGCGGACCGGCGCGCCCTCGCCCGCGTACCTGAACGGCTCCAACTCGTCGTCCCACGGCTTGCCCAGGAGCTTGGCGATCTCCGCCTCCAGGTCGGTCTCGTCGCGCTGGGAGCGGGTGAGCGCCGCCCTGAGCCTGTCCTCCGGGATCAGGATGTCGCCGTGGATGCCCGTGACCGCGTGGAAGATGCCCAGGTCGGGGGTGCAGCTGTAGCGCTCGCCCTCGGCCGTGGGGCAGGGCTCGGCCGTGACCTCGAAGCGGAGGAGGTGCCAGCCGCGCAGGGCCGACGCCAGTTTGGAGGCCGTACCGACCTCGCCCTTCCAGGAGAACTCGGAGCGCCAGGTGCCGGGCGCGGCCGGCTGCCGGATCCAGTCGAGGTTGACGCGCGTGCCGAGCACTCCGGCGACGGCCCACTCGACGTGCGGGCACAGCGCGCGCGGAGCGGAGTGCACGTACAGAACTCCACGTGTCGTCACCGGGACCTCCGGGCAGAGCAGGACGATCTTGCGAACTGGCGGACGGTGTGGCCGGGCAGCCACGTTGATGGCGAGGCTACCGTGCGGCGGCGCAAGGAGTGTGACGTACCGTCGGTCCCGATGCGCCGAAACGCCCGCCATTCACCCGGCAGGACGCTTGTACGGGTGTGAACCGTTGCACGGTCCGAGGATGGTGTGTGGATCGGGAACCCTCGCGCGTTGTTATGTGGGGGGACGTCTGTGTACGTCCATGTGCGCCGACCGAGGGGATCAGCAGGGGATGCGAAAGCCTGGGGCTTTGCTCGCGAGCGTCGCGGCGGCGGCCGTGCTGGGCGGTGCCGTCGGCTGTGACGCCGTCGGCGGGAACTCCGCCGGGCCGACCGGGGCCAAGGCGCACAGAGCGAAGCCGACGGCACCGGCGTGGGACGCGAGCCCGGCGTCGGTCGCCGCCGTCGGGGACTCCATCACCCGCGGCTTCGACGCGTGCACGGTGCTGTCGGACTGCCCGGAGGTGTCCTGGGCGACCGGCAGCAGCGCGAAGGTCGACTCGCTCGCCGTACGGCTGCTGGGGAAGGCGCGGGCGGCCGAGGCCAGCTGGAACTACGCGGTGACCGGGGCGCGGATGGCCGATCTGCCCGGGCAGATGGCGCAGGCGGTGGTGAGGAAGCCGCAGTTGGTGACGGTGATGGTGGGGGCGAACGACGCGTGTCGGTCCTCCACCTCGGCGATGACCTCGGTGGCCGAGTTCCGTACCGACTTCGAGGACGCGCTCGGCACCCTGCGCGAGAAACTGCCGAAGGCGCAGGTGTACGTGGCGAGCGTGCCGAACCTGAAGCGGCTGTGGTCCGAGGGGCGGACCAACCCGCTGGGCAAGCAGGTCTGGAAGCTCGGGATCTGCCCCTCGATGCTGGGCGACGCGGACGCGCTGGACTCGGCGGCGACCCTGCGCCGGGACACCGTGCAGAAGCGGGTGGAGGCGTACAACGAGGTGCTGAAGGAGGTGTGCGGCAAGGACCGGCGGTGCCGGTTCGACGGGGGCGCGGTGTACGCGTACCGGTTCGGGACGGACCAGTTGAGCCACTGGGACTGGTTCCATCCGAGCATCAACGGTCAGGCGCGGCTCGCGGAGATCGCCTACCACGCCGTCACGGCGAAGGAGTCGTGAGCCGGACAGGCCGGTGACCTAGAGTTCCGCCCATGAGCGAACACTTCGGCACACTTTCCGACGGCACCCAGGTGCACCGCTGGACCCTGGAGCGGGCCGGCGTACGGGTGCGGATCCTGTCGTACGGCGGCATCGTGCAGTCGGTGGAGATCCCGGACCGCGACGGCCGTACCGGGAACGTGGTGCTGGGGTTCGCCGAGCTGGACTCCTACCTCGGCTGCCCGGGGCCGTACTTCGGCGCCCTGATCGGCCGGTACGCCAACCGGATCGCCGGCGCCCGCTTCCCGCTGGACGGGGTGACGTACGCGCTGGAGCCGAACAACGCGCCCAATTCCCTGCACGGGGGCGGGCGCGGCTTCGACAAGCGGGTGTGGGACGTGACGCCGGTGGCGGGCGGGATCCGGCTGTCCCGGGTGAGCCCGCACGGGGAGGAGGGGTTCCCGGGCACGCTGGAGGTCTCGGCGACGTACACGCTCGACGACACCGGCTCGCTGCGGATCGCGTACGAGGCGGTGACCGACGCGCCGACGATCGTGAACCTGACGAACCACTCGTACTGGAACCTGAGCGGTTCCGGAAACGCGGGCGGCCATGAACTGCGGCTCGACGCCTCGCGCTACACCCCGGTGGACGCGGACCTGATCCCGACCGGTGAGCTCGCGGAGGTGGCGGGGACCCGCTTCGACTTCCGGGAGGCGCGGAAGGTCGGGGCGGGGTACGACCACAACTTCGTGCTGACCGGCGGGGTGACGCAGGCCCCGCGCGAGGTGGCCGAGCTGTACGACCCGGCGTCCGGCCGCGTCCTGACCGTGACGACCACCGAGCCCGGCCTCCAGCTGTACACCGCCGACCACCTGCCCGAGCCCTTCGCTCCCGGCGACGGCGTGGCGCTGGAGACCCAGCACTTCCCGGACTCCCCGAACCGCCCGGACTTCCCGACCACGGTGCTGCGGCCGGGCGGCGTGTTCCGTTCGGAGACGGTGTACGGCTTCACGACCCGCTAGCGACACACACGAGCCCCGGCCCAGGGGTCAGGTCCCGGGCCGGGGCTGTTCGTGGGGTTGCTTGTCCCGGATCAGACGTTAATCGTCGCGGTGAGGCGGCGGTCCGTGATCGAGCGGCTGACCTGGATCTCGTACGAACCCTTCACAAACGACCAGGCACGCGCCGTCTCGTCCCAGACCTCGAAGGCGCGCCGGGGCAGTTCGACGACGGCCTCGGCGCTCTCCCCCGGCACGGCCTCCACGCTCGCGAACCCGGCGAGCCACCGCCCCGGCCGCCCGGCATCGGCCTCGATCGGCGCCACATACACCTGCACGACCTCCCGGCCCGCCCGCTGACCGGAGTTGCGCACGCGCACCCGGACCGTGATGCCCTCGACCTCCGCCGACTCGTAGTTCCAGTCGGTGTAGCCGAGGCCGTGACCGAAGGGGTACGAGGGGGTCCGGCCCTCCTTCTCCCAGGCGCGGTAGCCGATGAAGACGTCCTCGCTGTACGGGAGTTGGCCGTCGGCCGGGGTCACCCGGGTCACCGGGGCGTCGGCCAGGGAGCCCCAGGTGGTGGGCAGCCGGCCGCCCGGCTCGTGCGCGCCGGTGAGGACGTCGGCGAGGGCCGCACCGCCCTCCTGGCCGGGGAACCAGCTGAGCAGTACGGCGGCGACCTCGTCGCGCCACGGGAGCTCGACCGGGGAGCCGGAGTTGACGACCACGACCGTGTTCGGGTTGGCGGCGGCGACCGCGCGGACCAGGTCGTCCTGGCGGCCGGGAAGGGCGAGGTCCTTGCGGTCGAAGCCCTCGGACTCGACGCGGTCGGTGGTGGCGACCACGACGACGGCCGTGTCGGCGGCACGGGCGGCCTCGACGGCCTCGGCGATCAGCTCGTCGGCGTCGCGCTGCGGCTCCTGGTGGGCCAGCGCGAAGGCGACGACCTTGAAGGGGATCTCCTCGGGGAGCGCGAAGACGTAGGTGAGGGAGACCTCGACCGGTTCGCCCGCGGTGAGTTCGGCCTGGGCGCGGGGCACCGGGGAGCCGAAGAAGGCCTCGAAGGGGTCGCTGTCGTCGGCGGGGCGCTGGACGTCGTCGTAGTACGTGGTGCCCGCGACCGTGAGGGTGAAGTGGCCGGTGCCCTTGATGCCGAAGGTGTGCGGGCCGGACTCGCGCGGGGTGAAGGTACCGGTCAGCTCGACGGTGTGCAGGCGGTCGTGGGTGACGCCCTCGGGGAGGTCCGAACCCATCCACTGGAGCTGGCCGCCCGGGGCGGAGCCGGTGCCGATGATGCCCCCGCCGGCGTCGCGGCAGACCGCCCTGAGGCTGAACCCCTTGTCGGCGACGGCGAGTTCGGTGTTCGGGTCGGCGCCGACGGCGTAGCTGAGGGTGCCTTCGGGGAGGGCGGCGGTGAGGCCGTCGAGCGGGGAGACGATCCGGGACGGGAAGACGGTGGCGGAGCCGCCGCCGAGGACCCGGGCGTCGCGGGCGGCGGCGCCGATGAGGGCGACGGTGCCGGGCCTGAGGGGCAGAGCGCCGTTCTCGTTGCGCACCAGGACGAAGGCGCGGCGGGCGATCTCGCGGGCCAGGGCCTCGCCGTCGACGGTGGCGGGCGGTTCGGTGACGGCCGGTTCGGCGCCGTCCAGGGCGCCCACGCGGGCGGCGAGCCGCAGGACGTTGCGCACGGCCTCGTCGACGGTGGCCTCCTCGACCCGGCCGTCGCGGACGGCCTGGGCGAGGGCCTCGCCGTACACGGTCTGCGGGCCGGGCATGGCGACGTCGAGCCCGCCCTCGATGGCGCCGGTCGTGGACCGGGCGGCCATCCAGTCGGAGACGTTGTACCCGTCGAAGCCCCACTCGCCGCGCAGCACCTCGTTCACGAGGTACCGGTGCTCGGTCATCGTCGTGCCGTTGACCGTGTTGTAGGCGGTCATGATGCCCCAGGGGTGGGCGTTCTCGACGATGATCTCGAAGGGCCTCAAGTAGAGCTCGCGCAGGGCCCGTTCGCTCACCAGGTTGTCCACGGTGAAGCGGTCGGTCTCGGCGTCGTTGGCGACGAAGTGCTTGACGGTGGTGCCGACGCCGCCTTCCTGCACGCCCGTGACGTACCCGGCGCCGATGTGTCCCGTCAGGTGCGGGTCCTCGCTGTAGGCCTCGAAGTGCCGTCCGCCGAGCGGCGATCGGTGGAGGTTCACAGTCGGGGCGAGCAACACATGGACGCCCTTGCGCCGGGCCTCCTGGGCGAGGAGCGTGCCGGCGCGGCGGGCGAGCCCGGGGTCCCAGGTGGCGGCGAGGGCGGTCGGGGAGGGCAGGGCGATGGAGGGATCGTCGGCGGTCCACCGCACACCCCGGACGCCGATCGGCCCGTCGGACATGACGATCGACCTCAGGCCGATCTCCGGCAGCTCGGGCAGCGACCACATGTCCTGGCCGGCCAGCAGCCGGGTCTTCGCCGCCAGGTCCAGCTTGCCGAGGGCCGCGTCCACGGCGGCCTCGCGGGCCTGATCGGCCTGGTTTCCCGGGGTAGCCGCCATCGCGGTGCCTCCTCGTCGAGTCATGTCGTCCTGGGAGCCATCGTGCACCCGTTACCTGTAACGCGGTAGGTTTCGTTATAGTGCCGTAATATCAGAGGTACGGGGATGCCGTACGGTGACGCCATGAACGCCAGGGTGAGGAGCGAGGAGCGGCGCGCGGAGATAGTCCGGGCGGCGCTGGAAGTGATCGCCGAGCGCGGTTACCGGGGCGCGAGCCTGGCCGCGGTGGCGGAGCGCGTCGGGCTCACCCAGCAGGGGCTGCTGCATTACTTCCCGACCAAGGAGGCGCTGCTGGTCGCGGTGCTGAAGGAACGGGACCAGTGGGACGCGGTGCCGGCCACGCAGTGGCGGATCGACCTGCTGGCGTCCCTGGTCGAGTACAACGCGATGCGCCCCGCGATCATCCAGACCTTCTCGGCGCTGCTGGGCGAGAGCGTGACGGAGGGGCACCCGGCGCGCGGATACTTCACGGACCGCTACCGCCAGGTCCGGGAGAGCATGGCGGCAGTCCTCCGAACCGAGTACGGCGACAGCCTCCCGAACGGCCTCACCCCGGAACGCACGGCCCCCCTCCTGGTCGCGGTGATGGACGGCCTCCAGTACCAGTGGCTGCTGGACCCGGACTCGGTGGACATGCCGGGCGCGTTCCGGGACTTCCTGGCGCTGCTGGGCGAGGAGGCCTGAAGTACCGGGCTACTGATGCCAGAGGACGGCCAGGGCCTTGCTGACCACGACGAACGCGGCGAGCAGGATCGCCCCGGCGAGGTCTCCGGCGGCGTACAGGGCGAGCACGCCGGCCCCGAACCACAGCGCCTCGAATCCGACACGGACGGCACCGCGTGTCTTGTACCGCGCCTTCTGCGAGCCGAACAGCGCCCACAGCACGATCAGCAGGGCGGGGGCGGCCAGGCCGAGCAGCCAGCGCACCGGGGCCGCCGCGTCATAGGTGATACCCCAGATGGCGACGGCCGCGAGGGCGCCCAGTTCGATCAGGAACAGGACACCCAGGTTGACGGCCTTCGCGGTCTTCATGCGCGCAGTATCACCCTGAATCGATCACTCCGGCGCGGGTACGACGGCCACGACCTCGATCTCGATCCGGGCCTCGGGACGGAACAGACGGGAGGCCTCGAAGGTCATGCTCGTGGGCGGGGTGCCCGTTAGGAACTCCCTTCGTACGGCGCCGTATTCCGGGAGTTCGTCGATGTCGGTCAGGTACGTGCGGATGTTGACGACGTCGGCGAGGGTGCCGCCGTGGGCGCGGAGCAACGCGTCCAGTCCGTCGAAGATGCCGCGGGTCTGGTCGGCCACGGTCTCGCCCTCGGCTATCTGGCCGGAGACGAACAACAGGGCGCTGCCGTCGGGGTGTTCGACGCGGGCGACCTGGGAGTAGTAGGGGCTGGCCGGCTGCGGTGCTGCGGGCGGGTTGTTCAGCGTGACCTTCATGGTGGTGACGCTAGGCGGGGCCACGGAATGCGACAAGCGAATGTCTAGCATGGGTGGCATGCCGAAACCGCATCAGTCGGATCGTGAACCGGAGCTGTCCACCGTGTGGTTGCGGGTGTTCCTGGAGGTCGCCCGGCACGGGTCGTTCACCGTGGCCGCGCGGGGGCTCGGGTGGACGCAGTCCGCCGTGTCTCGGCAGGTTGCCGCGCTGGAGGCGGCGCTCGGTGGTGGTGCGCTGTTCGATCGGCTGCCGCGTGGGGTGCGGTTGACCGAGGCCGGGCGGGTGCTCGTGCCGTACGCCGAGACCGTCGCCGAGGCTGTGCACGGCGCCGGGCGCGAGCTGGCCGCGCTGCGTGAAGTCGCGGGCGGGCGGCTGCGGTTCGGGGCGTTCCCCACGGCCGACGCCGCGCTCGTGCCGCACGCCCTCGCCGCCTTCCGCGCCCGCCACCCCCGCGTCCGCCTCTCCCGCGAG
Source organism: Streptomyces sp. NPDC047081 (assembly GCF_040643775.1). Taxonomy (NCBI): domain Bacteria; kingdom Bacillati; phylum Actinomycetota; class Actinomycetes; order Kitasatosporales; family Streptomycetaceae; genus Streptomyces; species Streptomyces sp. NPDC047081. The sequence goes on along the minus strand of NZ_JBEYUY010000001.1, from coordinate 224,754 downwards.
GAGGGCCTCACCCCGCGCCTCCTGGACCGCCTGACCGCGGGCCACCTCGACCTCGCCGTCGTCTCCACGACACCCGGCGCGTCCCTGGAGTCGTACGACCTCCACCACCTCCTCGACGAGTCCCTGTACGTCGCCGTCCCAGCCGGGCATCCCCTCGCCCGGTCCGGCCCCGTCCGGCTCGGCCGGCTCGCCGACGCCGACTGGATCTCCGGCAGCCCCCGCCCCGAGGGCACCCTCCTGGACGCCGCCGTGCGCCAGGGCTTCCGCCCGCGCATCGCGCACGTCGTCGGCGAGTGGACCGCCAAGCAGGGTTACGTCGCCGCGGGCCTCGGCGTGGCCCTGGTCCCGGCGCTCGCCGCCGAGTCGGTCCGGCCGGACGTCGTCCTGCTGCCGGTGCTCGACGAGGGCGCCCCGGCGCGGGCGGTGTACGCGGCGTCGGCCCGGGGACGGACGCCGGCCCCGGCGGCCGAGGCCTTCGTGGGGGCGCTGCGGGAGGCGGCCGGGAAGATCCCCGCGCAGTGACCTTTTCGGCCCCGGCCCCGGACCAGCTTCGACCCCGGCCCTGAACCCCACCCATGGCGTAGACCACTTCCGTCACGCGATACTGCGTCCGTCCGCACCACGCTCCCCCACCTCGGCGACGGAAGGACCTGAACTCCCTTGACCTCCATACGTGTTCGGATGCTCGTCCTCGGACTGGCACTGACGGCGGGACTCGCCTCCCCCGCACCGGCGACGGCGGCCCCGTCGGCCGCCCCCTCCCCCACCGTCGAGGAACAGCGGCTCGACAAGGCCGTACCGCAGGAGATCCTCCGCCGGTCCGGGTTCGACGACGTGGCGCCGCGGCTGGAACGGGAGTTGGGAGGCGCCGAGTCGTACGCGCAGGCGCGGCGGATTCTCGTGCACGAAGGGTCCGCGCTGTGGCGGCGGGCCGTGGACCGGGCGCAGGGGCGTGGTCCGGCGGGTGGGGATCTGAGCCGGGACGACGACCGGCCGCTGTACTGGGCGCGGCTCGGGATGACGCGGGAAGTGCGGACCTGGGAGCCGGAGTTCGGGCTGAGTGACGGGCAACGGGCCGCGCTGCTCGACCAGTTGGAGCGGACCTCGCGCGGGCAGACCGACGTCCGGTATCCGCACGGCAAGAAGGGGATCAAGCGGATCCTCGTCACCGGCTTCGACCCCTTCACGCTCGACCGGGACATCCGTATCTCCAACCCGTCCGGGGCCACCGCTCTCGCCCTCGACGGCACGGTGATCCGGACCGCCGAGGGGCCGGCGCGCATCGAGACGGTCGTGTTCCCCGTGCGCTGGCAGGACTTCACTGGGGGCACCTCCCAGGCTTTCGGCACTGGGGGAGGGACGGTGGAGCGGACGCTGCGGCCGTATCTGAAGGACGTGGATCTGTTCACGACCGTGAGCCAGGGGCGGGTCGGGCGGTTCGACGTGGAGCGGACCAACGGAGCCTGGCGGGGCGGGTTCCCGGACAACGACAACATCGGGCGGACCGAGACCATCCCGGTGAGCGACCCGGCCTCGCAGCCGCAGTGGACGACAACCACCCTGCCGTACAAGGAGATCGTGGCCGCGAACACGGGGCGTTTCCCGGTGTACGACCACACCGAGGTGACCGAGATACCGGCGGGCGGTACGACCGCGGTGGTGCGGCCGGACGGGCCGACCGAGGGGTCCACCGCTCGGGCCGGTGGCGGCGGGAACTACCTCTCCAACGAGATCGCCTACCGCGCGACGCTGCTGCGGGACCGGCTCGGGCTGCACGACACGCTGCCGGGCGGGCATGTGCACACGCCGGTGCTGGAGTTCGGGGCCGGGAACACGACGGAGGTCACCGATCCGCAGTTCGTGCAGAACCGGGTGGACATCATCGCCCAGGTGCGGGCCATCATCACGGTGGCTGCGGACGTGACGTTCAGGAAGTGATCGGCTGATCCTCTTCCTCGTCCTCGGTGATCTCCTCGCCCAGCAGGTCGCGGGCCATCAGCGTGGCGCCCGCGACCGCGCCGGGCATCAGGAACACCGCGACGAACGGCACCACGAAGGCGAGGGCCAGCGGGGTGCCGAAGCCCCAGACCAGGGTCTTGCGGGAGCGCAGGAGGGCGAGGCGGGCGCGGAGTTCGACGTCGCGGCGCTGGAGGGCGACGGCGGTGAGTTCCTCGGTGAGGAAGAAGCCGGTGACGAAGAAGCCGAGCACGGGGACGGCCGTCTGGCCGACGAGCGGGAGGAAGCCGCAGGCGAAGAGCAGGATGCCCCAGAGCAGGGCGCGTACGAGGACGCGGAGGCTGTCGCGGGCCGAGATCCACAGCTCGCGCCAGAGCGGGAGGCCGGACTCGGGGGCGGTGCCGTCGGGGGAGACTTCGCGGTCGACCTTCTCGGAGAGGTTCTCGTAGAAGGGCTGGCCGATCAGGAGGGTTACGGCGGTGAAGGTGAGGACGGCGAGGAGGAGGCCGAGGGCGAACAGCACGGCTGTGAGGAAGCCGCGGAAGAGGGCTTGCCAGGGGCTGGACCAGTCGTCTGCGAAGGGGGTGGCCCAGCCGACGAAGTCCTCGCCCCACACCGCCAGTGCTACGAGCGCGGCGATGTACAGGACGAGGGTTATCAGGCCCGGCAGCAGGCCGAAGCCGTACTGCTTGCCGTGGCGGGCTACCCAGCGTTGGCCCTTCAGGAGGTACGTGAAGCCTGCCCCAAGATCGCGCATGGGGAGACTTTACCGGGGAGGGTCCGCACATCCTCATGCCGGGGAAACCGCGACCACGATCCCCTGCTCACCTGCCGGGCTCACCGCCGCCGACACCCGTACCGCCGTTGCCCTCGCGAAGCGGCCCGCTCGGTTGGCTGCCGCCAGTAGCAGGGGCTGGAGTTGTTCCAGGGCCGAGACCACCAGTTCCTCGCCCGCTATCAGTACCGGGCGGGCCGCCTTCGTCGTTGCCGCTGCTGCCTCTGTTAGGTCGGCCAAGGGTGGGAGGGTGGCTCGGATCACGCCTGCTCCGGCTGCCGCCGCGCGTTCCGCGAGGGCCACCTGGAGCGGCATCAAGGGGGCCAGGGCTGCCGTCAACGCGTCTGCTATGCGGCGGAGTTCGGGGGACGAGTCCCGTAGGACGTCCGCCGCGGCCCGGAGGATCGGCGTCACCGCGAGAAGTGCGCCCGCCGCCACGCCCGCCGCGGCCGGGAGAAGTGGGGACGTCGCCTCGACCAGGTCGCCCATCGCGTCCGCGAACTCCTCGACCGCCGGTTCCACCGCGTCCAGCACCGGCAGCAGGCTGTCGCCGAGGGCGGTCAGGAGGGCCTGGGCGGGTTCGCTGACGGGGTGGACGGCGAGCGGGGCGCCGGTCGTGCCGAGGCGGGTGAGGGTGTCGACGATGCGGTAGAAGGCCTCCTGGGCCTGCGGCGACGCGCTCGCCTCGGCCAGCTCCGCGGTGGTCTCGCGCAGCACCCGCAGCACCTCCGCGCCGGAACCGTCCCGCGGGTCGAAGGTGTTGATCGCGATCCTGGTGATGTTCCCGGCCGTGTCCAGGAGTTGGCCGGTGATGTCGGTCGTGTTCCGTGCCATGCGCAGCACGTCGTCCCTGGTCGGGAGCGAAGGGATCGTAGCCATGGGCTCTCCTCGCCTCGCGGGCGTCGCCGGCGGTCCGCCCTCAGCATGCCCCCTTCGGGGCGCCCGGTATGCGCCATCCGGGGTATCCGTGACGCCGACTCCCTCTTGTTGAGGTTGAGTCGAACAGGTACACCTCGCCGTACCGATCTACGGAAGCCCCGGAGGAGGTACGCGTGCGCACCACGAGAACCGTCCTTGCGAGACCCGCACTGATCGCCACCGTCGCCCTGACCGGCTCGTTCCTGCTCACCCCCTACGCCGCCGACGCCCGCCCCAAGCCCCCGGTCCGGGAGGGCTCGGCCGCCGACCACAGGGCGGCCAAGGCCCCGGAGGCGGCGGCGCTACGGGCCCTCGAAACCCCGGTCACCCCCGCGCTCGACGCCACCCGCGGCTATCCGCGCCGGCAGGTCCTCTCCCCCGACCCGGAGAACCCGGCCGACAAGTCGGTCAAGCTCGGCCTCACCCCGTACCACGCCATTGCCCCGAAGCTGAACGCCCTGCAGGCGCTGGGCGACCGGGTGAGCGTCGAGGTCACGGGCCGTTCGGCCGGCGGGCACCGGCTGTATCTCGTCACCGTCACCGCGCCGGAGTCGGCCCGCGAGGCCCAGGCGCAGGAGCGGATGCGCGAGCTGATCGAGAACGCGCCCGCCTCGGCCGCCAAATCACCTGATATCAGGGCGAGTTACAAGGCTCCGGTCTTCTTCAACAACAACATCCACGGCAACGAGTGGGAGGGCACCGACGCCTCCCTCGCGCTCATCTCGCAGCTCGCCACCGCCGAGGACTCCAAGACCAAGGACCTCCTCGCCCACACCCGGCTCTACTTCAACATCACCGCGAACCCGGACGGCCGTATCGCCGGGACCCGCGAGAACGCCAACGGCTTCGATCTGAACCGGGACTTCGTGACCGCCTCGCAGCCCGAGGTGCGGGCGATGCGGCAGATCGCGATCGACAAGCAGCCGGCCGTGATGCTGGACCTGCACGGTTACGTCAACGGCACCCTGATCGAGCCGACGACTCCCCCGCACGGCGAGAACTACGAGTACGACCTCTTCCTCAAGAACACCTACGCCAACGCCCTCGGCATGGAAGCGGCCGTCAACGGGCTCGGATACACGCCCGCCAAGGATGGCGTGGAGCCCGTGCAGATCCCCTTCCGCGACCAGCAGGAGGGCTGGGACGACTGGCCGCCGATCTTCACCCCGCAGTACGCGGCCTTCCACGGCACGGTCGCCGCGCACACCGTGGAGATCCCCCTCGCCGTCAACAACGAGGAGTACGACAGCCTGCCGGTCGCCGAGCTGCGCCGCCGGTCCGCGGTCAACGTGGCCGTCGCCGGTGCCGCGATGCAGGCCACGCTGAACTTCGTGCAGAGCAGGAGGACTTCACTGGTCGCCGACCAGATCGAGGAGTTCCGGCGCGGGGCGGCGGGGGCCGCGCAGGTGCCGGTGAGCGCGGAGACCGTGCCGGGGGTGCCGGGGATCGGGCCCGAGGACGTCTACACGACCGGCTTCCCCCGGGCGTACGTGATTCCGGCCGGCTCCACCGCCGCCGCCCGTCTCGTCGACCACCTCGTCGCCAACGACGTGCGCGTCTCCCGCGCGGCCGGCCCCTTCCGGCTCGGCGGGCGGTCGTACCCGAAGGGCACGTACGTCGTCGACATGCACCAGCCGAAGCGCGGCCTGGCGAATGTCCTGCTCGCGGACGGGCGGGACATCAGCGGCAAGGTCTCGGTGATGTACGACATCTCGGGCTGGAGTCTGGGGCGGTTGTGGGGCGCGACGGTCACGCCCGTCACGTCCGGGAGCCTGACGGGCGTACCTCTGCGGGCCGTTGACGCGGCGACGCCCGTCGGCCGTGTCGCTCCGCGCGGCGATCTGCGGCTGCGGCTGACCGACCCGCAGGAGTTCGCGGCCCTCAACTCCCTTCTTCAGCAAGGCGTTCCGGTACGACGGGCAGCCGACGGCAGTGCGGTCGTACCGGCGGCGGCGCGTGCGAAGGCCGCGGTGGCGGCGAAGGCGTACGACGTCGTCCTCGACGGGGTGACGGCCGCCGGGACAACTCCCTTCCCCCGTCTCCGTGTTGCCGCCGCCGTCACGCCCGGTGAGCTGTTCGCGCTGCGGGAGATGGGGTTCGACGTCACGCCGGTGTCGACGGACGTGCTGAACGCCGGTTTCGACTGGTCGTCGGCCGATGTGCTGTTCGTGTCGGCGGGGCTGGAGTACGGCGGGCTGAACGACCGCGCCCGTACCGGTCTGGACGCCTTCCTGGCCGGCGGTCACGGCTTCGTCGGGCGAGGGAGCGTGGGGGCGGACCTCAGCTCTGCGGCCGGGCTGCTGGCGGTGAAGGCGGTCGAGGGGAACGGGGACGCCAACGGCGTTGTGAGGTTGGTGAATTCCGGGCCGGTGACCGCGGGCGCTCCCGAGTACGGGTTCGTGTACGCACCGGTGTGGTTCACGGACCTGGGGCCCGGAGTGCGGGTGGAGCAGTCGTACGCGGCGAGCGGGCTGCTGCTCTCCGGGCACTGGAGGCCGCTGGCCGACGGTTCCGGCGGTCCCGCGGCGGCGGCCGGGCAGGCCTCGGTCGTCAGCGCCCCGCATGCCGTGCTGTTCGGCACCGAACCCCTCTTCCGGGACCATCCGAAGGGGGAACTCGCGCAGGTCGGACGGGCGTTGATCACAATGGCCGGGAACAGCGGTTCAGGTGAGGAGAGCGGATGACTCAGGAGATCCACGGCACCGTCGCCGACGGCTACGAGGCGGTGCGCGAGGAGTTCGCCGCGTTCGTGGCGGGGGAACTGCCGGACTACGAGGGCCAGTTGTGCGCGTACCACCACGGCCGCAGAGTCGTCGATCTGTGGGCCGGGGAGGGGGTCGGACCGGACTCCCTCTACGGCGTGTTCTCGTCGACCAAGGGCGCCGCCCATCTGGTGGTCGCGCTCCTCGTCCAGGACGGCACGCTGGAGCTGGACCGCAAAGTGACGTACTACTGGCCGGAGTTCGGGGCCGAGGGCAAGGGGCAGCTGACCCTGCGCGAGCTGATCTCGCACCGGGCGGGGGTGGTCGGTCTGGACGCGGGCTTCACCGCGGACGAACTGGCCGACGACCGCGCCATCGCCGAACGGCTCGCGGACCAGAAGCCGTTCTGGCGGCCCGGCACGGCCTACGGCTACCACGCGTTCGTCATCGGCGCGCTCACCGGCGAGGTGGTGCGGCGGGCCACCGGGCGCACGCTCCAGGAGGTGTACGAGGAGCGGGTGCGGGCGCCGTACGGGCTGGACTTCTACCTGGGGCTGCCCGCGGCGCTCGAGCCGCGCTTCCGGTCGGTGCAGCCGATGGCTCCGACGCCGGTTCAGCAGGCGGAGCTGGACGCGATTCCGAGGGGGCCGCACTCGCTGGCCTCGATCGCGTTCAACGCGCATGTGACCGAGCCGACGGAGCTGGTGAACCACCCCAACTCCCGTACCGTGCGCGCCAAGGGGCCGGCGTCGGCGGGCGGGGTGGCCGCGGCGCGCGGGCTCGCCGGGATGTACGCGGCGGCGATCAGTGAGATGGCCGAGCGGCCGCCGCTGCTGAAGCCGGACACGGTGGCCGAGGTCGGCCAGATCCACTCCACCGGGTACGACCTGGTGGCCCGGGTCCACAAGTCCTTCGGGCTGGGCTTCCAGGCGGTCGCCGACTACGTGTACCCGTACCTGGGCGCGGGTGCCTTCGGCCACTCCGGCGCGGGCGGCTCCCAGGCCTTCGCCGACCCCCGCAGCGGGCTCGCCTACGGCTACACGCGCCGCCGTTACGCCTACCCGGGCGGGGCGGCGCCGGAGAACGACCGGTTGGTGAGGGCCGTGCACACGGCGGCGCTGGCCGGTTGACGAACGGGGTGAGGCCGCACCCCACGTCCTAGGGTGCGGCCCCTGCCGTACGCAACGACCGGTGTCACACCAGCGTCACGGTGATGTTCCCCCGCGTCGCCTTCGAGTACGGGCAGACCTCGTGGGCCTTCTCCAGCAGCGCCCTCGCGGTCTCCGTGTCGACGTTCGGGAGCGTCGCCGAGATCTCGACGATGAGGCCGAAGCCGTCGTCGTTGCGGCCGATGCCGACCTTCGCGGTGACCGTGGAGCCGGCGATGTCGGCCTTCTCCTGGCGGGCGACGACGCCCAGCGCGCCCTGGAAGCAGGCGCTGTACCCGGCGGCGAACAGCTGCTCGGGGTTGGTGCCCTCGCCGCTGCCGCCCATCTCCTTGGGCGGGTTCACGACGACGTCGAGCCGGCCGTCCTCGGTGGCGACCCGGCCGTCACGGCCGTTCTCCGCGGTGGCGACGGCGGTGTAGAGGACGTCGGTCTGCTGGATGGACATGCGGTGTCTTCCTCCTCGGCCCGCCGCGACTCGCGCCCACGATCGACGACGGTTTCGGAAAGAAGTTACCGCATGCCGGAAACAGCAGGGAAGAGGCCTCTCGGCCTCGGAAGACCTACAGCTTGACGATCATCTTCCCGGTGTTGTCGCCGCGCAGAACTCCGAGGAACGCCTCCAGGTTGTTCTCGATGCCCTCGACGACCGTCTCGCGGTACTTCAGCTGCCCGGACGCCACCCACGGGCCGACCTCGGAGACGAACTGCTGCTGCAGGTCGTAGTGGTCGCCGACCAGGAAGCCCTCGATGCGGCCGCGGGTCTGGATGAGGCGGGCGAGGTTGCGCGGGCCGGGGGCCGGCTCGGTGTTGTTGTAGACCGAGATCATGCCGCAGACCGCGATCCGGCCGCCCTGGTTGAGGGAGCCGATGGCCGCCTCCAGGTGGTCGCCGCCGACGTTGTCGAAGTACACGTCGACACCGTCCGGCGCGGCCTCGCGCAGCTGCCGGCTCACCGGGCCGTTCTTGTAGTTGAACGCCGCGTCGAAGCCGTACTCCTCGACGAGCAGCTTGACCTTCTCGTCGGAGCCGGCCGAGCCGATGACGCGGGAGGCGCCCTTCAGCTTGGCGATCTGGCCGACCTGGCTGCCCACGGCACCCGCGGCGCCGGACACGAAGACCGAGTCGCCCTCCTTGAAGGAGGCGGTGCGCAGCAGGCCGGCGTAGGCGGTGAGGCCGGTCATGCCGAGAACGCCGAGGTACGTCGACAGGGGCGCGGCCTCGGGGTCGACCTTGACGGCCTGCTTGGCGTCGACGGTGGCGTACTCGCGCCAGCCGCCGAAGTGCAGGACGTGGTCGCCGGCCGCGATGCCCTCGGCATTGGACTCGACGACCTCGCCGACCGCCCCGCCCTGCATGACCTTGCCGAGCTCGAAGGGGGCGACGTACGACTTGGCGGCACTCATGCGGCCGCGCATGTACGGGTCGACGGAGAGGTACTTGTTCCGCACGAGGACCTGCCCGTCACCGGGCTGCCGGACCTCCGCCTCGACCAGGGCGAAGTCCTCGGGCTTCGGCCAGCCCTCGGGGCGGCTGAGCAGGTGCCATTCGCGGTTGATCATGAGACGTGCCTTTCCTGGCGTGGGGAAAATACTTCAGTACCTGAAACAACCATGCTCCTGAATATTTCAGGTTGTCAAGTAAAGGGGTACCCTGGAGCCATGCCCACCTCACAGTTCAGCCCAGCGAAGACCCGCCGTCCCGACGCCCTGACCATGGAGGTCGTCGAGCTGATCGGCGACGTCGTGGCCCGGTTCTACGCGGACTACGAGGAGGCCGCGGGCGAGCACGCGCTGACCGGCGCGCAGGCACGGCTGCTCAGTCTCCTGTCCCTCGAACCGCTTCCCATGCGGAAGCTGGCGCAGAAGCTGAAGTGCGAGCCGTCGAACGTCACGGGGATCGTGGACCGGCTGGAGTCCCGCGGACTGGTCGAGCGCCGCCCCGACCCGGCGGACCGGCGCGTGAAGCTCGCGGCGGCGACGGGCGAGGGTCTCCGGGTCGCCCGCGAGCTGCGGGACGGCCTGCGCTTCGCGCGCGAGCCGCTGGCCGGACTCTCGGACGAGGAGCGGCTGTCTTTGCGGGATTTGCTGCGGCGGATGCTGGATTCCTGAGCGGACGCTGATTTCCTGAGGCCGGTCACCCGGCGGGCGAGCCCTGCCGGCTCAGGTGCACCACCACAGGAACCGCGTGCACGACGGCGACGGGTCCGGGCTCGGGGCGGATGTCGTCGGTGCCGAGGTCGCGGTGGGCGACTGGGCCGGGGTCGTGTCCGACGGGGACGTCGTCGAGGTGCCCGGGTTGGCGCCCGTCGTGGCCGACTGGGTGTCCTTGGACGGCTTGTCCTCGTCCTTGGTGTCCTTGGACTCCGAGGCCGACGGGGACACGGAGGCGCTCGCCGACGGGGAGCTGCTCGCGTCGCCGCCCTTCTTGCCGTCGGCCGGCTTGGCCGTGCGGCCCGCCTCCGCCGAGGCCCCGCCGTCCGCCGAGTCGTCACCGGTCGCGGCCGGCTTGGAGCTGGTGAAGGGGGCGTCGACGCCCAGTTCCGCGAGGCTGAGGCCGGCGGCCGCGAGCAGGGCCGCCGTACTGATCAGCAGGGTCCGGCGACGGCGCCTGCGGTGGGCCGCGGCTTTGCGGTCGCGTCGGCTGGTGCCGACGGCGGGCTCGTCGTCCGGATCGACGTCGTCGGGGTCGGCCGGGCCGTCGTGGATGAGGACGTCCGTGTCGGCGCCGCGCCGCTCCGGCGGGCCGGCGGACCGCCCGCGGGCTTTCCGGCGCGCCGCACGGCCGCCGCCCGCCGGTGTCACGAAGGCTTCGGCGGCGCCGGGGTCCGCCCCGACAGCGGCCTGCTGGAGCTCCGGCCGCGCTTCATGACGCGCCTGCGCGGGCACCCGCGGGGGTGCCTGTTGGGCGCGTATCTCTTCGGCAGAGGTACCGCACCCCGGGCAGGCGAGGGCGCCGTTGAGGTGCCGTCGGCACGGGAGGCAGTAGTCCATGACGCGGGAAGAGTAAGTTCCGCACAGGGACTGTTCATAGCCACAGCTGTGAAAGTTGTGTGGGGAACTGCCCGTTCCGGTGCGGCGAGTTGAGGACATCTGCGAAACCCCAGCCGAAAACCGTACCGAAAGCAGTGTCGAAACCGTTATGCGTTCGACCCATTGACACTCCTACCGCCCCGTCCTTACTGTCACGCCAGCATTTCGAACGTGTGACGAAATCTCGAACAGCTGAGGGGCAATCTCCGTGCGCATCACCGGAATCAGCACACACGTGGTCGGGACGCCGTGGCGCAACCTGACGTACGTCCAGGTGCACACCGACGAAGGGATCACGGGAGTCGGCGAGACCCGGATGCTGGGCCACACCGACGCGCTGATCGGCTATCTGCGGGAGGCCGAGGCCAACCACATTCTGGGCTCCGACCCGTTCGCCGTGGAAGACCTCGTGCGTCGGATGAAGTACGGCGACTACGGCCGGGCCGGCGAGATCGTGATGTCCGGCATCGCGGTGATCGAGATGGCCTGCTGGGACATCAAGGGCAAGGCCCTGGGCGTGCCGGTGTGGCAGCTGCTCGGCGGCAAGGTCACCGACAAGGTCAAGGCGTACGCCAACGGCTGGTACACCACGGAGCGGACTCCGGAGGCGTACCACAAGGCCGCCCAGGGGGTCATGGAGCGCGGGTACAAGGCGCTGAAGATCGACCCCTTCGGGACCGGCCACTTCGAGCTCGACCACGAGCAGACCCTCTACGCCGTCTCCCTCATCGAGGCCGTGCGCGACGCCATCGGGCCGGACGCCGAGCTGATGCTGGAGATGCACGGCCGCTTCTCCCCCGCCACCGCGGTCCGGCTCGCGAACGAGCTCGCACCCTTCAAGCCCGCGTGGCTGGAGGAGCCCTGCCCGCCGGAGAACCTGAAGGCGCTGGAGAAGGTCGCCGCCAAGGTCGACATCCCGGTGGCCACCGGTGAGCGGATCCACGACCGCATCGAGTTCCGCGAGCTCTTCGAGAGCCAGGCCGTCGACGTCATCCAGCCGGACGTCGGCCACATCGGCGGCATCTGGGAGACGCGCAAGCTCGCCGCGACCGCCGAGACCCACTACGTACTCGTCGCCCCGCACAACGTGGGCGGCTCCGTGCTCACCGCCGCCTCCCTCCAGGTCGGCTTCACCTCCCCCAACTTCAAGATCCTGGAGCACTTCAACGACTTCGCGGACGCGGAGATCAAGAAGGTCGTCAAGGGCGCGCCGGAGGTCGTGGACGGGTACTTCCACCTGACCGACCGGCCGGGTCTCGGCGTCGAGTTCGACGCGGACGCCGCCGCCGAGTTCCCGCAGCAGCAGGCCCGGTTCGACCTGTGGGCCGAGGGCTGGGAGCAGCGCAAGCCGAAGGGCACGAAGTGACCTCCCAAGTCGTCATCGAGGCACCGGGCGAGCACCGGGTCACCTCGCACGAACCGCGCCGGCCGGAGGCCGGGGAGGCGCTGGTGCGCGTCCACGCGGTCGGCATCTGCGGCAGCGACCGCGAGGTGTACCAGGGCAACCGGCCCGAGGGGTACGTCCGTTACCCCCTCACCCCCGGCCACGAGTGGTCCGGGACGGTCGAGGCGGTCGGTGCCGGGGTCCCCGCGAGCCTGGTCGGCCGCAAGGTCGTCGGTGAGGGCTTCCGCAACTGCCAGGTGTGCGACCGCTGCCACGCGGGCGAGACCACGCTGTGCAGCGCGGGCTACGAGGAGACCGGGTTCACCCAGCCGGGCGCGATGGCCACCACGCTCACGCTGCCCGCGCGGCTGCTGCACGCCCTGCCCGAGGACGCCGATCTCACGGCCGCCGCCCTGCTGGAGCCGGCCGCGTGCATCGCGGCCGCCGCGATCAAGGCAAACGCCTTGCCGGGTGAGCGAGTTGCGGTCGTCGGCACGGGCACGCTGGGGATGTTCGCCGTTCAGTTCCTGAAGGCGGGCTCGCCGGCCGAGCTGCTCGTGGTGGGGACGCGACCCGACCGCGCGGAGCTTTCGAAAACTTTCGGCGCCACCGACTTCCGTACCAAGGACCAGGAGCTCCCCGACGACTTCGACGTCGTCATCGAGACCGCCGGGTCCGCGTCCGCCGCGCGTACCGCCGCCTCGCTGCTCCGGCGCGGCGGACGGCTGGTCCTGACCGGGATCCCGGCGCCGGGTGCCGAGGGTCTCGACCCGACGGACCTGGTCGTACGGCAGCTGGAGGTGCACACCGTCTTCGGTGCGCCGCCGGACGCCTGGGCGCACACGGTGCGGGTGTTCGGCGCCGGACTGCTCGACCCGCTGCCGCTGGTCACCCACGAGCTGCCGCTGGACGAGTTCCCGCACGCCATCGAGCTGGTCGGATCCGGTGATCCAAAGGTGGGCAAGGTGCTGCTCCGCCCCTAAGACGTACGCCGGTACGGGGGCGACCTGACGGCCCCCGTACCGGCGTACACCCAGAGCCTTCTCATACCCCGAGCCGCGAACCTTGTCCGAAATACCGAACACGAAGGACAGCTTGTGACGACCGACGCTTCCGTTACGGCGGCCCGCCGACCCGGCGAGCAGGCGCTCGCCGCCCTCGGCCTGGGCGCGCCCGCCCTCGACCCCGCCGACGCCTCCCCGCACACCTTCCCCGGCGGGGGCAAGTGGCGCACCGAGATCCCCTCGTGCGAGGGTCCCGAAGCGCTGGCCGTCGTCCTCAAGGAGTCCTCGCGCCTGGACGTGCCGATCCACCGGATCAGCCAGGGCAGCGGCGTGTGGATGCTGAGCGACTCCGAGATCACCGAGATGGTCGAGGCGACCGGCGAACGGGACATCGAGCTCTGCCTGTTCACCGGCCCGCGCGGCACCTGGGACATCGGTGGCTCGGTGCGCTCCGACTCGCGGGGGGCCGGACTGCGCGCACGGGGCCACGACGCCGTCGCCGGCTGTGTCGAAGACGCCGTGCGGGCAACGGAGTTGGGCGTCAAGTGCCTGCTCGTCGCGGACGAGGGCGTGCTGTGGACGCTGCACCGGGCGCGGCAGAGCGGGATCGTCCCGGCCGACACCACGCTGAAGGTGTCGGCGCTCATCGGGCCGGTGAACCCGGCCAGTTACGCGGTGTACGAGCGGCTCGGCGCCGACTCGCTCAACGTGCCCAGCGACCTGACGCTGGATCACCTCACCGAGATCCGGCGGGTCTCCGCCGCCCCCATGGACATGTACATCGAGGCCCCCGACGACCTCGGCGGCTACATCCGGATGTACGAGGTCGCCGAGCTCATCCGGCGCGGCGCACCGCTCTACCTGAAGTTCGGTCTGTCCAGGGCTCCCGGCATCTACCCGTGGGGCACCCACCTGCGGGACGTGACCCTGGACACCGCCCGGGAGCGGGTGCGGCGCGGCCGTCTCGCTCTCGACCTGCTCGCCCGGCACGGTGCGGACGGCGACATGGCGCCGCTCGGCTCCCGGTTGCCCGGAACGCTCAACCGCTTTCCCACCGAGGCCTGAACCACCTCTCCACCTCTCAACGTCGAGAAGAACAGGGACTGATCACCATGCGCACTCGTAGAAGCGCCCTCACCCTCATAGCCGGAGCCGCCTCCCTCGCCCTCACGCTGTCCGCCTGCGGTCAGAGCAGTGAGGGCGGCAGCAAGGAGAGCTCGGGAAGTGCCAAGGGCGGCACCATCGGTATCGCGATGCCCACCAAGTCCTCCGAGCGCTGGATCGCCGACGGCAAGAACGTCGTCAAGGACCTTGAGGCCAAGGGCTACAAGACCAAGCTGGTCTACGGCGAGGACGACCCCGACCAGCAGGTCTCGCAGATCGAGAACCTGATCACGCAGGGCGTCAAGGGCCTGATCGTCGCCGCCATCGACAACAAGTCGCTCAACAACGTGCTGCAGCAGGCCGCGGACGCCAAGATCCCGGTGATCGCCTACGACCGCCTCATCCTCGGCACGAAGAACGTGGACTACTACGCGTCCTTCGACAACACCAAGGTCGGTGAGCTGCAGGCCAGTTACATCGTCGACAAGCTGGGCCTGAAGAGCGGCAAGGGCCCCTTCAACATCGAGCTGTTCGCCGGCTCCAACGACGACAACAACACCAAGTACTTCTTCAACGGCGCGATGAGCGTGCTCCAGCCGTACATCGACAGCAAGAAGCTCGTCGTCAAGTCCGGCCAGACCAAGCTCACCCAGGTCACCACGCTGCGCTGGGACGGCGCCACCGCCCAGAAGCGCATGGAGGACATCCTGACCTCCACGTACAGCAGCGCGAAGGTGGACGCGGTCCTCTCGCCGTACGACGGCATCTCGATCGGCATCCTCGCCGCCCTGAAGTCGGACGGCTACGGCTCCTCCAGCAAGCCGCTGCCGGTCATCACCGGCCAGGACGCCGAGCTCGCCTCGGTGAAGTCGATCATCGCGGGCCAGCAGACGCAGACCGTCTACAAGGACACCCGCAAGCTCGCGGACGTCGCCGCGAACATGGTCGACGACGTGCTCAACGGCAAGAAGCCGGAGACCAACGACACCAAGACCTACGACAACGGCACCAAGGTCGTCCCGGCCTACCTGCTGCAGCCGGTGAGCGTCGACAAGAGCAACTACAAGGAGGCGCTGGTCGACACCGGCTACTACACGGCCGCCGAGCTCAACTAGTCGTCCTTGCCGGTGAGAAGACCGGCCATTCCTACGGTTTGAAAGGGCACACCATGGCGGGACCCGTCCTGGAAATGCGCTCGATCGTCAAGACCTTTCCCGGCGTCAAAGCGCTGTCGGACGTCACGCTGACCGTCCGTCAGGGCGAGGTCCATGCCATCTGCGGTGAGAACGGCGCCGGAAAGTCCACCCTGATGAAGGTGCTCTCCGGCGTCCATCCGCACGGCAGTTACGAGGGCGAGATCCTCTTCGAGGGAGAGGTCTGCTCGTTCAAGGACATCCGGGCGAGCGAGCACCACGGCATCGTGATCATCCATCAGGAACTGGCCCTGGTGCCGTTCCTGTCGATCGCGGAGAACATCTTCCTCGGCAACGAACACGCCTCCGGCGGGTTCATCAACTGGAACGAGACGCTCAAGCACGCCACCGAACTGCTGCGCCGGGTGGGTCTGTCCGACCACCCGGAGACCCGGATCGCCGACATCGGCGTGGGCAAGCAACAGCTGGTGGAGATCGCCAAGGCGCTCTCGAAGAAGGTGAAGCTGCTCATCCTCGACGAGCCGACCGCGGCTCTCAACGACGAGGACAGCGGCAAACTCCTGGACCTGATCCTGGAGTTGAAGAAGCAGGGCATCACCTCGATCATCATCTCCCACAAGCTCAACGAGATCCGGCGGGTCGCCGACTCGGTGACGATCCTGCGTGACGGCCGGTCCATCGAGACCCTGGACGTCAAGGCGCCGGAGACCACCGAGGACCGGATCATCTCCGGCATGGTCGGCCGCGACCTCGACCACCGCTTCCCCGACCGCACCCCGTACGAGGGCGAGGCGGACGCGGCACCCGCCCTGGAGATCCGCAACTGGACCGTGCACCACCCGATCGACCAGCAGCGCAAGGTGGTCGACGATGTGTCGATCAACGTGCGGCGCGGGGAGATCGTCGGTATCGCGGGCCTGATGGGCGCAGGGCGCACCGAGCTCGCGATGAGCGTGTTCGGGCGCACCTACGGCCGGCACGCGGGCGGCCAGGTCTTCAAGGACGGCAGGGAGATCCGCACGAAGACCGTCGCCGAGGCGGTCGAGCACGGCATCGCGTACGTCACCGAGGACCGCAAGCACTACGGCCTCAACCTCATCGACAACATCAACCGGAACATCTCGCTGACCGCCCTGGGCAAGGTCGCGAGGCGCGGTGTGGTCGACGAGCACGAGGAGCGGAAGGTCGCCGAGCGCTTCCGCAAGTCGATGAACATCAAGGCGCCGACCGTCTTCGAGACGGTGGGCCGGCTGTCCGGCGGCAACCAGCAGAAGGTCGTCCTCAGCAAGTGGATCTTCGCGGGTCCCGAGGTGCTGATCCTGGACGAGCCGACGCGCGGTATCGACGTCGGCGCCAAGTACGAGATCTACACGGTCATCGACCAGCTGGCCGCCGAGGGCAAGGCGGTCGTCTTCATCTCCTCCGAGCTGCCCGAACTGCTCGGCATGTGCGACCGCATCTACACCATGGCCGCCGGACGGCTCACGGGCGAGGTCCCGCGCGCGGAGGCCACGCAGGAAGTGCTGATGCGCCAGATGACGAAGGACAAAGAGGTAACCCGATGAGCACCGAAGTGACGGACAAGGTCCCGGCCTCGGCGCCGCCCGGCAAGAGCGGGGGGACGACCGCCGACGGCAGCCTGCTGCAGCTGATCCTGGGCGGGCTGCGCCGCAACATGCGGCAGTACGGCATGCTGATCGCGCTCGGCCTGATCGTGGTCCTGTTCCAGGTGTGGACCGGCGGCGACCTGCTGCTGCCGCGCAACGTCTCCAACCTGGTGCTGCAGAACAGCTACATCCTGATCCTCGCGATCGGCATGATGCTGGTGATCATCGCGGGTCACATCGACCTGTCGGTCGGCTCGCTGACGGCGTTCGTGGGCGCGTTCGCCGCCGTGCTGACGGTCCAGCACAGCGTGGCCTGGCCGGTCGCGCTGGTGCTCTGCCTGCTGGTGGGCGCGGTCGCGGGCTCACTACAGGGCTTCCTGATCGCCTATCTCGGCATACCGTCCTTCATCGTCACCCTCGCCGGCATGCTGCTCTTCCGCGGTCTGACGGAGATCTTCCTGCAGGGCCAGACCCTCGGCCCGTTCCCGGACGGTCTGCAGAAGCTCGGCAACGGCTTCCTGCCCGAGGTCGGCCCGAACACCAACTACCACAACCTGACGCTCCTCCTGGGCATCGTGCTCCTCGCCTTCGTGGTGTACCAGGAGGTCCGCGACCGCAAGCGCGAGCAGGAGTTCTCCCTCGACGTGCTGCCCAGGAACGCCTTCCTGCTCAAGCTCGTCGCCATCGCCGCCGCGATCATCGCGGTCACCATGATCCTCGCCAGCTACCAGGGCGCGCCGATCATCCTGATCGTCCTCGGTGTGCTGGTGGTCGGGTACGGCTACGTCATGCGCAACGCCGTCTTCGGCCGCCACATCTACGCGATCGGCGGCAACCTGCCGGCGGCCAAGCTGTCCGGCGTCAAGGACAAGAAGGTCACCTTCCTTGTCTTCCTGAACATGGGCGTGCTCGCGGCCCTGGCGGGTCTGGTGGTCGCCGCCCGTCTGAACGCGGCCTCGCCGAAGGCGGGCCTGAACTTCGAACTCGAGGCCATCGCCTCGTCGTTCATCGGTGGCGCGTCCATGAGCGGCGGTGTGGGTACCGTCCTGGGCGCGATCATCGGTGGTCTGGTCCTCGGCGTGCTGAACAACGGTATGAACCTCCTCAGCGTCGGCACCGACTGGCAACAGGTCATCAAGGGCCTCGCCCTGCTGGCCGCGGTCGGGTTCGATGTGTGGAACAAGCGCAAGTCCGGTTCGTAAGTCCAGCTCGGGCCCCGTCCGCACGGCGGGGCCCCACCCCTTTACGGGAGCCGCACATGGAACTGAACAGACGCACAGTCATCGCGGGCGCCGCGGCAGCGGGTATCGCCGCCACCACCCTCGGCACGGGTACGGCCGAGGCTGCCTCGGGAGGCAGGAAGCCGGTGAAGGAGCTCTTCGGCAAGCTCGCGGACGGCACGAAGGTCTACCGCTGGTCGCTGGAGAACGGCGGCACGCGGCTCAAGGTCCTCAACTGGGGCGGTGTGGTCCAGGGCCTGGAGATCCCGGACCGGCGCGGCCACTACGCCAACGTCTCCCTGGGCTTCGACAACATCGAGGACTACGTCGCCAAGACCCCGTACTTCGGCGCCCTGATCGGCCGGTACGGCAACCGCATCGCCAAGGGCCAGTTCACCCTGGACGGCAAGACCTACCAGCTGTCCGTGAACGACGGCGTGAACAGCCTGCACGGCGGTACGCAGGGCTTCGACAAGCACATCTGGGACGTGGAGCCGTTCACCAAGGGCTCCGACGTCGGTCTGGTACTGCACTACACCAGCATCGACGGCGAGATGGGCTACCCGGGCACGCTCAAGGCGAAGGTGACGTACACCCTCACCAAGCACGGCGACTGGCGCATCGACTACGAGGCCGCCACCGACAAGGCCACCGTGGTCAACCTCACCAGCCACGTGTACTGGAACCTCGCCGGCGAGGGCAGCGGCACGATCGAGGACCACGAGCTCTCGATCGCCGCCGGCCGCTACACGCCCACCGACACGGGCCTCATCCCGACCGGTGAACTGGCGAAGGTCTCCGGCACCCCGTTCGACTTCCGCAAGACCAAGACGATCGGCCGCGACATCCGCGACGGCCACGTCCAGCAGGTGCAGGCCAAGGGCTACGACCACAACTGGGTGCTCGACAAGGGCATCACGGCCAAGCCCGAGCATGTCGCGACCCTGCGCGACCCGCGCTCCGGCCGCACCCTGAAGATCGCCACCGACCAG
This sequence comes from Streptomyces sp. NPDC047081, assembly GCF_040643775.1. Taxonomy (NCBI): domain Bacteria; kingdom Bacillati; phylum Actinomycetota; class Actinomycetes; order Kitasatosporales; family Streptomycetaceae; genus Streptomyces; species Streptomyces sp. NPDC047081. Next base: position 205,740 of record NZ_JBEYUY010000001.1, on the reverse strand, counting down.
CCGGGCCTGCAGTTCTACTCCGGCAACTTCCTCGACGGCACCCTCACCGGCACCGGCGGCAAGACCTACCGCCAGGGTGATGCCCTGTGCCTGGAGACACAGCACTTCCCGGACTCGCCGAACCACGCGAACTTCCCGTCGACAGTGCTGCGACCTGGGCAGACGTACCGGACCACCACGGTCCACACGTTCTCCGCGTAGGCGGACACCCCGCCGGGTTCACAGGAGCTTCACAATTTCCCGTCGAACCCACAGCGGTTGAACAGCGCCTCACAGGCATCCGTATGTAAGGGCGGCCCGTGCTCCCCCGCGCGGGCCACCCAGACACGACGGGCCCGGAAGTCCCCGGCCGGGCCCGCCCCATACGGAGGTTCCATGGCCGACAACGTCACCTCGCTGTTCCGCAGCACCGCGGCTCACAGCCCGTCGATGGCGGCGTTGACCCGGGAAGGCGGCGACGGGGCCGGCCCGATCGACTTCTGTATCCCCTGCAATCCCTACTTCCCCACCCCGGCCATGATGGACACCATGTCGGCGCGACTGCGGGACATCGTCACGTACTACCCGAGCAGCGCCGACACCATCACCGCCGAACTGTGCACCCTGCTCCAACTCCCGCCGCAGGCCGTGGCGATGGGCAACGGCTCGACCGAGCTCATCACCTGGATCGACCATCTGATGGTCCGCGAGTCCCTCGCCATCCCCGTCCCCACCTTCGGCCGCTGGACCGACCAGCCCATGGAGACCGGCAAGCGGGTCGACATGTTCCCGCTCCAGGAGTCCAGCGGCTTCGCCCTCGACCTCGCGCAGTACGCCGAGTTCATCCGCGCCCGCGGCACCAAGGTCGCCGTGATCTGCAACCCGAACAACCCCGACGGCGGCTTCCTCCACAAGCACGCGCTCGTGCAGTTCATGGACGCGATGGCCGACCTCGACCTCGTGATCATCGACGAGTCGTTCCTGGAGTTCGCCGACGCCGAGCAGGAGCCGAGCGTCGTCCAGGAGGCGATGATCCGGCCCAACGTCATCGTGCTGCGCAGCCTCGGCAAGAACTTCGGCCTGCACGGCATACGTTTCGGCTACATGGTCGCCAACCCCGCGCTCGCCGGCCGGGTCCGTTCCATGCTCCCCAAGTGGAACCTCAACGCCTTCGCCGAGTACGTGGTGTTCATGCTCAAGGAGCACGGGCCCGAGTACGCGCAGAGCCTGCTCCAGGTGCGCCGGGACCGCCTCGACATGGCCAGCCAGCTCTCCGCGCTGCCGGGGCTGACCGTGTACCCCTCGCAGGGCAACTTCCTCTTCGTACGCCTCCCCGTGGGCGCCGAAGGCACCGTGGTCCGGGACCGGCTGCTCACCGAGCACCGCATCCTGGTCCGTGAGTGCGGCAACAAGATCGGTTCGTCCAGCCGCTTCCTGAGACTCGTGGTGCGCCCCCAGACGGACGTGCGTCGCCTGGTGTCCGGCATGGAACAGGTGCTCTACGGGACCAGGAGGGGAGCCGCCGTGCCCGAGCTGGGCGCCGGGACCAGCTACAGCTCGGGTACGGCGGCCGTGGACCGGATCGTGGGCGAGACGAACGGGGCGGGGATTCAGATGCCTGTGCAGATGCCTGTGCCTGCGGCGCCTGAGCCGGTTCCCATGCAGCCGCCGATGCCTGCGGCGCCTATGCCTATGCCGACCCCCATGCCGACGCCCATGCCCGCGCCTATGCCTGCGGCGCCCATGCCGGCTGCTATGCAGGCGCCTATGCCTATGCCCATGCCTGCGCCTGAGCCGGTTATGCCTGCTGGGCCTACGCCGCCTGGGGTTCCGGCTCGTGGGGGGCTTACGGCGGCGCAGGTTCGGGGGACTACCGGGCCGGGGTTGGCTCCGGCTCCCGCTACCGGGTGGCCCAATGCGCAGAGTTGGCCCAGTGCGGCGGGGGCGTAGTCGGTTGGGTGCGGGTGTGTGGGGGCTGGTCGCGCAGTTCCCCGCGCCCCTAACGGGGCGCTACTCGCACGGCGTTGATCAGCCATCCGCCTAGTGGCAGTGCAGAACAATCCCGCATCTCGAAGCCCGTTTCCTCCAACAGCCGTCGGTAGTGGTTCTCGTCCCGTTCGCGGCCGCCTACGTTGCACAGCATGTGGACGTCCCAGGCGACCGCGGGGGAAGGTGTGCCCTCTCGGGTCGGCAACAGGCGTTCCACTACCAGGAGTTGGGCTCCCAGGCGCATTGCCTCCGCGCAGTTGCGGAGGATCGTCAAGCAGCGGTCGTCGTCCCAGTCGTGCAGTACCCGGGACAGCAGGTAGACGTCTCCTCCCGGCGGGACCGCCTCCGTGAAGTCGCCCGGCATGAAGGTGCAACGGGACGTCAGGTCCGCCAAGTTGGAACGTGCCGCCTCCAACGCCCCCGGCTGCTCCAGGAGTACGCCCTTCACGTGGGCGTGGGCCCGGAGAACTCGGCCCAGCAGCTCGCCGTTTCCGCCGCCCACGTCGATCACCTGGTGGACGTCGGTGAAGTCCAGCAAGTGCGGTACCGGGGCGAACATCTCGGTGCTGGCGGCCATCGCGCGGTGGAAGAGGTCGCCGAGTTCGGGGTGTTCGGCCAGGTAGGTGAAGTGGTGTCGGCCATAGCGGTGCGCGAAGGCCTCCTCGCCGGTGCGGACCGCGTGGGTGAGGCCGGCGAAGGAGTCGTAGAACAGGCCGCCGTAGAGGAGGGCCAGGGGGTGGAGGGAGAAGTCCGTTCCCGTGCGCAGGGGTTGGCCCGCCGCGGTGAGGTGGTAGGTGCCGTCCGCCGAGGTCACCAGGCCGAGGGTGGAGAGGTAGCGCAGGAGGCGGCGTAGGGCGTCGGGGTGGGTGTCCGTGAGCTTGGCGAGGGTGTCCGCGCCGGCGCCCGGGGTGTCGGCCAGATGGTCTGCGATGTGGAGTTCGGCCATCGTGGCGACCGCCTGCGTGGCCCACGCGCCGGTCATGACGCCGAGGAGGGAGACCGCCGGGTCGGGCAGGGGCGCGTGGCGGCCGGGCAGGCGGAGTTCGAAGCGCTGGTGGGTGCGGGTGCGGAAGTAGAGGACCGTCACGTTCTCGTGGGCGTTGTGGCCACCGCCGTCCGGGACCGCGCCGCCGCGTTCCTGGAGCAGGGTGCGCAGGCCGGCCGGGACCACCGGGCCAGGTGAGGTCAGGGCGAAGGCGTGATGTGATTCGTGGCCCGCGGCGCGTTCGTCGGCGGCGACCGCCTCCAACGGGGAGTCGGGCGGGACGGGGAGCGCGAAGACCTCGACGCTGCGGCCCTCCACGGCGACATGGACGATGCCTACCGGGCTCTCGCCGACCACCGCGCCGTAGCGGCGGGCCAGGCGGCCGCGTACGACCACGCTCGGGGTCAACTCGCCCGGTTCCAGGCCGCGTTGGCGCAGTTCCTCGCGCAGGCCGTCGAGCGTGGCGGGGAAGACGAGGACCGCGGTGTGGTCGAAGACGAGGTGGCGGGAGACGTCGGCCCGTTCCTCGGCGGTGAGGTCGGGGAGCAGTTCGGCCAGGACCTGGTCCGTGTCGTGGGCACGGACATAGTCGGCCGCGCGCCGGATCCGTTGCAGGTCGGCTTCGGCCAGCGGGCATGCCTGTACGACGGGGTGGTTCATGAAGGTTCCCGGTGGATGGTGGGACGGATGCGGGGGGCTGGGGATCAGATGCCGGTGTAGTTCTCGGCGAAGAAGTCCTGGTGGGTGCGGGAGGTGCGCAGGCTCTCCAGGCGGGCGTACTGGAGGGCGCGGCCGTAGCGGGCCTCGGCGCCGTCGTCGGCGGGCCCGTGCAGCAGGCCGCTCATCCAGTGCGAGAACTCGTGAGCCCGCCACACGCGGGGCAGGGCGTCCGCGGCGTACCGGGCGAGTCCGCTCTCGTCGCCGCGGGTCAGTGCCCGAGTGAGGGCGCGTGCCAGCAACTCGGCCTGGAGTACGGCGAGATTGGCGCCCTTGGCCGCGGAGGGGCTGATGAGCCCGGCCGCGTCGCCGGCCAGCCACAGCCGCCCGGCGCCGGGGCTCTCCAGTACGTCGGAGCGGAGGTCGACGACCGCCTTCTCCAGGACCGGGCCCTGGCGGAGCGTGCCGAACTCGGCCGTGCGCATCCGGGTCGCCAGCTCGGTCCAGATCCGGTCGTCGCTCCACTCGGCGGGGTCGGTGCCGCGCGGGCACTGGAGGTAGTAGCGGGTGATGTTCGCCGTACGCGCCATGTGTCCGGCGAACCCCCGCTCGTGCAGGGCGTATCCGACGGCGGTCATGCTCGGCGGGGCCTCGGCCAGGACCGCCAGCCAGGAGACGCCGTGGTCCCAGCGGGAGGTGCGCGTGCCTCGTGCGGTGAGTGTCCGGCGTGCGACGCCCCGGTGGCCGTCGCACCCGGCGACGTACCGTGCCGTCACGTCGTGGCCGCCGCGCACCCGCACCCGGCCCTCGGAGATCTCCTCGACCTCCTGCCCGAACCGGAGTTCACCGCCGCGCCGCAGGTACTCGGCGACCAGGTCCCGTACGAGGTCCTGCTGCGGGTACACGGTGTGCACCTCGCCGCGCCCCAGCCGCCCGTAGTCGAGGGTGAACTCCCCCCGGTCGCTGCGGAAGAGGCAGGTGGCGTGGGTACGGCCGCGGGCCCGCAGCCCGTTCGCCAGACCGTTCTCGGTGAGTACGCGCACGGAGTGGGCGGCCAGGAAACCGGCCCTGGCCCGCCCTTCCACCGCCTCGCGCGCACGCCGTTCCAGAATGACGCAGTCGACACCCCGGTCCAGCAGGAGATTGCCCAGAACCAGCCCTGCCGGACCGGCCCCGACGATCACCACACCGACGAGTTCCCCCAGGTCGAACCGTTTCCCCATGCCCGCCTCTGACGTTTTGCTTTCGGCCAAGGGGTTTCATATCACCCGGATCTTCACCGCACCTACACAGATCGGGATGATTGGGCCATACGGGTGGTTCTCAGAGCTCGTCGAGCAGGCTGGTCACCGAGCCGTTCTCGAAGATCTCCCGGATCGCGTGGGCGATCAGCGGGGCGACCGAGAGCACCTCGACCTTGTCCAGTCCGGTCGCGGCGGCTGTCGGCAGGGTGTCGGTGAAGACGAACCGGCTGACCCGGGAGTTCTTCAGCCGGTCCACCGCCGGTCCGGACAGGATGCCGTGCGTGGCGGCGACGATGACGTCCTCGGCGCCGTTCGCGTACAGGGCGTCGGCGGCCGCGCAGATCGTGCCCGCGGTGTCGACCATGTCGTCGACCAGCACACACACCCGCCCCTGGACCTCGCCCACCACCTCGTGGACGCTGACCTGGTGGGCGATGTCCTTGTCGCGCTTCTTGTGCACGATCGCCAGCGGCGCCCCGAGCCGGTCGCACCAGCGGTCGGCCACCCGGACCCGGCCGGCGTCCGGTGAGACCACCGTCAGCCGCTGCCGGTCGGTGCCCGCCGCGATGTGGTCGGCGAGCGTGGGCAGCGCGAACAGGTGGTCCACCGGGCCGTCGAAGAAGCCCACGATCTGGTCGGTGTGCAGGTCGATCGTGATGACCCGGTCGGCGCCGGCCGTGGTCAGCAGGTCCGCGACCAGCCGGGCCGAGATCGGCTCGCGGCCCTTGTGCTTCTTGTCCTGGCGCGAGTAGCCGTAGAACGGGGCGACGACGGTCACGCTGCGGGCCGAGGCGCGCTTCAACGCGTCGATCATGATGAGCTGTTCCATGATCCATGTGTTGATGGGCGCCGTGTGGGACTGCACCACGAAGCAGTCCGCGCCGCGCACCGACTGCTCGAAGCGGACGTAGATCTCGCCGTTGGCGAAGTCCCGTGCCTGACTCGGCACCAGGCGGGTGCCGAGTTCCCGGGCGATCCGCGCGGCGAGTTCCGGGTGGGCCCGGCCGGAGAACAGCAGCAGCTCCCGCCGGGCGCCACGGACCACAGCGGTCACCGGCCGAGCGCCGGGTAGTCGGTGTAGCCGCGGTGGTCGCCGCCGTAGTACGTCGACTCGTCGGGGGTGTTGAAGGGGCCCCCGGCCTCGATCCGCGCGGGCAGGTCGGGGTTGGCGAGGAACAGGGCGCCGAGCGAGACGGCGTCGGCCAGGCCCTCGTCCAGGATCTGCCGGGCGCTGTCCACGGAGGCGGGGAAGGAGTCCGGCGTGGCGTGCGGGTTCACCACCAGGTTGCCCCGCCACAGGTCGCGCACGGCCCGGGTCACGGGGCGCGAGACGATCTCGCAGACCTCCAGGGGATGTCGTCCTTGCCGGACGGCAGCCGCAGCGCGAAGCCGAGCCAGTCCGCGCCCTCCTCGATGATCAGGTCGGCTTCGGCGGCGTCGATGACACCGGCCACCTGGACGAGCTTGTTCACAGTGGTCACAAGGACCAACCCCCCTGGTTGTGTTGTGGTGTTACGTGTCCACGGGCCACGGTCCGCCCCCGGCGGACGGCCCCGTCAGCGGCCGTAGACCTCGCTGAACAGGGTCAGCGAGCGGTCCCGGCGTCCGGGGTGGAGCCGGGTCTCGGCCGGGTGGCCGAGCGGGACGAGCAGGGCGATGTGGAGGTCGTCGCGGTCGGGCACTCCGATGGCCTTCTTGACCTCGCGCTCGTCCCAGCCGTTCATCGGGCTGGTGGCCAGGCCGGCCGCCTGGGCGGCGATCATCAGGAACGAGGCCGCGATCATGGCGTCCTTGATCGCGTACTCCCGCTCCAGGCCGCGCTCGCGCAGGTCCTCGTGGAAGAGGCGCGCGTCCTCGGGCGAGGCCGCCGCGAACCGCTCCGACCAGGCGCCGGTGCGCCGTGCGGTCTCCCACACGTCGGTACGGTCCCCCCGCCAGGCGCCGGACTCGGCGACGAACACGAGTGTCACCGGCGCCTCCTGCGGATGCGGCTGGCCGCCCGTGGCCTCGGTCAGCGCCTTGCGGCCGGCCTCCTCGGTGACGGCCACGACGGACCGGGCCTGCAGGTTGAAGCTCGACGGCGCTTCCAGCGCGAGACCGACCAGCTCGTGCAGCAGCGCCGCCGGGACCGGGTCCGGCAGGTAGTGGCGGATGCTGCGGCGGGCGCGGATGATCCTGGACACGGTGGTGTGGTCGGTCGACGACTCCACGGACACGTCCCCTGTCTTTCGACGTCGAACTATCTGACATCGAGAAGCTACGACGTGAACTACGCTTGAGTCAAACAGTTCGTTGTCGAATTAATCTGGTTGAAGCAACGGTGAACAACAGTGAAGGGGAGGTGACCCCATGCGGGATGCCGTCGACGAGTTCCTGGACCAGTGGGCCGCCCAGCGCGGCGACCTCGACCTCGACGCGATGGGCACCATCGGTCGCATCCTGCGGCTCTCACGGCTGGTCAACGGCCACTTGAAGGACTACTTCGCCCAGTACGACATGGAGACCTGGGAGTTCGACGTCCTCGCCACGCTCCGGCGCAGCGGCAGACCGCTGACGGCCAAGGCCCTGGCCTCCAGCGTCATGATCGGCTCGGCCGCGCTCACCAACCGCATCGACCGGCTCGTCGCCCGCGGCCTCGTCACCCGGGAGACGGTGCCCGGCGACCGGCGCAGCCTGCACATCGCGCTCACCGACGTGGGCCGGGAGCTGGTCGACCGGACCGTGGAGGGGCACGTCCAGAACCAGCGGAAGATCCTCGCGGGCCTCCAGGAGGACGACCGCGAGGACCTCGCCCGCATCCTGCGCACGCTGCTGGTCTCGCTCGGCGACACCCGCTGAACGAAGCGTCAGTACGCGACGGGCCAACCGGTGCTCCAGCTCAGCAGGTTGATGCCGAGCTTGGGAGTGCCGTTGTCGTTGCCGTCGTAGTAGTGGTAGACGATCAGATCGCCGTCGGAGTCGTTCATGACGGACTGCCCGCCGGGCCCGATCACGCTGCCGTGCGACTCCAGGACGGGCGTGCCGCCGTTGTTGGTCATCGCGACGCCGCTCTTGTCGTAGTACGGGCCGGTGACGCTGGTGGCGCGGCCGACCTTCACCTTGTACGTGGAGCTGGTGCCCTGGCAGCAGACGTCGTACGAGGCGAAGAGGTAGTAGTAGCCGCCCCGCTTGACGATGTACGGCGCCTCGACCGCCTTGGTCCCGGTGGGGCGGGACGCGATCGAGTACCGGGTGGTGTTGGAGGCGAGCTGCTTCCCGCTGCTCGGGTCGATCTGGATCATCTTGATGCCGGTCCACCAACTCCCGAACGACAGCCACCACTTGCCGTCGTCGTCGACGAAGAGGTTCGGGTCGATGGCGTTGTAGTCGCTGGAGGTGGTGGAGGTGTAGACGACGCCGTAGTCGGTCCAGGAGCCGGGCAGGCCGGTCGGCGAACCGGCAAGCCCGATGGCCGACTTGTTGGAGCCGAAGGTCGAAACCGCGTAGTACATCAGGTACTTGCCGCCGTGGTACGAGATGTCCGGCGCCCAGGCCTCCGTCGCGTACGACGACCACCAGCTCGGCTTGGCCGGGAAGGCGTCGCCGCCGGCGGTGAACGCGGTGCGGTCGGTGGAGGTCTTATAGGCCAGGCCGCCACCCGTGGAGTAGAGCAGGTAGCGGCCGGCCGAGGTGCGGATCATCGTCGGGTCGTGGACGACGACGCTGCCGGTGACCGTGCCCGGGTTGGGGTAGGCCGAGGCCGTGCCGGGGATCAGGGCGAGCAGGACGGCGGCGGGGATCGCGAGAAGTGACGTGCGGTTCACGTTGACGCTCCTCCAGGTGGGGGGATGCCGGATGCGGGTGTTCGATATACCGATCGCCGATCAGAGTTTCGGGCGAGACCGTAGAATCGAACAACTTGCGCGTCAACGGTCCGCGCAGCCTCAGGCGTTCGGCCTGCGCGCGGTGAACCGGAAGTGCCCCTCGCCGGGCGGGCTGACGACGTTGATGTCGGTGAACCCGGCGGCGGTGAGCCGGAGTTCGAGGGTGCCGGGGTCGACCGGGACATAGGTGTCGTCGACGTGGAACTCGCGCATCTCGTCGCTGGCGACGGAGTCCGCGCCCACGAACACCCCGCCAGGGCGCAGGAGTTGACACACCCGGGCGAACAACCGGTCCTGGGCTTCCGGCGATTCGACGTGGTGCAGCATCGTGAAGCAGGTCGCCGCGGAGAAGCGGTCGGCCGGCAGGTCCACGGCCGTGGCGTCGCCGTGGACGACCGTGACGCGGGGGCCGTCGAGGCGGGCGGCGAGCTCGCGGGCGAGGTCGGCGTCGATTTCGACCGCCGTGACGTGGTCGGTCAGTCCGAGGAGGAGGTCGGTGGTGAGGCCGGGGCCGGGGCCCACCTCCAGTACGTCGTCGCCGAGTTCGGCCGCCTCCCGCAGCCAGGGCAGCAGCCTGGTGCGCAGCGTCTCGGCCCACTCCGGGGAGGCGAGGAAGGTCAGATGGCCCTGATTCATGGACGTCATGCCCTCATTGGTACATACTCCGGACGATGACCGGCTCCGCACGAACGGCCACATCCATGCCCCCGGCGGCCAACTCCCGCTGGGCGGGCCTGCGTTCGACGGGCGTGGCGGCCGGGACCTTCTCCTTCGAGGGCGACGGGACGACCCCGTGGCACCGGCACGACCAGCACCAGCTGGAGTACGCCTCCGAGGGGATCGTCGGCGTCGAGACCGCGACGGCACGCCATCGGCTGCCGTCCCGGCAGGCGGTGTGGATACCGGCCGGTCTCGCCCACCAGAGCTCGTTCATCGGGGCGAGGACGGTCTCGGTCTTCTTCGATCCCGTGCTGCTGCGGGACACCGGCGGCCGGGTCCGCGTACTGCCCGTGGACCCGATCCTGCGCGCGATGCTCATCTACGCCGCGCGCTGGCCGATCGGCCGCACGGGCGGTGACGCGGTCGCCGACTCCTACTTCGAGGCGCTGTCCCACCTGGTGCGCGAGCGCCTCGACGAGGAGCTCCCGTTCCACCTCCCGACCAGCACGGACCCCCTGGTCACCGAGGTCATGCGGCACACCGACGCACACCTGGCGACGGCCTCCCTCGACCGGGTCTGCCGGGCCGTCGCCGTCTCCGAACGCACCCTGCGCCGCCGCTTCCAGGCCGCCACCGGCATGACATGGCGTCAATACCTGCTGCACAGCCGCCTGTTGCACGCCATGACCCTGCTGGTCGAGCCCGGCAGCACCGTGCTGGCGACCGCCCTCGCCGTGGGCTTCGACAGCGCGAGCGCGTTCAGCAGGGCCTTCCAGGCCTATACGGGGGAGACCCCGAGCGCCTTCCGGCAGGAGCGGGCGGCGGCCCGGCCGCAGTCCGTCAGTGGTCGTTCTCCAGGTGCAGCTTGAGCAGGTCCACGCCGTAGTCGCCGCCGTTGGGGGTCCGGATGATGGTGTGGATGTGGTGCTGGCTGGGCGTGTGGTTCTGGGTCTCGTAGGCGATCGGGGACTGGGCGTCGTACTCGATCAGGACGACCGGGCTGTGCACGCGGTAGTAGAAGGCCGAGGTGTCCTTGGTCTCGCCGATCCAGTAGAAGTACGTGTCGTCGAGGTGGTCCTCGACCTCCGTCATCCTCACCTCGGCGTGGCCGTCGTCCATGTTGCCGACGTACACGCGCACCAGGTCGAGGAGGTTGTCGCGCTGGGCGCTGGTCCAGCCCTTGGCGGCCAGGCCCTGGTAGGCGATCTGGGCGTTGTCCTGTCCGGCGCCGGCCTTGAAGTTGTCGCCCGCCTTGGTCTCGGAGGAGAGGACCTTCTTCTGCTGGGCGGAGGTCAGCGACCGCAGGAGCGTCAGCCCGGCCTTGGTCTCCTTCCTGAAGAGGGTGATCTTCTCCCCCTTGTAGGTGGCGGAGGTCGGCTCGGAGCCCATGAAGGTGGGTGTCATGACGACCTGGTCGCCGAGGACGAAGTAGTTGATGGCGACGTGGTGGCCCTCGTACTGAAAACCCCACGGCTTGGTCGTGGACGGGGTCCCCATGAAGGTGAAGAAGTAAGCGCCCTCGGTCAGGGTCGGCTTGTTCCCGCCGCTGTAGTCGCCGAGATACGCGTTGAGCTTCATGATGTTGCGGGTCTGGGTGAGCCCGTCGGCGGAGAGGGCGGCGCCGAGCAGCGCGTAGCCCAACTCCCGCTTCTTCTCGGTGATGTCGCCCATCCGGACGCCCTGGCGCTCGTACCCGTCGACGTTGCTCCACTTCAGCCACTCGTCGTCGTCCACGTCGAAGACGCAGGACTTGCGCTCCTTGCTGGAGAGCCCGTCGAGGAAGGCCTGCGCGGCCTTGACGAGCTTGTCGGTGGAGACATCGGTGGAGTGGATCGAGTACAGGTCGTCGACGACCTTGCCGTCCGTGGTCACACCTTTGAAGTCGGCGTACTTGACCTCACTGGCACCGGGCCCCATGCCACCGCCGCCGCCCCCACCGGGCCCGCCGGAGGGCATACCGCTGGGACCGCCGGACGGCATGCCGCCGGGCCCCCCGGCTTCGGCCGAACCGCTCGCCGTACCGGCGGAGTCGGAGTCGTTGGAGCAGCCGGTCATGGTCGCCATCGCGGCGACGCCGCCGGCGAGCAGCGCCTTGTTCATGAACCAGCGGCGGCTGCGTTCGGCTTCGGGGGTGCGGGGTCGGTGTCCGTGCATGGAGACCAAACTCCATGACGTACCTGAAGCGTTCCTGGGTCCTACCTGTGAGCACATATGCTCCACGGCATGACCATGTCATCAGAGAGACCCGACGGACGTGCGGGCGAGGCCCCCTGGCTGCTGGCCCGCTTCGCGCAGGGTGCGATAGCGCTGGCGGCGGCCGTGGAGGTGTACCGGGGCGTGACCGTCAGGGCGCACCACGTCGACCCCGCCGGAACGCCGTCGAGCACCTCGGGCTTCGCCTCCATGGTGTCCGTGTACGCCACGACGGCGGCGGCCGCCCTGTTCCTGACCTGGCAGCACCGCGCCCGCCGCAACGCCCGGGCCCTCTCCCCCGGCACGGACCTGGGCAACGACGTGTGGGCCGTCGCCGGCTGGCTCATCCCGGTGGTCAACTTCTGGGTCCCGCGCGGCCTGCTCCTCGGCACGCTGCGCGCGAGTGCCCCCACCGGCGATCGCCGCGGCGAGTCCCTGGTGAACGCGTGGTGGGTGGCGTGGGCGGTGCACATCGCGATCGGGGTGGTCGGCAGGAACTCCGACTCGCTTCCGCTGCTGGCGACTTCGCAGGTACTGAACATCACGGCGGCGGCCCTGATCCTCTGGCTGATCCAGCGGATCACGTCCGTGCAGGGCGAGGCGCTGGAGGCCGTACGAGGTGCTCCGCAGGGGACGCCGGCGGTCTGAACGGCGGCGGCTCTCAGGTCCCGGCCGCCCTCTTGACCACGGCCCGCCATCCGGGCAGATCGACCTCCGCCCGCACGGTCTTCCCGGGCGACTCGCGCTCCAGCACCTCCCACCGGTCGGCGACCGCATCGACGAGAACGAGCCCGCGGCCGCCCTCGTCGAGGGGATGCGGAGTCGGTACGGCGCCGGGCGCGGGCGGTCTCCGCTCGGCGCGGGTGTCGGTGACCTCGATACGGACGCTGCCGGTGACGAGCGAGAGCCGCAGCTCGAAGTCCCGCCCGGGGACGCGGCCGTGGGTGACGGCGTTGGCGGCGAGTTCGGCGACGATCACGGCGACGGCGTGCGCCGGGTCGCTTTCGGTCGGGATGCCCCAGGTGTGCAGCTGGTTCAGGGCGAGGTGCCGGGCGAGGCGGGCACCGCGCGGGGTGGGGCTGAGGCGCTGACTGAACGTACGTACGGTAATCGGGAGTTGGGGGGTGAGGGGTGCGGTCATGGCCCCAATCTGGCGGGCGGGGACCGCACTTCACCAGGTCCGGCGCGCGTACTCTGCGGGAGAGTACGCGGTCACGGTCTGGACAGTACATGTGACTGCCCGTGACCATGGGCGCGGGAGGTGACCGACTGTGGTCGATGGTGGTGGCGGTGAGCCGGAGTCCTCGGACAGCATGCGGACGTTCGGGGCGGTGCATCAGGCGCTGCGGGAGCATGCGGGGCTGAGCCGGGAGGAGTACGCCGACCTGGTGCGCTTCTCCAAGCACACGGTGGCGTCGGTGGAGTTGGGGCGCCGGATGCCGGACACGGTGTACGTGGACCGGGCGGAGGAGGTCACGGGCAACACGGGGGCGCTGCGCAAGGCTTTGCCGACGGTGGTTCGACAGCCGGGGTTGGCCGCGTGGTTCCGGAAGTGGGCGCGGCTGGAGGCGACGGCGATCACGCTGTACACGTACGAATGCCGGTTGATTCCGGGGTTGTTGCAGACGGAGGCGTATGGGCGGGCTTTGTTCGAGGGCCAGTTGCCGCCTCTGGACGACGCCCAGATCGAGGAGCGGTGGACCGCCCGGGCCGAGCGACAGAGGCTGTTGCGGGAACGGCCCAACACCGCGTTCAGCTTCATCCTGGAGGAGCACCTGTTCCTGCGGCGGACCGGGGGCGTCGACGTCACACGCGAACTCATCGATCACGTCCTGGAGATCGGGCAGTTGCGGAATGTCGAGATCCAGATCATGCCGCTGGCGCACGGGACGCACGCAGGGCTGGCCGGTCCCATGCAGTTACTGGAGACGCCGGAGAACCAGTGGTTCGCGTACAACGAAGGCCAGCGAGGCGGTCTGTTCGTCGGCGGCCCGAAAGAGATCAGCGTGCTCCAGAGGCGGTATGCCAGGATGCGTTCGCAGGCTCTCACGCTCGAAGACTCCGTGAGCCTGTTGGAACGGATGCGAGGAGCGCTATGAGCACCGGCGAACTGACCTGGTTCAAGTCGAGCTACAGCAGCAGCGGCGACGGCGACTGCGTCGAGGTCGCCGTCACTCCCGCCACCATCCACGTGCGCGACTCCAAGGACCAGCAGGGTGCTCAGCTCACCCTCTCCCCCACCAGCTGGTCGGCCTTCGTCGACACCCTTGGCCGGTAGACGCTTTGCCCACGGACTGCGGGCCCTGCTCCTCCTGACGAACCTCGAAGTCACCCGGTGTAGCGGAGGGCGACACGCTCCCACGGGCGCCTACTGTCAGACGGGTGGCCAGTTCCGCAGCGCCGCGTCGGCGACCTGCTGGAGTTCGCAGCGGGTGGCGCCGCCGGCGGCCTGGACGGCGATGCCGTTCCCCACGGTCATGAGGTATCGGGCGAGCAGGTCCGGGTCCGCGTCCGGGGGCAGATCACCCTCGTCGACGGCCCGCTGGAACCGGTCGCGGAGGCGAGCACGGGCGTCGTCGCGCCAGGCGATCAGGATGTCCTGGGCGGCCCGTCCGGAGTCCCCGGCGGCCAGTGAGCCCTGCACTCCCAGGCATCCGGCGGGGCAGTCGGGGCGGGTGGTCGTGCTGACCGAGCCGGCCAGGAACGCCGTGGCCACCTCCCGGGCGCTCGGCTTCTCCAGCGCGCGGGCCGCATAGGCGGCCGGGCCTTCGGTGTAGCGCTCCAGGGCCTTGCGGAACAGCTCCTCCTTGTTGCCGAAGGCCGCGTACATGCTCTTGCGGGTGATGCCCATGGCGCTGGTCAGGTCGGTCAGGCTGGCGCCTTCGTAGCCCTGCTCCCAGAAGACCAGCATCGCCCGCTCCAGCGCCTCGTCGGCGTCGAAGCCTCTCGGCCGGCCGATCGGCGCTTTCCGGGTGGTCTCCATGACGCCATCCTACGACTCCTCGATACCGATCGGTGCAGAAGTGCTACGGTTCCATTCTGCACCGATCGGTATCTAAGTTTCGGGAGTTCAAGCAATGGGACAGCTGGAAGGCAAGACCGCCGTCGTCACGGGCGGCAGCACAGGAATCGGCCTGGCCACCGCCGCGCGGCTGGCATCCGAGGGTGCCCATGTGTTCATCACCGGCCGGCGCAAGGACGCGCTCGACCAGGCCGTCGAGTCGATCGGTTCCGCGGTCACCGCGGTGCCGGGCGACATATCCGAGCCGGCCGACCTGGACCGGCTGTACGACGCGGTCCGTGACCGCGGCCGGGGCCTGGACGTGCTCTTCGCCAACGCGGGCATGGGCGCGCTCGCACCGCTGGCGCAGGCCACCCAGGATCAGTTCGACCAGATGTTTGACATCAACGTCCGGGGCACACTGCTCACCGTGCAGAAGGCACTGCCGCTGCTCAACGACGGCGCCTCCGTGATCTTCAACGACTCCATCCGGGCGGGCGACGGCCGGGAGGGCTTCGGCCTGTACGCGGCGTCGAAGGCCGCGATGCGGTCCCTCGCACGGACCTGGGCCAACGAGCTGAAGGGCAGGGGCATCCGGGTCAACACGGTCGCGCCGGGCGCGATCGACACCCCGGGAGTCGACATCGCCATCGGCGAGGAGAACGCGGCCGCCGTCAAGGCGGACATCGCGGCAGGAGTGCCGATCGGCCGCTGGGGGCGCCCGGAGGAGGTCGCCGCCGCGGTGGCCTTCCTCGCCTCCGCGGACAGCAGCTTCGTGCTCGGCATCACCCTGCACGTCAACGGCGGCGAGAACCAGTTCTGACCCGCAGGGGTGGCCCGCGTACGCCGCGCCGCGGACCACCCCCTCGCGCCTGCCTCAGGAAGCCGGGCAGTCCTTCCAGGCCAGGTGGTACACCGTGCTGATGTCACCGTCCGTCGAGTCCATGGTCATGAAGCTGACCTTGCCGGGGTTCGCCGTACCCGCGTTCACTCTCAGCTCGGTGTTGATGTTGAAGTTGCGCTGAACTCCGCAGGGCGCCCAGACCAGTTGGGCCCAGTCCGTGGAGTCCGTGGCCTGCCAGTCGTCGTTGTACGCGCCGCTGAACGGGTGGCTCTTGGGCACGGTCGTCGAAGAGCCCTGGAAGTAGTACGAGGCCTTCTGCGTGGCGCTCGCCCCCGGCTGGAGCGAGAGGAAGCCGCGGTAGTCGGCGCTGGCGATGGCGTAGGTGAAGCCCTGGGGGACGTGCACGATCAGGTTGAGCTGGCAGTTCTTGCGGAACGCCGTCGGATCGGAGTTGCCGCCGGCCTGGGCGAGGTACTGGCTGTACGTCACCGTGAAGGCCGTGTTGTCGGGCGAGACGGCGACCGCCGCGGTGCCCTGGGGGCAGCCGGAGCCGTTGACCGTCGCCACGTCGATGACGATCTTGTCGGGGGGCGGGTTGTCGAACACGGGGGACGAGGCCTGCGCAGGCAGTGCGGTGGTGAGCAGAGCGGCGACGCCGCCGCTCAGCAGGAGTCCACGGATCATGGTCTCTCCGGTTCTGTGAGTGGGGGGTGGCACACCCCGGGCCCGAGGAACCTTTGAAGAAACAGTGGGGTTCCTGTGAAGGCCGGAGGCGCTCCGCATCGTAGGGAGACGCACATCGGGCGGTCAGGGCGAACTCAAGCCATTCACAGGTGCGGATTTCACATACTGAGCGCGTGTCGGAACTCTGTTGGAACAAGCGGCCGTTGACGGGATATCGATCCTCACGGTCGGCGTCGGAACGGCTGATCAGACGCCGACGGGCTGCCGCTCCTCGGCGGACTCGGCCTCCGCGGCCCGCTCCTGACGGTAGGCGCGGATCGAGTACGCCAGGGCGGCGGCCCACACCGCGTAGAGCAGGACGTACACCGGCGTGCTCAGCGCGCTCGACGCCCCGATCCAGTCGCTCTTGAGCAGCGTACGGACGTTCGTGACGATGATGATCCCGCCGACCGCCGAGCCCAGCACCCGCGGCGGCACGAGCCGCACCAGCCAGGCCGCGATCGGCGCGGCGACCAGCCCGCCGAGCAGGAAGGCGAGCACCCAGCTCCACTTCAGCCCCTGCGAGCCGAGGGAGAAGAGAAAGCCCAGGCTGGCGGCGACCGCGACGAGGAACTCGCTGGTGTCGATGGATCCGATGACCTTACGGGGTTCCATACGACCGCTGGCCAGCAGCGCGGGCGTACCGACCGGGCCCCAGCCGCCACCGCCGGTCGCGTCCAGGAACCCGGCGACCAGGCCCAGCGGCGCCAGGAACCGCTTCCGCAGCGGCTGGCCGAGCCGGTCCTTGGGCAGGCCGCGCAGGGTGAACCGGGACATGACGTACACGCCGAGCCCCAGCAGGATCAGCGACATCACGGGCTCGGCGACCTCGGTGGAGAGCTTGCTGAGGACCGTCGCGCCGAGGAAGGAACCGACCGCCCCGGGCACGCCGATCCTGGCGACGACCTTCCAGTCGACGTTCCCGAAACGCCAGTGCGAGGCGCCGGACATCAGGGTCGTACCGATCTCGGAGAGGTGCACCGTGGCCGAGGCGGCGGCCGGGTTGGTGCCCATCGCGAGCAGCAGCGTGGTGGAGGTCACGCCGTAGGCCATGCCGAGGCTGCCGTCCACGAGCTGGGCACCGAGGCCCGCGAGGGCTAGCAGGATCAGCGTGCGCATGTGTGGGGTCCCGTCCGTGTTTCCTGGTTTTCCCACCGGAGAGGTAGGGATGAACGGGAGGCGACGTTAGGGCGTCAAACTGAGGACAGCCTGAGACGAGGATGAAGATCGCTCACAGCGGGGTGCTCAGAGCAGCGGGTGCTCAGAGCAGCGGCTGCTAGGGGTTCTCCCACGCCGCCGGTTCCGCCGCCAGTTCCTTCACCGGCTCCGGCAGTGCGTCCGTCGCGATGTCCGCGATGGTGACGCCCTCCAGGATGCGGCGGACGTTGGCCCGCAGGGCGATCCACAGCGGCAGCAGCGGCTGTGCCGACCCCGTGTACTCGAGGCCCGTCGGCCGTTCGCCCCGTACCGACACGATCGGGCCGTCCACCGCGCGGATGACGTCCGCGACGGTGATCTTCGCGGCCTCCCGCGCCAGCCGGTAGCCGCCGCCCCCGCCGCGCCGGCTGTCGACGATCCCGCCGCGCCGCAGATCGCCGAGGATCCCCTCCAGGAACTTGTGCGGGATGTCCTGCTCGGCGGCGATGGCCTCCGCCTTCACCGGTCCGCCGTCCTGCCGAACGGCGAGCTCAAGAACCGCCCGTACCGCGTAATCCGCCCGTGCCGAGATCCTCATAGCACCATTGTGGCGGGTAGCCCTGTACACAATGACCTCGCACGCGCCGCCGACCGGCACGACGGGAGGGTCCCTTGGGGCTCAGCAGACGTACCTTCAGCGCCCTCGCCGGAACCACGGCGCTCGGGCTGGCGCTCGGCGGCAGCGGAGCGGCGAGCTGCGCCTATGCCGCGCCGACCGTGCCGACGGGGCCCGCGCCCGCGCCGCCGGCCGCGGACGGGAAGCCGCACACGATCGGCTTCGACCGGTACTCGCTGATCGTCGACGGCCGACGGCTGGTGGTGTGGTCCGGCGAGATGCATCCCTTCCGGCTGCCGAGTCCGTCCCTGTGGCGGGACGTGCTCCAGAAGATGCGCGCCCATGGGTACAACGCCGTCAGCATCTACGTGTCGTGGAACTACCACTCCCCCGCGCCGGGGCACTACGACTTCACCGGCATCCGGGATCTGGACCTGTTCCTGCGAATGGCGAGCGAGACCGGGATCTACGTCATCCTGCGCCCCGGCCCCTACATCAACGCCGAGATCGACGGCGGCGGCTTCCCCGGCTGGCTGACGGCCACCGAGGGCACGGCGCGGACCTCGGACCCCACCTATCTGAAGTACGTCGACGAGTGGCTCGACCAGGTGAACGCCATCGCCGGCCGGCACCTGTACAGCAAGGGCGGGGGCACGATCCTGCTCTACCAGATCGAGAACGAGTACGACGCCCACGTCACCGAGCCCGCCGGGCGCGACTACATGGCCCACCTGTACCGGAAGGTCCGCGCCGACGGAATCGACGTGCCGCTGTTCCACAACGACAAGGGCAGGAACGGGTACTGGATCCCCGGGTCCTTCGACACCGGTGGAGAGCAGGGGCGTTGGCTGTACGGCTTCGACGGGTATCCGTCCCCGACGCTCGCCCCGCCCGACTGGGGGCACTTCGGGGTCGGCGGGATGAAGGGCGGGGCGACCGCGAGCCCGCAAACCCCGGGTCTCGTACCGGAGTTCGGGGGCGGATGGTTCGATCCGTGGGGTGGCGTCTGGTTCAAGGGGAAGGGGTACGCCGAGTCACGGCGGCTGCGGGACGCCGCGTACGAACGGCGCTTCTATCTCACCAACTTCGCCAACGGCATCACCCTGCACAGCGTCTACATGACCTTCGGCGGCACCTCCTGGGGCTGGCTGCCCGCACCGGTCGTCTACACCTCGTACGACTACGGCGCCGCCATCGACGAGGGAAGGCAGGCCACATCCAAGCTGATCCCCATGCACCAGATCGGCCAACTGCTGCGGCACGTCCCGGACTTCGCCAAGCTCGACCGCGCCGAGGACGTCGAGGCGGACGGCCTGAAGGTGTACCACCTGGCCAATCCGGACACCGGCGCCCAGGTCTACGTCGTGCGCAACGACGGGAAGCAGACGGTCACTTCGGCCGTGCCCGGCATCGACGCGCCCGTCACCGTCCCGGCGCGGGACGCGCGACTGCTCGCCGCCGGCATCAAGTTGGGCAAGCGCAAGGTGCGGTACTCCAACGCGCAGCCCATGCTGGCGCTCACCGCCGGGCGCCAGGAGATCGCTGTGCTCACCGGACGTTCCGGCGAGACGACGGTGACCGCGCTGGAGTGCGCGATGCGGCCGACGGTCACGGTGGTGGAGGGGGACGCCGACTGGTCGTACGAGGACGGGCTGCTGCGGATCGATGCCGAACTCGACGGGCTGACACGGGTGTTGGTGTCCGGCGGCGGTGTCGGCACCCCGCTGCTGCTCCTCCTCGCCGACGACGAGACGTCCGTACGGCTGTGGCCGCACGAGACGCCGTCCGGCTCGGTGCTGGTGTACGGGCCCGCCCTGCTGCGGACCGCCAACGTCAGCGGTACGGCGGTGCGGCTCACCGGCGACACCGTGCGGGCCTCCGAGCTGGAGGTGTGGGGGCCGCGCGGACTGCGTGAAGTGACCTGGAACGGCGTGGAGTTGAAGGTACGGACGTCCGCGTCCGGGAGCCTGCGGGCCGCCCAGCCCCTGGCCGGGGTCGGCACCGTAACCCTGCCCGCGCTGCGTGCCGGGTGGCGGCGGAAGACGGAGAACCCCGAGGCCGCGCTCGGCTTCGACGACTCCGACTGGAAGCCCGCCGACAGGACCACCACGTACAGCACCACGCCTGTTCCCGAGGGGCAGCCCGTCCTCTTCGCCGACGACTACGGCTTCCACTACGGCGACGTCTGGTACCGCGGGCACTTCACCGACGCGCGCGGGGCCGAGTCCGTCTCCCTCGCCTACAGCACGGGCACCCAGGGGATGCTGATGGCCTGGCTGGACGGGCGGGCGCTGGGCGCGCACCGGATGCCCGTGCCGGACAACGGCAGTGTGCGGCAAGGGAGTTGGGCCGCCACGGCGGTGTTCGACGTACCGGAGGAGCTGCGGAAGGACGGGGCGCATGTGCTGTCCGTGCTGGTCCGGCGGATGCAGCACGACCAGGACGGCAAGGCGCAGGACACGCACAAGGTGGCACGTGGGCTGACGGCGGTCACCTTCGCGGGGGCCGCGCCGAAGCTCGGCTGGCGGATCCAGGGCGAGGCGGCGCCCGACCCGGTGCGCGGGCCGCAGAACAACGGCGGGCTGTACGGGGAGCGGCACGGCTGGCACCTGCCGGACCACGCCGACGGCGACTGGCCGGAGGCCGAACTGCCGCGGGCGGACCTGCGGCAGGGGGTGACCTGGTACCGGACCGGTTT
The DNA here is from genome assembly GCF_040643775.1 of Streptomyces sp. NPDC047081. Taxonomy (NCBI): domain Bacteria; kingdom Bacillati; phylum Actinomycetota; class Actinomycetes; order Kitasatosporales; family Streptomycetaceae; genus Streptomyces; species Streptomyces sp. NPDC047081. The sequence goes on along the minus strand of NZ_JBEYUY010000001.1, from coordinate 185,151 downwards.
CAAGCTCGCCGTCGACTCCGGGATCGACGCCTCGATCGGGCTCGTCCTCGACGACGACCCGGCGCGTGCGTACCGCGTCCAGATCTTCCTGAACGGCTGGAACATGGGCCAGTACATCAACGACGTGGGTCCGCAGCACACCTTCGTGCTCCCGAACGGGATCCTCCGCACACGTGGCACCAACACACTCGCCCTGGCGGTCCTGTCCGACGGGACCACACCGGCCGGGCCGTCGGACGTGCGGCTGACGCTGCTGGGTGCGGCGGCGGGAGGGGTGCCGGTCACCGCCGTATGACCCGCAGCCTGTCCTGAAATGGCCGTCCGCGCGCATTGCCTTCTCCGGCGGGCTGGTTCACGGTGGTGCCTCCGCGGACCGCTCAAGGGGGAGGGAATCCCGTGCGAAGACGGCGTTTCATCAGCGGATTAGTCGGTTCCGGGGCCGGGTTGGGCCTGGCCTCGGCGAGTGCGCGCGCGAACGCGAGAGAGGGTACGGGGACGGGTACCGGGACGGGTGTGAGCGCGGGGGCCGCCGGCGGGGGCGTGCGGTCGGCCACCGCCGGGGTGCCACACGAGTGGCAGGCCGTGGCGGCCCCGGAGTGTCTGTCCGCCGCCCAGCTGCTCGGCGTCGCGGCGGCCTCCCCCGACCTCGCCTGGGCGGTCGGCGAGGAGGGCCGCAACGGCAACACCCGCGGCTACCCGCTCGCCCTGCTGTGGGACGGCCGGAGCTGGACCCAGCCGGACATCGACGACCACATCCAGTTCAGCAACGGCTACCTCCGCTCCGTCGCCGCCTCCGCCACCGGCGCCTGGACCGTCGGCGCCGACCGGTACGGCACGGCCCACCTGCTCTCCTGGGACGGCACCACCTGGCGGGAGGCCGACTTCCCCGGCCGGGGCGCGAGCGGCACCTCGCTGACCGGTGTCGCCGTCGCCCCGGACGGCGGCCTCTGGCTCTCCGGCCGCAACTCCGACGGCTCGGTCCTGCTGCACGGCCACGGCACGGAGCTGACCTGGCAGCCGGCACCCCCGAGCGCCCCCACCGCGGCCCCCTCGGGCGTCCGCGTGACCCGCTCCGGCGAGGTCTGGGTCTACGACAGCGCGCTCATCGCCCGCTGGGACGGCGAGAGTTGGACCGAACTGCCCGTCCCCACCGGCTTCCGCCTCACCGTCACCGACCTCCTCCCGGTCGCCGCCGACGACATCTGGCTCACCGGCTACGACTTCGGAGTCGGCGGCCCGCCCGGCAAACCCCCGAGTGTCACCCTCCGCCACTGGGACGGCGAGGCCTGGAACACCGTCACCGCCCCGTTCACCGTCGGAATGCTCACCTCGATCGCCGACGACGGCCAGGGCGGCCCCGACCGCATCGCGGGCTGGGACTTCTGGGACCAGACCCGCGCCCACCACCTCCGGTGGGAGGACGGCACCTGGGTGAGCGAACGAGGCGCGACAGCCACAACTCCCGTACTCACCACGGCACTTGCCGCGATCCCCGGCACGGGCGGCTACTGGGCCGTGGGCACCACGTCCTCGTCCCCGTATCCGCCCGCGCAGGTGCACATCGAGCAGTGATGACCCGCTAGGCCAGCCGGATCACGTTCCACGACAGCGGTTCGAGTACGGCGGTGAGGGTGCCGTCCGTGAGCGCGGTGCCCTCGACGGCGTGCGGAGCGACCCGCTCGGGGTCGTCGAGGGTGTTCCGGGCGTCCGGATCGGCGTCGGCGAGGGCGCTGTGCTCGACGACGGACGTCAAGTCCAGGCCGTTCAGGGCGACTTCGAGCGGGAGCGACTCGGTCCGGCTGCGGTTGACCGCGAAGACGGTGACGGTGCCGTCCTCCGCGCGCACCGCGGTGGCGTGCAGCAGGTCGGCCTCGCCGTACTTCTTCGTCTCGTACGTCGGTGAGTCCACCCGGACGTCGAGGACCTGGCCGCGGCCGTACCGGGAGGCCTGGGCGAAGGGGAAGAAGGTCGTCTGGCGCCAGGCGGGGCCGCCGGGCTCGGTCATGATCGGGGCGATGACGTTGACGAGCTGGGCGAGACAGGCCACGGTGACGCGGTCCGCGTGCCGCAGCAGCGCGATGAGGAGCGAGCCGAAGACGACCGCGTCCATGACGCTGTAGTTGTCCTCCAGGAGGCGGGGGGCCTCCGCCCAGTCCCGGGCGCCGGAGTTCTCGATCTCGTGCCACTCCGAGATGTACCAGACGTTCCACTCGTCGAAGGAGAGGTTGATCTTCTTCTTGGACTTCAGCTTCGCGCCGATGTGGTCGGCGGTGGCGACCACGTTCTCGATGAAGGACTCCATGTCGACGGCGGAGGCCAGGAAGGAGTCGATGTCGCCGTTCTCGGGCTGGTAGTAGGCGTGCAGGGAGATGTGGTCGACGAGGTCGTACGCCTCCTCCAGGACCGTCGCCTCCCACGCGGCGAACGTCGGCATGGCCTGGCTGGAGGAGCCGCAGGCGACGAGTTCCACGCCCGGGTCGATCTGGCGCATCGCGCGGGCGGTCTCGGCGGCGATCCGGCCGTACTCCTGTGCGGTCTTGTGGCCGGTCTGCCAGGGGCCGTCCATCTCGTTGCCGAGGCACCACAGCTTGATGCCGAAGGGGTCCTTGTCGCCGTGGGCCACGCGGAGGTCGGACAGGGCGGTGCCCTCGGGGTGGTTGGCGTACTCCTGGAGTTCGAGGGCCTCGGCGACTCCGCGCGTGCCGAGGTTGATGGCCATCATGGGTTCGGCCTGGGGGCCGACCTTGCGGAGGAAGTCGATGTACTCCGAGAGGCCGAAGCGGTTGGTCTCGGTGGAGCGCCAGGCGAGGTCGAGCCGGCGGGGGCGCTCCGCGGCGGGGCCGACGGAGTCCTCCCACTTGTACCCCGACACGAAGTTGCCGCCGGGGTAGCGGATGGCGGTGACGCCGAGTTCCCTGACCAGGTCGAGGACGTCCTGGCGGAGGCCCTTGTCGTCGGCGGTGGGGTGGCCGGGTTCGAAGATGCCGGTGTAGACGCAGCGGCCGAGGTGTTCTACGAAGCTGCCGAAGAGACGGGGGTTGACCGGGCCGACGGTGAAAGCGGGGTCGAGCGTGAAGCGGGCGGTGCTCATCTTGGCCTTTCGGGTTCAGTGTTGTCTGCGGGTGGGTGGGGGCTGGTCGCGCAGTTCCCCGCGCCCCTAAAAGACACTCGGCCAGCCGTCTTTTGTCCAGATCAGCCTGTTGAGCCCCAGCTTCGGGGTGCCGTTGTCGTCTGCGTCGTAGTAGTGGTACGCCAGCCAGTCCTGGCCCTTGTCGCGGAAGACCGACTCTCCTCCCGTACCGATGTACCTGCCGTGGCCGGCCAGGAGCAGGTCGCCGCCGCCCTCCAGCATCTGCTTGCCCGTGCTGTCGATGTACGGGCCCGTCACCGTTGTCGAGCGGCCCACCCTGATCTTGTACGTGGAGTTCACCCCCGCACAACAGGCGTCGTAGGAGGCGAAGAGGTAGTAGTAGTGGCCGTGTTTGACCACGTACGGGCCTTCGACCGCGTACGGGGCGTCCGGGCGGGTCGCCAGGTGGGCTACCGGCGCTCCCTCGATCGCCTTGCCGGTCCTTCGGTCGAGTTCGACCATGCGGATGCCCGTCCAGTACGAGCCGAAGGTCATCCAGAGCCGGCCGTCGGCGCGGATGATCGCCGGGTCGATGGCGTTCCAGGTGTCCGTGGTCTCGGAGGTGAACGCCCTGCCGTGGTCGGTCCAGGTGCCGGGGAGGCCGGTCGGGGAGGTCGCCACGCCGATCGCGGAGTGGTTGGTGCCCCAGGACGAGACGGCGTAGTACAGCCAGTAGCGGCCGTCGCGGTAGGAGATGTCCGGTGCCCAGGGGTCGCCGGTGTCGTTGTACTCGTACCACCAACTCGGCGGCGCGGCGAAGGCGTTGCCCGCGTCGTCCCACTGGTGGAGGTCCTTGGACGTGCGGGCGCCGATGACGCCGCCGGTCGAATAGGCCACGTATCCGCCGGACTTGAGGTGGATGACGGTCGGGTCGTGGATGATCTGCTGGCCGGTGATGGGGAGGGGGTCGGGGTAACTCGCCTCCGCCTGCGCCGCGTTGGGGAGGAAGGCCAGGAAGGCCGCGACCACGACGGCCGTAACCGCTCTGCCTGTTCTCACTGTCCCGCCAATCCGGTGTGTGCGACACCCGCCACGATCTGGCGCTGGAAGAAGACGAACACGACGATCAGCGGGAGGCCCGCCATCAGGCCGCCGGCCATCAGCTGGGCCCACTGGATGCCGTAGGAGTTCATGACCGTCGCGATGCCGTTCGGCATGGTCATCAGGTCGGGGTTGTTGGTCACCATGTACGGCCACAGGAAGTTGTTCCACGAGGCGATGAAGGTGAAGATGCCTACCGCCGCGAGGGACGGGCGGGAGAGCGGGAGCACGATCGTGAAGAAGACCCGCCAGCGGCCCGCGCCGTCGATGAAGGCGGCCTCCTCCAGCTCGCGCGGGACGCCCTGGAAGAACTTGTAGAGGATGTAGACCATCGCGGCGGGCGCGCACTGGGGCAGGATCATGCCCCAGTAGGTGTCGACCATGCCCATCTGCTGGACGGTGGTGAACAGGGGGACGCCGAGGACGGCCGGCGAGACCATCAGGCCCGACATCACCACCCCCATCAGCACTCCCTTGCCGCGGAACTCCGTGCGGGCGAAGCCGTAACCGGCGAGGGCCGCGACCGTCAGCACGATCGCGGTCACCAGGACCGAGACCACGAGTGAGTTGATGAACCAGTTGCCGATGTTGCCGGTCGACCACAACGCCCGCCACGCCTGGGTCGTCCATGTCCTCGGCAGCCAGTGCGGCGGGATCTCGGCCGCCTCCGCCTCGGACTTGAGGGAGGTGAACAGGGCCGCGGCGATCGGCGCCACGAAGACAGCCGAGACGGCCACGCCGAGCAGCGTGAGGACGATCTGACTCGGGGTCCAGGGCCTGCGGGATCGCTTGGGGACCTGTACGGCGGTGGTCATCGGGCGCCCTCCTCACGGTTGCGCAGCAGCCACATCCGCGCCAGGGCGACGACTGCGATGATCACGAAGAAGATGATGGACATCGCGGAGGCGTAGCCCACGCGGTAGCTGGTGAAGCCCTGTTCGAGGGTGTACTGCACGAACGGCCGGGTGCTGTTCTCCGGTCCGGTGCCGAAGTCGAACATCACGACGGCCTGGTCGAAGAGCTGGAGCGAGGCGAGGACCTGGAGGGCGATCACCAGGCCGGTGATGTTGCGCAGCATCGGCAGGGTGATATGGACCATGCGGTGCCAGGCGTTCGCGCCGTCGAGCTTGGCGGCCTCGTAGAGGTGGGCGGGGATGCCCTGGAGGGCGGCGAGGTAGAGCAGGAAGCTGAAGCCGACCGTCCACCACAGGGTCTCGATGACGATGGCGAGCATGGCGTACGACTTGTCGGTCAGCCAGGGCGTCTGGATGCCGAGGGTCTCGTTGAACAGGCCGATGCCCTGGGTGAACAGCCACTGCCACATGTTGCCCGCGACGGTCGACGGGAGGAGGAAGGGCGCGAAGAAGCACAGGCGCCACAGCCACTTCCCGCGCTCGATGTTGTGGGCGAGCATCGCGAGGAGGAAGGCCAGGACGGTGATGCAGGGGACGACGAGGAGCGTGAAGTAGGCGCTGTGGCCGAGCGCGTCCCACATCATCGGGTCGTGCAGCGCCTCGCGGTAGTTGTCGAGGCCGATGAAACTCGCGCCCTCGCCGGAGATGTTGGCGTCGGTGAAGCTGAGGTAGAGGCCGCGGAGCAGCGGCCAGATCACGAACAGCGCGAACAGCAGCAGGAACGGGGCGACGAACCAACCCCCGTGCTGGAAGCCCTGCTTGCGGCGGACGGTCGCGGTGGCCGTGGCGGTCCGGGCCCGCGCGGGTACGAGGACGCTCTCTGCACTGGTCGTCATGCGACCGCACCTCCCTGCGCGGCGGTCCTGCCGTCCATGGGGTTCTTCGAGGCGAGGAGCTTGGTGAGCTGGTTCCTCATCTTCTGGGCGACCGAGGCGGGCTTGGCGGAGCCCATGGTCGAGGAGACGACCAGCGGGCCGAGGTCCTGCGCGAGGATGCCGGTGGAGCCCGCGAACCACACCTTCGGCTCGGTGGCCTGGTGGTCCATGGCGGAGACGTACTCGTTCTGCGGCTGGAGCTTCCTGTACGCGGCCGTGGACAGGGTCGGCGTGTAGGCGGGGATGTGGCCGCCGGCGGCCCACTGGAGGGCGTGCCGGACGACGTACGCGGCCAGTTCGTGCGCGGCCTCGTTGGTGGCGCCGCCGCGGCCTGCCTGGTGCGGCAGGACGAAGGAGTGCGACTCGGCGTGGGTGGCCTGCCTGCCGAAGACGGGCGGCAGCGGGGTGGCGCCGTAGTCGAGCTTGGCGGCGGAGAAGACCGGCACCGACCAGTTGCCCTCCCAGGTGAAGGGGGCGCCGTTGATGAACTGCTCGCCGGTGGGCGCGCCCGGGATGACGTACCCGTCGGTGACGTGCTGCCGGAAGAACTCCAGTACCTGGGTGGCCTTGTCGGTGTCGAAGAGGACCTCGGTGCGGGCGTCGTCGAACCACTGGCCGCCGAGCTGGGTGTAGAAGGCGACGAAGAACCACCACTGGAAGTTCTGGTCGTTGGTCCACAGCCCGATGGTCTGCAGCCCTTTCTTCTGGGCCTGCTTGGCCTTCTTCAGGACGTCGAACCACTCGGTGGTCGAGGTCACCGGGATCATCCGTCCGTCGTCGCCGAGCAGACCGGCCTTCTTCAGCACGTCCTTGCGGTAGAAGCAGAGTTGTACGTGGATGTCGAGCGGGAGCGCGTAGAGCTTGCCGTCGATGACGCCGCGCTGCCACAGCGCGGGGTTGTAGTCCGACTCCCGTACCCCGTACTTGGCGAGCAGGTCGACGTCCCACGGGTCCAGCAGGCGGCCCGGGGAGAAGCCGGCGACCCGGCCCATGTGCATCACACCGAGTTCGGGGGCGCGGTCGCCGGCCGCGGCCATGGCGAGCTTGGTGTAGAAGGGGCTGCCCCACTGGAGGGTGGAGTCCTTCACCGCGATGTCGGGGTGCTCCTTGCGGAAGGCGTCCAGCATCGCGATCATGTTCGATCCGTCGCCGCCGCTGAAGAGGTTCCAGTACCGCACGCGGGTGCGGCCGGAGGCGGCGAGTGCGTCGGCGCCGGTGCCGAGCGCGGCGAAGCCGAGGCTGCCGGCGACGAGGAGCCCGCTGAGCCCGCCCAGCACATGCCTGCGATTCAGGTCAGGTCGTCCCATGCCCTGCCCTATCTGTTCGGTATACCGAATCGTGCCCGTAACTTCGAACGGGACCGTAAATAGGAAGCGCTTGCTAGTCAATGGTTTGCGCAGGACTTTCCAGCCAGGGAGGTCGTTCTCGGTTGAACGACGGCGTAGTCTCGGGCAGCCTGCTGTGCGGCGGCGGAAGGGGGAACGATGGACATCGCGGGCGCGCGGAGGAAGGCGGCCCGGGTCGCCGGGGCGCTGCGACGCTCGCGGAGAGTCTCCGGGATGCGGGAGCTGACGGCCGGGCTCGTCGCCGCCGTGCGGGCCAGACCGCGGCCGCCGGCCGACGCGCGGGAGCTGTGCCGGGCGTTGTGCGAGGAGATGAGCGTACGGCGCGGCGGGCGGGCGGTGGAGCTGCGGTTCGAGCGGTTCCCGGACGAGATCGAAGTGACCGGGCTCTGGGTGGAGTTCCAGGACTTCGACCTGGTCATCGTCGAGGAGCGGGCCGAGGCGGTGCAGCAACTGGTCATCCTGGGCCATGAGTTGTGGCATCTGCACGCCGGGCACAGCCACCATCACGTGGCCGGGGCGGCGCTGGCGGACCGGAGGGCGTGGACCGACATGGCGTTGTCGGTGGCCGCGCGCGACGGCTCGCGGGTGGCGGACGAGGCGGAGGCCGACGACTTCGGCCACCGGCTCGCGGCGGCGTTCCGGCCGCTACTGAGCGGGCGGGACGAGGAGGCGCCGCTTACGCCGTTGAGCCGGTCGCTGGGGTATCGCGGGCGCGGGAGTTCGGCGCGGTGAGTGTGGGTCTCGGCCAACTCGCCTGGTCTCCCGCGGGGTTCGTCAACGAGTTCTATCCGTCGTTCTGGTGGATCCCGGCCGGGGTGCTGATCGCCGCGCTGGCGATCAAGCTGCCGACCATCGTGCGGCTGTGGAGCGACCCGCTGCTGCGGGCCGTGGGCGGCGTACTGCTCGTCGCCTGCGCGGTGTTCGTGTTCGTGGCGCCGTCGACGATCGCGCGGGTCAACCGGATCACGGGTGTGCCCAACATCTCGGCGCCGTGGGTGTATTCACTGCTGACGGCGTTCTGCGGCTCGTGCCTGCTGCTGATCATCGCCTGGCGCAACGGGCTCGCCGACCGCTCCGCCGCGACGGTCCGCGCCGTGCGGTGGGTGGTGGCCGGGTCCCTCACGGTCATCGCCGCGCTGTGGGTGCTGTTCGCGCTCGCCGACGCGCCGGTGGAACGGCTGCGGGACCTCGACACGTACTACGCCAACACGCCGTACATGCGCGAGATGATCGTGCTGTATCTGGTCGCGCAGGCCGTGGCGACGGTGGTCACCTCGGCGCTGATCTGGAACTGGATGCGCACGGACGGGCTGGACGCGTGGCTGCGCTGGGGGCTGAAGTTCCTCGGCATCGGATACGCGGCCCAACTGTCCTTCTACGCCGTCAAGTTGCCGGCCGTGGTGGCTCGGTGGACCGGGCACGACCTGGACTGGCTGAGCACGGGCGTGGCACCGCCGCTGGCGTGTCTGTCGGCCATCATGATCGCGGTCGGCTTCATCCTTCCGCACGCCGGGCAGTACCTGCACGACCGGTGGCGGATCCGGCTGGCGTATCGGCGGCTGCGGCCGTTGTATCTGCTGATGCGTTCCGTCAACGGGGGTGGTGTGTCGTTCGTGCTGCGGGCCACGCCGGAGTTGCGGCTGATCCGGCGGGAGACGTTCATCCGGGATGTGCTGCTGCCGCTGGCGCGGCATGTGGACGAGGGGCGGCGGCAGCGATTGTACGAAGTCGCGGTGGGCCTCGGGCATGCGCCGGAGCGGGCGATGGCGTTGGCGTGGGCTGTGGCTGTGCAGGACGCGGTGGCGGGGGGCGGCTTTGAGGGTGGGCCGGAGCCGGACACGACGGACTTGTTGCGGGAGATCGGGGCGGTGTCCGATGCGTTGCGGCGGACTGAGGAGTTGGCGGCGGTTCGGGCGGGGGTAGGCGCGTTCCGGGGTGCCGCGACCGGTTCTTGAGCGGCCGCGGGTCTGATGTGGCTTGGCGCGCCCACGCGGCGGAGCCGCATATCGATACAGCCCCGCGCCCCTGGAGGGGCGCGGGTGTTCCGCGTCTTAACCCGTGAACGGCGGCTGTGGCAGGCCCTTTCCTGCTCCTGGGACTACCAGGAGGGAGCCCGCCACCGGGTGCGGGGCCGTCAGGCCCACCCTGGCCGTTGTGATGTACAGGTCCGTCAGATCTGGGCCGCCGAAGGCGCACGCCGTTACCAGGGGTGTGGGGAGCGTGATCTCCCTGTCCAGTTCACCGTCGGGGGTGTAGCGGCGCACCGCGCCGCCGTCCCAGAGGGCCACCCAGACGCAGCCGTCGGCGTCCACCGTGAGGCCGTCGGGGAAGCCCGCGTCGGCCTCGATCTGGGCGAAGCGGCGGCGGTCCGAGACGCGGCCGTTCTCGTGGTGGAAGACGTCGATCTGGCGCGTCGGGGAGTCGACGTAGTACATCAGGGTGCCGTCGGGGCTCCAGCCCGTGCCGTTGCTGACGGCGACGTCGTCGAGGACGAGTTCGGCCGTGCCGTCGCCCGTGATGCGGGTGAGGGTGCCGCCGCCGGGGGCCTCGTCGTAGCGCATGGTGCCGGCCCAGAGGGAGCCGTCGGGGGCGACGGCGGCGTCGTTGGCGCGGCGGCCGGGGACCGGCTCGTGGTGGAGCCAGTGGAAGGTGTCGTCGGGGTCGACGAGGGCGACGCCGTCGCGGAGGTTGAGGACCAGGCCGCCGCCGGCGCGCGGCTTGGCGGCGCCGACGTGCTGGTCGGTGACCCGGAGCGTGCGCCGGCCCGAGACCGGGTCGTACGTGTACACGCGGCTGCCGAGGATGTCGATCCAGATCAGGCGGCCGGCGTCCGCGTCCCAGGTCGGGCCCTCGCCGAGGGCGGCCTCGGCGCGCACCGCCACCTCGTAGGCCGTCATGCGACGGTCCGGTGGCCGAGGCGTTCCGAGAGTTCCACGGCGCCCTTGGCGGCGAGCTGCTCCAGCTCGGCGCGGCGCTCGTCGCTCCAGCGGATCATGGGGACGGAGATGGAGAGGGCGGCGACGACCTGGCCGGTGCGGTCCCGCACGGGGGCCGCCACACAGCTCACGTCCGGGTTGGACTCCCGGCTCTCGACCGCCAGGCCGCGCAGGCGGATCTCGGCGAGGGCCTCGCGCAGGGCGGCCGGGTCGGTGATGCTGTTCGGTGTCATCGCGACCAGGTCGGCATCGTCCGGGATGCGCGAGCTGAGCTCCGGCTCCGGAAGGGAGGCCAGCAGCATCTTGCCGACGGACGTGCAGTGGGCGGGCAGCCGGCGGCCGGCGGCCGACACCATCCGTACCGCGTGGGTCGAGTCGACCTTGGCGATGTAGATGACGTCGGCGCCTTCGAGGATCGCCACGTGCACGGTCTCGTCGCAGGTCTCGGCGACGGAACGGGCGACCTGCTGGCCCTCGGCGGCGAGGTCCAGCTGCTCGGCGTAACGGCTGCCGAGCTGGTACGGCCGTACGCCCAGCCGGTACCGTCCCGGCTGGCCCGGGACCTGGACGATGTACGACCGGGCGGCGAGCGTGGTGACCAGCTCGTGCACGGTGGTGCGCGGCAGCTGCAGCTTGCGCACTATGTCGGGGGCGGAGAGCGTCCCGTCCCCGTCGAGGAAGAGCTCGAGAATGTCGAGAGCCCGGGTCACGGCAGGTACGAGGCGTCCCACAACCGGCCCCCTCCCTTGATTATCTGGGCGTCTGCGTTCGAAATTTCAACAGACGATCGGCATGACGAACACAGGCTAGCGACAGCCAGTTTGCCCGGGCAATGGTTCTGCGCAGACCGCCTCCCACGCCCTGTGGTACTACTGTCGCTCATGTGCGACACGTCACATCATGTCGCACACCGGGCGGCCGGGACGGGAGGGGTCACGGCACCCGGCGGTGATGGGGGGTCTCATGCATGAAATGACCAAGGGCTCGAACGTCTCGCTGTCGGCCCTGAGCGAGAACGCAGGTTCCGTGATCGTCGGCCTGGGCTGGGTCAGCCCCAGCGGCGAGGGCGACGCGGATGTGTCCGTCTTACTTCTGAACACCGACGGCAAGGTGCGCAGCGACGCGGACTTCTACTTCTACAACAACCCGGTGGCGGCGGACGGCAGCGTGCAGCTGCTCGGCAAGACACCGACGGAGGACGGCAACGAGGACCGCATCGGCTTCGACCTGACGGCGGTCCCGGCGGAGGTCGAACGGATCGTCGTCGCCGCGAGCCGGTACGAGGGGGCACGCTTCGGCGAGCTGGAGGACCTGCGGGTGACGCTGGCCGACGCGGCGGGAGAACACCTGCTGCGCTTCGCCATCGAGGACGCGGGCGAGGTCAGCGCGATCATCTTCGGCGAGCTGTACCGCAGGGGGGAGGAGTGGAAGTTCCGGGCGGTGGGGCAGGGGTACGAGTCCGGGCTCGCGGGGCTGGCCACGGATTTCGGGGTCGATGTCGATGACGACCCTGAGGCGGACGGCGGGGAGACGGAGACGCCCGCGCCCGTCGAGTCCCTGCCGCAGGCGGCGCTCGAAGCCATTCCGAGTCCGCGCACGCCCGAGGACCGGACCGGGGCCGAGGCCGCCGCGAAGAAGCCCGCCGCCCGGCCCCGTACGGCGAAGAAGAAGGTCACCCTGCCCAAGGCCGCCCGGAAGTCCCTGGCCGAGAACGAGTCGTGGCGGGAGTCCAGGCTCTTCCCGGTCTCGGTGCTGAAGAGCGACCGGGACCGCGAGATGCGGGCGACCTCGGTGCTGCTGTCGGTGATGGCGCAGGTGCCGGAGTTCGGCAGGCGGCTCACCGCCGGGTTCGGGGCACCGGCGGGGCGGATGGAGACCTTCACCGAGGTGTCGCTGCCGCACGGTGACACACCCCGGCGCCCCGACGGGGTCGTCCGTGTCGAGCGGGCCGGGAAGCTGTGGACGGCCCTGGTCGAGACGAAGACCAACGGCAACGCCCTCAAGCCGGACCAGGTGCAGGCGTACATGGACATCGCCGCACGCCGTGGCTACGAGGCCGTCATCACGCTGTCGAACGACGTCGCCCTGGAGGGCAGCCCGCTCGTCGACGTCAAGATCGACGGGCGGCGCAAGCACAAGGCGGCGCTGCGGCACCTGTCCTGGGCCGAAGTCGCCCACCAGGCGCAGATGCTGATCCGGCACGAGGGCGTCGGGAACGCCGCCCACGCCTGGCTGCTCCAGGAGCTGCTGCACTATCTCCAGCACGAGAACTCCGGCTGCCACGGCTTCCAGAACATGGGCTCGGCCTGGGTGCCGGTACGCAACGGCATCGACGACGAGACCCTGTGCCAGGGCGATCCGCGGGCGCTGGAGGTGGTCGAGAGCTGGGAGCGGCTCATCCGCCAGGTGTGCCTCGGGCTCGGCGGCGAGCTCGGGCAGAAGGTGCTCCCGGTCCAGCGGGCGAAGCGCGGGACGGACCCCGGGGCCCGCCGCGCGCTCCTCGCCGACCGGCTCTGCACGGACGGACGCCTCCGGGCGGAGCTGCGCGTCGAGGGCGCCCCGGGCCTGCTCGGAGTCACCGCCGACCTGCGCACCGGCAAGCTGCGCACGTCCGTGGAGATCCCGGCGCCCGAGCAGGGCTATCCCCTCACCTGGGCCAAGCGCCTGGTCCGCCGGCTGGAGGACGCACCGGCGGATCTGCACATCGAGACCCTGGTCGAAGGCGAACCGGGCGGCCCCCGAGGCACCTTGGAACGCCTGCGCCCCGAACCGGCCGACATGCTCCCGAAGAACACCACCACCCGCATCACCGGCTTCCGCCTCTCCCTCCTCAAGAGCATGGGCAGCGGCCGCGGCAACGCCGAGTCCGGCTTCATCCGCAGCGTGGACGACGCCGTGAACCGGTTCTATACGACGGTGGTGGTCCACCTGGACAATGCGACTCCTCAACGTGTGATGACGAAGGAGCGCGCGTGAACGTCCTCGTGACCGGAGGCAGTGGTTTTGTCGGTTGTCATCTGGTGGGGCGGTTGCTGGAGCGTGGGTATCACGTGCGGGCCACCGTGCGGAGCGTCGGGAATGACGTCAAGGTGCGGCCTCTCAAGGAGCTTCAGGACCGCTTCCCCGGGCAACTCGCGCTGTTCGAGGCCGACTTGTTGCGCGACGGGGCCTTCGACGAGGCCATGAAGGAGTGCGAGGTCGTCTTTCATGTCGCCTCGCCCTTTCTCATGCCGGAGAAGATCAAGGACGGGCAGCGGGACGTCGTCGAGCCCGCTCTCGTCGGGACGCGGAATGTCGTCGGGAGTATCGAGCGCACCCCGACCGTGCGCCGGCTCGTGTTCACGTCCACCGTCGGGGCGATCTTCGGGGACTACGCCGACGTACTCGACATGGACGGGCGGGTGTTGAGGGAGAGCTGCTTCAACACCACCAGCACTGTGGAGAACAATCCGTATCACTACGCCAAGACCGTTGCCGAGCAAGCCGCTTGGGAGGCCGCGAAGGGGCAGGAGCGGTGGCGGATGGTCGCCGTCAATCCTGGGCTCGTGCTCGGGCCGTCCCTGACACCCGCCTCCGAGTCCGGCAGTCTCTTCCTCCTCGACGAGCTCTTCAAGGGGTACTTCTTCTACGGCGCCCCCGACTTCAGCTTCACCACGGTCGACGTGCGGGACGTCGCCGACGCCCACATCGCCGCCGCCGAGAAGGACGACGCCCACGGGCGTTACATCCTCGCCGCCGAGAAGATGTCCTCCTTCCACGACATGGCCGCCATCATCCGGGCGCGCTATCCCAAGGAGCGGCTGATTCCGCGAAGTCGGTTGCCCCACTGGCCCGTTCGGGTGCTCGGCCCGCTCTTCGGGCTCAGCCAGGACTACATCCGCAAGCATCTCGGCATCCGGTTCGAGGTCGACAACGCGCGGAGTGTACGGGAGTTGGGGGTCCGCTACCGGCCCATCGAGGAGACCGTTCTCGACCATTACGAGGCGTGGCGTCGGCAGCACGGGAAGTGAGCCGTCACGGCCTCTGACCCCGCCTCGTCTCCCCCAGCGTCCCCCTCAACCGCTGGGCCCGCAGCACCAGTTCGAGCTCGAAGCGGCGGTCGGGGTCGTCGATCTCGTCGCCCCACAGTTCGCGGATCTGGCGCAGGCGGTAGCGGACCGTCTGGGGGTGCACGCCCAGCCGGGCGGCCACCTCCGGAGCGCCGCCCCGTGTCTCCAGCCACGCCAGTAGCGTTTCCGCAAGCCGGCGCCCGTGCGTCGGGCCGCAGTGCGCGAGGGGTGCCAGACAGCGCAGGGCCAGGTCGTCGATCAGCTCCTCCGGCTGCAGCAGGACCAGGGCCTCGGTGTGCTCCGTGCAGTACAGGACGTCCCCGGCCGGCAGCAGACCCCGTTCCATCAGGTGTACGGCCGCCTCGGCCCAGCGCAGCGACTTCGCCGCGTCGGCCAGCGGGACCGGCGGGCCGATCGCGCCGGACCAGCCGGTCAGGGCGCGGTGGAGGAGCTCGGGGCGGCCGGCCGCGTCCGGTTCGGGGACGACCATGCGCGGCTGCTCGTACTCCATGTCGAGGAGGATGCCCTGGCCGACAGCCGGTGCGACCGCCTCCCGGGCCGGGCGGAGCAGGACGCCCACGGCGACCTTGCGGGGCAGCGGCCAGCCGACCCGCGCGGCCCGTTCGGTGAGCGCGTCGGCCGGGTCGCCCCGGTGGTGTTCGGCCAGCAGCAGTTCCATCAGCCGGCGCTGTAACCTCAGCCGCTCGCCGGCCTGCCGCGCCGCCGCCTCGGCGTAACCCCGCACCGACTGGTCGACAAGGCCGTCGAGGTACTCGTAACCCGCGTCGACCAGTTCGTACATCGCCGGTGGCGGGATCTCCACGCGCTGGCCGATCTCGGCGAAGCGGCGCCAGGCCAGTCGTACGCCCATGCGGTAGATCGCCTGGAGCGAGTCCAGGGAGCGGCCGTGCAGGCCCTCGCCGCGGCCGAACTCCTGGAAGACGCCCGGCGGGACCGAGGGGCGGCCCTCCGAGGTCTCCAGGTGCTGGACGAAGACCTCGATGGCGCGGCGGATGCCGACCAGGGCCATCGGCTCGCCGGACTCGTCGAGGACGAGCGGCAGATGCGGGTACTCACGGCGGATCTCGCGCAGGATCTCCTCTGCCAGCGCGGGTGCCTCCGCCATCGCGATGGCGGCGAACCGGCGGACCTGGAGGCGGGGGACGTCGTGCCAGGCCGAGCGGGTGGTGGTGGCGGGTGAGCGGGCCGGCCCCACCGGTCAACTCCCCTGTCCCGCTTGCTCGTACGTGATCAAGGGGGTGTTGGGCTGGTCGGGGGTGGCGTCGAGCAGCGCGACGATGCCGAGGGCGGCGCCCACGGCGAGGGCGGCCGCGGCAACGACGGTGAGCGCGGCGCTGAGCAGTCTGGACATCGCAGGGTCAGCCTCTCTGTACGGAGGTCGTCCCCACCCCGGTGTCCCACCCCGGCCTGTCCGGCCCAGTCTCGACAAGCATTGACACCCCGTCAAGAGGCGCCTACGGTTCCCGCCCACAGAGCGGCCCGAACTCCGTCATCCCTCCCCCCTGGAGTGCCCGGATGCGCCGTACAGCCTCACCCCTCTCCCTGATCCTGCTGGGACTCGGCACGTTTCTGCTGGTCCTGGCGCCGATGCTGGTCTGGTACGTCGAGCCACGGGCGGCCGTGAATCCCATCGACATCGACACCACAGCCGTCTACCAGGGCACGGGTTCCTACTTCGACACCGACGAGCTGGCGACCGTCACCGACAAGCGGATCACCGTCACCCAGCAGGTCCGCGGCAATGTCGCGGACAGCGAGAAGAGCGGGGACGCGGTGTGGGACGTGACGACGACGGTCGACACGGACAAGTCGCTGCCGGCCGCCGATCCGCACGACGCGCTGGAGTTCTTCCTCAACCGGTGGGTCACCGACCGCAGGACCAACAAGCCGGTGCACTGCTGCGGGGAGAACCCGTACTTCGAGGGCGACGCGTACCTGAAGTTCCCCTTCGACGTGCACAAACGCTCGTACCAGTGGTGGGACAACTCGCTCGGCGACGTGGTCACGCTGCACTACGCGGGCAAGCAGAAGGTCCAGGGCTACACCGGCCTCGCCTTCACCGGCACGGTCCCGCCGACGAAGATCGGCACCCGGCAGGTGCCGGGCAGCCTGGTCGACCAGCCGAAGAGCCCGCAGGTCCTGGCCGAGGAGTGGTACTCCAACCACGGCATCCGCCTGGTCGCCGACCAGCGCACCGGCCGCGTGATCTACGCCCAGGTCGGCCCGCGCCGCACGCTGCGCGCACCGGGGCACAAGTACGACGCGGTACTGCTCCTGGACAGCCGGAAGCTGGCGTTCACAACCGCGACGCAGAAGGACCAGGTGAAGCTCGCCAAGAAGGAGAGCGGACAGCTGCGCATGGTGGGGGAAACGCTGCCGATTGGTGCCGCTGTGGCCGGATTCGTACTGGCGATAGTGGGTGGGGTTTTGGTGGTACGAGGACGTAAGCGCCACGATACGCCGGAAACGCCCCGATCATCCGAGGTCCAGCTCACAATGTGACATGACGTCAGTTCTAATAAAGCCGCAAATTGTCACCTCGGTGAGTAGCCGTGACGAACGGCTGGGCGAAAACTGTCCAACCCCACCCGAGCACAAGCTGTCCACACCCCTCACCCATGAAGAGCTCAGTCCCCCCACAGCAAGTCCGGAAACCAGTCACTGAGTTCCGCACCCTGAGACGAGTTGGAGCACCCATGCCCCAGCACGTGCCATCCCCGCTGCGCGCCGGTCATCCCTGGGCGCCGCAGCACCCCTCGGCGCTTCCCCCACAACCGCGCCGAATCGTTTTCCTCGCCCACCGGGATCTGGACAATCCGGCGGCCGGCGGCTCGGAGCTGCTGGTCGACCGGCTGGCCGAGGGGCTCACCGCTCTCGGCCACCAGGTGACGCTGATCTGCGGCGGACCGGCAGCGTTCCGGGACTACCGGGTCGTGTCGGCCGGCGGCGAGTTCGCCCACTACCTGCGGGCCCGTTCCGCGTTCGCACGGCAGGTCGGGGAGACCGATCTGCTGGTCGAGGTGTGCAACGGGATGCCGTATCTCGCGCCCCTCTGGCACCACGGCCCCACGTTGTGCCTGGTCAACCATGTCCACTCCGATCTGTGGAAGATGCGGTTCGGCGGGCCGTTGCTGCCGGCAGCGCGGATCGGACGAAGACTCGAGCAGTGGGCGCTGACCGGTGCGCAGCACCGGAGTCTGCTGGTCGCGGTCTCGCCGTCCACGGCGCACGCCCTTCGGGAGCTCGGCGTGGAGCGGAGCCGTATCCGTGTGGTGCACAACGGTGTCGAGGAGCCGGGGCCGCGGGGTGACCGGGCCGCCGAGCCGTTGTTCGTTGCGGTCGGGAGACTTGTCGAGTACAAGCGGATCGATCTGCTGCTGAGACTCTGGGAGCGGGTGCGGCCGGTCACCGGCGGGCGGTTGGTGATCGTGGGCGACGGGCCCGAGCGGGAGCGGCTGGAGCAACTCGCCGGTCCTGGGGTGGAGTTCGCGGGGCATGTGTCCGAGGCGGAGAAGCACCGGTTGTTGTGCGCCGCTTGGCTGTTGCTGCATCCCTCGGCTGTGGAGGGGTGGGGGCTGGTCGTGACGGAGGCGGCCGCCCGTGAGACGCCGACGATTGCCTTTGATGTGCCTGGGCTTCGGGATTCCGTGGTGGATGGGGAGACCGGTGTGCTGGCGCACGGGGAGTCCTCGTTCGCGGCTGCGTGGTGCACGTTGGCCCTGTCGGGGGCTCGGCGGGAGGCGATGGGGAAGGCGGCTCGGGATCGGGCGGCTCGTTATCGCTGGCACCGTACGGTCAGACAGTTCCGGGCGGTGGCTGCGGAGGCGGTGAGGGGCTGGGGGCCGTGACGCGGGTGCGGCGCCGTCGTGGCTGGTCGCGCAGTTCCCCGCGCCCCTGGCGGGGCGCTGTGGCCCAACCGCGTTTCAAAGATCCCTCCTTTCAGCGCTCGCTCGCCCTCTTCCGT
The DNA here is from genome assembly GCF_040643775.1 of Streptomyces sp. NPDC047081. Lineage (NCBI taxonomy): Bacteria > Bacillati > Actinomycetota > Actinomycetes > Kitasatosporales > Streptomycetaceae > Streptomyces > Streptomyces sp. NPDC047081. Next base: position 166,875 of record NZ_JBEYUY010000001.1, on the reverse strand, counting down.
GCCTTTCGGCACGAGCAGGAGGATCCCGAGAGCTGCTATCAGCTGCTCGCCCGCGATGCCGCCGACCAGGTCGAGGCCTACGACGGTCCCGTCGCCGGGCGTACCGTCGTCGACGTCGGTGGGGGCAGCGGGTACTTCACCGAGGAGTTTCGGCGGCGGGGTGCGCACGCGTATCTCTTCGAGCCCGATGTGACGGAACTCGGCGAGAAGCCTCCCGACTCCGCCGTGATCGCGGACGGATATCTGCTGCCCCTCTCCGACGGGGTCGCCGATGTCACCTTCTCGTCCAATGTGTTGGAGCACGTTGCCGATCCCGAGACGTTTCTCAGTGAGCTTGCCCGGGTGACGCGGCCCGGTGGGCTGATCTACGTGTCGTTCACCAACTGGCTGTCCCCCTGGGGCGGGCACGAGTGGGCGCCCTGGCACTACTTCGGGGCCGAGCGGGCTCGGGCCCGCTACCGGCGTCGTACTGGAAGACCGGCGAAGCACACCCTCGGCGAGAACCTCTTCGCCGTGCACATCGGCACCACCCTGCGGCAGGTGCGCGCCCGGGACGACGTCACGGTCGTCTCGGCGCGCTCCCGCTACTGGCCCTTCCTCGCCGAGACCGTCGTGAAGGCGCCCGGCATAAGGGAGTTGGCCACCTGGAACCTCCTCCTCATTCTCCGGCGGTGTCCACCATGACGACCACGGTCCAGGCTCCTCCTCCGGCTGCCGTCCCCACCACCGCGGCCACCTCGGGTCCGCCGGAGGGCCCGCGGTCGCGGCGCTGGCTGGTGGGGTTCTGGGCCGTGGTGTTCGTCCTGTTCCTGGTGGTGCACCCGGGGCGGCAGACCTTCGACACGAAGCTGGGTGTGACGGTCGATCCGGGGGCCTTCTTCTCGGATCTCGGGCAGCTTTGGCACGACCAGGGCGGCTTCGGCGGCATTCAGGACCAGTACGCCGGTTATCTGTGGCCGATGCTGCCGTTCTACTGGCTGGCCCACGCCCTGCAACTGCCGGTGTGGCTGGCCGAGCGGCTGTGGATGTCGCTCATCGTCGCGGTGGCCTTCTGGGGTGCCCTGCGGCTGGCCGAGCGGCTGCGGATCGGGAGTGGCGGGTCGCGGTTGCTGGCCGGGGTCGCCTATGCGCTGTGGCCGGTCTTCACGATCGTGGTCGGGTCCACGTCCGCTGCCATGCTCCCCGGCGCCTTTCTGCCGTGGGTGCTGTTGCCGTTGATCGACGAGCGGTACAGCGCCCGGGTCGCCGCGCTGCGGTCGGCGCTGGTCGTGCCCTTCATGGGCGGGGTCAACGGGGCCTCCACGCTTGCCTCGCTGCTCCCGGTGGGGCTGTATCTGCTGTCCCGGCCGCCCGGGCCACGGCAGCGGAAGCTGATCTCGTGGTGGGTGCCGGGCGTGGTCGTGGCCACGGCCTGGTGGTGGATTCCGCTGGTCATGCTGGGGGTCTACGGGGAGAACTTCCTGCCCTATGTGGAGTCGTCGCAGACCACCACGGCCACCATGTCCGCCACCGAGGCCCTGCGCGGGGCCGGGAACTGGGTCGCGTATCTGCACTTCGGCGAGGCCTGGCTGCCGGCCGGGTGGACGGTCGCCGCGTCCGTCGTCGTGATCGTCTGTTCGGCGCTGGCCGCCGGGCTCGGCCTCGCCGGGCTCGCCAGACGGGACATGCCCGAGCGGCGGTGGCTGGTACTGACGGTCATCTCCTGCGTGCTGGTGCTGCTCGCCGGGTACGGGGGTGCGTTCGGGGCGCCCTTCCACGGAGTCGTGCAGGACTGGCTGAACGGCGGCCTCGTTCCCTTCCGGAACATCTACAAGTTCCAGACGGGACTGGCGCTCGCGCTGGTGCTGGGGCTCGCCCATGTGGTGGGGATCGCCACGGATGCGCGGGGTGCCCGGCCGGTGCGGGGGCGGCGGTTCGCTCCGCTGGTCGTGGCGGTGCTGATCCTGCCGGGGCTGATGTGGCCGTATCTCAACGGGTCGATCCTCAATCCGGGGTCCTTCCAGGAGCTGCCCAAGTACTGGAAGACCACGGCCAGTTGGCTGGAGAAGTACTCGCCCGACTCGCGTGCCCTGGTGGTCCCGGCGACCGCGCACGGGATCTACAGCTGGGGCTCCCCCATCGACCAGCCCCTTGATGTGCTCGCCAAGTCCCGTTGGGCGCAACGGGACTTCGTGCCGTTCGGCACCCCCGGCAACCGGCGCGCGATGGACGCCGTCGAGGACGCGCTGGCCTCCGGGAGTGAAGTTCCGGGGCTGGCCGACTACTTGAGCCGGGCGGGGATCTATTACGTCGTCGTGCGCAACGACCTGGATCCCGGCCAGGCCGACTCCGTGCCCACCAGCACCGTGAAGCGGACGCTGGAGCAGTCCGGGTACCAGCGGGTGACCGGCTTCGGGCCGGTCATGACCGGCGGGGTGATCGCCCATGACGCGCCGCTGGAGGTGGAGGGGCTGTATCCGCGGCAGCGGGCGGTGGAGATCTACGAGCCGTCCGGCGAGGACGTCCCACGGCCGGGGCAGGCCCGGCTGCTGCCCGTGTCCGACACCGCCGTCGTCTCCGGCGGGCCGGAGTCCCTGCTGCCGCTGGCCACGGAGCTGCGCGGCCGGGCGACCGTGCTGACCGGGGACAACCATCCCGGGCTCGGCTCGCCGTCCCTCCAGGTGGTGGGTGACGGGCTGCGGCGCGCGGACACGCGGTTCGGGCTCGTCACCGCCAACACCTCATACACGTATACGAGTTCGGAGAAGAACGCGCCGGATGCCACCCAGGACGCGGGGAAGAAGCCGCACCAGATCCTGCCGACCGAGGGGCTCGGCCATCAGACCGTGGCGCAGTTGCGCGGCGCGGATTCCGTGACTGCCTCCTCGTACGGGAACTGGCTCTTCCATCTGCCGCAGTTCGACCCCGTGAACGCCTTCGACGGGAACCCGGAGACCGCCTGGACGGAGGGTGCGCCCGGGTCGGCGGACGGGCAGTGGGTGCGGATCGGGTTCAGCGGGTCGTACGACATGCCCTCGTCGTTCAAGGTGAGCCCGCTGCCGCAGGAGAGCGTGCGGTCGGCGGCGACGAAGGTGCGGGTGGAGACCGAGAAGGGGGCGCGGACCAGTTTCCTGCGGCCGGACGGGTCCGTGCAGAGCATCAAGGCCCCGGCAGGCTCGACCAGTTGGATGAAGCTGACGATCGTCGACTCCGTCGCGCGGCACGCGGGGCTGACCGGGGCCGGGTTCTCGGAGATCGACCTCCCGCACGTCCAGGTCACGCGGATGCTGCGGCTCCCCACGGACGCCGACGACTCCGACGCCTCCGCCACGCTGATCTCCCTGCACCGCGCCGCCGACCCCACCGGCCTCTCCGCGACCGGCACGGAGGCGGGCCTGCACCGGAGCTTCACCACGGCCACGGCGGGGACGTACGAAGTGAAGGCGAACGCGGTGCCGGTCAACGGCGAGGAGCTCGACAAGCTGCTCTACCAGGTCGCCCCCGACCAGCAGAACCGCATCGTCGCCACCGCCGACTCGACGGCGGCCCTCGGCGCGGGCCTGTCGGCGCGCAACCTCACCGACGGTGATCTGACGACGGCGTGGATCGCGGGCGACCGGCCGACGATCCATCTGCGCTGGAACGGCAAACAGCCCATCGGGGAAGTGGTGTTGGCCCCGGCGGGCGGGCTGTCCACCCGGGCGACCGAGGTGCAGATCACCTCGCCCGACGGCGCGACGGTCGCCGGCGTCGACGAGAACGGTGTGGTCCGCTTCGACCCGATCACCACCGACCGACTGGACATCACGGTCAGCAAGACGGCCGCGACGACCCTCTACAACCCGGTCGCCGACGAGGACCTGCGACTGCCGGTCGGCTTCAGCGAGGCGTACATCCCGGCGCTCGACCAGTACCGCACCCCGCAGCCGAGGTCCGGGCGGACCTTCTCGCTGCCGTGCGGGCAGGGGCCGGACGTGGCGGTGGACGGCGAGCTGTACCAGACCAGTGCGAAGGGGACGGTCGGGGACCTGACCGAGCGGCGCCAGGTGGATGTGACCCTGTGTCAGCAAGGGCGTGATGACGGTGAGTTGGAGCTGAGCGCGGGAACGCACCGTGTCGAGGCCGGGGATGCCGGGCCGCTCGCGCTGACCGGCGTGACCCTGACGCGCGGCACGGTCACCGAGGCGGCCGCCGTGGAACGTCAACTGACCATACGGGACTGGCTCGGTGACCGGCGCGAGGTGAGCGTCGGCTCCGGTGACGCCATGTACCTCACGACGTACGAGAACTACAACGACGGCTGGAAGGCCACCCTGAACGGCAAGGAGCTGACCTCGGTCCGGCTCGACGGCTGGCAGCAGGGCTGGCGGATCCCGGCCGGGGCGGGCGGCACGGTCAAGCTGTCGTACGAGCCCGCCACGACGTACGAGGGCGGGCTGATCGGCGGTGCGGTGGGGCTCGCGGCGCTGATCGGGCTGGTCGTGTGGCGCCGGCGGGCCGAGAATCCCGACCCGCCGCAGCCGGTGCCGCCGCTGCCGGGGCTGTGGCTCGGGACGGTCGTGCTGACGGTGGTGGGTGTCCTGATCGCCGGGTGGTTCGCACTGCTGGTGCCCGCACTGGCGCTGCTCGCGTACCGGCGGCACGCACTGCTGGTGCCGCTCGCGTTCGTCGCGCTGGTGGGGGCGGGGATCGCCGCCGCGACCGGGGCCGGGGAGCCGGTGGGCGCGGGCGAGGGGGCGTTCGGACACGCGGCTCAACTGCTCGCGCTGATCGGGTTGTTCGCGGGGGTGGTGAGTGTGCGGGAGCCGGACGAGGGTCCGGGTTCGACGGCCGTACTCCCGCCGGTGCGCGAGCCGGACGCAGGGCCGGAGTCCACGGCCGTACTCCCGCCGATGCGGGAGCCGGACGCAGGGCCGGGGTCCAGGGCTGTGCCCCCGCCGATGCGCGAGCCGGCGCCCGTGACCCAGCCGCCGCCACCGCCGCCCCCGGCTTCTTCGGAGGCGCCGACCCAACAGCTCCACAAGGGGGGCGAGCACGCATGACCGCACTGGATCACCCGGCCCGCAACGGCACCGACGGGCCCGTACCGCCGGGGCGCATCCCCTTCCCGGTGGTGGACGAGGTGGCGCGGCACTGTCTCCAGGAGGAGGAACCGGAGACCGTGCACATCGAGGTCCATCTGCCGGGGCGGCTGGACCGGGAGCGGCTGCGGTCGGCCTTCACGGAGGCGCTGCGCAGGCATCCGCGGATCCTGATGCGGGAGGCCCCGGGGCGGTGGTACCGGCTGCGCTACGAGTGGGAGTTGACGGCGGAGCCGGACGTGGAGGTGGTGAGTTTTCCGGAGGCGGGGCGGTGTGCGCTGCGGGACGCGCGGACACGGGCGCTGACGACCGCGCCGCCGTTGTCCCTTTCTCCTCCGGTCCGGTTGGAGGTGGTGGAAGGGGCGGGACCGGTCGAGGGAAGTGAGGCGACGGATGCCGTCGGGGTACCGACCCAGCCGCATGCAGCCGGTCGGCAGCACAAAGGCACCGTCCTCTTCCTCACCATCAACCACACCGCCCTCGACGGCCCCGCCTGTCTCCGCGTCCTCGCCACCGCCGCCGAGATATACGGCGGCCGGGACAACTCCCCCGCCGCGCCCCCGACCCGCACCACCCCCGACGCTCCCCAGAACCCCGGCGAGACCCCCTCCAACTGGTCCCCGCCCGCCCGGGTCGCCCCCGGCACCCCCGAGCCCTCCCCCGGCAACGGCATGCTCGTCACCGAGCTCCCGCTCCCGCACCGCCCCAAGGGCTCCCCCTACACCGTGAACGACCAGCTCATGATCGCCACGGCCCTCACCATCACCCACTGGAACAGGGAGCACGGTGCACACCCCCGCCCCCTGCGCATCACGATGCCCGTCGACGACCGGCCGCGGGACGCCACCATGCCCATCGGCAACGGCACACGGCTGGTCGAAGTGCCCTTCGCGCCGGAGGAGTTGGACGCGCACGCCACCGCCGACATGCCCGCCCTCCTCCAGCGCACCGCACTCCGCACCCGCGCCCTCAAGTCCCTTCCCCGGCCCCAACTCGGGCACGGGGCTGCCCTGTTGACCGCCCCCGTCACACCCGTCGCCTGGCGGGCCGCGCTCACCAGAGGGCTGCGCAGGGCCGCCGCGCCCTGGACCTCGACGACCCTGCTCAGCAACATCGGCCGTATCCCCTACTCCCTGGACTTCGGCGAGGACGCCGGCCGGGCGCACGCCGTCTGGTTCTCCGCGCCCGCCCGGATGCCCCGCGGCCTCACCGTCACCACCGCCTCCACCGCGGGCCGCCTCCACCTCGCCCTGCGCTGGTCCCGCTCCCTGCTCAGCCACGGCGACGGGGCGCATCTGCGGGACCTGTTCGAGCACTATCTGCATACGACGGAGGTGACCCCGTGACCACCACGGCACCCCATCCGCAGCGCCGGCCCAAGGACCTCCGCGACTTCTACGAGGACCCGTCCGTGCCCGTCGCCTCCGGCGCCCCGCGCAGCCTCCGGCAGGCCCGGATGCTGGCCGCCGCCCTCGGCCCGGCCGGCGCCGGCGGTTCGCGGACCGTCCTCGACGTCGGCTGCGGCGACGGCACCGCCGCCGCGGTGGCCGCCCCGCTGCTCACCGGCCATCGTGTGGTAGGCGTCGACTGGTCCCAGGACGCCCTCCAGCGGGCCCGTGCGCATCTGACGTACACGATCCGCGGTGAACTCACCGGCGGGGGGCTGCCGTTCAGGAGCGGATGCGCGGACGCCGTGCTGTTCAGCGAGGTGATCGAGCACCTCGTCGACCCGGACGCGGCCATGGACGAGCTCCGCCGTGTGCTGCGGCCCGGCGGTCATCTCATGCTGTCCACACCGAACTTGGCCGCCTGGTACAACCGCGCGCTGCTGGCGGCGGGGGTGCAGCCCGTGTTCTCCGAGGTTAGCCTGCGGGGGATCCACGGGCGTCCCGGGTCGGAGGTCGTCGGGCATCTGCGGCTCTACACCGCCCGTGCGCTACGGGAGTTCGTCGCCGCGTCGGGCTTCGAGGTCGTACGTGTCGCCGGGGCCCCCTTCCACGGCGTACCGCGTCCGCTGCGGCCGCTGGACCGGCTGCTGTGCTCCAGACCGTCCCTAGCGTCGATTCTGCTGCTGCACGCGCGCAAGAAGACCTAGGGGGCGGGGACATGTGGTGGGGAGTGGCCGCGGCGCTGATGGCGAACACCCTGTACAGCCTCGGATTCGTCCTGGAGAAACGGGCCCTCGGCTCGCTTCCGGAGGTGACGATCCGTCAACCCGCCCGGCTGCTACGGCTGGTGCTCGGCAGCCCGCTGTGGATCGGCGGCTCGCTCTCCCTCGCCGCCGGCTTCGGCGCGCAGCTCGCCGTCTACCGGACGCTGCCGATCGCCGCAGCCCAGGGCATCTTCGTCTCCGGCCTGGTGCTCCTGGTGCTGCTCTCCGCGCGGCTGCTCGGCGAGGAGACGACCGGGCGGGAACGGTACGCGCTCGGGGCGATCCTGGCGGCGCTGCTGATGGTCGTACTGTCACTGAAGGACGACGGTTCAGGCGCGGACACGGTCAGCCGGAGTGCGCCGTACCAGCTGATCCTGCTGGTGTGCGTGCCCTCGCTGGCCGCCGGGGTGTGGCTGTACGGGGCCGCCGAGCGCCGCTCGCGCCACCGGCACCGCGCGCCGACCACGGGCGTGGAGTACGGGGTGGCGGTGGGCCTGCTGTACGGGGTCAGCTCGCTGGCGATCAAGGGGGTGTCGAGCTACCTGACGACCAGCGGGCTCGGCGGTGCCGTCGTCCACCTGCTCAAGTCGCCGTACCCGTATCTGCTCATGTTCACCGGGGCGTTCGGCCTCGTCATGTCGCAGGCGGCGCTGCAGCGCTGCCGGGCCTCGCTGATCGTGCCGGTGTGCACGACGGTGACCTGTCTGTACACGGCGGTGCTCGGCACGCTCTCGTTCGGCGAGGCGCTGCCGCACGACCCGCTGCGACTCGCCCTGCGGCTCGGCGGCACGGCGCTCGCCGTGTCCGTACTGCTGACCATGCCCAAGCACGACACCGCGCCCGCGCAACCCCCCATCGGTGCCAAGGAGTTGACCCCACCATGAACCCCGACGACCCGCTGCTGCGGATCCTGGCGTGCCCGCTCGACAAGGGCCCGCTGCACCTTCTCGAGCCGGACGGGCTGGCGGCTCCGGAGGCCCTCTACAACCCGCGCCTGCACCGCCGTTACCCGATCGTCGACGGCATCCCGCAGCTGCTGCCCTCGTCCGGGGAGCAGGTGTCGGACGACGAACACGAGGAGCTGTTGAAGCGGCTTGCCGGGGGCGGTGGCATCGGGGGCGGGACTGGCGGAGACGGTCGCGGTGGCGTCGGGGGCGATGGAGGGGGCGGTGTCGGCGGAGGCGGCCGCGGCGGTGTCGGTGCCGCCGGCCCCGGCGGTGGCGACGGCCGCGGTGGCGACCGTCGCGGGCCCCAGGCGCCCGGGGTGGCCCCGTGAGCGGGACTCCGCCGCGCACACTCGCCGCCCGGCTGGCCCCGCTGCTGCCCATCCGTCTGGTCGCGGCTGCCGCGCGGGCCGTCTATCCGCGCTTCGAGCCGGAGTTGGCCCGGCTGGACGAACTGTGCCCGGCCGGTTGCGGGACGGCCGTGGACGTGGGCGGCTGGTACGGCCCCTGGACCCGGCGGCTGTCGCGGCGGGCCCGGCGCGTGGTGACCGTGGAGCCGGTCCCGCACCTGGCCCGGCTGCTGACCGCGGCCGCCCCGCCGAACGTCCGGGTCGTCCAGGCCGCCGCGTCGGACCGGCCGGGCATCGCCCGCCTGTGGCTGCCGGCCGACGACGCGGGCGACCGGGGCGTGTCCTCCCTGGTCCGCCGCGACATCCATGCCCACGCGCTGGACGTCCCGTGCGTCACGCTCGACGAACTCCGCCTGCGCGAGGTCGGTTTCATCAAGATCGACGTGGACGGCAGTGAACTGGCCGTCCTGCGCGGGGCGACCGGGCTGCTCGCCCGGGACCGCCCGGCGCTCTTCGTGGAACTGGAGTCCCGCATCCAGCCGATCGCACCGGTCGTGACCTATCTGTCGCTGCTGGGATACGAGGGCTGGGTACTGCCCGGCACGACCTGGGTGCGGCTGGCGAAGTTCCCGCTGGAGGCCCACCAGGAGGCGGCGGCGCATGTGGTCACCCAGGGCCTGCTCCCCCGCGTCCTCCCCTTCCGCAGCCGCCCCCGCTACGTCAACTCGGTCCTCTTCCTCCCGGACGGCCGCCGCCCCGGTGTCAGTGCCGTGGGAGACCATGGTTCGCATGCCGCCCTCCGCCAAGCGCCCCGCTAGCCCGTTCACCCCGCTCGACTTCCAGCTGGTCCTGCTGCGCCGCATGGCCGACCACAACCCGGACCTGGTGGAGGACGCCCGGCACGAACTGGGCGTCTCCATCGCCGACATGCGGGAGGCCAACAAGCGCTGGCAGGCGATGCAGCATTCTCCGAGATCCCGCGCCGCCGCCTCCCGCTACCGCTCGATCCTGGGCACCCCGGAGTCCTCCGTCCGCCGCCGCATCGGCGACCTCGACTGCGAGGCCTGGCTCTGGCCGGTCCCCCTGTGGCCGACCCTCCGCTTCGAGATCCTCCTGGCTCCGAACGGCGCGGTGTGGAACGAGTGGCTGGTCAGGGCACCGGGTGCGGAGGGCCCGGACCTGAAGACCCTCGCCGACCTGACCCCCTGGTCCTGCACGGTGGACGAGGCTGCCCGCGCGTTCGCCCCGGCACGCCCGCTGGAGGGGACCGCACCGACGCGGTGGGGGCTGGCGTTCACGGCGCCGGACGGGGAGGGGGTGGGGAGGCAGGTGGCGGCGGAGTTCACTTGGGGGTTGCTGCAGCGGGTGGCGGTTACGGGGTGAGGGCGCTGGGGGGGGGAATGATCCGGGACCGTGATCAGGGGCCTGTCGCGTCAGCGCACCGCAGCCGCCGCCCGGATCCCCGCCACGACGGCCTCGACGGACCCCGGATGCAGAAACAGGAAGAGATTGGGCTCGACGAGCTCAAGCTCCATGACCACCGGCCCCGCACCCTCCCCGTCCTCTCCGCCCTCCCCGTCCACGAGGTCCACGCGCGCGTACAGCAGCTCGGGAGCATCCGGTACGGCGGCCAACGCGGCCTCCGCGACGGCGAGTTCGGCCGGTGTCGGGGTCCACGGCTCCAGGTCCGGGTGGGCGACCTTGTCGGCGTCGTAGGCGGCGCCGGGCGCGAGGACGGCCCGCTTGCGGCTGGCGTGCAGCAGCCGTCCGCCGAAGAACTGCAGCGCCCGTTCACCAGCGACGTCGATGCCGTGCAGGTACGGCTGCACCATCGCGGTGAGCCCCTCCTCGTGCATACGCGCGAGATGCCGTACGGCCGCCGCCCGCTCCCCCGGCGCGTACCGGGCGGCGTACCGCGCGCCCGCCCCCGAGGTCGGCTTGATCACGTACTCACGACCGTCGGGCAGATCGACGGCATCCCCCGGCGCGAGATATCGCGTCGGCACGACCGGAACCCCTGCCTCCGCCAGCTGCCCGAGATACCTCTTGTCGGTGTTCCACCGCACGACCTCGGCCGGATTGGCGAGCCGCGTGACCTTCCCGCACCGCTCGGCCCACGCCACGAACTCGGCCGCCCGCCAGCTGTAGTCCCAGGTCGAACGGATGACGACGAGGTCGTACGACGCCCAGTCCACCCCACCGTCGTCCCAGCTCACGGCATCCGCCTCGGCCCCGTCCGCGCGCAGCGCGTCCACGAGCACGGGCAGGTCACGGTCGCGGTTGGGCTCGGACCCGGGGTCGTAGGTGACGAGGGCGATGCGGGACAAGGGGGGCTCCGTTCTCTTTCGGTGACCGCCCGCAGGCTAACGGGACCGCCCGCAACCACGGCAACCCATTTGACCTTCACCTTCGGGGAAGCCCCAGCATCGTCGTGAGGAACGAAACGAGGTCGCCAAAGCCATGGAGACGCAATTCAAGACGCAGACGCTGACCATCGGCGCCTTCGCCAAGGCGTGCCGCCTTTCCCCGAAGGCCCTCCGCCTCTACGACGAGCTGGACCTGCTGCGGCCCGCCCGGGTCGACCCGGACACCGGTTACCGCTACTACGCGCTCGCCCAGCTGGAACGGGCCCGCCTGGTGGCCTGGCTGCGCCGGCTGGGTATGCCGCTGGGCCGTATCCGCGAGGTGTGCGCGCTGGCACCGGCGGACGCGGCGGTGGAGATCCGCGCGTACTGGGCGGGGGTCGAGGCGGAGACGGCGGTACGGCGGGACCTCGCCGCGTTCCTGGTCACGCACCTGTCGACACCACCCCGAAGGGACACGACGATGCTGGAACTGCGCTACCACGCCCACTCGGACCGCGGCCGGGTCCGCCCCACCAACCAGGACACGGCGTACGCGGGCACCCGCCTGCTCGCGGTCGCCGACGGCTACGGCCCGGCTGGCGCACCGGCGAGCAGCGCGGCGGTGGAGGCACTGCGCTTCCTGGACACGGAGGAGGTACCGCCGGGCGAGATCCTGAACGTCCTGGAGGAAGCGGTCCGAAGCGCGTCGGAGGCGGTACGGAACGCGTCGGAAACGGTCCACGACCCGGCTTCCGCCGCCACCGCCGCGAACGGCACAACCGACAAGAACGGCGCGACCAGCGAGAACGGCACCACCCTCACCGCCCTCCTCTGGACCGGCTCCCACCTGGCCCTGGTCCACATAGGCGACTCCCGCGCCTACCTCCTCCGCGACGGCGCCCTGTTCCGCATCACGCACGACCACACGGTGGTCCAGTCCCTGATCGACGAGGGCCGCCTGACCCCCGAGGAGGCGACCTCCCACCCCCAACGCTCCCTGCTCCTCAAAGCCCTGGGCACCACCACCCCCGACCTCCACCTCCAGGACGCAGCCCCGGGCGACCGCTACCTCCTCTGCTCGGACGGCCTCCCGACAACCCTCCCCGACGCCCGAATCCGCACGATCCTCACGACAGCCCCAACCCCCACGGAGGCAACCCACACCCTGATCAGCGAGGCAAACGCAACGGGCGCCCCGGACAACGTGAGCTGCGTGGTGGCGGACGTGGTGGAGGCGAACTGACCAACCAACGCCTGGTCACCCCACTCAGGGGCGCGGGGAACTGCGCGACCAGCCACAGCCAACCGTCAGCCCGCACCGAACCAGCACCCCTACGGAGCTGCCGACCGACACCCGCAACACCGCAGAGTCAGCGCGTGGCTGGCGACGGGACCCCGTACGGGCCCGCGTGGCCGCCGAGGTCTTCGGACGACCCCGCCGATCCGGACCGCCTGCTCACCCCCGGCGGTCGGATCGTGATCGACGACTTCACGCCGGCCGCCGAGGACCCGCCCCTGCACGACGGCAGGCCCGATCTCCCCCGGCTGCACTGGCTGCGGCACCCCGCCCTGCGCACGATCGAGATCCCGCTCGCCGAGGACCTCGCCACGCTCGTCGGTACCCGGCGTCGGCCGGAGTGACCGGGATCAAGCAGCGGTGGCGAGTGATTTCGGTGGTGCTGGTGTAGGAACGGGGTGTTGGTCCCCACGACAAGGAGTGCGCCGCGTGTCCTCTCTCTTTCCGGCTCTGGAGAGCCCGAGTGAGCAGCTCGCCCTGCGTTTCGGCGAGCGGTCACTGACGTACCGGGAGCTCGCGGCGGTCTCCGGCGCCCTCGGGGAGCGGCTGCGCGGCGCGCAGAGGGTCGCCGTCTGGGCCACGCCCGCGCTGGAGACCGCCATCGCCGTCGTCGCGACCCTGCGGGCCGGCGTGGCCGCCGTACCCCTCAATCCGAAGTCCGGCGAGAAGGAGCTCGGGCACATCCTGTCCGACAGTGCGCCGGCAGTGGTCGTGGCCGCGGCTGGGGATGAACTTCCCGCGCCTCTACGGGACTTGCCGCGCGTCGACGTCGATGTCGACGCACGCGGCAGCGGGAGCGCCCCCGTCGCCCCCTCCGCCGTCGGCGACGAAGACCCCGCCCTCGTCGTCTACACCTCCGGCACCACCGGCCCGCCCAAGGGCGCCGTCATCCCCCGCCGCGCCATCGCCACCACCCTCGACGCCCTGGCCGACGCCTGGCAGTGGACCGGCGACGACGTTCTCGTGCACGGGCTGCCCCTGTTCCATGTGCACGGCCTGGTCCTCGGCATCCTCGGCCCCCTCCGCCGCGGCGGTTCCGTCCGGCACCTCGGCCGCTTCACCACCGACGGCGTCACACGCGAGCTGAACGACGGCGCGACCATGCTCTTCGGCGTGCCGACGATGTACCACCGGATCGCCCAAGCGCTCCCGGAAGACCCCGAGTTGGGCAAGGCGCTCGGCCGGGCCCGGCTGCTCGTCTCCGGGTCCGCCGCCCTCCCCGTCCACGACCACGAACGCATCGCCGCCGCGACCGGCCGCCGAGTCATCGAGCGGTACGGCATGACGGAGACGCTCATGAACACCAGCGTGCGGGCGGATGGAGAGGCCCGCCCGGGGACCGTCGGCGTGCCCCTCCTCGGCGTCGAGCTCCGGCTCGTCGAGGAGGACGGATCGCCCATCACCTCGTACGACTCCGAGACCGTCGGCGAGATCCAGGTGCGCGGCCCCAATCTCTTCACCGGCTACCTCAACCGCCCCGACGCCACGGCGGCCGCCTTCACCGCCGACGGCTGGTTCCGCACCGGCGACATGGCGGTGCGCGAGTCCGACGGTTACGTCCGGATCGTCGGCCGCAAGGCCACCGACCTGATCAAGAGCGGGGGTTACAAGATCGGGGCGGGTGAGATCGAGAACGCTCTGCTGGAGCATCCTGGGGTGCGGGAGGCCGCCGTGACCGGCGAGCCGGACGCCGACCTGGGCGAGCGGATCGTGGCCTGGGTGGTGCCGGAGGATCCCCAATACCCGCCCGGCCTCGACGAGTTGGCCGATCATGTCGCCCGCCGCCTCGCCCCGCACAAACGCCCCCGTGTCGTCCACCACCTCTCCGCCCTCCCCCGCAACGACATGGGGAAGATCATGAAGCGGGCCCTGCACAGTGACTGACCGCCGCTCCGCCCGCGAGATCCTCACCCTCGTCACCGACGACTCCACCTTCACCGAACTCCCGTACCCGGCAAGGGACTCCAAGCCCGACGGCCCCCTCACCTGGCAGGGTTACGACGCCTCGCGCGCCCGCGCCGCCGAACGCACGGGCGAGACGGAGTCCGTGGTCTGCGGCACGGCGACCGTGACGGGCACGCAGGCCGTCCTGATCGCCTTCGAGTTCGGCTTCCTCGGCGGCTCGCTCGGCGAACGCACCGGCGACCGCCTGGAGGCCGCGTACGCCTATGCCCGTGAACACCGGCTCCCGGTCGTCCCGTTGGTCGCCACGGGTGGCAGCCGCATGCAGGAGGGCATGCTCGCCCTCACCCAACTCCAGCGCGTGGCCCACCAGTCGGCGTTGACGAGAGAGGCCGGGCTGCCCCAGATCGCCGTCCTGCGCGACCCCACGACCGGCGGCGGCTGGGCCACCCTGGGCGCGGGCGCCGACGTGATCCTCGCCCTCCCGGACGCCCAGGTCGGCTTCGCCGGCTCCCGCGTCCGCCCGCCCGACGCGGACCCGACGGCGTACACGGCGGAGGCGCAGCTGGCGGCGGGGGCGGTCGACACGGTCGTACAGCCGGAGGAGCTGCGGGAGACGCTGGGAAGGTGGCTGGGGCTGCTGACATCGCCGGCGCGGGAGGTATCCCTCCCTGCTTCTCCGGGGGCCGGCCCCGACCACCTCCCCGCCACCGGCTGGGCCGCCGTCCACCGCGCCCGCGCCCCCGAACGCCCCCGCGCCCAGGCCTACTTGGACGCCTACTTCACCCACCGCGTCGCGGTCAGCGGCGACCGGGCCGGCGGCACCGACCCCGGCATGCTCTGCGGCTTCGGCGCCCATGACGGCCGTACCGTCGGCTACGCCGCCCAGACCGGCACCGCCACCCGCCCCGCCGGATACCGCACCGCCGCCCGGCTGATCCGGCTCGCGGGGCGGCTCGGCATCCCCGTGCTGACGCTGGTGGACACCCCCGGCGCCGCCAATGACGCGGAGGCCGAGCGGCAGGGGGCCGGTGCGGCGATCGCGGACGTCTTCGCCGCCGTGGCCGCCGCCCGCACCCCGGTCACCACCCTCGTCATCGGCGAGGGCGGCTCGGGCGGCGCGCTCGCACTGGCCGCACCCGGCAACACCTGGGCCACAAGGGACAGTTACTTCTCGGTGATCGCCCCGGAGTCGGCGGCCGCCATCCTCAAACGCCCGCCGGAGGAAGTCGAGGCGACCGCGGACCAACTGCGGCTCCGCCCGCAGGACTTGCTGGAGCTGGGCGTGATCAGAGGCATCGTCTGACACCCCGGTGAGGGAGTGGGAGACCGGCGCCGCCCCGTTCCGGAGAGGCGACGCCGGCCGCTTCGTACCCCCATTGCCCCCCTACTTCACCCCGACCGCACGGATGATCTCCTGCGCCACCGAACCGCCCCGGTCGTCGCTCGCCGAGGCCCGCAGCGAGATGTAGGCGGCGCCACGGGGCACGTTCAGCGTGCCGTGGCCGCCGACGAGCTGCACCGGCCGCCACGACTTCCCTTCGTCGTACGACACCCGCAGCCGCGCGTCCCCGATGGTCCCGGTGTCCGGCACGCCCTTCACGTACTCCGCGCCCAGTCCGACGGGTACCCACGTTCCGCCCCGTACATCCCCCGCGAGGTCGGTGTCGACGTCGAAGGCGAGGTTGATCAGGGGGAGGAAGGTCCAGCGGTCGTCGGGTGTGGCCGCCGAGCGGAAGGTCCACTCGGCGTGGCCCCTGGTGGACAGCTTCCAGCGGTCGGCGTCGAGGGCGGTGTCGGTGACCACCCTGTAGGTGTGCCGGTCGGCGGGCGCGTCCCAGGCGTAGGCGCCGGAGCCGGTGCGCCGGTCGATCAACTCGCCGTCCAGGTACACCTCCGTGGTCTGGGTCATGCCGCTCTCCGTGCTCCAGACGTCCCCGAACCCGGTGTGGTCGGGCCCCGAGTCGCCCCAGCCGGGGGTGTTGAACTGCAGCTGGTTTCCGGACCGTTGCTGTCCCCAGCCGAGCCCGGTCCCGAGCCACGGATGCCAGACCGGCCGGAACCAGTCCAGCTCGCGGTGCGAACCGCCGGCGTACCGCACGAGACCGCTGCGCTCCTCCAGCGCCCCGTCCCCGACGGTCACCGACTCGTGCCACAACTGCCCCGGCCCGGTGGACACATAGTCGGTCCTCTTGGCCGGGTAGGCGATCCGTTCCGCGAACCCGAGCCCGACGGGGAAGGCGTCGGTGATCGAGTACCGGAATTCCCCGCCGTCCGTCACCGGCTTCACGGCGTGGAACTTCGTGCTCAGTACGGCGAGTTGGCGTGCGCTCGGGGCGTACGTCAGATCCCCGCGCGGGATCGCCCCGCGGTGACCCTCCGAAAGGTCGTACACGTACGGCGTGTTGAGCGTGCCGGTCATGTCGACCGTCCTGGCCGCCCGCAGCCGGGCCGCGTCGGCGGTGTTCACCGTGGCGATCTGCAGCGGCCGGTCGCCGTTGTCGTCGTCGCCCCACCAGGCGTTGAGCCGCCCGGGAGCGTCGTCGGTGACGAACAGCGCCTTGGCCCCGGCGTCCTGTGCGGCCTGTGCGAGCGCGACCGGATCGGCACCTTCGGCGAGGTGCGCGAGCACGGCCTTGCCCGCGACCCCGGTGAACGGCCCGTCCCCCACGTCCACGAGCGGCAGCCGGCTCCTGCCCTCGATCAGCGTGCCACCCGCCTGCACGACCGCCTCGCCGACGCCCTTCACCTCCAGCAGCGGCTTGCCGAGCCGCCACACGGTCCGGTACTCGAAGGTCCCCCGCGTGACCTTCTCCGTCGGTGCGGCGAACACGCTGTCGTACTTCACCGGCACCTGCACGGCCCCGAACAGATCGGTGCCGCCGGCGTTCCGGTCGTACTCCATGAGCAGCTGCCGCGTCTCGGTCCGCCGCCCCACCTGCGCCTTGACCTGCCTCAACTGCCGCCCATCGAGGGTGACTTCACGGTCCCGGTCGAGTGAGATCTCCGGCGCGGCGAGGAAGCCGAGCCCGAGCGAGTCGGCGCCGTGGCTGCCGCGGACGTCGAGGAAGGAGGCGAGGCTGTACGTCCCCGGCTGCAGGCGCAGCTTCAGCGTGCCGGAGTCGCCGACATACGCCGGGTACGCGTCCGAGCCGGCCGCCAGCTTCTGCACCACGAGGTCGGCGGGGGTCGCGGCCCCGTCCCGGCCCTTGACGTGCACGGTGAGCGTGTACCGCTCCTCCTCCTTGACCAGCCCGAACGCGGTGTGGGCGACGGGAGTTCCGGCCTTGTCCCTGGCCACGATCTGCCCGCTGGTGTCGCCGACGGCGGCCTTGGAGCCGTCCCCCATGACGGTCGTGGACGCGCTGCCGTGCGCGGGCACGGTGAGGGAGGAGTCGGCGAGCGTGGCGACCCCGTCCGGGGCACCCTGCACGGCGAGGCTCAACTCGAGGTTCGTATCGGATGTGTTGGTGTAGGTGACGGTCTTGGTCACCGGCTGGTTCTTGTCATACGGCCAGCTGTAGAACCCGAGGTCGGCACTCCCGGTGGCCGTGACGTTCGCGCCGACGGCATCCGGCACGCTGACCCTTCCCGCACCCAGCTGATAGGCGGAGGCGTCCAGTTGCCGGGAGCTCGACATCAGCGCGTCCTTCAACTGGGCGCCGGTCCAGTCGGGGTGTTCCTGGGCGAGCAGGGCGGCCACCCCGGCGACGTGGGGCGTCGCCATCGACGTACCGCTCATGGATGTGTAGTAGCCGCTGCCGCCGGTGAGCCCGGAACGCGCGGCGAGGATGTCGACGCCCGGTGCGGAGATGTCGGGCTTCAGGGCGTTGTCGCCGTAGCGCGGTCCGGCGCTGGTGAAGTAGGCGGCCTGGTCGCTCGCGTCGACGGCGCCGACGGTGAGCGCGGAGTCGGCGGCGCCGGGTGAGCCGATGGAGGAGGGGGCGCCGGTGTTGCCGGCGGCGATGACGAAAAGAGCCCCGGTCTCCTTGGACAGGGTGTCGACGGCCTGGGCCATCGGATCGGTCCCGTCGCTGGGTTCGGTGGACCCCAGGCTCATCGAGACGACCTTGGCGTGCACGTCCCGCGCGGCCCACTCCATGCCGGCGATGATCTGCGACTCGCTGCCCGTCCCTTGGTCGCTGAGCACTTTCCCGACGGCGAGGGTGGCGTCCGGGGCAACCCCCCTCTCCTTCCCGTCGGAGGCGGCACCACTGCCCCCGACGGTCGAAGTGACGTGCGTACCATGCCCGTTGCGGTCGGCGACGTCCTCACCGTCGATGAAACTCCGGGTGAGGGAGACCCGTTGGGCGAGATCGGGATGACTGGTGTCGACGCCGGTGTCCAGCACGGCGACGGTCACCCCCTTCCCGGTCAGCCCCGCGTCCCAGGCGGCCCGGGTCCCGATCTGCGCGTTGCTCTCGGCCATGTCGGCGCGGACCCGCCCGTCGAGCCACACCTTCCGGACACCGGCCTGCCGGGTGAACCCCGTCCAGAAGTCCCGCCCCTTGTCGGCGTCCACGGCGGCCCCGCGCACGCTCTCCAGCGTCCGCGTCCGCTCGGCGTCCCGCGGGGTGGCGACCCGGGCGCCCTTCTCGTAGGTGACGATCAGCGGCAGCTCGCCGGTCCTGCCGTCGTCCAGCCCCTGCCGTATCAACTCACTGACGTCGAACAGCCGTTGATCGAGCGCGCCCGCCCGCAGATAGGGCAGCGCCTCGTCCGGTACGACGCTGATCCCGCCGTCGTCCGTCTGCGTCCGCACGGCACCGGTGGCACCGCGGGGCCGCTCCACGGCGACGGTCTTCCTGCCACCGCCGAGGTCGGTGACGGTGACCTTGTCGCCGGTGACGAGGGTGACGGTGCGGGTGGGCGCGGCGGTGCGGGTGGCCGCGGCGGCGCGCACGGGGGCGGGGGTACCGTCCCGTGCGCCCGCCCGCGCCGTGGGCAGCAGCGCCAGCACGAGCCCCGCCGACAGGAGGATCGCCCCGCGTCCGACTGGTCCTCTGCTCATGCACACCTCTTCTGTGTCGAGCACCCTTGAACGCCGTTGGGCGTGGTGGGGTGCCGCCGGGTTGCCGCCGAGTGCTGCGAAGAGTGTCGAGGGGGTGGTGGGGCGGGGGGAGTCGGGTGGGGGTGGCGGGTTGGTGCAGTGGCGGGTTCCCGCCAGCCGGGGCGGAGACGGGCATGGGGTGTGGAAACCGGGACAACTCCGAACGCCGTCCGGAAGAATGGGGATGCTCGGTGAGCACGGCGGACGGGGGCGTCATGGAAGGCTTGGTCGAGTTCACGATGGGCGACGGGTCAGTGGTCGCCGTCGAGGCGACGGACGAGAACCCGGGCTCCCGGCTGGTCCGGCGCGGGGACGGCACGGTCCAGGCGGCCCACAGTTTCGAGGGCGCGCTGGACGGGGTGCGGGCGGCGGCCGAGGCGGCGCTGCGGGTCTTCCGCGACGGCAGCCTCAAACCGGACGGCGTGGAGATCGAGTTCGGGGTGAAGATGTCCGCGGAGGCGGGCGCGTTCATAGCCAAGGGCACGGCCGAGGGCCATCTCGTGGTCAAGCTGTCGTGGACCCCCACGTCTCCCGCATCCGGCACCTGACCATGCGGCACGCCGAGTGGCACGCTCGTATCGAGTGCGGCGGCAAGGTGGCCGGCGCGGGGTTTCTGGTGACTCGGGACAAGGTGCTGACCTGCGCTCATGTCGTCGAGGACAGCGACCGGGTGGAGCTGACCGTGTCGTTCCCGCAGCGGCCGGGGTTCGAGCCGGTCCCGGCGCGGGTCGTCGCGCACGGGGGCTGGGCCGCCGGTCGCCTCGCCGACCGGGGTGATCTGGCCGTGCTCCAGCTGGACCGGGAGGTCGGTATCGCCCCGGCGGCCCTCGCGTCGGCCGACGCGGCGCACGGCGACCGCAGGCTGGTGGCGTACGGGTTCCCGGCCGGGTACGACGAGGGCACACTCGCCGAGTACCGCGTCACCGCGGGGCCGTTCCTGATCAGCCGTGAGTGGATCCAGCTGGAGGCGTGGCGCGGGCACGGCCAGCCGCTGGTCGCCGGGTTCAGCGGCGCGGCGGTCACCCTGGTCGACACGGGCGAGGTCGTCGGCATGGTCACGGCGGCCGACCGCGCCCGCGACGTACGCACCGGCCGCATGATGCCCACAGACGTCATCGTGAACTACTGGCCCGACCTGCCCGGCCTGGGCCCGGCCCCCGGTCTCACCGGCGCGGTCCCGGTACTCACCGACTCCGCTTCGAGCCGCAGCGGCCCGCCACCGAGTCTCGTCGGCCCCGCACCGACTCCAGGCAACCCCACCCGAGGTCACGCTGATATCGATCCGGGCCACGCCGGCACCGCCCCCGGCCTCAGCCGCCCGACCCCCGATCTCAGCAGCCCCACCCAGAGACTCGCCGCCACCGCTCACCCCCATGCGGACCACGCCCGCCTCCGCGGCCTCGTCGAACAAGCCGTGCTGGCCGGGCTGGAGTGCGATCCCGTGAGGCTGTACGGCGATGCCGCCGGGCCCTTTGATCCGCCCGCGCCGGTCGAAGGGTTCGCGTCGCTGTGGGCCGCGGCCTGGTTCGTGCTGTGCGAGGTCGACGACCCGGAGACCCCGACGCGGTTCGCCGACCGGCTGGACGCTCTGCTCAACGCCCCGGCCCGCGGCGGCGCTCCCGACTGGGCGCCGATCCTGGTGGAGGTGCGGCCCAGCGGCGCGGGCAGCGACGTTTACCGGGTCGAGGTGTCGGCGTACAGCGGACGCCGCCGCCACCCCGTCGCCTCGGACACGGTTCCGGAGGACCGGCTGCCCGCCTACGTCCAGGACCACGTCGAGGCGGCCTTCCGCTGTCTGACCCCGGGCGCCGACGAGCTGATCGCCTTCGCGCTGCCCCGCGACCGGCTGGACCTGCCGGTGGACCGCTGGGGCAGCGGCCCCGACGACCCCACCCCGCTCGGTTGCTCGTACCCCGTCGTCGTCACGGACCACGTACGCCGTACGGCCGCCAAACGGCACGTCCTGACCCGTGTCTGGGACCGCCTGCGCACCAGCGAGGCCGCACCGATCCAGCGCGTCGCCTGCGACTGCACCGACAACCCCATGAAGCTGCGCCAGCGCATGCGCCGGCCCGGCGCCTGTCTGGCCGGCTTCGCCGCCGCCTCCCCGCGGGCCCGCACCCGCCCGCACTTCGAGGAGTCCGTCACCGCACCGGCCCCGGTCATCGTGTGGTCGCGCCGCGGCTGCGAGGCAGAAGGAGAAGCCGGGTGCTCGGGCGCCGACGACTGCCCCGGCACGGCGTTCCTGGACGCGCTCGACGCCCGGGTCGCACACGTGCCGCCCGCCGAACTCCCGCGCACGATACTGGCGTTGCGCGAGGAGGCCGACGCCGAGGAGGACCACTGGGCGCGGGACATCCAGCTGCTGTGGGACGACCCGCGCTGTTTCACCGACGAGCACACCGGAGCCGTACACCTGCACTCGCCCATCGCCTGACCGCCACCGCCACCCCCGCCGCGACCGCATCGCCCGCAGACCGGAGACCCGTCCCATGCCGCACTGGTCCGTCTACACCGGCAACAGCGAACCGCACGACGGCATCGCGGAGTTGCCCGATCCGCCGCCCTGGCGTGCGTTCGACGGCGGACCCGCGCTGCCGCCGCCCGGTGAGACGGACGACGCGGCGGCGGTCTCCCCGGACCGTGTGCACCGCGCGAGGACGTACGTGGCCACGCCGGAAAGCATCCAGCTCGTCAACGCGGCCCTCTGCCTGCGCCGCCCCCTCCTGGTCACCGGCCCGCCCGGCACCGGCAAGTCCTCCCTCGCCTACGCGGTGGCGCGCGAGCTGCGCCTGGGCCCCGTCCTGCGCTGGAACATCACCAGCCGCAGCACCCTCTCCGACGGCCTCTACCAGTACGACCCGCTCTCCCGGCTGTATGCGGCGCGCCCCGGCGCGGAGGCCGACGAGAGCCTGCGCGGCGGGGTCGAGGACCATCTCCGCCTCGGCCCCCTCGGCACCGCGCTCCTCCCTTACGACCGCCCCCGCGCTCTCCTCGTCGACGAGATCGACAAGAGCGATCTCGACCTGCCCAACGACCTTCTGAACGTCCTGGAGGAGGGCCAGTACGAGATCCCCGAACTGGTCCGCGCCGCCCGCCATTCCGCCACCGGCACGGCCGACGTGCTGGCCGACGGCACGGACACCCCGGTCACCGTGTCCCGGGGCCGCGTCCGCTGCCGCGCCTTCCCCTTCGTCGTCCTCACCAGCAACGGCGAACGCGAGTTCCCGCCGGCCTTCCTCCGCCGCTGCGTCCGCCTGAAACTGCGCCGCCCCGGCCGCGACCAGCTGACGGACATCGTCCGCGCCCACCTGGGCACCCCCGACGACCGCGCCGAGTCCCTGATCGAGGAGTTCCTGGAACGCTCCGGCACGGGGGAGTTGGCCACCGACCAACTGCTCAACGCCATTTACCTGACGGGGGTGGCGGGGCTGGAGGCGGGCTCGCGGGAGGAGCTGGCGGAGCAGCTGATGCCGTATCTGAGCGCGGCGGCGGACGGCGATGGGGTCTGAGGGCGACGGCGCCGGGGCGGAGGGCCGACGCGGGGTGGCGGGGGCGGCGTCCTGCGGCGGCGGGTCGGTGGAGGCGGGATCTTCTGCGGCCGACGGGAGGGCGGAGGCAGCATCCCCTGCCGGCGACGGGTCGGTGGGGGCAGGATCTTCTGCGGCCGACCGGAGGGCGGAGGCAGCATCCCCTGCCGGCGACGGGTCGGTGGGGGCAGGATCTTCTGCGGCCGACCGGAGGGCGGAGGCAGCATCCCCTGCCGGCG